>CAZQUE010000016.1:67942-73332 GCA_964596185.1 uncultured bacterium | reverse complement strand
CGCTTCTCGATTTCCCTGGCCACTTTGGAATAGGCCGAGACTCTTATGGTTAGCGGCTCTTTGCCTTCTTCTTCCTGCTCGATAATGAATCCAAGCGAACCCCATTGCGGATGAATGCCAAAACTGCGTTCAACCTTGCCGGTGACTCTGACGTGAGCGAAGTTGCTCAGCGGACCGAGATCTTTGATCATGACCGCAGGTGTTTCAACATGCTGTGCATAGAACAGCAGCATCATCAGCCCGATTGTCGAGGTAAGCACGGCGATCAATTTGAACGCCTTGATCGATAAACGCTTATCGACCAGAGCCTGGCAATAAGGACATCGGGTAAAAATCCCGGTAAATCGCCCACAGCTCGGGCAATGGGTTTCTTTCTGGTAACGCTGCTCTTCAGGGGTCAGATTGGGGTTGTTTTCCTTTTCCATAATTCCTCTGTAGTTTAAATTTCAGATTTCAACACTTCAAACAGATGTTTTAACGCCAGATCGACGAATCCGGGTGGTGTTTCCTGTGGGAATGCCAACACCAGTGATGTCGCTCCGGTGTGCGATATTTCATAGTCACTGCCGGCCATGACCGCTAGTTTGATGGCGGCGGCAGAATCGGCAAGATTGCTTGCCAGACGGTCGGCGAGCTTTTTCCCTTTGCCGCCCCGGTGATAATGTCGGGCGACGATTTGTTTTACGGTTTCATTTTTCAGCGACAAAATCAGGTCAAAATCATTTTTGAGATTGATTTCAAGAACTGCCTGATATTCAGGTTTGTTCATATTCTCAGGAAGATTGAGACGTGTTACCTCGACACCAGCTGACATTAGATCCTTGACCAGTTCGCGCAGCGGGTCATCGAAGCCTCGCGGTGCCATGATGCCGATTTTTTTGCCCATAAGTTTTGGAGCAATCGGGTCGAGCCAGATCGTTTCAAGAAAAACCGGTTCTCCACGGGTTTTTATCCAGTGTTCTGATGTGCCATAACCCATTGGCGGGTTGAGTTCCAGTTTCATGTTGTCGTAAATCATGGGATATTCCAGAAAGAAATACCCACCCTTAATGGTAGAGGTCTGGCTGATACCATAACTGATTTTGACGTTGTCGACCCCGTCTCCTTCTGGTCCCCGGTCCTGGCCGCGAATCCTGCCGAGAACAAAGCGCTTCTGCGGTTCTTTGACCGGTATGAAGCGGTGGGCAAGAATTTGACTGTCGTATACTACGCGAATTTCGACCGATGAGGTTTCTGTGCCGTCAAGTTCGAGTAAAAACGTGGTGATGCCATCGCTTTCAGATTTGCCGATAACCTGACCGGTTTCGCCGTAAAAAACGGCTATCGGTGCGACCCGGGTGTTCAGGCGGCCATCGTTGTCACGCAATTCGACCGAGATCGGAAACTTGCCTTTATAACCGGCAGGAATGAAAGGCGCAATCGGCTTGATCAGGCTTGGGCCAAATGGTAGTTCGACCGAAACCGGAACTGTTAGTCTTGGGGCAACGGTGCCGTCTTTGGCAAAAAAGGTCAGTTGCAGATCATAATTGCCGCTTTGCAGTGGTTCGGTGTTGTAGAAACGATAGGCATTGCCCATCGAGGGCAACAGGTCAAAGCCGAAACCCTTCTGCTCCGAATCGGTAAGGCGGGCTCGCACTCGTATGACCGGCTTGTTCGCGGCAAAAATAAAATTGAAAAAGGTCGTATTGATTTTCACCGGGGTTCCAGAAACGAAAAATTTGATCTTGAGAGGCCCGTCTGAAAAGGTCTCCCGAATTGCCCTGCGCAAAGCTTCGGCCTGGTCGGTCAGTGCTTTGCCGGTTTTGAGCTGTTTTTCGATTTCCGGAATCGAGATGTAACTGCCTTCGGTTAAAACTGAAGGGGCGGGGTTATTGCGTAAAACGAAGAAGCCGCCGGGAACGATGATTGATTCTTCCCCGAAACCGAAAGATTCAAGACGATCGATCATCTTTTGCCCAGCCATTTGTGACAGGCCGTTATCGAGGGCATTGTAATATATCTCGCTGCGGTTGGTTTTTCGCGGTCGCAGCGAAGCATTGTGATGAATCGACACGAAAAGGTCGGGCGCAAGCTCTTTAGCTTTCTCGACTCTTTGCCCAAGACTCAAATAACTGTCGTCGTTGCGCGTCATGAAAACTTGAGCACCGTCAGCCTCAAGAAGCATTTTCAGGTATCGGGCAACACGCAGATTCGTGTCCGACTCTTTCAGGCCGGTCGGCCCAATTGCTCCAGGATCAGTTCCGCCATGCCCCGGGTCCAGTAAAATTGTAACTCCTTCAAGGGGATCGAGGGTCAGCGCTGAACTGCAGGTTGCAACCAGAAGAAGTGACAGCAGAAATAGTAGTTTGATTCTGATCATGCAGACATCTTACCACAACATCGGGGCAGGTCAAACTTTTGCTGGTGTTAACTAGTATTTCCAGTCCATTTTTCTGGCAAGTTCGATAAAAGCCTGCTTCTGTGATTCGCTCAGATTTTTGGGAATTGTCGCTTCAAGCTTTACCAGCAAATCGCCGCCAAGACCCTGGCCGCGCAGCCTAAGTACATCGCCATTCTGACTACCTGCGGGAATGGTGACAATGAATTCTTCGCCGCGTGGACTGCGCAGTTTGATCTTGCTGCCAAGAATCGCCTGGGCCAGATTGATACTGATCGTAGTTTCGATGTTATGCCCTTTGACTTTGAACGGATGCTCATCTTCAATGTCGAGCTTGAGATGAAAAACTCCCTGATAGGTGTCGACGCTGATGGTTTGACCATTGGCAGAGTTGGCCGGGATGTCGACCGTCTGTGAGCCACCGGGCAGGCCGCTGACGGAAATTTTGCCGCCATTCAGGGCCGTTGATAACGGTATCTTTAGAGTAGCATTCGAACCTGATCGGCCATGACCCTGACCGCTGCCCCGGCTGAAAATATTCTCGAACCCGCCGAACGGTGAACCTGAGCCTGAGCCGGACTTGCGCCTGCTACCGAAGCCGCCGATACTGCGCAGAATTTCTTCGAAGAGATCGGAACCGCCCATGTTGCCCGACGACTGGTAGAAGAAGTCGCCAAAGGGGCCTTCTTTCGAAAAGCCTTCAAATTTGAAAGACCCACGCCCGGTTCTGGCCTGGTCGTATTTGGCCCGTTCATCTTCGCGACCAAGAACTTCGTAAGCCTCGGAAATCTCTTTGAATTTCTCTTCAGCCTTTTTATCACCCTTGTTGATATCCGGGTGGTATTTTTTTGCCAGCTTTTTAAAAGCTTTTTTTATCTCTTCTTTAGTGGCTTTTTCAGATACTTCGAGTGTCTTGTAATAGTCTTTCATGGCAGCGATATTATAGCACAAACTTTCCTGTCTGCCAAAAAAATGAAACGGTCTTGCCCAAAATTCGGCAGAATTGACCAGAGGGCACGGGCAACCTGCACCAGGCTACATTTTTCCAGCTGGCAGGAAAATTGCTTTATAAACTTTACCACGCCAAATCAGGAGAAATAAGAGTATGAAGAAGGCAACCGGAATTTTCGCAATCTGCCTGTTGGCAATGTCGCTGTTGAGCGGCAATGTCGCGAGTGCCGCCCAGCAATCCTGGATAGATGCAACCCACATGTTCGATCAGGATGTTACCAGACTGGTCGAAAACGTTAAGCTTGAAACCATAAAAGAACGAGCAAAACGCGTTAAGGCTCCTGAACCTGAAGCCAAAAAATATCAGGTTGGCGATGTCGAAACTTTCTGGACCAAAAATATCGTCGAAAACAAATTTGAGCAGACCAAGGCCGTGCTCAAAGCCATTGGCAAACATTGCTACGTTTTTGTCGAAGAAGGCAAATCTGTGCCCCAGACAGCTATTGATAAGGTTCAGAAGCAGTTTGATGACAATATTTACCCGACCAATACCAGTAACTTTGGTTTTGAATGGAAACCCGGTATTGATGGTGATGAAATAATCACTTTGTTGATGTTCGATATTAAAGATGGTTTCAATGGGCAGGGAGGCTTCGTCGGCGGCTATTTCTTCGCCGGTGACGAATTTTTGAATTCGCAGATTCCCGCTAACTACAACATTAAATCCAATGAACGCGAAATGTTCTATCTCGATATTTACCCATCTGATCCGACCAAAGATCACTACATGTCGGTCGTCGCCCATGAATTTCAGCACATGATCCACTTCGCCCACGATCCGCGTGAAGCTACCTGGGTTAATGAAGCCTGTTCACAGATAGCTCCATATCTTTGCGGTTTTGGTCATGCCAGTCAGATTCTTTCTTACATGAAAACCCCTGACAACAGCCTGGTTGCCTGGTCAGACGCCCAGATGCTCGCCAATTACGGCCAGGTATATCTCTGGAACTATTACATCTACAATCGTTTCCTTAAAGACAGCAATCGTGCCGATTTCTTCAAAAAGCTCGTTGATTCGAAAGCCAACGGCCTGGCCGGTTTCGTTGAAGCTTTCAAACCTTTGAAAAGCAGTTTTACCGGAACTTTCGAGCGATTCATGGTTGCCAACTACGTAAATGACCCGCGACTTGGTAAAGAAAATGAATATGCCTACGACAAAACGCTTGGCCGAATGCTTCTGCCGGTCAGCGAAACAGTTAAGGCTCTGCCTGCACAGGTTGAAGGTGAAGTATTCTTCTGGAGCGCCGATGGGATTAAAATCGACCTGAGCAATGCCAAATCAGATGTTGAAATCAAGCTTACTGCGCCGATGTTCCAGCTTGGTTATGATCAGTATAATGAATTTTCTCTGGCGGTAATTCAAAGCAATTCTCGTGGCCAGGTTGCCCCGAAAATCAACTGGATGTCGATCAGACAGGTTAAAGAACGCAAAACCCAGGGTGGCACCCTTAAAATTACCCCCGACAAGGATTTCGATACCGCCATGATCGTTATCATCGGTCTTGCCCCCGAAGAAGTCGATGAAAACGTCTACAAAAAATCAAAAGGAATCAAATACAGCATTGCCATCACTGACTCAGGTGCTGCTGTGGCCCGCGCCGCTGCTGCCGTCGACTCAGACGAAATCATCACCGGTTTTGCTGCCATGGCTAATGATGAGAGCGATTCAGAAGCCGCCATGTTGATTCGCCTGAGCAATCTTGAAGCAATGAATGCTGATTTTGCCGGAAATCTCAGCCGGGAAATCGAAGCCGGTAATTTTACAAGCCTCGACAGTCTCCTCGATCGCCTCGAATCTGGCGAGATCAACAGCGATGAAATCAGACCACTGGTCAAGAGTGCCATTACCGCGGTTGAATTTCAGGCTCTGCAGAATCCTGGCAATGACCAGCTGCAGCAGAAGCTCAATCAGCTCAAATCTTTCTGATCCGTAAAATTTATCGCGACAATTTCAAGTTATCTGTGGTGCCCCGGCTTTGCCGGGGCAATTATTTTTATAAAA
>CAZQUE010000016.1:65024-67932 GCA_964596185.1 uncultured bacterium | reverse complement strand
ATTGAAGGCCTTAATTTGTGCAAGTTCAAACATTTTTGCCGATTTCTTCAGGTTTTAAGGAAATACTTTCAGCTTGTTAAACTTGGCTTTCAGGGCTTCAGAATCTTCCTTTATGCCTTTAAATATAGCTCTTTCCCAGGACCCGTAGGTTGGGTTAGGCAAAACGATCCATCTTTCTCCCCAGAATTTCTCATACTTTCTGGAAGCAGCAACCCTTGCTTCTGGGTTTCCTTCGGTAGTAATGAAATCGCCAAGGTCATCGCCAGCCATGAGGATAACCCGGTAATTTTCGCAGATATGTTTTCTTCGCGAAGACTTATCTGATGAAGTGGCTACCGACCCGTATTCACCGCGGGACAAAATGACGTCAACGCCTTGCTCGATAGGAAAACCGAACTTTTCCAGGTTTTCAAGGGTTGCGGATTCGACATCCACTGATCTGTTGGTTACATAGAATATCGTTACTTCATTCTTTTCAGATGCCGCCCATTTTAAAAATTCCAGGGCACCCGGAATCGGTGTTGCTTCTTTTCTACGAACCCACTTTTGCCACTCAGCCAGTTCAAAACCACCACGTTTTTGGATTGCAAGCGCCTGAGCTTTTGAATTATCAAGAATAGTTTCATCTATATCAACTATTATTGCCGGCGGAAGAGCGCTCACATCCATTTCTGCCTGCTCGATAGCCGCAGTCCAGTTCTTTTTCAGCAATGCTAGTTTAACAGAAGAGTAGGCACCACGATAAAGGCTTTTCGTAATCATGCGATACTCAGCCGAGGTTTGAATCCATAGTACAGCGTTAAGATTCTCATGAGTATCGCGAAGCTTTTCCCTGCTCTTTGCATTTGCAAAATTGGCTACCAGGCATAAAACTAATAGTGTTCCAATAATCTTTTTCATAAATCTGTCCAGTCTTTATAGAGCTACAATGGTTGTAAAAATTTTTCCTGAAAATTGTGTCTTAAAATTGATCCCTTAAAGTTGCGCGGCAATCTCTTGGCAGTCTTGAGTTTCCCGGCGCAAAACTTAGGGATAAAAATAGTCCGCATAGATTAGAATAACGGTTTTGCGTACTTTTGTGAACGAATAAATTCAGCGGGCTGAAATATCATGATAACGCTCTATAGTATTTAGATTTAAGTTCTTTTAATAGCTTGAGTCAAATTCTTGTAAAGACTGAATTCAACTGTTTTTTGGGGGGTGAAAATGCTTCAGTTTATTTGTAAGCAGACTTCCTAGGCGCAATATCAATTTTAAACACAACCCCAGGACCGGTTTATCTCCCCTGAATGAAAACTCCCCGCACCGGTTCACCAAGATTTATGATTTGTCCATTTTCCTGATAATCTATGAATTTTGCGGGTAAGGAAAAGGTTTTCACCGGATCCTCACTGTTCTGAAGATGATAGTGAAGATGGGCTTCAGTCGAGTTTCCGCTGTTTCCGCAAAGGCCTAAAACTTCGCCAGCAAAAACGTTCTGACCTTCCTTCACTGCTATGCTATTCTTTTTGAAATGGCAGAATACAGAGAACTCACCGTTTTGATGATCCAGTATGATGAAGTTTCCAAATGGCTGTTTCGGATTCATCACTCCCGGGGAATTATCTTCAATTCCATCAAGAGTTTTCAGAACCTTTCCTGCAGCAGGAGCAATGATTTCCTTGCCAAAGCAGTAGTAATCTTCATTCTTCTTGCCGTCGCCGGAAAACGTTTTGTTGGATTTTGCCATCACAAAATCGTAGGCAAATCTTTGTGAAGGATAAACCACGTGGTAGTTCTGACGTTCGGTTCTCCCACCCCAGTATACAAACCATTCTCCATGAAAAGGTAGCCTGAGCCTGGTCCTGGTAACGTAATCACTGAACTGACTTTCCGGTTCAGCGACATACTCGCCAAAGTTCAGGCCGGTGAGAATGCCAGTCTTCTCAAAACTCCAAAGGAAATACATCGGAGTCTTAGTCTTTTCATACTCAGATATTCTTTCGTAGGAAATATTGGAAAGAAAATAAGTGATGTTTTCCTGCTTTATACTGGTCTCTTTTCCCGCAAAGTCCGTTATATTCTTTTGAAACTCTTTGAAGGTCTTGAAGTCCAGCGCATTCTTCATTGTCGGCGAAAATTTCTTGTATAACGAATCCAGGTCGCCGTCGAAAAACGCCCTGTTCAGGCTTCTTCCAGTTTCGAGTTCTTGCTGGCTGGCCGGGAGACATGCGCTGGTTAATAAGAAAACCAAAAGAATCGTAATCGAAGACAAACTTTTCAAACAAAGTTTCATAAGATAGCCTCTTGCTTCAGATGCCCCATTATAAAATAGGAAGTAGGATTTTTCAAACACCTTAAATTTACTGGAACAAGCCCGGGTCGGTCGTTTTCCTTTGTCTGCTTGTCAAGTGTCTATCAAAGCTTCAAGAAAAAGTCGCACCGGGGAGGCAGTAGAGATGAATTCATGGCAAGCACCGCCTTTTTTGGCTCAGCAGAGAGAGTTTTAAAGCGTTTCGTTTCATGGTAGAATCTGTGGATGTCTTTTATCTATTGTCCGCTTGCTGAACAAAGTCTGAACGAACAAGCATAAATTTAAGGAGAAGCCGATGACGGCAAGAAACAAGAAAAAGGGTGCATGCCTCGCAAACATTGTCAGGCTTTTTATCTTCTTAATCGCGATTGTAACAGTTGGAGTTTTTTACTTTAACTATTCCATTATCGCCGACAATGATTATCCTGAACAGAAAAGAAAAATTTCAGATTTGGATTCCAGGATTTCTTCCATCAAAGAAAGCTTGAAAAAACCTTCATTAAGCAGGCTTAGGAGAGCGGAAAAAGAAAATGAGTTGTATCTGCTGGGAATGCAGAAGTTCAAAGCTGAATACGACAGCCTGAGTAATCGAATAATAGCAGACAGAGGCTTTAT
>CAZQUE010000016.1:0-64924 GCA_964596185.1 uncultured bacterium | reverse complement strand
GAAATCGAGGAAATTGAAAACGAAATTGCCCAACTAAAAAATCTGATTCACAAAGACGAACCAGAAAAAGCCAAAGAACATTTATTCAAAACACACTGGCTTGCAGACAGAAAATGCCTTTTGGAGTATGAAAATCTGCCGAATCAATTTTTATTATTGGTTGGCCGTGAATCTTATGAAAAAAGATGGCTTAAAAAAAGCAATTCTATTGAATTTAAGAATTTTGATCCGGCTATAAGTCCTACAGATAGAGAGCTTGTCAAAGATGAAATACATGAAGCTGTCAAAGACTTTTCAATAGAAGGCTGTTCACCTGTATTTGCCAGCAAATTTAATGAAATGAAAACCGACTTTAAGAATTCTTCCTGGGAAAAACTTGACCAGCTTGAATCAGACCTGCGTAAAATAATAGAACATGCCTCTATACGGTTACTTGCAAAGAAATTTTTTTCTTCTTCAGACCAACCAGTCGGAGCACCGCTAAAATGAGGACAGGATGACAAAGAAATCCCAAAAAAGGTTAAAAAAAGAGAAAATCCTGGAGAAAGTCCCGGAGGAAGCTCCAGATAAAGACCTGGCTATTTTCTCGGTTCTGCCGCGAAGCAGTCATGCTTTCTTTGTTGTTGCAGCATTGTGTTTACCGTTAGGTTTCTTTTCCGAAAAATTTCTTTTTGTGGCAATTTTATCCCTTTGCATGACATTTTTAATGGCTGGAAAGTATGAGTTTAGCAAGACCAGTCAGGAATTGAGTTTCAAGAGACTGATCTGGCCTTTTAAATCGCGGGTGGCAAGGTTCTCTGACCTTGCTTTCATAACGCTGAAACCAGCCGCGACTAATCTTGCTCCTAACCTTCGCGTTGTGGTGGTTGTAACTTCTACTGGAAAAGAAATCGTAGTGACGGAGCCGAATGGCCCTGAAAAAATCTTGAAAGATCTACAGAAGATAAAACAGTGCTCCTCACTGCCGCTACTAGATGAGCAAATGCTCTTGCCAACATCTTATCTCTCCCGCACCTGGCTTGATGTTGCTAACCCGTTCTGCGAAGTTGATCCGCTGAATGCCCGAAGATTAAAAGAAACCATTTGGAGAATTCAAGCATCAACCGCTGGTTTCAAGCCTATGGGATACGGCCTTTGCTCACTCCCGGATGACCTCACAAAAAAATCAATCTTTGATCTGGTCGTTGGAATTCTTCTGGGACTGCCACTTATCTCACTTACGACTCTCCTGGTCTATCAAAACTCCCTTGGAATCTTTTCTATTCCAATTGCAGCGTTAGTCCTGGGCACTGCTGTTTCTTTCTACACAACTCACAGGCCACTTCTCCGCTATCGTTTGATATTCAATCTGCACGATGAAACTTTCTTCTTCTCTGCTCTGCCACTGCCGCTCTTGAGTTTTTTCAACGCTCGGGGAAGCCTGCATGATTTTCAGGGGCTTGCTTCCTATAGAAGTTTTACCCTGGGAAAATACCGTAAGGTTAAAACCTATCGCTGGGTCCTCATTCTTTCTAACAATGTCGGGATACCCTTTCTTTGGACGCTTGATAACGCAGCGGACAGAGAAAAGGTGAAACTTCTGCAAAAACGCCTGAAAATTCGGGAAACACGCCCTGATGATGCTGTCTTTCGGCATTCCTGGGCCTTTCGCTGGAAGGTTGGAGTTTTAACAGGCCTGATAACCATGGCGATCTACTCCATGGGCCTTTATTTTTTTCTATGAAAGGCGAAGTAAAAAATCTCTTATGGGGCTTCCCCACAGGCCGATTTTTTGTTCCTATCGTGTAACTCTGTTTATTTTATAGTAAATTGATTTTCTGATCTTTTTTATGGGTTACAGATTGAAGATTTTTTAAGAAACGGAGCAAACAAAATGTCGACACTGGAAAAAGCAATTCAGATTGCTGCTCAGGCCCATGCCGGCCAGACCGACAAAGCGGGTGAGCCATACATTCTTCATCCGATTAGGGTTATGCTTCGTGTGCAAATCGAGAATGAAAGAATTGCAGCCATTTTGCATGATGTTGTTGAGGATTCGCCAGTAACTCTTGAAGACCTTGCCAGAGAAGGTTTTTCCAAAGAAGTGATCGAAGCCGTCGATTCTTTGACCAAGAAAAAGGGTGAAACTCGCATCGAAGCAGCACATCGGGCAGCGGCGAACCCTATTGCAAAAGTGGTGAAACTGGCTGATAACGCAGAAAACATGGATCTTTCCCGCATCGCTACCGACCTTATCGTTTTTACCCAACCGGAACTCGATTTCTTCAAAATGCCTGACGAATTTCAGACCGGAAGCTCAATTATGCCGCAAAAAAAGAATCCCGATGTTCTTGAGCTGATGCGGGCAAAGCTTCACGAAGTCGCCGGATATGAACAGAGTATCAAAAGTTGCACGGCAAACCTTATTTCCGGCTATAACCGCGATATTCAGATAACCAAAGAGCCGCTGATCAAAGCTTTTGCCGTCACTTTGCAGACCCTGCAAATTGCCAGACTGCTTTTCGAGAACCTCGAAGTCAATACCGATAAATGTGCGGCCGCAATGACGGCTGAGCTTTTTGCCACCGAAGAAGCATACAGGCTGGTTCAGAGCGGTGTGCCCTTTCGCGATGCATATCAGACGATTGCCCGAAAATTCATGAAATAATTGGCTGCCAGCGCTTTTTGAAATAGTCAGGCGGTATTCCCAAAGACGAATTGGGTTTACCGCCTGATTTTGTGTTAAATTGTTGCCGAATCTAATTTTGTCTGTGAGACGGCAATCTTGTTCAAAAAACTGCAAAATCTGTTGCTGAAGCCGACAATCGGCCTTTTTTCCCTTGCCCTGTTTCTGCTGCCAATTTTAATTGTCAATATTGGTGCCCGCGTCGATCAGATTCGTCAGGAAAAATTCGCCGAATTCGAACATGGCAACCGCATCGATGCCCGGCTTGAGGCCATGATCAGAGATGCCGATGCCGATGCTTTTGTAAAGAAAGTGGCCGCAAAAGTTAAAGAAGCGCTAAAAGCTCAGTTCAACCAGACGACAGCCCAAAAGACCATCGATGAAAGAATCCTGCAGCCGGCGAAGCGAATCGGGATCAGCCTAAAGTCAGATTTTTATCTGCTCGAAGAAAAAAACGGCCGTAGCAATATTCCGAAATATCTCGCGGGTGGACAATTTGGCAAAGCTCAGTTAACAAATCTTTTCGCCCTGTTGCTCGGTCTGGCTGAAGGTCGAGAAATGCCCGATCTTAAAGAAAAAACCAGCCGGAAAATGTTTGCCCACCTTTTCGGGCCACGCATGATTCCCGAAGATGTCGCCCGACTTTTTTGCGGCCGGCCCTTTCCGACCATTATCAATCATCGACCGGCATTTTTCGTCTGGGACTACTGGAAAGCCAAAAATGGCGAAATCAAGGCCTGGTTCTGGATTCTCGAAAATTCCCCGGAACTTGAAAAATTCGTTCTCAGCAGGTCGATTTGTCAGAATGGCCAACCGAACGCCGGCTTCATCAGGCTTTTTAAATCTTCGGCAGCGGATATTCTTACCGCCGAACTGGCCAAAAACCGCGATTTTAAAAGGATCAAGACTGATTTGAAGAGGGGGCTGGATACCTACACGGCCCTGGCGAGTCAGGGATTGCCTAACGCCATGTCGATCGGGCAAAAGACTTTATATTCGCGTCAAATTCCCGATAGAGAATGGCTGGCGGTTTATCTGGCCGACCGATCGGCAGTTGCGAAGAATCCGGTCTGGCTGTTTTTTGGCAATCTTTTCGCTTTTGCAGCCGGATTTCTGCTTCTATCAAGCCGTCTGATTTTTGGAAAATGGCCGCAAATATCTTTGCGAAGCCGGTTTTTGTCGGTTATTGCCTTTGCCGTTCTCGTTCCCATTGCCATGTCGGTGGCCATTTCGCATTTTTATTCCGAGTCCTGGCTCAAATCTGAAATCTATCGTGTCGACAACGAAACCCGCGCTTGCACATTAAAACTCGAGTTGCAGCAACAAAGCATCGAAAGCAAATATTTTAAAAGATTTTATGAATTTCTCGATGACCGCCAAACCTCGTCAGTTTTCGCTCATTGGCAAAATGAACCCGAGAAAGTAATCAGCGGCATCAGGCAATTCTTTATCAATGCCGACGAGCCTCTGGTTCTGGCGGGAGTCGATGTAATCGATGTCAGCGGAAAAAAAGCCAGCCGCCGCTTCTCGCGCGCTCTGCAACTTTCAATCGATTATCTGGCATCATTTTGTCATTCGCCGCTGTTTGAAAATCTGCAGGCGGCAATGCTAAAAAAGAACCGTAGTTTTAAACTGCCAGAGGCCGATGTTTCTGCTGATATGAAGAGCTACTCGATCATTTATGAAATGATCATGAATCGCGATTTCCGCAAAGAACTCGATAAACGCAGAGGCGAAGCGATCTGGCTCGACGCCGGCAATGAACGTTTCGGCTTTCTCCAGGATTACTACCTGCAGACCGATAAAGGCTTTTCCCTGCAACTGTTTTTCTCGTTGAAAACTAATTATGAGCTGGTGTTTTCCTCGGCGATGAAAGCTCTGCACAAAGAGTATCCAACAACTATGAATGCGGCTTTTCTACCGGCTGAGCGTGAAGAAGATGAAAAATGGCTGTTTTCTGAAAACTGCGATGCCCAGGCTAAAGAATTTCTGCGAAAAAAAATCCTGGCTGCCGAAGAAAACCCTGACCAGGCGTCTGTTACAGATCGAAACACCCTGGTTCAGGTTGAAATCTCGAAAAACTTTCCCGGAGTCATCTTCGCCAGTTTTGCCCGAACCGAAAACCTCTATCAACAATATCGCTCCATGCGCATTTACAACCTTTTCATCATGCTCTTCTGCTTCGCTGTAGCACTGTTTCTGTCTTATATTCTTTATTTGCGTATCATTGGCCCGATAAATCTCACCACCAGAGCCGTTGAAAGAATCGCCGGCGAGAATTTCGATCCCGTCCCAGGACTTCTCGAACGCAGCGATGAATTCGGCATTCTTGGCCATGAAATCGCTAATATGCTGACCGGCCTGCGCGAAAGAAAGCAACTGGCCGCAGTTCTTTCCGATCAGGTTCTCGACGCGATCAACTCCTCAAATAAGCAAGAGGGGCCCAGCTCCTGTCGAAATTTCACTGGCGTTGCTCTGGTAACCGACATTCGCAGCTTCACCAGCATCTCTGAAGAATACCCACCCGAACAGATAACCTCGATGCTCAATGGTCACTTCGCCGAAATGGCGATGGCCATAACCTCCGAGGGCGGAAAAATCTACAAGTTTATCGGCGACGCCATCGAAGCCGTTTTTGAATTGCACGACGGCGAAACCCCTGAAATGACCTCTTTGCGTGCTGCCAGAGCCTGCCGGAAGATGCTCGCCCGCCTGGAAAAAATCATGCAGCGTCGCCGGGAAATCAATCTTTTTGAGTATCGCATCGGTATCGGCCTGGACTTTGGCAATTTCACCGCGGGACTTATCGGTGACCCCGATTCAAGACTTGACTATGCCATACTCGGTATTCCCCTGAAAAAAGCAGCTCAGCTTGAAGCTCTAAGTCGCCATTCATCAGCTGAACCCATTATTTGTTCAGAAGAAATCAAAATTATGCTTGAAACTCAGGGCTGTCGACTCGGTCAACTGCATTTTGACCATGGCAAAGGCTGGAAGTTACTGGAAATTCCCGATGAAAACAGCATGAATGAATCTTTGGCTCAAATTGGGCCCGCTGCTGAAAATGAAAAATGGCAACGTCTGCCGGGCTCGGGAATCTCAAGAAATGCTTTTTTTGCTGCCGGCCTGCTGGTAATCGCACTGGCAGCTTTCAATCTGCACGCTTTCATCGGTAATCTTGCAAAAAATGTCGACGCAGAAAAGTCTGCCGCCGCAAGAAAATTCGCCTTATCGATGGCACAGCTGCTGCAACATGAAAATGCCGCCTTGTTTCTCAGCGAAAGTTTCCTATGCCGTGAAGCTGAAAAAATCGGCAACGACCTGCTTTTATGCCCCGACAAACAATTGCCGGAATATCGCCAGAAAATTGAAGAAAATTTCGCCCGTAAAGGCTTTAGCTTTGAAAGACTGGCGATGTGTCGAAGTCGCCAAGAGATGATGAAGCCTTTCCTGTTGAATGGTTTTGCTCCTGAAGACCATCGCGGCCTGCATGATCTACTACAGACCCTGGATCGCCAGAGCCGAACATTCGCCGGAAAAAAAAGCAGTTTTGACTTTCTTTTGCAGATTCGCAACCCCTCGCTGGAAGCTGTTATCGAAAAATGTTTCGGCTTGCGAACCGACATCGGCTTTTTGCACGATGAAATGACCTTTAGAAATTTTCCATTCAGCATCGATAACCAGGAAAAAGTTTTTTTCTGGGCGCCACTTTTTCGAATCGATCCTGAGGTTTTTCGCCCCAGGACTGCAGATGGCGCTTACCCGTTATTTGAATTTCCTGCCAGTCGCCAATGGGATACGACCGGGGTAATGATGGCCAGATTCAGTCTTGACGATTGTCTGCCGGCACTACTGAAAGAAATTCAGGCGTTGAATTCAATTTCCGGTGGTTATCTGGAAATTTTCGGGGTAAATGATGAAAGAAAAATTCCGGCTGGCCCAGAAAGCAGTTCAAAAAATCTGGATTTGCTGTTTAAACATGATTTTGAACTTCGCGGACAGCGTTACCGGGCCGATTTTTATCGCCAAAAAGAATCTCAGGCCTGGGCTTTTCCCCTGCGGACTATTGTTTGGGTAATTTTTCTTGCATTCGCATGGCTCTGGCATTCGACGGTCTTTCATGGTGCCGGCTTTGCGGTTTCTTTACGCAAACAACTTTCTGTGGCAATTCTCGTGGGAATAATCGTTCCGGCAAGTTTTGTGTTTCTTGCGGTCGAAGGCTTCCAGAATATCGAATTGCAAAACCTGCAACAGGAAGAGTTGCAGAAAATCAACCGCAAGCTTGAAGCTGTTGAAAGACTTCAATACCTGTTTCAACCGTTTCTTGCCGATCGCTTGGCTTTCATTTCCCGCAATACCGGACTGCAGAATCTGGTAAAGGCCAAAAATGACGGTGCAAATGCACTGATCGAAAAATACCTCAGTCGTAATATCGCCGAACTTGAAGCGGGGGCTCCGGTTCCGGTCGAAATCGGGCAGGCCGTTATTCTGCGCCGTGACGGGGTTTGTATTGGCAAAGAGCCAGATCCGGGCCAGGACGGCTCTTCTAACTCAATCGCCGAAGGCGTGAGTCGCATCATTTTCAATTCGATCCTTGATGTTCCAAATCCCGCGCCACTGGCTCAGCAGGCAAAAGATGAAATGATCCTCGAATCATTCGTTCACGTTTATCGTTCAATGTTCGGTGAGAAAATCATGGCCGAATTGTTCTCTTCTTTGTGGCGTCCGGTCGTGCAAAACGCAATTAGTTCGTGCATTACCGTATTGTCTCTGCCGGTTCCAGGCCTGGACAATCCCGACTATCTTGCGGTCTGGACTGCAGTTCTGACTGATCAGCGAGCCATGCTGCGTGCGGCGGCAACCTTTTCTCCCGACAGTATTCCCGTGTTTGCTGAAGTCCAGATAAAAATGGGGCACGCCTCTTATCCCAATCGCAAAAGAAGAGCCAATTTATCGGAAAAAATCCTGCGCTGGGTCGGCCATACCGGCCAACACCTCGAGTTTGCCGCGCCTTATGCGGGCGACGAACTGATGGTGGTCGGGCAGATCGGCCGCATTCACCCGAAAACACTGCTAACGGCCTTTTCCAGCCTGACAAAAATTAAGCGCGAATTGAACGGTTCTATACTCTTAGCCATGCTTGTGCTTGCTATCGGTACCATCATCGCTTACGTCATGGTATTGGCTATCGCCCAGAACCTTATCGAGCCTGTAAGAAAGATGATTTTTCAGACCAGATCCTTGCGCGAGCAGTCATACAACCTCGAAATCGAAACGGTTTATGAAGACGAGTTGAGCCGGCTTTGCCACGCCTTTAACAATATGGCGAAAATGATCAAGGAAAAATCTTTGCTCAAGAGTCTCGTTTCACAGCAGGCCGGCGACCTGCTCGCCGATGCCGGGCAGCATCAAAAGGCCCGGCAGGGCTTTAAAACCAGAAGAATCATAGTCTTTATCAATCTGATTACTGCAAACAACCTGATAAATAGCCAAAATTTTCACGAATTTTCTGATGAAATGGGGCGAATATGCCGGGCCGTGATAGATTGCGGCGGCGACATCGACAAGATTATCGGTGGCAAAATGCTCGCGTTCTTTCCACAAAACCAGGAAAAATCAATAAGTGGCTTCCTGCAAATGGTTGAAGAGCTGAAGAAAATCGAAAAAAGCTCCTCAACACGCATCTTTGTCGGTGCCCATGCCGGTGAGGTAATCGCCGGCTTGCTCGGAGTCGGCGATCAATGCGACTTCACCATGATCGGCGATTCAGTCAACACCGCTGCACGTGTTCAAGCTGTCGCTGAAGACCTGCACAACGATTCAGCCCTTTTCAGTAGCGGGGTGCTTGCGCTTCTGCCAGCTCGGGTCAGCGTCAAAAAGGTTGGCTCGATTAATTTGAAAGGTAAAAAAGAAGCCTTTGACCTGTTTTCTTTTGAAAAAGTTATGTAAACCTGAGCCTGAAATTTCAGTCTTTTGAGTCTGCAGCTCGACCTAAAATTATCGGTATGAATTTTTGCCGGGCAGGGGATTACGTTTTGTCGCATATTTTCTTATAATGATAAAAATATCTTCAGGAGATTCATCCTTTGCTGAATTGTTCACCGATGAAAACTGCGGTTCTTGGCCTGTTAATGCTCTTGTATACCGCAACATCATTCGCCGCCGATAACTTCGAGAATGCTCATACCCCCGAAGAACAGCAACTGGACGCAACGCAGTTATTTAAAAAACAGGCCGAAAAGCTTTTTGAACCTCTGGCGTTCGCTGAAACAACCGAAGAAGCAAGGTCGGCCATCGAAGCCATGCTCGATGAACCCGGACTTCTTGCTTATGCTGACCGCAAAACTCCTGAAGTCGGTGATGTCGAAGTTTTTAACTCGGTTAACCTCGCCAATAACTCTCCAATTCGAATTCAGGCGGTGCTGAAAAAGATTGGCACGCATTGTTATGTGTATCTCGAACGCGGACAGCGCGTTGACGACAAAACTATCGCCAACATTGCCGCTCATTTCGACCGCAAGATTGTGCCTCAGGTCAGATCGATGTTCGGCACCGAATGGAGCCCGGGCATCGATGGTGATAAAAAAATAACCCTGCTGTTAATGGATATTCGCGATGGCTATGATCCCTCGCGTGGCAGAAATGCCTTTACTTCAGGCTATTTCAACGCCAGCGACGAGTTTCCCCGCAGTAAAAATGCCAATAGCAATCAGCGCGAAATGCTTTATCTCGATACTTATCCAGGCAAGGCCGGCTCAGTCAAGTTTTTGAGTGTGCTCGCCCATGAATTTCAACACATGGTTCACTGGTATCATGACCCAAAAGAATTCGACTGGGTAGATGAAAGTCTTTCTCAGCTCGCACCATTTCTGTGTGGCTACGGTCATCCACCCCAGGTCATGGCTTTTGTCCGCAGTCCCGATAACAATCTTTGTGCCTGGTCGCCGAAGACGGCTCTGGCCAACTATGGCCAGGTGTATCTCTGGGCCTATTACATCGCCACTCACATTGCCTCAACTGAAGATCGCCGTCGCGAGTTTGTCCGCAAAATGGTCGATCAGAAATCGCAGGGACTCTCTGGCCTTAACGCAGCAATTAAAAAGCAAAAGATTAAAAATAACGTCGCCAATCTGTTTCGCAGTTTTTCTCTGGCCAACTATCTGAATGATTCAAGATTGGCACGGGGCGCATACGGCTACGACAAGCATCTCGCCAAATTAATGATTCGCCCTGATCTGCGGGTGACCGGTTTTCCCGTCCGCGGAAAATCAAGTGTCAAGGCATGGTCAGCCCGCGCGGTCAATATCGATCAGGTTTCCGCAATCAGAGGAAAAGAAATTCAGGTCGATTTTGCCGGCCAGCAAGTCGCTGCCGGAAAGTACGCCAATAGCTTCGACGTCGCTTTTGTCAGCTGTTCTACTGACCGAAAAGCGATGCCTTCGGTTGAATGGCTCACCATCAGAGATTACAAGGGACGACTCAAAGTCAAGGTTCCCGCAAACCATAATCGTGCATTTTTGCTGGTTGTGAATCGCGGCCCGACGGTGATGAAGGTCGAACAAACCTACGCCTGTGGCGCCAAACCCGCGGTTTTTTCATTCTCTTTGTCTTATGACGGTGCACCGGTTGCTTCAACGCGCAGCAGCTCGTCGGCGCGAAGAAGGGTTGACCGCGCCTCTGCCCGGAGAATGCTCGACGAAATCATTCAATCGCCTTTCAACCCGGAAGACCTGAACGCAAATGTTCTTGCCCAGAAAGATGACGTCGAGAGCAGTGCCGATGATGTCGCTTTCGAACTGGCATTCCAGAAAATTGCCGATACCGAAGAAGAACTGGTGCAGCAGATTCGCAGCGACATCGCCGAAGGCGACACCGGCTTGCTCGAAATGATCACTCAGGCCTATCTGGCTCAGAACGAAGATGGCAAAAACAAGCTCGAACCCTTGAAAAACCGCATAGTTGATATTCTCAAATTCGAACAGTTACAGGGCAACGAAACTTTTACCGCCTGGATAGACCGGCTCGAAAGTTAAAAGGCTCCGAATCATCGGTTTTTAAAACTTGAGCTGCCAGTTTAGAATTTCACCGGCGTGTTTTTTCAGCCAGTCGCGGTGAAGGCGATAGTCGGGGCAACGTTGCTGTACCAGCGCCCAAAACCTCTCTGAATGGTTCATCTCTTGAAGATGCGCGGTTTCATGGACCACTACGTAGCGCAAAACATCAGGCGGAGCCATGATCAGCCGCCAGTTGAAATTAAGATTGGTTTTGCCCGAACAACTGCCCCAGCGCGAACGCGTGTCTTTGATGGCGATATTGTTGTATTGAAGCCCCAGCTCGCGGCAGAGATTGAAAGTTTCACTGTTGAGCGTCGAGCGGGCTTGCGCTTTCAGCCAGTTTAAAACATGCTTATTGCAGTATTCCCGATGTTGGGTTGCCGCAACAGTTGATGGAATCTTGACCCGCAACTTTTCGTTTTCAAGCAGAACCCGTCCGAAGCCAAATGGCGTCGGTTCTGGGCAGACAATCGTCGGGGTGCCTTTAAACAGAAGGTTGGCGCAAATCTGGTCAGACAACTTCGTCGTAAGTTCCTTTACCGGTTTTTACAAGCTTCTTGAAGCCATGCTTCTTGAGATTGTCGTCCGAAAGCAATTTGTGATCCGAGCGGTCTTTGAACGGCTTGGCTGCATGAATAAGACGAACGATTTCGTTGTTACAATCCGGGCAATTGGTCAATGCCTCTTCTCTGATTCCCTGAAAAGTGTCGAACGATTCGCGGCATTTATCGCAGCTCTTCTCGGGGTCTCGGGCGCGATAGGTATATATCGGCATCATTGTTCTCCTGTGCAGTTTTATGGCGAACGCGAAAGCTCAATCAGCTCTTTTACTTCGCGGTAGTTCTTTTCCCTTGAATCATATAATAGCCCGTCGGACTTGAGTTTTTCAATAACTGATGCAAAATCAGGCGTGAAATTCTCTGCAACACAGCATTTTTGCCATTCCTGGGGGAAATTTTCCAGCGCAACTTTGCGCTGTACCGAGGCAATGACGAACCGCTCGGCCAGGTCAAGCTGCAGAAGTCGAGTGTCTGGAACCGAAGAAAGATCTTTTTCATAGCTGTAAACAGCCGGAAAAGCTCCGCTGTTGATGGGCTCGCCGCCGGCCAGGATTCGCTGAAGATCAAAGGCATACCAGAAGCATTTCAGACCCGGAACGACCCTTAGGGTGTTTTTGTTCTTGCCGCTGACAAATTCAGGGCCGAGCTGCGAATCCCCACAAGGCACCTTTTGGCTAAGATGAAACTCGTGTTCCAGCATTACCAGAGTTTTGCCCTTCAGGCATGGCAAGGCATTTTCATTTTGCACGAATTCGGAAAGCTTGGAATAAATGTTGTCCGGGCCAAAATTGTAGAAAGGAAAGCCTTGTTTGCGCCACCATTGTCCGAGCTTCCTGAAAAAAGCCGCCGCGGACCCTGCAAAAAGATTGGTAATCAGATAACCTAAGGATAAATTGAAGCGATCGCAATTGTACATACCTTCAACAAGCTTGCCTATGTCCTGTATTTCAAGGGCTTCGCTCGCTTCGAGCCATCTGGTTCGCAAAACAGTGTAGGGGGGCCTGGCCATGCAATTGAGATCGCCGCAGGCAACTCTTTTTTCGAGAGGGGTTCCACGCAAAACTTTGACCAGGCTGATTTGAATGCTGTGGGGATTCAGTCGGTATACATCGTCGAGACTGGCGAGAAAATCGGCAAAGCTATCTTCGGGTAAACCGCCAAGCAAATCGAGATGTAAGTGACAGCCAGTATTTGCCCGCAAGCGCGTTACATTTTCCTGCAGATTTTTCAGGTTGAAGCGACGACTTACGCTGGTGAGTGCCTGCTTGTTCGTTGACTGAACACCGATTTCGAGATGAAACATTCCTTCAGGAGCCTGCTGTAAAAGCGAGAAGATTTCTTCATTCATGAAATCTGCCTGAAATTCAAAATGAAAATTGATGCACTTGTGATTTTTTTTAATTATATATTTGATTATTTCGGCTGCCCGTTCGAAGTCGAAATTGAAGGTGCGGTCGGCGAATCTTATCTGGCGATAATCAGCATCGAAAAACCAGTCGAGATCTTTTTTTACCCGTTCTAACGAATGATTGCGCACTGGTCCCTGGACAGAACTCAGGCAATAAGAGCATTTTGACGGGCAACCCCTTGAGGCTTCATAATAGGTGAAACCGTGCCCGTTGCCAAAATAGCCGCCAGCAAAGGGGGAGGGGATTTCATCCATGTTTTGTATCAGCTCGCGATCGGGGTTTCTTTGAATTTTTCCCGCATGTCGACAGGTTGTGCCGCTAAGAGCCTCGGCAGGTCGATTGCTTAATATGGCTTCGAGAAGCTCTGAAAGAGTAGCTTCGCCTTCGCCGCGAATGATGAAATCGATAAAATCGTTTTCCTGCAGAATCTTGGTGTCAATAAAAGATGCTTCCGGACCGCCGAGAATGATAACAGTGTCCGGGCAGGCAGCTTTTATTGCCGCACATACGCTTAAAACTCTTTCCAAAGACCAGATGTAAACTGAAAATGCCAGAACATTGGGCTTTGCCAGAATGAGTTCCGAATAAATGGTTTCATTGGTCTGATTAATGTCGAATTCCATGATCTGAGGAATCGGGCGACCGGGAACCTTCTGCCAGTAAGCGGCAAGGTAGGCTAGTGCTATGGCATTGTGGGTGTGGCGGCTGTTGATGGCAGAAAGAATGATTTGCATGCCGGCAAATATACTCCAAACTGCACAAATATGCAAAGCAGCTTCACCTATTTTTCCCAGGCGGAGATTAGACGATGCAATCCCTTGACGATGACTTCTTCGCTCATGTTGCCGAATCCAAGAACGATTCCGGCGGGTTTTGGCATTGGCTCATGATAAAAATTACTCAGGCCGACAACCTTTATGCCGGCTTTACGGGCTCTTTCGACCAATTCGGCTTCTGTTCGCGGGCCGGCAAAACTCAACAACAGATGGAGCCCGGCAGTCTCTCCGGAAATTTCAATGATGCCACGATATGGTTCAAGAATTTTGATTATCAGTTCAACTTTTTTTCGGTAAGCAATGCGCATTCGATTCAGGTGGCGGGCAAAATCACCCGATTTCATGAAGTTTCCCAGAACCTGCTGGTCGATTCGTGAAACGCACGAGGCGTAATGGGAAAACTCATTCTTGTATTTGGCAATCAAGACCTGAGGCAATACCATGTAGCCGATACGCAAGGATGGAATTAAAGACTTGGAAAATGTCGAAAGATAAATGACCTTCTTGCCTTCGCCAAGGCTGTATAAAGAGGGTACCGGTCTGCCAAAGTAGCGAAACTCGCTGTCATAGTCATCTTCGACGATGAAGCAATCCTTTGCGGCATACGCCCAGTTTAAAAGCGCAATCCGGCGATTAATTGACATGATGCTGCCCAGAGGAAACTGATGCGATGGGGTTACATAAACAACATTTGCCGGCAAAGCGGCCAGATCTTCTACTTTTGCGCCCTCATTATCCACTTCCAGTAGTACCGATCGGCGCTGGTTGCTGCTCAGAACATGCCTGGTCAGCTTGTAGCCGGGATTCTCGACAGCGTAAACGCTCGCATTGCCTAGAAGAAAAATCAGCTGGGGCAGCAGTTGCTCGATGCCCGCACCGATCACAATCTGGTCAATACCGCAGATTACGCCGCGGGACTGATAAAGGTAATTTCGGATCTCTTGCCGCAAAAGATCTTCGCCGGTCGGATTTCCAAGCATCAGCAAATGCTGGTTGTCGACGCAGATTGCTTCACGATATAGACTTCGCCATTTGTTGAAAGGAAAAAGAGAGCAGTCGATCTGGCCCGGCGAAAAATCAAATTCAAAGAGTTTCTTTTTCCGGGGTTTTGCCTGATCAGTGCTCAGGTTGTCAGGCGTTTTCGGCATAGATAGCTCTTCTTTGGCAGCGACAAAATAGCCGCGTCTGGGCACCGATTCAATGTAACCCTCACTGAGCAATTGAGAATAGGCAGTTTCAACTGTGGTCTGACTGATGTTCAAGCTTCTTTCCAGCTGCTTTTTCGACGGCAGGCGCGCGCCAAAAGACAGGCGCCCGGCAACTATTTCATTTCTGATGTGCAGATACAGTTGCTGATAAAGAGGCGATTCATTGTTGCTGCGCCATTTGATCGTGAATGTTTTCATCTGTTGATAATGGGTTTGCTGACCATTAATAAAATTAAAAAACTGGCACTTTTAAAATAGTCAGAAATGTTTTAATTTGCAATCAATAAATTAAGGAATGGAGATATTGTTATGGGCGAAAAGAAAATTGGCACTGAACGTGTAAAAAGAGGTATGGCTGAAATGCAGAAGGGCGGCGTGATCATGGATGTGGTCAATGCCCAGCAGGCAAAAATTGCCGAGGCAGCGGGTGCGGTTGCGGTCATGGCTCTTGAAAGGGTTCCTGCCGATATCCGTCGCGCCGGTGGTGTTGCCAGAATGGCTGATCCCGGCATCGTCGAAGAAGTGATGGCGGCGGTCTCGATTCCGGTAATGGCAAAAGCCAGAATCGGTCATATTGCCGAAGCTCGGGTTCTCGAAGCCATGGGCGTAGATTATATCGATGAAAGTGAAGTTCTGACCCCGGCCGACGAAGAATTCCACCTGCTCAAAAGCTCATTTACCGTTCCCTTTGTCTGTGGCTGTCGCGATCTCGGTGAAGCCTGTCGTCGCATCGGCGAAGGTGCCGCTATGCTGCGAACTAAAGGCGAACCGGGCACTGGCAATATTGTCGAAGCAGTGCGCCATCTTCGCAAGGTTAACGCCCAGATTAAAAAGCTCTGTGGTCTTTCTGAAGATGAAGTCATGGTCGAGGCGAAAAACCTTGGCGCACCATATCAAATTCTTCTTGAAATCAGGCGTCTTGGCCGTTTGCCAGTTGTAAATTTTGCAGCCGGCGGCGTAGCCACGCCAGCCGATGCAGCTCTGATGATGGAACTCGGCGCTGACGGCGTTTTTGTCGGTTCAGGAATTTTTAAATCCGAAAATCCCGAGAAATTTGCCCGCGCTATTGTCCAGGCAACCACCCATTATCAGGATTATAAGCTGATAGCCGAAATTTCCAAAGGACTCGGCACCGCGATGCACGGTCTGGAAATGGCCTCTCTGTCCGCCGGCGACCGCATGCAGGAACGCGGCATCTGACAATTATGAATAGAATGCGCATAGGAGTTCTCGGGCTGCAGGGTGCGGTCCGGGAGCATCTTAAGACTTTTCAGCGTTGTGGCGTTGATGCCGTTGCCGTAAAATCGGTCGATGAACTTGAACTGGTTAATGGTCTGGTAATTCCAGGTGGCGAAAGCACGACCATTCGTCGTCTGCTCGACACCTCGGAATTGGTTGCGCCATTGATCAAGTTTTCTCAGGCGCGCCGCCCAATATTCGGAACCTGCGCCGGCTTGATTCTTTTGGCAAAAACCCTCGTCAGTGGCGAAAGTCACAACCTTGGGCTGATGAATATAGCAGTTGCTCGCAATTCTTTCGGCCGACAGGTCGACAGCTTTGAAACCGACCTTGAAATAGCCGGGCTTAACACGCCTTTTCCGGCCGTCTTTATTCGGGCTCCACATATTGTCGAAGCCGGAGAAGGAGTTGAAGTGCTAAGTCGCTGGCAGGACCGCATGGTCATGGTTCGCCAGGGACATCTGCTTGGCTGTTCGTTCCACCCTGAATTAACCGATGACGATCGCATCAGTCGGTTGTTCATCGAAATGGTTGCCGAGAGTCTTAAGGGTTGACCTGTTTCAGAGGCGGCAGATGGCCTGCATCTGCTGCTATACCGTCTTGAGCCTTTGTTTCGGAATTCTGCACCAGTTGTATGTTGGGAAAAAACTTCTCAAGAAATGCCCCGTCATTGTGAGTCTGGGCATCGGCTTTTAGCAGTTCCAGATACTTTTCAGGCAGAAGCTTGAATTTTACAATTTCTTCGCTTCTCTTGAAATTGGAATCGCTTTCTTTTTCTCTGAGCTTTCGGAAGGCGTCAAGAAAGTCAGCCTCGCGGTCGAGCAAAGCCAGCATTTTTATTCGTTCCCGCTGATAATCAGGATTGTCTGGTGAAATGGCCAGCAAACTTTCGATTAATGGCAAGGCCACAGAATAGTTGCCTGCGTAAAAGGCTTTGTCATATTCCTGGGCAAGGACATCGGCATTCTGGGCAAATAACGTAGGACTTAAGAGAAGGCAGAGCACGGCAAAGCATGCCAGAACCTGTTTAATTCTCATGACAATCCCCCGGGCCAGTTTAACGCTTTATCTTGGTGGCCTGATTAGATCCTTGGCTGGCTCTAAAATTGATTCACAAATCTCACTAAATATTAGTTTGTCTAAAAAACATCGTTTTGTCAAATTTTCTCTCGTTTGAGTTTCGAACCCTTTTGAATTTGCAATTGCGTTGACAAAGTCAACAAGGTCAATTAATCTATAACCATATGGAGAGAGACGATGAATAAAACCCGATTGAAAGCTTTGCTGCTAATTCTGATTTTATGTTCTGTACCTTCCCTGTTTGGTCAGATTAATGATGCCGACGCGCTGTTGGTCGATATCCCCGAACCTCCAGGAGCTCGCTCTGAGCTTCCGTCGCCGGTACCAATGGTTTACCAGTTTATGGGTGCACTTATGGATGGCGAATTCGACATCTGTCTTGCCAATTTCGATGTCGAAACCTTTCTGGCAATTCTCTTCGAACGCCAGATTCAGCGCATGAGTCCCGAAGAATATCGTGAACTATATTCTTTCCAGATTCAATCGCACCGCAACGAATTCAGGTTCCTTGCCAAGGTGATGAACCGGGTTGCCAAAGGTGCAAAGATCAGTTATTCCGATCCGCGCTACCACAAAAAAGTCCAGAGCAAAATCGTCATTCGTCTAAATACCAATCGTGGTAAATTTGAATTCATCGTTTATTGTCGCTTCAACAACGATCGCTGGACCGTCTATGACTACGTTCTCAATGGGCAGCGCCTCAGTAAAACCTTTAGATCTGCACTTCAGGGGGTGGGTGTAAGCAGTTACATGTCCAGCCTCAGGCCCTTTTACGGCGAAAAGAGAGGCTTCAGACCAATTCGCAATCGTGATTACGATTTTTCAATTCTTGTTCCCAGCGATTTTCAGATCAGGGAAAACGTCAGCCCGGCTTTGTTGGCTTCAGTTGACGCCTTCGACGGCCAATTCCTGATGCATATTCAGGCGGCAACCTACGACGAACCGCAAAACCTTTCGCAGGTGGGCAAAGCGATCAAGGAAACGCTGATGCCCTTCAGCCCAAGGCTTTATGACCAATGGAAATCAGAACTGGCCGGTGTCGAAATCGGCAATGTTTTGTTTCATTTTCTGAAAAACAAAAAACGCCTTTTTACCCACATGGTCATCATCCCACTTGGTAAGAAGCTCATCGTTATCAATTTCTACCATAGCAGTCTGCAGCTTTTGAAACACATGACCAATGTGCGCGAACGCATCATGGAAACTATTGCGTTGCCGAAAATCGAAGCTGCAGGTGGTATTCTTCCCGGTGAAATTCCCGATGAGCTAACCCTCAACGGTAATGAACTGGGCCTCGACGAGGGTAGCGATTTCGAAGATAGTGGTGATATTACCCTCACCCCTGACGATGCTTCAGATTCAACTGAATTCGGTATGTCCGATTCTTCAAATGTTACCGATAGCTCTTCTTCCGCTGATACCTATTCAACCAGTGAAATTCCTCCGCCAACCACTGACGAGCAGGATGACATGCTCACACCAGATTCCTATATCGATGGTGGCGACTCTGATTACCCTGATCCTCCGCCACCGCCTCCACCAGATGACGATATCAGTTATCCAGACGATAACGAGGTGCCGCCGCCGCCGCCACCTGATGGCAGTTATGGCGACGGTTCGGGAACGGATGATGACGATTATCTGTATGACTCCAACGGGGGCAGCGAAGTATCGTTTTAATCCTTAACCAGATCGACTTTGATCAGATAGCGGCGGTCTATATGACTGCCGCTTTTTCGTGCTGAAAATCCGGAATTTTTTCCAATTTTGATTTCGGGCGATGACTGATTGTTTTCATTGCTGCTACCGCCAAGACTGACCCATTGCCCAAGCGGTGCTTCAAGTTCGGTTAAAAGTGTTTCTGAATCAAAGCCTTCGCCTGTTGAATACCAGACTTCTATCTGCGCACTGTTATTACCAGTAAGATGTCCTGAAACCATCAGTCCTCTTGCGATAATAATCGTTTCAATTGCTTCGCCAAAATAGGTCGGATAGCTGAAAATTCTAATACTGTCGTCGGTCAGGCGTGCCTTGCGGTACTCTAGGGCGATAACCGAATTTTGTCCGGTTTCGTGGCTTTGAGTACGGGTTTGCTGGAACCGGTTCTTTTGTCCGACGCGAATTTCATGTTGCTGAAAACTTTGGTCGGAGCCTCTTTGCACGCTGAAACGAAGCAGCGCCGGGCGATGGTCTAGATCCCGGATGAGTTGATCAATAGCCGCAAGAACATCTTTGTCATCGGAGTTGATAACTACTGCATTGATCATTGGTGCCGCGGCAACTTTGACCTTCTTGCCAAAAAGCTGATTAAGCGTCAGGATGACCGAATCTGGCTCTGCGTAGTTTAGCTTGATAATCTTAACCTCTGCCGAAAGCGACTGACAGGTTAGCAGCATTATCAGAGCGAACAAAAAAATCGATAGGATTCTATTTTTCATGGCATTTCGCTTATGTTGAAAATAAGCTTCCCTCCCGGATCTGTCGTTTGCGTTTCTCCATATCTGAATTTTAACCAGTTTGCCGGTGTCTGTCCAAAACAGAAGTTTACCGGGCAGACCGCAAGCCAGTAACCATTGTCATAGACCTCAACCCATAGATGAGTTGATGTTTTTAAAGGTTTGTTGGCGATTATTCCTCCGACAAGTCTTGATTTGAAGCCAAATAAGGTGAGAACCTCATGTAAAAGTCTGGCTTTGCCGCTGCAGTCACCTTGACCTTTTTCAAGTAACTTCAGCGCTGAGGTCTTTTTTCTGGTTTTAGAGTAGGGAATAGAAAAGCCGATGTCGACCAGCAAACGGCGCACCAGCTCTTCTCCTGTTTGGCAGTCAAGATAGTTGGTCGCAAATTCAGCTATCTCGGGCGCAGTATTCCGGTTCGTGAAAACCGGTTTTTTCTGCAAAACCTGGCGGAATCGCAAATCTGCCCGATTTTCAGGCTTGACCTCTATAAAAGTTGAAAAAAGGTCTGAATGTTTCTTTTGCCGGGAATAGGCAAAATGGCCGTCGCCATTTTTTTGAACTTGAGATTGGGCGCTGAGCGAAATCCAGCTTTTGCCCTTTTGCCGCCAATCCTGAATGGGACCGGCAAGGCGTAAATGCTTGAATCCTTTTTTGCGGGAAAAATTCAGCTCGATTTTGTAACTTCTTGCTCTCTCGGGGTCTAACTCGATGGTCTGACAGTCGCCGTCACGGTGATAGTCGCCAATAGCATGAAACATGCTGTCCTGTTTCAAGATCATCGAGATTAATCCGAAATAATCAGCTCCACTCTCGCGCCACTTCAATTTTTTGAACTTTTTTTCGGCAGCAGTTTTAAAACTTGAATCAGGATTCCATTCAAGATTCATGACGTTCAGGTAATCAAGAAAATAACGCGATTTTAGCGCTGAAGACATGACTGCCCGACTGTTTCGCATAATTCTGGCCGCATTCAGTCCGACATTGAAAATGATCCGGTCTGAACCTGCGCCGCCGAGTATTGCTGCCAATTCTCCATCCCTTTTTATCATGAGCGGGGCTTTGGATGAAATTGGCCCGGCATTTTCAGGATAATCAGCCGGATAACTTGCCACCAGAGGCGTATAGTTGCGCATTTCATTATTGTAAAAAAAGCCCAGCGGTGATAGTTCTCCGGTGCCGCAGTGACTGCCGAGCGTAAGGGTCATCGAAACCGCCATGCCGTTTTTGTCCCACACGCAAAGATGAGTAGTCTGACTGTCATCTTCGCGTGCCTGTTCTGAAATATCCATCTTATTAAGCGCTTTTTCACTTGCATCAAAAAAGGTTTGCGGAAATTTCAAGCATGTGCTTAAAAAATTGTACTTATGATCGATGATTTTTCGGGCAATTGCAGAAACCGATTCAATCGTATCAACCGATTGTGAAAAAAGATCCAGGTTTGAATCGGCTAGAGACAAGGCCAAATTCATTGCTGCAATTGAACTCGATGGTGGCGGGTTACCATATAGTTCAAAATTTTGCCAGTCGCGCCTGATCGGAATTCTGAGACTGGAGGAATATTCCTTTAAATCGCCAGGACTGTAGGTTGAGCCAAGGCTCTGCATGTGAGCCACCATTCGCATCGCGTCTTCGCCGCGATAGAAAGAATTTCCCAGGTCCCGGGCCAGGTTTTGCAGGGTCTGCGCGAGAAGCGGTTGTTTTAAAATCGCTCCGGCCGGGATAGCGTATCCATCGGGGGCAAGAAAGTCTATTGCCGCCCGATCTTGAAGGCTTGGCAATTTTGCGCTGATGACACGGTTCAGATATGAGCTGACCTTAAAGCCATCAATGCAGGTTTTTATTGCCGGAGCCAACACCTCGACCGCACTGCGACTGCCGAATTGTTGCAGTAGCTTGAGAAGTAGTTCCGGCTCTGTCGGCAGACCGATAAATGACTTGTTTTTTTCCCGGCTGGCCGGTCGGCGAATTGACGCATCGTAGGCCATTATTTTGCCGTTCGGAAAATGTACCAGTGCAAAGGCGTCACCACCTGGACCTGAATTGGTAAAGTCGACGACACCAAGCATGAAAGCTGCGGCAACAGCAGCGTCAACAGCGTTTCCGCCATTTTCCAGAATACGGGCAGCTGCTTTTGTTGCCAGCGGATGGCCACAGGAAATGGCTCCAAAGGCTCCGGTCGCGTTGAAGACTCTTTGTTTTGCCTCACATGAACCGGCCAGCAGAAGTAAAAAAAATAAATACAGACAAATTCGCTGAAAATGTTTGCTGAGCTGCATTCTTTTCTCCATTTTTTTCCCCGGCAATCGGCCATTACCTAAGATTACGGTTGTAACCTGCCGGACAAAAGAGTAAAATCCAGTTTTAATGCTACAATCCATCAGACATTAAATCAAGAAACAGGCAAAAATCGGAGAAGACCAATGGTCAGCCAGCAATTTCTGGAAAATTCAAAATCCTGGTTCGGCGAATATACCCAGAGCTTTCTCATTAATGAGCGGGAATTTGACCAGAACATTCTTTTGAAACAGGAACATACCTACCGCGTTTGCAAGGAAATGGCCGAGCTCTGCCGGAGCATTGAATTAGCCGATGATCTGGCCCGCGCAGCAGAAATGTCGGCCCTGTTTCATGATATCGGCCGATTCGAGCAATACAAAACTTATAAAACCTTTGTTGATAAACATTCAGAAAATCATGCGGAGCTTGGCCTGAAAATCATCGACCGCCTCGAGCTGCTAGAAGATCTTTCTGAAAACAGCCGGCGGCTGATAAAGATGGCGATTGCAAACCACAATCGTGCGGCGATTTCCAATGAACTGACCGAAAATGAACTGCTTCTGGCCAAATTGCTTCGTGATGCAGACAAACTCGACATCTGGAAGGTGGTAACCGATTATTACAAGCGAAGTAGATTTGAGCGCAATCCTGCTATTGAACTACACCTGCCTGATGAAAACAAGGTCAGTGAAAAAGTTTTTGCCGATCTTGTTGCTGGTCGAATAATCAACAGCGCCGATCTTAAAAACCTCAACGATTTCAAAATTTTGCAGCTGGCCTGGGTTTTTGATCTGAATTTCGACCATTCAAGAAAAGAGTTTGTCGCTCGAGGCTTTTTGAAGATGATTGCTGATACCATTTCCGACGCGGAAATCAGAGAAAAAGTTGTCGGAATTATTCAGACCTTTTTGCAGCAGAATTAGATTTCTTCAGGAAAATTTGTTGATTCTGTGGTAGAATTCACCAAAATTGAGAATTAGATACCTGGAGTCTGTTATGTACCTGATTAGATTGAAGAGCTTTACCTTTTTGTTTGGATTGTTTGTTCTTGCCGGAATTGCATTGAGCACCGGATGCGGCGGCGGGTCGCAATCAGTTGGCGTCAGCCAGGTCGACACGGTGGGAATATCGAGCACCCTTAACGGGTTTTTCCAGTCTCTGCGAGCCGGTGACCCTCAGGCTTTTTTTTCGCCAACCTTGAAAGCTCAAACTGGCTGCAGTGAATCGATCTGTACTCTTAAAATATGGGACTTCGGTTCTGATATCAATGATGCCAACGACAACTATGCTCATTATTTCACTGTACCCCACGATGGCATAAATCAGGTAACTGATGATTTTGCCAAGGCTTACGCAATTAAGGATTTCAGCGGCAGAACTTTTCGAGTTGATTTCGAACTGGTGAAAATTGACGGACAATGGTTCATCGAAACGATACAATTCTCCGGAGACGCTACCGATGTCGTAACTGCTTCTTCATTGTTGCCACTTCAGCGGGGTAACTCTTGGAAAAGCATTGTCATTCCGGCCAACTATTCAGACTCTATCACCTCGCCGATGATGGTAATCGGTTCAATTCCTGATGATCCAGTCTCTCTGGATTCTCGATCTGTTTATGAAATGGAATTCAGCTCCCAGTCGACTTCATATTATTTCAATTTAAGTAACTATTCAGATACTTTGACAGCGCTGAAGACCACTGATTCGTGGCACAAGCTTCAGGAGGCCTATTACAATTCAAATCCAACTTCGGTCACGTCCATTCGCGGTATGTTCATCGACATTTTTACCCAGCCGGTGGGAGATCACAGGGTTGGCTATGCCAGCGACCAGGGGCTTTATATCTATGGCACCGGTAATTTTAACTCAGGTGAAGCGGTTAAATACCTGAGTGCCGCTCCGGCGATCGGTGAAATTGCTACTCAGACCGTAACCGTTCAGTGGGCCGATGGCAACACCTATCAGATTTTTCTGGCCAGTCGCCTGGCAAGAAAAATCAGCATTCAGACTTTTGCCGGTCCTTTCGATGCTTATCAGGTCGATGCTTATGTTCGCTTTCTTAACTCTGTTCCTGCTGGCCAGACTCAGGAAATGTATGCCAGCAATCTTTACCAAAGCAACGTTGGTCTGGTTGCCCAGGTAGAATGGGACGGAAACGGCGCGGCTACCTATATTCATCTGCTTTATTCTGCATTGGTAAATAATACGATGGTCGCACCTCTTGACGATGGTAATACGCCACCACCTGCGGCTTTTGCTTTTGCTGCACTGCCGACTTTGTCTAACGCTATGGTGGATAGTGATTACGAAACCGTTCTGGTTTCCGGTGGCCAGGAGCCATACACTTATCGTTTGCTTTCAGGAAATTTGCCGGCTGGTATGAACATCAGTGCCGGAACTCTTTATGGCCAGCCATCTCAAGCCGGTGACGTCGAGTTCACCATCGAGTTTACTGATGATAACGGCTACACAATTAGTCAGGCGTTTTCAATTACCATTGTTCCTTCAAATACCAATCTACCAGTCTTCGTTGCTGCCAGTCCTTTGCCTCTTGCTGCTATTGGCAGCAGTTATGATCAAACACTGGTCTCAGGAGGGACGACACCTTATACCTTTGGTTTACCAGGCGGTCAAATTCTTCCGACAGGCTTGATTTTTTCACAGGATGGCATTACCGGAACTCCAGATAATTTAAACAGTCCGGGTCTCTACACCTTACTCGTTGAAGTTACTGATTATAACGGAAATTTCATTACCCGGGAATTTCAGTTGGCCATTGGGCCTGAGTTGACTATTGGTGCAACCGATCTATTGCCTGGAACCGTTACCAAACAGTATGATATGCCGCTGGCAGTTATTGGCGGAATTGCGCCGCTGAATATCAGTCTGCAGTCAGGTTCGACCTTGCCTGGCAATTTGACCCTCGACCAGACAGATCTCAAGATCACCGGCATTCCAGCTACTGCCGATACCTACACTTTTACCATCGTTGCTGCGGATTCCACCGGAAAGACGGTAAGCAAATCGTTCAGCATGGAAGTTGTTGGAAACCTTACAACAAATGACCTTGGCACACTTGATGAAGTTCCATTTCAGACTCCGTACAGCCAGCAGTTAATTCTTGGCGGCAAACCTCCTTACACTTATAACTTCAGCCAATCTCTGCCAGGAGGCTTAACCCTGGATAGCGACGGTTACATAACCGGTTCTACCGATTCGGCTCTTGGCGACTACGTCGTTGTGGTCAGCGTTTATGACAGCATTGGCAACTCAATCTCTAACTTGACCTTTACCCTTAAGGTTGTCGACAAATATGCAGTTGCGCCGACAATTAAATGGCAGAAGGTGTATGGAGCAACGTCAGGTGCCGATGGCATTTATGAGTCGGCAGAGAAAATTATTCCCACTTCTGACGGTGGATTTCTTGTAGTCGGTCACGTATCGGGCGGCGACGGCGATGTCACAGGCACATACGAAGGCACCAGCTCATATAATTCCGATGTCTGGGTTATGAAAATTGATGCAAATGGGGCAATCAGCTGGCAGTCAGTTCATGGTGGCGCAGGTCGTGAAATCGTGGCCGATGTCGTTGAAGCCGACAATGGAAACTTTATAATCGTTGGTAGCACCAATTCTACCAGCGGCACCATCACGACTTCTCACGGTTCCAGCTTTGACCTTTTCGTGCTTAGCGTAAGCTCTTCAGGGGTGTTTAACTGGGTAAGAAGCTACGGCGGTGCCAATGCTGAAGATGGATTTGCCGTTGAAAAAATTGTCTTTCCGGCGCCGGGTCTGGTTGTGGCAGGGCGGACTTTTTCAAATGACGGCGATTTGAGCACCACCAACATGCATTACAATAGCTCGAGCTACAGTGATATGTGGGTAATGCGACTCGATCATGACAATGGTGATATTGTCTGGCAGCAGGCGTTTGGAGGCGATCTGAGCGATCAGGGAACTTCGATAGCAGTCGAACCCGGCGGAAACTTCCTTTTTGTCGCTGGTAGTTCGGCATCAGCAAATGGTGACCGACTAGCGGCCGATGCTCTTGGCGGCAATGACGTCTGGGTTGTTAAGCTTGATACATCGTCCGATGCGAATTTTGGCAATTTGCTCGGTCAGTATTCTTTCGGCGGCAGTGGCAGTGATATCGCTTATGCCTGCATATACGATGGCAGTAGCCTGCTGGTGACCGGTGAAACGGGCTCAAGCGCTGTGTCAGGGTTCCACGGCATGACTGATGTGTTTGTAATGAAAATGAATGTCAATGGAACTGCTGCCTGGCAAAGAGCTATGGGCAGTTCTTATGCCGACAAGGGCTATGATGTTCAGTTCCTTCCCGATTACAGTGTCGTCGTTGCCGGGTATTGTGGCTCAAGTGGCGGCGACGTTAGCAGCTTTTACCAGAATGAAGACTCCTGGCTGTTCAGACTCGATCCGACCGGAGCAGTCCTTAACTGGGAGAAAAACTTCGGCGGCGGCGGTTCAGAAGCCTTCAGGTCTATCGTTTTCAAGGACGGTGTTTTGACAACAGTTGGAAACACCAATTCTACCGATTATGACCTTGATACGCTGAGAACCAATTCTAGTTCTTATGACTGGTGGCTCGTTCAGTTCGAATAAAGCTTTGCATTAGCTTAAAGAATCAAGGCGGCTGTCCTGTTTAGGGCAGCCGCCTTTTTTAACCCAGTTTTGCCTGGATTCGTTGCATCCCAAACGACTCTTATCGCCCGGAGCTTTTGCGGCTCATGGGTTGATTCCTTTTTTAGCGGTAGCAGGGACAAGCTCAAGGATTTGCCCGCTTATATCTATGTTTCGGGGCGGTTGCTGGCTGACCAGATTTTTTTGTAACAGTTCCTTTAGAAAAGTTTAGATTGTGCGTGAAAAAAAACACAGGTGAAAAAACCGCACAAAAATCATAGGTTTGGGAAAAAAATCACAAACTAGAGCGAAAAAACCTTTAAACCCTTGCGGATAAATATAAAATGTGGTTTAATCATAATTAAGAGGGTTGCGGGGTGTGTGAAAAAATCACACAAGTGGAAAAAGTTACCCATGAAAAAGTGTAAAATATGGCAAAATCAGCCCTTTTAAAGTTGGCACGTTTATTGCTCTAATATAAATGTCGCTCTTTGAAAAACGTAAAAAGTGTTTTCCGGATCGTTAACAGTAAAATTACAACTGTGTTACAAAACGGTCACAGCAAAAGTCACTGCAAAATATGCCCTAACAGCCAACCAGATATCAATCTCTTATTCACGTAGAATTCACCCCTCTGACAAAATACAGAACACAATACGGTCACAGCACATTTATTGCATGATCCGGAAAGCTCTTTTATAAATTTAGTCGTCTCTCAGATGACTTCAAGTATCCTCTCAAAAGATCCTCTCACTTTGTCCCCGGCATTTTAAACCGGGGACCTTTTTTTTATTCTTGTTCTTGTGAAAAACAGCCCGGAGCCTCTCTAATATGTCAAACCGGTGTGGTTTTATTCTATGGCAAAGCCGCTATCACCCCGGAGCGTTTGTGTCTGTAAGCATTATCAGGAAAAAAAGGCGCCGGGAAGCATGCCCAGAAGAACTTAAGGCAAATTATCAGGATTTATGGGTTGCTCTCGGTTCAGAATTTAAAATTGACAGGAGCTACCTTTTTGCGTGCCGGGTTCGACTATCTCGACGACTTTTAGGCTAAGTTTACGCGCACTTCTGGTTCTGGATATCAACGCAAGAATTATGAAGCCAATGGCAAGAAAAACAATCGCACTGATAAAACGACTAAGATCGGTTAATTGAGTGCCCAGCAGATCACATATCCATGGTGCAGCAAAGAGACCGGCAAAAAAAGAAAACATCGGCAGGCCGAAAACCAGGATTGCCGCAATACTTCCCTCACCTGGATTAATGTCGAGAATAACCTCATCACCTTCTTTGGGAGAGAAACCACCTTTCAAGGCGGTTATTTTGCGGGGCGAAGACTTTTTTTCACCTCCCAGGAGGCCAGTACAGGCGTGGCAACCATTACACTCAGGTTTTGGGGAAACTTCGACGATAATCTCATCACCAATGATTTGAATTACTTTTCCAGGCAGGCTCATAAATGTTCCTTATCAGGTATTACTTTATTGAAAAATATAGTACGATAAAAATATGAAAATAAAAAGCGGCAAAGTTCTTCTAGCTCTAATTTTATCTGGTTTGCTCACCAGGCAGGTTATGGCGCAGATCCCATATAATGGCTTTCCACCAGCGGCGCAACCGGCACCTGCAGCGCAGCCTGCCGCAGCTGCCGAAAAGGCGCCCGCCGAAAAACCTGTGGCAGCTGAAGAGCGTCCGGCCCAGCAACAGCCGGCAGTTGGTGGGGTGAACAAGTTCGACCCATACATGGACAACCATTTGAAGGCCCCTGATCCGAAAGAAAGCCTGGGAATGTTTGGCCAGCCGATTAAACAGGTTGAAACAAGACTTCGTGAATATGGTGCGAAAAATTATTCCTACGCCTTCGGCAAATACAGCCGCATGAGCCTTTCTGTTTATCTGATCACCATGTATTTCGACCGAAATCGTCGCCTGGCTGGCGTCGCAGTAGAACCGCGCCCACCATATAACGCAATCGCCCCTGATGCGCGAAAATTTTTCATGGACCTTTTTCTCGACCAGAGCGACCTCTCACGTTTCAAGGCCGTGGTTGCCAATGATCGTCTTGAACTAAAGTTCGACCCCAAGGCTAGATAAATTCTATTTTGTCCTTATTGATCGCCTTCTGGTCGGTTATCAGCAATTTCGCCATGATGGAGTTCAGAGGCCCCGGTTAATGATGACTCATCAGGGTGCTCTGTTGTTGATGATTCTTCTTCTTTATTTTTTGAATCTTGTGAAGTAGAAGCTTTTATGCCCATATAGCTTTTCAATTCATCGCGGTGTTCCCAGAAAGTCCAGAGGGACATAAATGCGACGACATAAAGGTAGAACAGCTCCTGAGGTTTTATCACCAGAACCCAGATGATGGAAAACAGTGGCATTGCTCCGGCGGCGCTCAAAGCTCCAGGTTTGGTCGATAGTCCCCAGAATGCGAGCCAGAGCCCAATCAAAAATGCAAAAATTGCAGGAATAGGCAGCAAAGTCGCCATCACCCCAAAAGTTGGCGCAAGCCCGCGCCCGCCTTTAAAGCCGAGAAAGGGTGAATTGCAGTGCCCGACCACGGTTAGCAGGCCACCGAGGCTTATCAGACCCCAGGCGTGGTAAGGTTCAGGCCCTAGCACCCATACTGCCAGGGGAAAGGAAGTCAAGAAGCCTTTGAAAAAATCCAGCAGACAGACTAGAATTCCTGCCGGGATTCCAAGGAGCTCAAACATTTTTGCCGGCGCAACCGTAGTTCGGCTTCCTTCCAGAATTAAACTCTTACCGGTTTTGATCCGACTGAGAAGTTCTCCTAAAGGTATGCTGCCGATGATGAAGCAGGCAAAAAGGTATATGAGCTGTTGCTGCATGACTGGAGATTATTTTTCCAACATCTCGATGCACTTTTTCGGACATTTCTGAGCACATAGGCCACAACCGACACATTTGTTTTCGATTATTTCATGCTTTTCTTTTGGAGTCCCGCCTTTTACCGCATCAAACTTGCAGACCTTGAAGCAGATCGTGCAGCCTATGCAAGCTTCCTGATCTATTTTGGCGATACGCCCCTTGAATTCAGGCTTGTCTTCCATAATGATGCTGTGCTGCGGACATTTGGCTACGCAAGCGCCACACTGGGTACATTTTTCATAATCAATATGTGCCAGGTTGTTTTCTACCTTGATGGCGTCGTAAGCACAAACTTTGATACAGAGCCCACAGCCGATGCAGCCAACTTTGCATGCTTTTCGGGTGTCTGCGCCCTTTTCGGTTGAATTACATTTGACATGAACCATCTGCTCTTTATCAACCATTTCAATCAATTGTTTTGGGCAGGCCAATACACATTTGCCACAGGCGACGCACTTTTCTTCATCTACTATCGGAAGATGGTTCGGTCCAATTTTGATGGCGTCGAATGGACAGGCGCGTTCACATGAACCCAGACCCATGCATCTATGCGGGCATAGCCAGGGCCCATTCTGCAAAAGGACTGCAGCCTGGCAGTCTTTTACGCCCATATACTCGAACTTTTGATATTCTTCAGTATCGAGACCATTGCATTTAACAAGAGCGGCTTTAACCACCGGCTTTTTATCGCCTTCAACTTTGTCGTTCAGTCCGAGAAGCTCTTCTATTTTCTGGCGGTTGATTGCGGAGATAACCGGGCAGGCGGTAACAGGGACTCCCTTTTTTACAATTGCTTCGGCGAGTGATGCGCAGCCGGGATAGCCGCAACCACCACAGTTTGCACCGGGCAGAAGTTCGAGAGTCTGCTCAATTTTAGGGTCGATATAAACTTCAAACTTTTTGGAGGCAAATGAAAGAATGGCACCAAAGATAAAACCAAGGCAGCCTAGAACGACTACGGCAGTCAAAATTTGTGTAAGCATGTCAGTCTCCTGTTAAACCAGACCGGAAAAGCCCATAAAGGCGGTTGCCAGAAGTCCGGCAGTGATGAAGGTTATCGGCGCACCTTTCATTGCCTGAGGAATTTCGGCCGTATCGAGTCTTTCGCGAATACCAGCCATTAGAATCAGCGCAAAAAAGAAGCCGATGCCTGCGCCAAATGAATTAACTGCAGCTTCGACAAGTCCGTAACCCTTTTTGATGTTGAGCAGAGCCGCGCCAAGAACGGCACAGTTGGTGGTGATAAGTGGCAGAAAAACGCCGAGGGCCTGGTATAGGGCAGGGGCAGTCTTGCGAACCACCATTTCCACAAATTGAACTAATGAAGCGATTACCAGAATGAATGAAATCGTTTGCAGGTATTCAAGATGCAATGGAACCAGAATGAAGTTCTGAATGCTCCAGGTCACGACTCCGGCCATTACCATAACGAAAGTTACTGCGAAGCCCATACCCACGGCTGAGTCCAGCTTGTTGGAAACTCCAATGAACGGGCAAATACCCAGGATCTGGTTAAGAACGAAGTTTTCAATAAAAATTGCAACGATGAAAATGCTGAGCAGTCCACTGGTCATTTTTCTGCTCCTTTCGCTTCAATATGACGTTTGAGTGCAATTAACAGCCCGAAAACAATGAAGCCGCCGGGGGCCATGATCATTATCAGAGCTGGATTGGTGCTGAAAAATGGTATTGCGTAACCGAACAATTTACCATCGCCGAGAAGTTCGCGGAAAAAGGCAATCAGTACAAGTGCAATGGTGAAGCCAATGCCCATTCCGATTGCGTCGAGAATTGAATCCACTGGTCCGTTTTTGCTGGCGAACGATTCGGCGCGGCCGAGAATTACGCAGTTCACAACGATCAATGGAATGAAAATCCCCAGGCTGGCTGAAAGCGACGGAGAAAAAGCAGCAATAAGTTTGTCGATAATGGTAACGAAAGTCGCGATGATAACGATGAATATCGGAATTCGGATTTTGCCGGGAACGATAGAGCGCATCAAAGAAACGATAAGGTTGCTGCCGATCAGGACAAAGGTTGCCGCAACACCCATTCCAACGGCATTAACCAGAGATGAAGAAACTGCCAGTGCTGGGCAAAGGCCTAGAGCAATGACAAAAATCGGGTTTTCTTCCCAAAAACCTTTTAATAGTTGTTGCATCCTGGTCATTTGGCACCTCCGGAAACTTCTGCAGTTGGGGCGGCAGGTGCTTTCAAAGCACTGAATTGCCCTTTAATCATATCGAAAGTTTCGAGACTGTTGCGTATTCCGGCGCAAAATGCCCGGCTGCTTATGGTTGCTGCGGTGATCGCGTCAACATCGCCACCATCCTGTTTAACCATGAAAACCGGTTTGTCTTTCGCTTCGATAAGTTTTTTGAACGGTTCCATGAAAACCGGGTCAGCAAGCTTGGTGCCAAGGCCGGGCGTTTCTTTTTGTGAAAGAATTTTAACCCCGGAAATTTTTCCCTCATTGTTCAGGCCAACGACCATTTCGATGGCACCGGCATAGCCTTTGGGATAAACGTTGACGACCACACCGGTAAGCTTCCCGGACTGATCGAATCCAGCACTGTAGGTGAGAGCGTTTGCCGAATCAGAAACTTTGTATTCATTTTGTGAAAAAGCGGTAGCCTGAGGTAGAACTTCTTTTCGAGCCTGTTCCATCAGGGCTTTTTTATTTTCCGCTATTTTGGGAGCAGTTATTTCTTCGGTAATTGCGAGCAGAACACCGGCTACCGCCGCGACTACGAAAAGGAAGAGGCCCATCTTCAACATGTCTTTCATGCTTTTGCCTCCTTGACAGCTACGGTGCCGAATTTTACCGGCATGGTGAATTTATCTATCAGCGGAACGATCGCATTCATTATCAGAATTGAATAACAGACTCCTTCTGGATAACCGCCCTTCATTCTTATCAGTAGAGTTATTGCCCCGCAACCGAAGCCAAATATCAATTGCCCTGATCCTGTCATCGGTGAAGTTACCATGTCGGTGATCATGAAAATTGCTCCGATGATCAGGCCGCCGGTCAAAAGGTGAAAAAGAGCGTAATCAAAAGAACCGCCAAAAATGAAGGCCCCAGCGAAAACGGTGGCTGTCATGGCAACCGGCGCTTGCCAGGTGATATGACCACGAATAAGCAGGTATAAACCGCCGAGCAGCAATGCAATCTTGGAAGTTTCCCCCAGAGAGCCGCTGAATTTTATGCCATAAAACAGATCACTGAAAGAAACCTGCAGCTGATTCATAGTATAAGCTACCAGACTTGTTCCTTTTTCTGACAACTGGGTCATCAGTTCAGGATTTCGTGCGGTTTCCTTCAATACCCCGAGCGGAGTGGCACAGGTAACCGCATCGGTAGCGGCAACGCCGAAAGGCTTGAGCCAGGTAGTCATATAAACTGGCCAGCTTGCCAACAGCATTGCACGGGCAACATGGGCAGGGTTGAAGACATTCTGTCCCAGGCCACCGTAAGCCTGCTTGCCAAGCGCTATAGCGACGATCCCGCCGATAAAGGCTACCCACCATGGCAGCGCTGCAGGAACACAGAAGGCAAGCAAAATGCCGGTTAAAATTGCACTACCGTCAGCAATCGTCGAGTCTTTTCTGAAAAGAAATTTCTGAATCAGATATTCGGCGACTACCGCACCTAGAACCGACATGAAAATCACCAGGGCCGCTTTCTCGCGAAAGTTATATATGGCCATTATCAGAGCCGGAATCAAGGCAAGGTTGACGTCCCACATTACACGGGCCGTGCTGAGATTCTCATGAAGATGCGGAGAACTGGTTACCAGAAACTTTTTATTGGCTGGCATAAAGGGTTTGTTTTCATTTGTCATAATGCAGATTCCTTACTTTGCCTGTGCTTTTTTTCGTTCAGCCATAACCATTTTTTTGCCCATTTTGAAGGTCTGGATCAACGGCAGGCCGGAGGGACATGTGTAGGCGCAGCAGCCGCATTCCATACAGTCAAGAATGCCAAGATTGTCGGCCTGTTCCCATTTCTTTGCATCGACAAGCTTTTTCAACTGCTGGGGCATGAGCTTCATCGGGCAGGCCCGAATGCAGCGGCCGCAACGGATGCAGGCGGTTTCCTTATAAACGGCAGCTTCGTCTTTATCCCAGACGAGAATTCCGCTCGTGCCCTTGATAATCGGAATATTCAGATCGAAAAGGGCGAAACCCATCATCGGCCCACCCATAATGACTTTTACCGGGTCGACGCCTTCTTTAAGGCCTCCGGTCATTTTGATGAATTCTTCAACGGTGGTGCCAATTCTTACCCGGTAATTGCCGGGGTTCTTCACACAGTTCCCTGCGAGGGTGACAACTCTTTCGAGAAGAGGGCGGTTTCTGTTTACTGCATCGGCAACAGCTGCTGCCGTAGCTACGTTCTGAACCACCACGCCGACATTCATCGGTAAGCCGCCCGAAGGAACTTCTTTGCCGATGCACGCAACTATCAGCTGCTTTTCGCCGCCCTGGGGATACTTAACCTCAAGAGGCTGAACCTCTATGTTCGCCTCGCCCTCGACCTTTTTGCGCATCATTTCTATTGCATCGGGCTTGTTGTTTTCAATGCCGATAATTCCATTCTTGGCATTGAGAACTTTCATGATCATCTTGAGGCCGGAAACAATTTTCTCGGGATCTTCAAGCATTAGACGATGATCTGAAGTGAGTGCAGGCTCGCATTCGACTCCATTCAGAATAACAGTGTCTATCGGCGTATTCTCAGGTGGAGAAAGCTTGACATGGGTGGGAAACGTTGCGCCGCCAAGGCCGACCAACCCTGAATTCTGAATGCGGGTTTTTATTTCTTCATTGCTCAGGTTGAAGCCATTTTCTTCCGGGTATTCAGGTTCGGGAGATTCAGGATTTCTTTCGATAACAATCGCAGGGGAAGGCACGCCAAAAGGGTGCATAAAATTTCCCACACCGATAATCTTCCCGGAAACAGTAGCGTGAATGCGAGCCGAAACGAATCCGCCCGGCTCAGCGATAACCTGACCGCATTCCACTTTATCGGTAATTTTGAAAAGTGGTTTGGCCGGTGCGCCAATGTGTTGAGAAACATGCAATATGACCTTGTCTGGAATCGGCAGGTCGACAATGCTTTTATTGGCGGTGTTTTTAAGCTCAGGTGGGTGAAGTCCACCATTGAAGGTACTGGTTGAAAGCATTTCAAGTACTCCTGAATTCTCAAAATGGCAATTTTAAATGGCTTAAAGGCTAACATATTAATGTCTAGTTTTCAATGATTGTGTTAAAATTCACATGTAAATCTTTGGATTGAGAATTGTTCTAACTTATGTTTTGATTCTGTTAAGATGTATAACTCTACACCTGGAAAAAAAATCAAATTTCCCCCGGCACATTTTGCTGACTCTGATGGGCTTTTGGCCATAGGTGGGAATCTTGCCCCCGATACTCTTGAGTTGGCCTACCGCTCCGGGATTTTTCCCTGGACAGTCCATCCGATTACCTGGTGGTCGCCTGACCCCAGGGCTATTTTCAATATACATTCTTTTAGTTTGTCGCGGCGGCTAGAAAGGCTTTACCGTAATGGCCCTTTCACTTTTTCAATCGATCAATCATTTTCAGAAGTAATCAGGGGTTGCGCTGAACCTGCTCCCGGCCGGGAACAGACCTGGATCTCGCCTGAATTCATCGATGCCTATGAGAAATTGCACGAACTCGGAATTGCCCACAGTTGTGAAATATGGCGTGAAAACGAACTTGCCGGGGGCCTTTACGGTGTGGCCATTGGCGGTTTTTTTGCTGCAGAATCAATGTTTCACACCATTACTAACGCTTCAAACCTCTGTCTAAGGTTCTTTTTGAACTATCTCGAAAAAAAAGGGTTTCTTCTTTTCGATTCACAGGTTATTACACCGCATACGCGCAGATTGGGAGCGGTTGAGATTCCCCGTCAGGAGTACCTTCAGAGACTGTCCATCGCCTTGAAAAAAAATTGTCAGATTGAAAAAATAAAAAAAGTATCCAGGTTGGACTTTGAAGATATGGTTAAACCTGATATAATCCATGCAAAATGATTTTTTAAGAGAGTTGCTTTGCACATTAATGTTATGAATATTGCTTTTAATAAACAAAACTGGAACCATTTTTCGCGACTGTTTTTATTGTTTTTTCTGCTGAGTTTTGTGCCCTGTTACGGAGCAGAGTCGGGCCGAATCACCGATATTCGCTTTTGGCAGAGTCCTGAAGAAGCTCAGGTTGTTGTCGACATTTCCGCCGCGCCCAGAGTATCGCCGGTTTCAAGGCTTAGAGACGGCACGCTTTTCTTTGATATAGATGATTGTACTTTTCGCCCAGGTCGGCAAAGATATCCGCTAAATAATCCTTTTCTTGAGGTTTTGACCGTTCAGCAAAAGACTAAGGGCCTGGTAAGGGTCTTTTTCAGAGTTCCCACCGGTGTCGAGGCAAAAACCTTCGTATTGCCCAAAAATGAACGCAAGGGCGATAGAATCGTTATCTTTCTCAAAGAACCTCAGGCAACCATTCAGCAAAAAAGAAATGCTGAATTGACCGCTGTCAAAAAACTCAAAGCCGAAAATATCAAGATTGTCGTTCTCGACCCCGGCCACGGGGGTGAAGACCCTGGCACCAGAAACAACGGGATAATTGAAAAAAATTATGTTCTGAACATGGGTAAGCTTGTCAAAGCTTATTTTGATCGCGATCCCAGATTCAAGGCTATTCTTACCCGAAGCGGCGATTACATCATTCCCCTCGAGAGAAGAAGAGAGATTGCAGAGCATCTCGGCGCAGACGCCTTTGTCAGCCTTCACGTAAACTACAACCGCAAAAAATCCATTCGCGGTATCGAAGTATATTATGAGTCGCCAAAAGGCGCTGTCGGAGAGGCTGAAAGGCTAGTTGCCGAAATGGAAAACATGGTCGATTTTGCCGGAACCGTTCAGGCGCAACCGGCAACCAATATTGTCAAAAAAGACATCGTTGAAAAGCAGGCTTCTATAATGTTCAAGAGCCGGCAGCTTGCCGAAAAAGTCGAGGCCAGATTGGGCTCGGCTGTGGCTTCTCTTCCCTCCAGGGGAGTCAAAAGGGCTGGTTTCAAGGTGCTCCATTCGATGGCAATGCCTTCAGTTTTGCTGGAATTCGGTTATACATCAAACATCAGTGATGCTAACGTTCTCAAAAATTATACATATCGAACCAAGCTGGCTCAGGCCGTTTATCTTGGCTTGCGTGATTTCCTTCTAGGCAACATCGAAGAAGGAATCGATACGACCTATTTGTCTTACATCAAGCAGGCAGAAGATAGAAAAAAACGCCTCGCCAATGCGGCTGCTGCTCGCAAAAAGAAATTTGAAAATGAAAAGAAAAACGCCCGCCGCTACAAGGTAATTCGTGGTGATACTCTTTCTGGTATCGCCGCCAAATATCGAGTTTCTTTAACCCAGCTCATGCGTTTAAATTCTTTTAATAAAAATCACATTATAAAAGTCGGTGATACCGTTCTGATTCCCGCAAAATAAAGCCTGGAGCAAAATAACTTGGAATTCTTTTCAAATCTTAAGATTAAAACCCGACTGTTTATTACGATGGTCGTTGTTTCTCTTATATTGCTTGGATTGACGTTCTTTACATCCGAAAAAATCCGTGGCGCGGTTAAAAGTCAAATTCCGCTGCAGATTATTTCAATTGTAAACTCAGAAGCCAGCAAAGTTTCAATTGCCATTTCAGCCTACGAAAGAACCAGTGAATACCTGGGAAGATTGAATTCGATGATTCAATACCTTTCCTGGCTTGATCAGGCTCCGGATCAGGTGCAATTGATCGAACAGTGGAAACAGGTTTTGCGAGCACCGGTTAATGCGTTGCTGGTGAAAAATGATGAATCACTGAATTCTGATATCATCGAGATCGCAATTCTTACAGATGACGGAAAAACTATCTTCAGAATGGGCAGTAATGGCATAGAACTGCCGTTGAATGAAGTTCCTTACGAAAAGTTCATTAACGTGAAAATGGAAGATACCTTTGAAAACGAGGGGGTTTACAAGACTCCGGTTATTTTCCGGGACGCGGGTGACGATTTCCGTGAAAGAGTGTTCTATATCTGCAAGCCGGTAACCCATTTGAAAAAAATTATCGGCATCGTTTTGGTTGGGGTAAGCCTCGAAAGACTTTTTGAAAATATTCCCGGCTCATTGACCTCTGTTAGCGGTAAAACAGCGATAGTATCAAATGATCCTACGCAAAACGGGTTCTACCTGGCTCACTCCGATGCCGACAACATTCTCGACCCTCAAAGAAATATTTTTCTAAATTCTTCTGAACCGGAATTACAGGATCATGCAGATAAAATAATCAACAGCAAGTCTGGTTTTCAGAAGTTCCTCCTCGGAGAGAAATCCAATATTTTTATTGCTGCTTCTCCTATTCAAAATACCAACTGGGTTCTTCTTTCGATGGTCGACACTCAGGGGATGATGGGTGCTCTGAATAATGCCCAGAAATTTTCCCTGTTTCTGATAATTTTTGGTCTTGTGGTAATGACCGGAATAACCATGGTTGTAATCAATGGTGTCGTAAACCAGATTAGAGGGGTTTCCCAGGGCTTGGAAGAAATCTCTCGAGGTCGTGGTGACCTTACCAAAAGATTGGCAATAGTCGGCAAAGATGAGCTGACCGAAGTTTCTGAACGTTTTAACCGCTTTATTAGCTATATTCAGCGATTGCTGCTGCAAATTCAAGATGTTATCAACCGGCTGTCGAACATGGCCAACAACATATCTTCCTTGACCATACAATCTAACGAATCTATTCAGAATATTTTCGGCAATACCCAGAGAATTACCAAGGCTTCCAAAGACTCGGCAACGACTCTTGAATCAACTGCCGCAGCTATTGAAGAAATTTCTGCTAATTCCCAGTTGATAGCCAAAAGATCGAATCGTGCTTATGAAGAATCGGTGCAGAACCGCTTGAAAGCGACGCAGGGTATGGAATCAGTTCGCGAGGCTTCCACGACAATTAAAGAAATCGAGCGCGCCGTTGGCGATTCTTCAAGAGTTCTCGAAGAGCTCAAAAACCAGTCGCGCAAAATCGGGAAAATTGTTTTGACCATTACCGCCATTTCCAGACAGACAAACCTGCTTGCTCTAAATGCTTCTATCGAAGCTGCGAGAGCCGGTGAGCAGGGTCGCGGTTTTGTCGTCGTCGCTGCAAACGTAAAGAAGTTGGCCGAACAAAGCGCCAAAGCCGCTGAGGAAATCGGAGCCCTTATCGGAGAGATCCAGCATAAAACCAATAAGGCGGTCGAAGAAATGGGACTCGGGCGCGAAAAGGTTCAGGAAGGTGTTAAGATCATCAACCAAGGCGGCGCTTATCTTGACGAAATTGGTATGGCTTCTGAAAGCGTGAATGTTCAGGTTCAAGACATCAGTAAGTCTTCTGTTGAACAGAGTAAAAATATTGAAGCTATAAGTCTTTCAATTGAAAACCTTTCAATTACCACAAAAACAACCACTAGAGAGGTCGATGGTGTTCTTGATTCGCTTAAATCGCAGCGAGATTCAATTCAGAACATGGCAAAGATAACCAAACACCTGAGTATGGTTGCCGATGAACTCAACCGAATGCTGGCTCACTTCATACTCGAATCTCATAGTATGGCTCATGAAGAAATCTCTTACGACGATGAAGAAGAGTCTGAAGAAATTGAAGATGCTGAAAGTTCTGAAACTGAAGAGCCAGGTGAAGAAGAGCCTGTCGATAAGAAAAAGAAGACAAAGAAAAAACCGGAAAAAGACAAGTAAGGGACAGGATGCATAAGCAGCATCGTTTCTTTGGTCCTCCCTAACGCAATTTTGTTTTGTCAGAGCAAGGTTTGGTAGATAGAATGCCGGGCTATCTGATTTGTTGTTCCTGCTCTTGAGGTTTTTTATACTCAAGCCAGCTTTTTTTTATTGCACCACAAACCACAACCTTTTCACCCAATGAGCTTCGACGGATAACTTTTTATTACCTTCTTCTTTTGCAAACCCTGGTTTTCATTTTGGAGTTTTCATAAAGCCGGGGAGTTAAAAAGGAATCGGTTACCTGAACTTGGTTTTGAAATATTCAGCCCACCTTCAGCTCCGGAAAACCTTGCAGACAATAAAAAAGAGACTGGCTTCGTTCAAAACCAGTCTCTCGCAAAATTAGCGCTTTATCGGTCGCTGTGAAGCCTTTCAAAGTTAATCATCTGATTGAACATTAACCCGATTTCATTCACAGAATCGCTCTTATGTTCTTCAATCATTTCGTTTATGTTTTCAATGGCTGTGCCATCTTCGCTCATGCGCTTTTTGGCCTGTTCAAGGATTTCTTTTGAAACATAATCAAAGCGTTCTGCTCTGATTTCAGGGTCCGCTTCTTCATCCAGGGAGGCAGCAAACATGAACAGTTCTTTCAGGGTCTTTTCTTTTGAAAGAGCGAGCCAGGAAACGATGTTGCGGTTGAATTCAACTGTGCTCAGACCGGCAGGATTGCTATAGTAGTTGTCAAGGTAGAATTGATCACCAATACAAGCGATGCGGCCTTTTCCAAGGTCTTCCGCGGCAGCTATTGGAACTGGAAGTCTTGGGGTGTGGCTGGCATAGATATAACCGTCGTTCATGTTGTCCTGTTCGTTGTTGTAGGTGTCTTCATCTCCGACGGCCAGGATTTTTATGCTGGCAGAGCCTTTTAAACCTTGATATTTGCTGTCAACAAGCGAGCAGGCACTTTTGGTCAAAAGCTTATGCTCAGTCTTTCCAGTGATGGTTTCGGTCGGAAACTTTGTCACGAAGAAACGCCAGGGTGCCCCGATATTGTTGGTCGGATCGCAGACCTGATCGTCATTGAAGCGAATTTTACTGCCAACGATTTCAAGCACATCGTTGAGCATGTCTGGATTGGAAAGATTGCGATAATCAGCCATTCCATAAAGAAGAATCGATCCGCCCTGGGCATTGAATTTCTTTAAAGCCGCAAGCTCTTCTTTGGTAAAGTCTGTTGAAGGATGAGGGATACAAACAACAAAAGCATCTTTGATTTTATCATAAGTAATTCCCTTATAGATGCTGCCCATCTGGAAACCGCTCTTTTTATAAATATCGAGTTTGAGCCCGGCAAACTTGCCTTTGTAATAATCGATATTTCCGTGCGAACAGTCTACGAGAAACAGCTTCGTTTTAACTTCTATGTTGATCGAAACCGTATCAACAATGGTTTTTCCATCTTTAAGAACTGCTATGAGTTCAACATTGCCGATCCAGTCTATTTCAGTCGGAATAAGCGCATCTACCGAAGATTTTGCCGGAATGTTTCCGAGGGCGACCTTGTCGATAAGATTGGCCGAATCCATTGCTGAATGATAAAGCTCAATGCTGAAACCTTTGGCAATCTCAGTGGCAGGATTGACAACCGGAATTCTAACCTTGAAGGGGTGCTTCATGTAAATATCGGTATAGTTGGTGGTAACCGATTCGATTTTTGGAAGAGGTGCACCGCTGCCTGCGGGTGTAGTCACTTCTCCTTCAAAAACGATGTGCTTGGAAGGCTCACGCGGGTCCTTGGAAACAGCTTTGAATTTATAGCTGGTCTCAGGTTTCAGGCCGGTCAGGGTAACGGTATGAACCTTGACGCCATGTTCGGTAGATTTGGTAGTCGAGTAACTTGTTGGGCCATAACTGATTTCAGTGGTGGATTCTCGATTGGTTGTCCACTGGATTGTTGCTGAATTAGGAGTTATGGAAATAACTTTTGGCTTGCTGGCAAACTCAATGGGGCTGTTGTTGGTTACGAATTCGATGGTTTTGCCATCGGTGAAGCTTTCAATGTTTCCGTCTTTGTCGGTTCGGAAAACTTTGATGCCAAGGTAGTCGTAACGATTGAGGATTTCCTGGGTCGGGTGGCCGAAAGAGTTTCCTTCTCCAGCGCTGATGGCTGTGTATTCAGATTGCACAAGATCTAGAAACGCATGACTTGAGGAAGTTTTACTACCGTGATGACCGCTCTTAAGAACGGTGGACTTCAGTTTGTTAGGATGGTTCTGAATGACGGCGTTTTCGGCATTCTTTTCAGCATCACCAGTAAAAAGATATGAGATCTTACCGGCGGTCACCTTCATGATAATGGAGTTTTCATTCTGATTGACCTTGGTGGGGTCAGTATTGGGGTCAGCCTTGGCACCTGCGGCGCAATAAAGAACTTCAGTCTTGATTCCCTTGCCGAAATCGAGCTTGTCACCTGGCTTGGCTTTGATGTAAGGAATATTCTTTTCCTTGATAATATCGAGCATGTTTGTGTAGATAACCGCATCATTGCCTGCTTTGCTGGTTTCTTCAGCCCCTGCTGCTTCATCGGTAGAATAGTAGAATTCACCGAAAGAAACTGCTGAAAGAAGATCGATGAAGCCACCAAAGTGGTCGCGATGTGGGTGCGAAATGATCGCCAGGTCGATATGCTTGATTCCTTCTTTTTTCAAATAGGGAATGATATAACGCTTGGCGGCATCGCGATTGTCATCGCCGGCATCAATCATGATGGTTTTTTCAGCAGAGCGAATTATTGTACAATCGCCCTGATGGACATCCAGGAATGTTACCCGTAAAAGGGGTGCTTCAACAGCCCATGCCAGAACACCGGTCAACAAAAAACACAGTGCCAGAAGGCTGATTCGCGCGGTTCTGTTATTCATACTCTTATACTCCTTATCGCGCCAAGACTTGATAAATCAAGCTATTATACAACATTATACGATAATCCTACTGAGTGTACTAAGATGTGTCAAGGGCTGGAGGAATTTTTTTAGGCGCTTTTCAACAATTTTCAACTTTTTTTATTCTTTTTAACCGCATCTTGAAAAACCGCAACTTTTACAGATTACACATCCACCCTCATGCTCAAGTGATTCGCCGCATTCCGGGCAACTTCTGCCAGGTTCAGTATTGTCGAGCAGCAGGTCTTTTTTCTCTTCGCCTTTTTTGGTAACACCCGCTGGCGCAGCCTTGAAGGTATCTTTGGCGGAAAGATGATATTGCTCTATTGCCTTGCCGATAGCGTCAGGGCACGAAAGTACCTTTATGCCGCCAGACATTGCGGCTTTTTTAATCGTCGACATACAGCGAATTCCTTTAAGCTGGTCGATAATTTCCTGTACATCAATTCCTGCGCGCAATGCCATCGAGGCAAGTCTGGCAGCCGCTTCAGATTGTGAGGGGCAGCCGCCACCGCGGCCTAGTGAGGTGAAGATCTCGCAAATTCCGTTTTCATCGGAATTGACAGTGACATACAAACTGCCACAACCGATTTTAACCTTTTCCGTTGCCCCTACCGTTCTTTCTGGACGAGCTCTTGGAGTTACGTAGAATTTATCTGATTCCGCACTTTTTCCTTTGCTGGCACCAATATTCAACACCTGTTCTTCTCTCGAACCGTCACGATAAACTGTCACACCTTTACAGCCAAGGGTGTGAGCAAGTCTGAAAACTGTTTCAACATCCTTTTTCGTGGCTTCGAACGGGAAGTTAACCGTTTTACTTACCGCATTGTCCGTGTGTTTTTGAAAGGCTGCCTGAGCACGAATATGCCATTCCGGGGAGATCATGTGACTGGTAACGAAGATTCTCGCAACTTCGTCGGGAATCTCGGCAATGTTGTGCAGATTCCCGGTCTGGGCAATCTTTTCAAGCAAAGCTTCAGAATAAAATTCGTAAGATCTGGCAACCTTGACAAAATCCTGGTGAACTTCGACGAGCTTTTCGTTGTCCATGACATGTTTTTCATAGGCAACCGCAAAAAGAGGCTCGATTCCACTTGAACATCCAGCTATCAGACTTATTGTACCCGTGGGGGCAATGGTTGTAACCGTGGCATTACGCAATGGCAGCATTTTCTTTTCTGCAAAAACTGACTTCTCAAAATTTGGAAAAGCGCCGCGTTCTTTGGCGAGGTCTTGAGATGCCGACCAAGCCTCACGTTTGATGAATCCCATTACTTTGTCGCCCAGTTCCAGGGCAAATTCGGAGTCGTAGGGTACACCCATTTTGATCAGCATATCTGCCCAGCCCATTACACCCAGTCCAATTTTACGATTTGCTTTGGTGGTTCGGTCGATTTCTGGAATCGGGTATTTATTCTGGTCAATGACGTTGTCGAGAAAGCGCACCGATAAAATTACGATTTCGCGCAATCTTTCGTAGTCCACTTCAGGCTTGCCGTCGATTTCCTTGACGAATCTGGCCAGATTTATTGAGCCAAGATTACATGATTCGTATGGCAAAAGGGGTTGCTCTCCGCACGGATTTGTCGACTCGATGTCGCCGACCGCCGGGGTGGGTTGATGGCGATTGATGCGATCGATGAAGACTATGCCCGGTTCCCCGTTTTTCCAGGCTCGTTCCACGATCATGTGAAAAACCTTTGAAGCCTTGAGAGAACCCACTGTTTCTTGCGAACGCGGGTTGATCAAATCATATTCTCCGTCTCTTTCCAGGGCTTCCATGAACTTGTCGGTTATCGCAACCGAAAGATTGAAATTGGTAAGCTCATTGTTTTTTTCTTTGGCAGTAATGAAGTCGAGAATGTCTGGGTGATCGACCCGCAGAATGCCCATGTTGGCTCCGCGCCTTGTGCCCCCCTGCTTGATGGTCTCTGTGGCGACGTTGAAGACCTTCATGAAAGAAATGGGCCCCGAGCTGACTCCGGAGGTTGATGAAACCAGATCATTGGCTGGCCTTAATCGCGAGAAGCTAAACCCAGTGCCGCCGCCGGACTTATGTATCAATGCTGCGTTTTTTACCGCATCAAAAATACCTTCCATTGAGTCTTCGACCGGAAGAACGAAGCAGGCGGAGAGCTGGCCCAAATCTTTGCCAGCATTCATCAGGGTGGGGCTATTTGGCAGAAAGTCCAGGTCGGTCATGATTTTGAAGAACTTTTCTTCAAGCTCATCCGCTTTATAGGAGGAATTATGATAGTTGTTTTCTGCAGCGGCAATTGCTTTGGCGACTCTGCGAAAAAGTCCTTCAATAGTTTCAGTGGGTTTGCCGTCCGGACCTCTGGTGAGATAACGCTTGGCCAGAACTTTCTGGGCGTTGGGGGAAAACCGGTGCGACAAAGTGGTTGTGGGATTCATTGTGCCATCCTTGTATTTAAATATTTTTCATTGAATCGACAAGAAAATCATCCAGTCTTTCAGCGGGAACCTTGTGCATAATAACTTTTCCAAGTTTTACCGGTAGAATGAAGGTGTACCCATCCTGACTTTTTTTCTTGTCCTGGCTAATTGTATTTATAATTTCTTTTTTTTCAAGCTCTTCCGGTACTTTTTGTGGCAGATTGAAATCTTTTAACAATTGTAAAAGAATTTCACTGTAATCTTCTTCGAGAATACCCGCAGAGGCGGATGCCCGTAGAGCCATGAGCATGCCAAGTCCTACAGCTTCACCATGATGTAGCCTGATGTATTTCCCGGCTGATTCAAGCGCGTGCCCAAACGTGTGCCCCAGGTTGAGCTGGTTTCTTATGCCCTGGTCTAGCTCATCTTCTAATACTATGGATTTTTTGATGTGAATGGACCGGCGAATTAGCCGCTGCATCAAATTGGGCTGGCGGCTTTTGATCTCTTCTGTATTTTTGAGAATGAACCTTAAATAGGCCGAATCTGCAATCGCTCCATGTTTTATTGCCTCTATCATTCCGTATGATAACTGTGTTAATGGCAGGGTTCTAAGCACTGAAACATCTATTGCGGTTAGTGTCGGCTGGTAAATCGTGCCTATCAGGTTTTTGCCCTGTTCAAGGTTTACTGCGGTTTTTCCACCGATGCAGGCGTCTACCATTGCCAATAGAGAGGTGGGAATCTGGACAAAGGGTACCCCGCGCTTGAAAATTGAGGCGACGAAACCGCTTATGTCGCCGACGACTCCGCCGCCAACTGATATCAACGGGCAATCCTTGCTCAATTCCAGTTCACACAGCCTTGAAATGACGGAAAGGGCCGTTTCTGGGGTTTTGTGTTTTTCACCATCCGGAATGATTATTTCGCTGGCGGCTATTCCGCGGGTTCTCAATTCAGCCAGTAGTGGCTGCAAATACCACTTTGCCACCACGTCGTTGGTAATTACCGCGCATTTTTTTGCTGAACGAATGCGATAGATTCTAGCGACGACCTCTTTGAAAATGTCGTTACCAAGCAGAACTTCAGTTGTGGCTGAACGCGAAAAAACCAGTTTCTGACTTTCCATTATCAGCTCAACTCCTCGCCGAATAAGGCAATTGCGTTTTGCCAAAGCCGTTCTTTTAAGCTTGCTTTTGAACTTTTGCGAATTTCTGCAAGATACTCAAAAGTGATCGGCAGCAAAGAAGGCTCATTTCTTTTCCCGCGTTTGGGCTGTGGGGCAAGGTAGGGGCAATCTGTTTCAAGGTGAATCAAATCTTCAGGCAGGTAAGCAAAAACTTCGCGGGCCAAATCTGATTTAGGAAATGTCAGCGCCCCGCCAATCGAAAAATGATAACCTTTATCGGCCGCTTTGCGTGCAGTAGCCAGGTCTCCGGAAAAACAATGCAACAAAACCGCCTGGGGATTTGGCATAGATTCCACGATTGGCCAGAAACGCTCGTATGCCTCGCGCACATGGACTACCACCGGCATATTCAATTCGCAGGCGAGGCTCCATAGACTCTCCAGAACTTTTTCCTGTATATCTCGGGGCGAAAAGTCATAATGAAAATCAAGGCCGATTTCGCCAATTGCCAGGACTTTCTTTTTACCGGCGAGATCGCGAAATACATTCAAAGAATTGTCGTCAAACGAGCTGGCATCATGGGGATGGATGCCTACTGTGGCGAAACATTCAGAAAATCGCTCAGCCAGATCGATTGCTGCCAGCGACGTGGAAACACAGGTTGCCGCATTGATAATCCGGCATACGCCTGAGTTCCTGGCGTTAGCAACTATTTCTTCCTGTTCTTCGCCAAATTTTTCATCTTGCAAATGAGCGTGAACATCGATCAGGCATGGGTTAATCATTTTACTCTTACGCCAACCTGAGCCGGCTTATCTGGTGTAACAAGTGCCAACCCGCCATCTGCAGTCTGGGCAGCAAGGATCATGCCGTGAGAAACGACCCCACGAATTTTGGCTGGTTTGAGATTTTTGACCATAACTACCTGCTTGCCGGGTAAATCTTCTGGTTGATACCAGGCCGCGATTCCAGCAACCAGAGTTCGTTTTTCCTCTCCGATTGAAACGGTTAGTTTCAGCAATTTATCGGCATTTTCTACCCTTTCAGCCGTTTCGATTGAAGCAATGCAAAGCTCAGTCTTTAGAAAATCGTCAAAGGTTATTATGCCGTCTTCAGCTGCTGGCGCAGGCTTTTCAGCTGATTTTTTCGCCTCTTTTGGCTGCTTTTCAGCCTTTTGACCTTTTTTCAGATTTTGAATTCTTTCGGTCTCGAGGCGAGGGAAAAGCGGCTCTGGGCTTGTGCAGGCGGTTCCATCTCTAAGCTGACCCCAGGTTAGGTCGGTAATTTTTGTCAGGCCCTCATTCCAGCCAATTTGCTGCAGAAATTTGGGAGCTATGTGTGGCATAAAAGGCTCAACCAGATGTGATACAAACCTTATTCCTTCTCCGATAGTGTAGAAAACTTCGTCGAGAAGGGTTAAGTTCTGTTCTTTGGCAAGTTTCCATGGCGCAGTTTCATCAATGTACTTATTTAATCTCTGAATGAGATCCCATATTCTTTTTAAGGCTTCGTGGAAAAGCATGTTGTTCATAGCTTCAATGTAATCCGCTTTTACTTCTCCGGCCATTTTTTCAATTTCCTGAGATTGCGGCAGAGTGGGCTGATTCTTATGAAAAATGCCTTCGCGATTTTTCAACAGCATTGGCAGAGTGCGCTGGCAAAGATTGCCGTAATCATTGGCCAGGTCAGCATTGTAGCGATTAATGAAGTTTTCTTCGGTATAAGTGGCGTCCTGACCAAAGACCATTTCCCGGAACAAATAAAACCTGAAAGGATCAAGACCAAATTTTGCGACCAGTTCGCGAGGATTGATAATGTTACCGACGGATTTTGACATTTTACCTTCACCGGTGACCCACCAGCCATGTGCAAAAATGCTTTTCGGCATCGGCAGATCCAGGGCCATCAGCATGGTGGTCCAGTAAACTGCGTGGGTTGTAAGAATGTCTTTGCCGATCAAATGAAAGTCTGCCGGCCAGGTCTTATCAAATTTCTCCATGTCGAAAGGATAGCCGATGGCGGAAATATAATTGGTAAGCGCATCGAACCAAACGTATGTGACATATTCATTGTCGAAAGGAAGTTCTATGCCCCATGAAAGCCTTGATTTTGGTCTGGAGATGCAAAGATCTCCCAAAGGCTGGCGCAAAAACCCAAGAACTTCGTTTTTGCGATTTTCAGGGCGAATAAAACCTGGATTGTTATTGATGTGTTCGATCAATTTCTGCTGATACGCAGACATTTTGAAGAAATAGTTTTTCTCCTGGATTTCCTGGACTGCCCTTTTACAATCCGGGCAAATTTTTTCAGGAACTTCTTTTTCTGTCCAGAAACGTTCACATGGCGTACAGTACCAGCCGCTGTAATTGGCTGCATAGATGTCGCCTTTTTGAAAAAGTTTTTGCAGAACATGAACGACAACCTTCTTGTGGCGGTCTTCAGTAGTTCTAATGAAGTCATCATAAGTAATGTCCAGGAGCTCCCAGAGTGTTTTGAATCTGGAAACGAGTTGGTCAGTGTGCTCCTGAGGTGTTAGCCCGCGAGCCTTTGCAGCCTGCTCAACCTTTTGCCCGTGCTCGTCGGAGCCGGTAAGAAAGTGCACGTTTTTTCCCATTGAACGATTGTAGCGACTGATGATATCTGCTGCCAGGGTCGAAAATGCATGACCGATGTGAAGTTCATCGTTGGCGTAATAAAGGGGGGTGGATACGTAAAAGTTTTTTGAATCGGACATTTTTAACCTCGTGAAAAAATCAATTCTGAATGCGGAAAATGGAAGCGCGATTGCCGCCGTCTTCATGGGCTTTGTTCAGCGCCGATATCGCATTTTTGCTGAGCAATTTCGGATCGGGAACATTGTCAGGATAGCTGGCAATGCCTATGGACATGGTTATTTTAAACGCTTCCTGGTCAAAGTTAAAGCTGAGGCGTTCAAGAGCCTCTTTCAAACGCCCAGCAAGAAACACACCGCCTGCTGTGTCGGTGTTGGGCAACAGCACGAAAAATCTTTCCTGAACGCATGATGCGGTGTCGGTGTCACGTAAAAGCCTTTTGAGCTCTTTGCCGCAGGCATCACCGATCTCATTGGCAAATTCATTGTTGGTTTTGTTTACAAGCTTTTTGTAGTCGTCGATGTCTGCAATCAATACCGTGAGCGGCTGAACATATCTGACCGAACGCGCCGCTTCTTCGTTAAAGTAACCGCGCCAGACATTATGGGCGGCCAGTCCGGTTTCTTCATCGACAAAAAGATTTCTATAAAGCCGGTTGCGTTCGATTACCAAAGACGCAAGCCCGCAAAGATCTTTTACATAAGGCAGATCCTCATTGCGAAAAACCGGTGGAGAAACTCGATTGATAAAATTCATGACTCCCAGGACAGTTCCGTCTGCGCTGGTAATTGGTGCGCAAAGCAGGCTCGCAATCTTTTCATCACGGCGACTGAATTCACTGAATTGTTTGAATCTTGGATCTTTGAATCCTTTGTTTGCAATCAGAGGCAGACCCTCTTTGATTACCTGCCCAGCCAGTCCTTCATGGGGCTTGAGACGAATCGCGGGATACTCTTCATCGGCAAGCGCATCGAGAAGGCTTTTTTCAACTCCTCTTACGCAGGCAACCGTCATTTCGTTGCGCTCCCGGTTTATCAGCAATACTGAGGCCCACTGAACGTTGATTGTTTGAATCGCCTCATCTAGAATTGCCTTGAGGTTACTTTGAAAGTCAAATGTAGTGTTAAGCATCTGAGCAACATTGAGACAGGACCTGGTCAGATCGAGCTGCTTTTCAAGATTGCTGATCTGCTGCTCGTTCTTTTCGCTGCTTTTTTCCTGCTGCAACTGTTTTTTGCCAAGAGTTATGATTTCACGGTTCCATTCGCTGTAAAGGCGATTCAGCTCCCCTGTTAATTCTGAAAGCTCGTCGAAACCGTTGTCATTGATCGAAGCCACTGATTTTCTTGTCTGAAAAGATTGTAAAGAGCTAAGAACGATCTCCAGTGGCCCTGTAATTGAGCCGGCGACCATAAAGCCTGTTGCCAGAGCGTTTAGCAGAGCGATTATGCCGATGAACAGCGCGGTGGAATTGCTGATGACGATTCCGGTATATTGAACGTACAGATAGATTATGACCGGAAAGAAAGTGGCCAGAAGAAAAGTGACGATAATTCTGGTTTTAATTGAAAAATTTCTGAATAATTGCAAAGTAATGTACCCCGTTGAATTGTGTGGGATTCTATTTTAATCTTCAAAGCATTGTCAATGGTCAGGGTCTAAATTTATCGATCAGTCTCAGGTAAACGCTTTCCATGACCTTGCCAAACTTTTCCAGGGAAAAGTTTTGCAAAACCCTTTCGCGTGCCTGTTTGCCAAAATTATGCCGCAAAACCGGATTCTCGATGAGCTTTCTCAAAGCCTGCGCAGTTGCGCCGGGATTTCTGGCGGGTACAATGTAGCCTTGCTCACCATCACTAATGATTTCTGGAATCACTCCTACCGATGTCCCAACTACCGGTTTGCTTGAAGCCATGAATTCAAGGGCCGCCCGTGAATTTGCTTCTGAGCCGATAGAGGTTATCAGACCAAGGTCAAGGCTGGCAATTACCTGCGGCAGATCCTGGCGCAAACCGAAAGAAACGACCTTGTCGCCGATTCCCGACCGATTTGCCAGGTCATGCAGCCAGGCAAAAGTTCTTTCGTTTTCATAACCCAAAGCTACCAGCCTGAATTTAGTTTTAAGATTGGCCAACTGCTTGAAGGCTTCAATCGCATATTCATGGCCCTTTACCGGATCCAGGCGTGCTAAAAGACCGATCAGGACTTCATCATCGGCGGCGTTTATCTCTCGGCGAAAGCTTTTCCCTGGATAATTGGCCGAATTGAATCGATCTGCGTCAACCCCGCCATAAACTACGCTGATCTTTTCAAGATCATAATCGAGAATTTCATGGCAAAGCTTTTTGTGAAGAATTGAACCGACAACAAGATGGTCGGTCCAGTGATGATGTACATATCGATTGATAAAATGCCCTTTTGGTGGGTCTATGTCGGTTCGTACCCGCGCAACTATACTTTCCGGAGAAAACCTTTTTGCAATCAGTCCTGCCATCCAGGCGCCTTCATTTATATGAGCCGAGATAATATCAGGTTTAAATTGCCTGAAGATCGTTTTCATTCGCTTCATGGCATGAACATACAATGCCGGGTTGCGATGATTCAGTCTTATGGTCGTATCAATCGGGATTCCCGCTTTTTCTGCACGGTAGGAAGGTTTGCCCGGTTCGGTCAAAAGCAACACCTGGTGCCCTTGTTTGATTAGTTCCTGTGATACTTGAATGCAATAATTGGATGCACCGCTCCAATTTGGTGAATTAAGAATCTGGATGATTTTCATTTTTCTGATTCTGCATCTCCAAAAGTTTTGCAAAGCTGATTACCTGTTGAAAAGCATCGCCGGTTGCAGCGACAAATCCTTGCCAGCCGTCTCTGAAGCCCTGTTTTAACAAAAAACGGCGCAAAAATCTGAAATAGGGCTTAAGAAACATAAACCGGAATTTGTTGAAAACATGAACGTTCATTCCTGTTTTTTGCCAGAACTCAGCCTGAAAACCAGTATAAAAATTCATTTTTCTAATATAGTCAGATAAAGTTGGATAAGGGTGATGCTCAAAAGGTTCTTTCAGTAAGCCCGTTTCACCTTTGACCTCGAGCATTTCATGAACATGCTTATTGGCGAACCCGGCCGCGCCACGCTTAAAAAGCCTTAGCTGCAAATCTGGATATTGACTGCCATGCGCCAGCCAGCGTCCAAAAAAGATGTTCTTTCTCGGCAGTTTGTAAGCCGCAAATTTGTCTGAAGCGATTGCCTGCTTTATCTCAGCAGCGAGCTCAGAAGTAATTATTTCGTCCGGGTCGAGATAAAAAATCCAGTCAGTCTCGAGTTGTTCGAAGCCGAAACTTTTATTTATATTCAGATTCTTATTGTTCGGTCGATTGAACAGACGCACATTGGCAAAACTTTTTGCAATTTCTTCTGTTTTGTCTGTTGACTCACAGTTAACAACGACTATATCATCAGCAAAACCTGCAGAATTTAGTGCATTGGCGATCTGTCCTTCTTCGTTGTGTGCAATGAGCGAAATTCCAAGGGTTGGCATTGAAAATTCCTTTTCGGCAGTTTTCGAAAATTATCGCAGATAAAGTGGTTAATTTCAAGCTGCAGAAACAGATTAAACTTAGACAATTTGGGAACTTTTCCGGCGCACAGGGGTCAAATCAAATGACCTGGCCGCTGCTGCCAACGATAAAGGAGGTATTATTCCGTGATCGAGATGAAAAACATCACGAAATTTTATGGTAATTTCAGGGCACTGAATGATATTAGTTTCAGCGTCGGAAAGGGTGAGGTGCTGGGACTTCTAGGTCCGAACGGCGCAGGAAAAACCACCGCAATGAGAATTTTAACCAGCTTTTTGCCAGCATCCTCTGGGGCGGCTACGGTTGCTGGTTTCGACGTCTTCGAAGAATCTTACGAGGTGCGTCGCCGTCTTGGTTATTTGCCCGAAACACCGCCGCTTTATCCAGAAATGACAGTTGAAGCCTATTTAAATTTCGTTGGCGAAATAAAAGAACTTTCACGCAAAATCAGAAAAGAAAGAATAGTTGAAATTGCTGACAGAATCGGCTTGAAAGATTATCTTAAGCGCATTATCGGCCATCTCTCTAAAGGATTTCGGCAAAGAGTCGGCATTGCCCAGGCTCTGCTGCATAACCCTGAAGTATTGATTCTCGATGAACCGACCGTTGGACTGGACCCTAATCAAATCATTGAGATTCGCAGCCTGATTAAAGATCTGGCCAAGGATCATACCATTATTTTGTCCACTCATTATCTGGCTGAAGTCAGTATGACCTGTAATCGGGCCATTATCATTAATGAAGGGGAAATCGTCGCCGTTGATACCGTTGATAATCTCGAAAAGGGAGCTTCTGGAAAAACAGCCTGGGATGTCTTGTTGAAGCCAGCCGATTCCGGTGAAACTTTGAAAATTCTTGATGAATTGCCTGAAAAAGCAATTGCTGACCGGAATGATGCAGAAGGCTTGATCAAATTCAGGCTTGAATTGTCATCTGAAAATGAGTTTGACAGATTTTTTGCCAAAGTTTCCTCTACTGGCGGAATTTTTAGACAGATTTCTCCTGTGCGGGCCACACTTGAAGATGTGTTCATCAAACTCACCCGAAATGAAGAAAGGAGGGACGAAGCATGAAAATAATTGCCGTCATGAAAAAAGAGCTGCAGTCATTTTTTTACTCTCCAATTGCATATATTGTTTTCGCTTCTTTCCTGCTCATCGTTGGCTATCTATTCTGGGTTGTCCTGGTAACCAGCAAAATGGCTACGTTGGAACCATTGCTTTATAACGCTTCCTTTATTTTGCTTCTTGCTTCGCCCGTCTTGACCATGCGCCTTTTGAGCGAAGAACGAAAAGGCAAGACCATGGAATTGCTGCTAACTTCGCCGGTTTCACCAATGGAAATTGTTTTGGGAAAGTTTCTCGCCGGCATGTTGCTTTATATATCCCTTATCTTGCTGACAATTCAATACCCGCTGCTTCTTTCAAGATACTCTACCGATTTCGACATGGGCCCGGTTTACAGCGGATATCTTGGCTTGTTGATGCTCAGTTCCGCCTTTGTATCCCTAGGACTTTTCACCAGCTCCTTGAGCGAAAACCAGATTGTTTCAGCGATGCTGAGCTTCGGCGGATTGATGCTTTTCTGGATTTTTGGCTGGGCAAAGCACGCCTTCGATAACTGGTTCGGACAGATGCTTGGCAGCCTCTCCATCTTCGATCGTTATTCTGACTTTTTAAGAGGCGTTGTTGATAGCGGCAATCTCATCTTTTTCATCGTGTTTACGGTTATCTGGCTGGTGCTGACAACCAGAGTGCTGGAATCAGAAAGGTGGAGGTAACTCAAATGGCCGACAAAAGAAGAATTGAAATACCTGTTTTTCCCTATCTGGTTTTGATTTTTGGTTTGCTGATGATGGCCGCTTCGATTCTTGTTTACCTGAATTTTTCAGATCAGGGAAAGCTCGCAGTCGGCATTTTGGCTTCCGGCGTGATGATTGCTGCTGTTTCTTTCCTTCTGCGCCCAGCTATGGTCGATGAGCTTTTAAAAAACAGAAAAACCATACTTTGGGTTAATGACATTGCCTTGATTCTGATTATCATTGCTATTGGCGCAGTTCTGTCACATATCGGGTTCAGGCGTAATTTCCGTTATGATTTTACTCGCAACAAAATGTTCACCCTGTCTGAACAGACCATACAGATCGCCAGAAATCTGGATAAAGATATCAAGGTAACTGCCTTTTATCCCAAGGGCGCTGCCGAAGAACAAATCGTCAAAGAACTCTTGCTTGAATATAAAAGGCACAGTAAAAAACTCCAGGTAAGCTTCGTTGATCCTTTTCGAGATCCAATGACAGTTAAGGCAATGAATGTTCGTTCTCCTGGAACAATTGTCGTCCAGTGTGAATCTAATCGCAAAGACATTATGGGAACTGATATTTTTGAGCTGCCTTCACCCTATGCAGGAACAGATGCTCGCCCAAAATTCAAGGGTGAGCAAATCATGACCTCTGCCATTTTAAACGTAACCAGTGGTAGAAAAAGAAAGATCTCCTTTGTGAAAGGGCATGGTGAAGCTTCAATAAGTGGTTACGCCAATCGGGATGTCGTTAGACTCAATGAGCTTTTGATTCGTGAAAACTATGATGTCGATGAAGTTAATCTTGTCGAGGGAGATATTCCTGAAGATACTAGCCTTCTGGTTATCGTCGCTCCTCAGAGCGATTTCCTTCAGACTGAAATAGAGAAAATTCGCACTTTTGTAAAAGGCCGCCACGGTCATTTGTTCATCGCTCTAGATCCTTTGAGTCAGACTTCTATACTTGAGCGGTTCATGCTCGAAGAATATGGTGTTCTGGCAAATCAGGACGTGGTTGTGGATCCGCGTGGCATCCAACGGCAGTATTGGACCGTTGCCCCGGAGCTTACCAGCCATAAGGCATTAGCTCCGATTAAATCCGCAAATCTCATCTGCATTATGTTCCACTGTCGGAGCCTCACTGTTGAAGGCCGAGATGGTTATAATGCCGTGACTTATCTTGAAACTGTCGAGAATTCCTGGGCAAAAAGAGGCTTGAAGCCAGGTGATGAAATCAATCTTGCATTTGAAGAGGGAAAAGACGCTCGAGGCCCTTTGAAGCTCGCGGTTGCCCTTGAAGATTATCGAACGGCAACTGCCTCAAAAATACTTGTTTTCGGCGACGCCGACTTTATGGGAAATGCGTATCTACCTTTCGGTGGCAACAAAGATCTGATCATTAACAGCATTAACTGGATGTTAGGTCAGGAACAGATGATCTCAATTCGCCCCAAAGTTGTTGAAATTTCGGAAGTTGTTATCGATGAAAATGCAGCAAACCGAATCTTTACCTTCTGTGTAATCGTTTCTCCGATGTTGATCGTTATTCTTGGTGGATTCGTGTTCATGCTGCGAAGGAGGGTTTGAGTCATGAAGAAGAGATTGCAACCGACTCTGATCGCGTTCATCATTCTGATTATTCTTCTTGTTTATGCAAATTACTACGAGGTTGATGAAATTCTTCCGCCAGGAATGGAAAAGCCTCAACAGATAATTCCTTTCCCTGCTGAAAAGATTGACTTGATCGCCTGGCAAAAATCTTCTTCTGAAGCACTTAAAGTTGTCAGAAAAAATGCTGTGTTCAAAATCGTCGAACCGGGGGAATTTGAAGTCGAACCCCTGGAGCTTGATGGAATAACCAGGCACTTCGCTGAGTTGAAATCAGAAATGGTGGTTGCCGAAAATGCTACTGATACCTCTGCTTTTGGAATCGATGAGAATTCACCTCGGGTCAAGCTGGCAGCCGGTCCGGACACTGTCGAATTGTTTCTTGGCAGTAAATCACCGGTAGGCGGCTCTTTTTACCTTAGCCGCGATGATCGCAAAACTGTTTTTCTGGTGCCGGGATACATTCGCGGTGACTTTTTCAAGACTATCCAGGATCTGCGCAAACGTGCTGTTTTTGCCGATTCTTTTGGCAACGTCATGCGAATTGAAATCAGCGAAGGCGTTCAAAAATTGGTTTTGGAAAAAAGAGATGCGATTGAATGGTTTCTGGTTGAACCAGAAGACACCCCCGCTGATGCAGAAGCTATTGCCGGCCTGATTCAGGCTTTGCAGACCTTGAAAATTTCCCGCTTCGTCCAGGACAATCCTGAAAAACCTGAAGAATGGGGCTTTGCCTCACCGCCATTTAAAATTAGTATGATCAATAACTCCGGGCAGGAATTTTCAATCGAAACCGGCGAATTTGCAGGAACAGAAACCTATTTTCGCCGCAACGAAGAAAAGGCAATTCACGCAATACTCAATTCCGATTTGCAGAATCTTAAAAAATCATTTAATGATTTGCGCAGTAAAAGCCTGCCAGATCTTCAGCCTTCAAAAATCACTCAGATCGAATTGAAAGAGGCTACTTCAACCTTTCTGCTCGAATTAAAAGACCAAAACTGGGTCTGCAATGGCAAAGTCGTTGAAAAGCCCTTGATTGAGAGCTTTTTCAGCTTTTATGAAGGGGCAAGGGTTGCCATGTTCATCGAGGAAACGGCTGAGCAACTTAATAAAAACGGCCTCGCTAATTTGCCTGCTTGTGATTCATTTTCAATTTCGTATGATGGCGATGCTCGCCAATTTGTCATGGGTTCGGTTGAAGGAATCAATCTTGCACTTCTGCATGCCGGCGAAATTCTGGTCGTAAAATCAGATTTGCAAAGTTCATTCAAGAAATTACTCAAATCTTTGCGCGACGGCGAGAACAATATCGTCGGAACCAGCGAAGACTAATAATTCCAGCTTGGCCTTTTCTCGACGAAACAAAAGCCGCAGTGTTATTCACTGCGGCTTTTTGATTCGTCTTAAGAATTGTCTGTATTAGATTTTATCGATCAGACCGGTTCGCTTGTTGAATTCAACGATTAATTCGTCCCAGTGCTTGATGACCTCTTCAGAAAAGACGTCTTCCCAGAATTCCGGATCCCAGAGTTCGTTGATTTCTTCGACGGTTTTACCCTGTTGCTCGACCCAGGTGTAGTATTTGAAGTTATGCAGGCGTTTGCGATCATGATAGGTAAGTTCCATCATATCCTGAGTATCTTCGCCGAGCATGAATCTTTCAAAGTCAGCCATGGCTCTACCATTGCAATATTTTCCGTGCTGCTGATTGAGTTCTTCGATTCTTGACAGATACATCTCAGCAGAATCGGTCAGACAGGTGAAGATGACGTCGTCTTCATTCATTTCGAAGAACTTGGCGGTTTTAACTGCAGAAAGCAGATTGCTGATTGAACTGATACCGAGCAGTCCGAGTTCATCGATAAGCTCCTGTTTGATGCCAGCATTTTTAAGCATTTCTTTGCCTGCGGGCTCATTAAAAGTGCGCAGCAGTCTCATGCAGTTTTCATCATCGATGGCTACTACCAGATCAGTGTTGCGGGCATTGTGAACCCAGGGAACGTGCTTGTCGCCGATTCCTTCGATTCTGTGACCGCCAAAGCCGCAAAGGAGAAGGGTGGGGCATTGAAGTGCTTCTGAGGCCACTATTTTTGCATGGGGATGGACGTGTTTGATTTTATCCCCTGCGGAAATGGTGCCGGCGGAACCGGTTGCCGAAACCCATGCGCTCAAGCGACTGCGATCTTTTTTGATCTGGTTGTAAACATCCAGAACCGCATTGCCGGTCTGGTGATAATGCCAGATTGAATTGCCGAATTCATCGAACTGATTGAAAATGACAATGTCGTCACCGCGGGTTTTGCGGAGTTCCCAGCATTTGTCATAGATTTCTTTAACGTTGGATTCGCACCCAGGGGTGGCAAAGATTTCGCTGGTGCCAATTTCTTTTAGCCAATTAAAACGCTCAGGACTCATTTCTTCTGGGAGAATGGCAATGGCAGGTGTTCCAAGCAGGGCGCAGTCATAAGCGCCGCCGCGGCAGTAATTGCCGGTGCTGGGCCAAACAGCCTTCTGAGTTGTTGGGTCGAATTCACCGCTGACCAGTCTTGGTACCAGACATCCAAAGGCTGCTCCAACCTTGTGAGCGCCGGTTGGGAAATATTTGCCAACCAGACCGACGATACGTGCTTTTACACCGGTAATTTCACTGGGAAATTCGATGAAGTTAACATCGCCATAAAGACCGGTCTTGATATTGTTGCGCCAGGTAATTCGAAAAAGGTTGCGCGGGTCGACGTCCCAGAGCCCCAAGGGCTGAATCTGTTTTTTGATTTTTTCTGGAATGAGTTCGGGGTTATTCTGCTGAGCAAAGGTCGGAATGATAATATTCTTTTCTATTGCTCTTTCGACAGTCTTCTTGAGTACTTCTTCTTTTACATGAAGTTTGAATTTATGTGCATATTTGGGCACGGTTTCTGCTCCTTAATTGGGATATATGTGAGTGCCTGCTTCGCCCTTAACAGCTCTGGCAAGGTTTTCGGGATTGGTGATGATGGCGTGTTTGCCGCCGGCTTTCAGGAATTTGATGATTGCCTGGCATTTGGGTAGCATCGATCCAGGCTTGAAATGACCTTCTTCGCAATATTTTTCAAGTTCGGCCACAGTAACCTTATCTAGTTCTTTCTGGTCAGGTTTGCCGAAGTTCAGGCAGGCTTTTTCAACTGCGGTCGAAATAACGAAAACGTCGGCACCAATGTTCGAGGCGAGAAGAGCCGAGGCGAAATCTTTGTCAATTACTGCAGCTGTGCCTTTCAACATTCCGTCATCATTTTTGATTACAGGAACTCCGCCGCCACCAACGGCTACAACCATGAAATCTTTTTCAACAAGAGTTTTTACCGCTTCTTCTTCGATTATCTCGAGTGGCAATGGAGAAGCCACAACACGGCGCCAGCCACGACCTGCGTCTTCTACCATGTCCCAGCCATCTTTTGCAATTCTTTCTTTTGCTTCAGCTTCTGTATAAAACTGGCCTATTGGTTTGCTGGGTTTCTCGAAAGAAGCATCGTTCTTGTCAACCAAAACCTGGGTTACCACAGTGACCACGGGTTTTTTGATTCCGCGTTTTTTAAATTCATTCCCAAGCGCCATCTGAAACTGATAACCGATTGCGCCTTGAGTGTCTGCACCACAACTGTCAAGGGGTACAGGATGAATCTGGCCGCGGGCTATTTCGCTTCTGAGAAGAATGAAACCGACCTGGGGGCCGTTGCCATGAGTAATTACTACTCGATAACCGGCTTCGATCATGTCTGCGATGTGCGCCATGGTTTTAGCGGCAGCATCATACTGGTCGGCTACTGTCTGATGGTCTTTGTCTAGAATCAGTGAATTCCCACCAACCGCTACTACTGCAAGTTTACCTACAGTTGTCATTTACAATTCCCTCCATTAACGCTGTGCGAATGAAAATTTTGCATGGAGAAAGTTATTCCTTTTCCTTGCCTTTATCTAAAAATCAGAGGTAATTATACTCGGATTCCGAGAAAAGTAAATCTTAATTAAACACTAAATGTCCTATTTCTTGGTGAATTTCTGCTACTTAGTTTGTTCAACCATCTTGATTCTCGCCAGATATATGTGTTAGTGCGGACTTGAAAGATCCTTCCATTCTATCGATAAAGCCCGGTTAGGCATTGCCAGGTGCAAAGTCGTGTGACTCAATTTTATTTTTCAAATAAATCTCAGCCGATAAAGTTGTGTAAATTTTAAAGCTCGGTTATAATTACACACCTTACCCAGTATTGGGAATTGATAAGGTTATGTTTAAAAAATAAGGCATGGAGAGAATGATATGACTACTGCAAAAAAAATCATGGAACTGGCTGAAAAATACCGCGATTATACTGCTGCCAATCTTGGCAAAATGGTGAAAATTCCATCAGAAAGCATGCAGGAAAAAGACGTGCAGGCTGAAGTTGTGCGCCAGATGAAAGAAGCCGGTTTTGACGAGGTTCGTATAGATGGTCTTGGCAACGTAATTGGCCGCATTGGCAATGGTAAAAAAGTTATTGCCATCGACGGTCATGTCGATACCGTTGGGGTTGGCAATCGTGACAACTGGGATTTCGATCCGTATCTGGGCGAAGTAAAAGACGGCCACGTTCTTGGTCGAGGAACAGTTGACCAGGAAAGCGGCATTGCTTCAGCAATTACTGCTGGTCGCATTCTTAAAGACATGGGCTTTGACAAAGACGTAACTTTTTATGTTGTCAGCTCCGTAATGGAAGAAGATTGTGACGGACTGTGCTGGAAGTACATCGTCGAAGAAGAAAAGATCAAACCAGATTTCGTAATCAGCACTGAACCGACTAACCTGAATATTTATCGTGGTCATCGTGGCCGCATGGAAATCGGCATAGACTTTAGAGGAATTTCTTGTCATGGTTCAGCTCCAGAACGTGGCAAAAACGCTGTTTACATGGCGGCCAAAGTTGCCCTTGAAATTGAAAAGCTCAACACAAGACTCAAAGATGACGAATTCCTTGGCAAAGGCACTGTAACCATTTCTGAATTTAAGTCCGGCAGCCCCTCGCTTTGCGCAGTTGCCGACTCAGTTCATATTCACCTCGATCGCAGACTGACCTGGGGCGAAACCAAAGAATCTGCCGTTAAAGAAGTCGAAGAAGTTATCAAGTCCGTAGGTTTGAAACTTGGTGAAGAAGCTAAAGTCGTCGTTCTGCATTATGAAGAAGTTGCTTACACTGGCCTGAAATATGGCATGGAAAAATATTTCCCAACCTGGAAAATTCCTGAAACCGAACATGTTGTTCAGGCTGGCGTAAAATCTTTTAAAGAACTGTTCAACAAAGATCCAAAAATCGACAAATGGACCTTTTCCACCAATGGCGTAACCATCAATGGCTATTATAAGATTCCGATGATCGGTTTTGGCCCGGGTAACGAAGTTCTTGCCCATGCTCCGAACGAAAAATGCCCGGTTGATGACCTGGTCAAGGCATCTGCATTTTATGCCCAGTTCGCCTATAATATTTAACACTAACGATTGAAATTTCAATGAACTCTGAGTAACATTGCTCAGAGTTCATGTTATTTAAGAAATCAAAATCTAAAGGAAAGAAAGCATGAAAGAAATAAAAGCGTTAATAAAAGAAATTAAAAGTTATAAAGCCGACATTTTTGGCAAAGATTTTCTTCTGACCTGGGAAAAAAGCGTCGATGAGCTCAAGCAGATCCTTGCCGTCGCCCAGGCCCTCAAGGAAATGCGCGCCAAAAACATTTCCACTCGAATCTTTGACAGTGGTATTGCCGTTTCTCTTTTCCGAGACAACTCAACCAGAACTCGTTTCTCTTTTTCATCGGCCTGTAACCTCCTTGGCCTTGCTGTCCAGGATCTAGACGAAGGCAAGTCGCAGATTGCTCACGGTGAAACAGTTCGCGAAACTGCAAATATGATTTCTTTCCTTTCTGAAGTTATTGGTATTCGCGATGACATGTATCTCGGAGCTGGAAACGCCTATATGCGCGAAGTCGGCGAAGCTCTTGAAGACGGTTGCAAACAGGGCGTCCTGCCCCAGCGTCCGGCTGTGGTAAACCTGCAGTGCGATATCGATCACCCGACCCAGTCAATGGCAGATCTTGCCTGGTTAAAAGAGCACTTTGGCGGCCTTGAGAATTTGAAAGGCAAAAAGATTGCCATGACCTGGGCTTATTCTCCCAGTTACGGCAAACCTCTTTCAGTTCCACAGGGAATCATCGGCCTGATGACCAGATTCGGTATGGACGTCAGACTTGCTTATCCTGAAGGCTACAACCTCATCCCCGATGTCGAAAAGCTTGCCAAAAAGCAGGCCAAGGAAAGTGGCGGAAAATTCACTGTTTCAAACAGCATGGATGAAGCATTCAAAGGCGCGGACATCGTTTATCCGAAGAGCTGGGCTCCCTTTGCGGTTATGGGTCGCCGTACCGAACTGCTGCGCAAAAACGATCATGACGGTCTTAAGGCTCTTGAAAAAGAATGTCTGGCAAACAATGCCAAATTCAAAGACTGGGAATGCACCGAAAAGAAAATGAAACTTACCAATAAAGGCAAGGCGCTTTATATGCACTGCCTGCCCGCAGATATCACTGATGTTTCGTGCAAGGCCGGCGAAGTTGCCGCATCCGTCTTTGATCGCTATCGCATTGAAACCTATAAAGAAGCTGGCTACAAGCCCTATATTATTGCAGCCATGATTCTTACCAGCAAATTCCAGAATCCGGCTGGTTTGCTTGAAAAGCTTTTGAAGCTCAATGTTGAAAGAGTAAAATAACTCTTGAAACTCTGAAAAGGCGACTGCGGATTTAAACCCGCAGTCGTTTTTTTTTGCCCGAATATGGTTGAAAACAAACGTTTCGTGGTATTCTGTTCTATCAAACCGAAAGGATTTTTATGAAGAAATTTACAAAATTGGCTTTTATGGCAATGGTCAGCGCGGGGTTGATTTTTTCTTCTGTCGCCGGTGCTGAGCCTGACAAATTGAATCAGGCCGATATCCGCCAGGAAATTATTCAGCAGGAAGATGCGGTAAATGATTTTTTGAAGAATGCTTCGCAAAAACTGAATGAAAAACTTCAGGCTGCGGTCGCCGACGGCACTATGGATCCTCAAGACATGGAATCAATCAAAGCCGCGATGAAAAAGCATGGAGCACATATTTTCACCGATGCCGAAAAGTTGCGAGAGACCCTTAAGGAACCTGAACAGCGACTTAAGCTTGATATGGAACTGCTTGGCTTGATCGGACAGGCAGCTTCTGTAGATATGGCTGTGAAAATTGTCAATCGCTGGCAGGGCGATATTCGTGAAATCATGATCATGACTTCCGCCCAGCGTCTGCAGATGATGAAAGAACAATTTTCTCCCGAGTTCGATGCTTTGCTCAAAGAAGCTGCCCAGTCAAAAAATGCCGAAGTTGCCAAAGCCGCCGGAATGATGCTCAACGAATTCTTTCGCGATCCTGTTGGGAAAGCTTTTCCAGATTTCCCCGCCGGGATGAAAACTACTGATGGCAAAGACCTGAATCTTGCACGATTCAAAGGAAAGATTCTGCTGGTAGATTTCTGGGCCACATGGTGTCCGCCATGCCGGGCTGAAGTGCCTAACCTGGTGAAAGTTTACCAGAAATACAATCCCAAGGGATTTGAAATTGTCGGAATCTCTTTCGATGAAAAGCGCGAAGATTTTGATAAATACATTGAGGAAAATGCAATGCCATGGCCGCAATATTTTGATGGTAAGGGCTGGCAAAACGAAGTTGGCCCGACTTATGGCATTCAGTCTATTCCGACAATGTATTTGCTGGATAAGGAAGGAAAGGTTGTTACTACCGATCTGCGTGGTGAAAAGCTGGAAGAAGAGTTGAACAAACTGATTAAATAATTATTTGACCTTTTCTTGCTTTAGGCGAAAAAAAACGGGCATTTCCGCCTCGATTCGAGGTCGAAATGCCCGGCTCTTTTCTCTGATGATGAAATTTTAGAATCTATCCCAGAGTGACTTGGCTAAATCTCTCGATTTGGCACAGATCTCTTCTTCTTCACCTTCTTCCAGGAATACCAGCTGGCCTTCATCCATAAGGGTTTTTCCCTGGCAGATGGTCGTTGAAACTCGACTGAAAGGCAGACCGAAAGTAAGGTGTCCAAATGTGTTGGCTGCGGTTACCGGAGTGGGGGGAATGTAATCCCAGACGATCAGATCAGGGGCAGCTCCTTCTTCAATGACACCGATTTTCTTTTTGAAAAGCTTTTGAGCAAGTCGAGGACCGTTTACTGCAAACATTTTCCAAGCTTCGCCATAGATTTTGCGAGGATCTTTTGCCTCATGCTTGTGAAGAATATTGGCAACCATAAGATCTTCAAGTGGAGAAGCCGACATGCCGTCGGTGCCAAAGCTGACGTTGATTTTTTCCGCCATCATTTTTTCCAGCGGAGCGCAGCCAACGGCATTATTCATGTTGGATCTTGGATTATGAATCACATTGGTTTTGGTCAGACCAAGGGTTTGAATATCATGAGCATCGCAATTTACCCCGTGAACAAAAATACTTTCGGGACCGGTTAATTTAAATTTGTGCAGTCGATCAACCACCGATCGATAGCCACGTTTGATTGCGTCTTCATTATCAGTCTGGTCTTCAGCTACATGAATGTGTACGCCGGTGTTGAGTCCGTTCATCAGCTCGGCGGCTCTCTCTAGGCTGGTATCGCTGAGGGTGAAGCTTGCGTGCAGGCCAATCATGGCTGTAATGTCCGGATCATTTTCGAGCTTAAGGCCTCTAATGAAACTGGCATTTTCTTCAAAGCCGGCGTCACATTTTGACTGCCCGTCTCGGTCAGAAATTTCATAGCAAAGATTGCCGCGAAGGCCACATTTTCTAAAGGCTTTGGCAAGAGTGCTCAGCGAGCCATCTATACAGTTGGGGCTGGCATGGTGGTCAATCAAAGTTGTTACACCATTGCGAACGGCATCGAGAAGCGGAATAATCGCTGTGAGATAGAGATCATCGGGAGTCAGAGCTTTGTCAAGTCGCCACCAGAGTCTTTCGAGGATTTCGACAAAATTGGTCGGGGGGGCGTCTTTTAACGCGATTCCTCGAGCAAACGTCGAGTAAAGGTGCATATGTGTATTAATAATTCCGGGCATTACTAGCCGGCCTTTGACGTTTTTTATCTTTGCTTTCGGGAAACGTTGTTTGATTTCATCGGTGGTGCCGATGGCATGAATTTTCTTCTCGTCAAAAGCGATAGCACCATCATTGATGACCTGATGTTTTTCACCAAGAGTGACAACTGTTGCGTGACCGATAATTTTCATCAATCAACCTCTTTTCTTTGTGTTCTATATAGAGTAATTTGCCAAGACTATCATATCAGAAAACTCCTTTTCAAGAAAAATGCGCCTTGTTTTTTGGTTGATCGCGGGTGATTTTTTGATTTTCGAAGGTTGTTTTGATTATTATGCAATACCTCGAACGATTACAATACACATCGAAAGGTTCGTATGGCAGGCAAACCCGAATGGCAGGTCACTAGAACTATTTCTAATCTTTTGGCCTATTTCAGCTTTGCTCCTCCTTTGTAGCTGCGGTTTTCTCTACGTTGGCCTGTGCAATGATTGCCATAATAGAAAAAGGAAGTTTGTCTTATTTTTGCAAATTCTGATTTCATTACTGCTGTTTATCTGTCTGGTTGAAGTTTTTGGCCCATTTTTTTACGATGTTGGAATTGGTGGATAAATTTTTTTGTTTTTAGTTGACTTGTTTAAACGAGTTTGTTATTATCAATTTCACCCCA
>CAZQUE010000015.1:0-75339 GCA_964596185.1 uncultured bacterium | reverse complement strand
AAATCACCTAATGGGTTAAGAATGCAAACTACTCAAACGCTTTTATAAAGACGAATAAAAAGGGAAAGGATTATTCCAAAATTATTTCAGGGAACTCGCGAATAACATTGGATCACTGCCGAGCTGAAAAGTGGCAAAGATTATTGTACAGTCAAACATGAACAGGGAAAGAATGCTTCCGCGTGACTGCTTTTGGTGAAATCAGAAAATGATTGATCAGTTGGCGACAATTTCGTGCAGCGGCAAAGTAAAACGAAAAACCGTGCCCTTTGCTTCGGAGGTTTCAAAAGAAATTCTTCCGTCAAGCATTTTTTCGCCGAAAACTTTCATTGAATAAGTGCCGAGCCCGTGCCCAGGTTGATCTTTGGTCGTGAAATTACGTTGAAAAATGCGTTTTTGCATGATTTCTGGAATGGATTTGTGGTTCCAGACACAAAAAGTCAGGTCTTTTTTGCCGCAATCGACCCAGAATCTTACTGCTCGGCCTGTGTCAGTGGCCTCAAAAGCATTTATCAGCATGTTTTGCAGTACCTTTAAAACCAAAGTCTTGTCGGTTGCAAAATGCTTTTCCGGTAATACTTCAGGTTTTCGTAATTTTTTACCGGTAATCGATGAATGCCCGGAAATCATGTCGACGGTTTCATCGAATATTTCCTTCAGGGATACCGGCTGGTTATCTATAAGATATTTGCCGTCTCCTGAAGAAATCAAAAGGCTTTGCAGCTTGATCTCATTGATGAGTCGCGATGAGGTATTGTTGAGCGCTTTCAGCAAAAGGGGCATGTCTTCCGGATCACAGTCCGAAGCGAACTCACTTAGTCCTGATATGGCAGTAGCCAGGTTTGAGACGTCATGCAGAAACATTCTTTCCATGAACTGAAGATTCTGGAGCTTGGTAATGTTTTGCATGGTCAAAAGAATTATCTGTGTATCCTCGATCTTCATCGGCGTAGAGCGTACCAGAAAAAAGAAGTCTTCTTTCTCTCGAACACTGTTAACGCTTATTGAGCAGGTTTTTTCGATGGGCTTTTCTTCTGTAAGGCTCAAAACCATTGCAATAGCAGCGCCGCACGATCGACAATATTCTGATGTGCCGCAACCACCCTCGCAGCGATGAGAATGAATACAGTGAAATGCTTCGCCTGGTCTTTGGCCGATAATGGATGCCGGGTCATCGATACCGAGAAATTTGAGCAGGCTTTCGTTAACTGCCAGAATCTGGCGGTATTCGTTGCATACCGCAAATACTCCATGAACTGCGTCGATTATCTTGTTCACTACCGGATGTCCGGCGATGAGTTTAATCTGGTCTTCGAGTTTGTTTGCACATGCTCTTTCTGCTGTTGCAAAGCTGGTTCTCATAAGGCTCCTCCAGCAAGATCATATTCCTGCTGCAACTATATGTTTTATCTATTTTCATTATAACTATTGCCCGGCGAAATGCAAAATACTTTGTTTCTATACCCTGGCTACCTGTAATCCGGAAACCTCAGAAAGGAAATTCTTCCAGAGGTCCGGCATCTTCGATTGGTTTTGCCTCAGGCAAAATTATATGTTTTTGCTCTGCAATTGGGTTGACAATAATCGCGCGATTGGGTCTTACCGGGCAAATATGTTCACAACTTCCGCAGCCAATGCAAATGTCCGGTGTAATTTCAGGTATCATCAGACCATTTTTATAGGGAACCATGCGAACCGCCTTGGTCGGGCAGTGCTCGGCACAGGCACCGCAATCTTTTCCGTCGGTTTCAACAACACAAAGAGACTTGATGTATTCAACCTCAGCGATTTTCAGAGTTTTCTTTTCTTCGAGGGAGACGGGAGATATCGCCCCGGTAGGGCAGATGCCCGTGCAGAGATTGCATGTCTGCTCACACATACCATGGTCGAATTTAAGTTCGGGCTGGGCCAGACTGCCGTAGACAAAACCATTGGCAGATGGCGAGATAATCGACGAGGGGCATGCTGAAATGCATAAATGACAGGAAATACATTTTCGGGCAAAATCTTTTACACTTCCGCTTCCCGGGGGCAGAATTCTATTTCTGGTTTCGCTGCCCCCAGCAACAAGATTGGGAAAAAGTTTTGCTGCTGTGACCGAAGCAACGCCGGTAATTAAAGCCCGTCGTTGTGGTGAAAAGTCTTTCTTAGCCTCCAGATAGGGCGATGCAAACTCTATGGCGCTGAAATTACAGGCTGAAACACAGTTCATGCACATTACGCATCGTGAAAAATCGATCTTCTTCGTATTTATATCTATGCAGCCGGCTTTGCAGCTGCGGATGCACTGTCCACAGGTGGTGCATTGGCTCTCTGACAAACGCAACTGAAAAAGTGAAAGTCCGGAAAGCAGTCTTAAAATTGCACCGACCGGGCAAATCAGATTGCAATAAACCCGTCCCCATTTTCGCACAACCATAAACAACACAACGGTGATGATTATTATTGGCAGCAGTGTTTCAAGTTCTATCGGGTTTGATCGGGCTTTGTTGAGCCAGTTAACTCCGGAAAATGCCGATCCTGCCAACCACATGAGCCGGCTGTTGATAGGTTGCCAGAGATTGCTTAAAATGCGGCCAGCCAGCGAAAATGGCTCGGCAATGACCAGAATGGATATGAAGCCGGCTGAGGCTGTTATGAACATTATCGCCGCCGTTATCATGTGTGCCCTGAAAAAGTCGGGCAGGGTGCGAAAGTTTGCTTTTGATTTCCAGTGACTAAGACGTCCGAAAACATCCTGGATCAGACCAAGCGGGCAAACCAGTGAACAGTAGACGCGCCCGGTGAAAAGAGTCAACACAATGATTGCCAAAACCAGAATCATGGTGCCGGCCAAAAATGCCGGCGCAAATTGAGGCCGGATCAGATAATTGGTCAAATCGGCGAAGCTGTCGAATCTGGCGAATAACAAAAGAAAAGCCAGCAGCATCGTGGCGGCAATGGCTTTTCTTATCAGGGGCAATGATTTCATTTAAATGGCTATGCGTTCAATTTTCAGGTTTTTTAAGTTGTTTTCACCCACTCCGAGTTCTTTGGCCTTGGCGATATAGGAAATTTCTGTCACGTTCATGCCAAGAATGGCTGCCGCAGCAGTGTCAGCTGCGACCATGTCGCAGGACATCAGCAATGCCTTTTTGTTGGCGACGTCGGCAAGGCTGGTTCCACGTGGTCCGTTTTGCATCATGACGTTGTAGGCATCGACTATGTTCAACGTCGGCTTTTTTGCCAGCGTAGCGCAATCGGCAATGCATTGATGCAGGTCGGTGCGGTGGTAATAGCGACGATCCCAGACAATACCCATCAAGTTTTTCATGACGCAGGTCATGCGTGCGCCGCCATGATTTTTGAGAATTGGAATATTGATAATCGAGTCCGCTTCAAGCCAGGCTTTGTGAATGAGCGTCTTGGTCAGTTGACGGCCTTGTTTAAGCTCGACTTCAGAATAATAAGCTTCATCATTGGCGGGAATTATTTTGCCGCCAGCCTCGCGCACGGCTTTTTCAATGCCGCTGAGCTGATAGCACTGTTGCCACTCATTGCAGGTATTGTCAAAGACTTTAACTTCTTTAGCGCCGGCTTTTAAGCAAAGTTTAACAATGTGCCCAACCAGGTCGGGGTTGGTGTTCGCCGCTTCTGCCGGAGTCCGTGCCCAGCCGATATTTGGTTTTACAACCACTTTCTGGCCGGGTTTGACGAACTTTTCAATGCCACCCATTGCAGTAATGGCTCGGTCAAACATTTGTAGCGGTTCTCCGCCTCTTACCGCTACCAGATCTGGAATGCCGGTTGCATTAGTTGTTGGAGTCTGAGCGGGCAGGGATTTGTGCCAGCCGGCTTGCGCTATAAGTGCTGAGGTTATTGCCAAAAATTTTCTTCTATCCATTGGGCCTCCCGTATTACTACCTGGATCGGGAAATTCGAAAATCGTTTTGTTTTAAAATACGCTAATTAAGAATATAATTTATTCAATTCACAAGTCAATCGAGGTAGAAAATTGTTGCAGGGCGACAGCAAAGAAGGCTCGCTTTTCGAACATCTTGAAGAACTGAGAGCGGTTATTTTGCGCATGCTTTTGAGCGTGGCTCTTGCTTTTCCTGTGCTTTTCTATTTTTCTGACAGCATGCTCGGAATGATGATCAAGCATCTTTGTCCGCCGGGCATGACTCTGAAATTCTTTTCGCCGATCGAACCCTTTGTTGTCCAGTTGAAAATAGCCTTTTACGGCTCTGTGTTTGTGATGGCCCCCTATCTTCTTGGAAACATCTGGGGGTTCGTTGCGCCGGCTCTTTATGATAAAGAGCGCTCAATTGCCGGTTGGTTAACCTTTTTCTGCTGGCTTCTTTTTTTAGCAGGATCAGTTTTCAGTGTTCTGATCATACTGCCATTGATAATGAAGTTTTCTTTTACTTTCGAATCGATGTATTTGCAGGCAGCGATCGGTATAGGTCAATTCGTTGGTCTCGTATTTATGCTGATCATCGGCTTTGGTCTGATGTTTCAATTTCCAGCAGGTGTTTTTATCCTGGTTCTAAGCGGATTGGTCGATATCTGCCGTTTAAAAGCTCTTCGGCCCTATATTTTTCTTGGAATTTTCATCGTTTCGGCATTGTTGACCCCTCCGGATGTTTTCAGCCAGGTAATGATGGGAATTCCAACTTATCTGCTTTTCGAAATTGGCCTTTTGGCAGCTTCTCTGCTGTCTCACAAGCGAAGTAAAAACCAAGTTGTCGCAAAAATTTCAGGGGTTGCGCAAAACGAAGTTTATGAGGATAATTATAAGTCCGAAAAAGAGCATTCAGAGGAAAATACGAAACCGGAAGAAGTCGAATGAAATTATTCTATTCCGTTGGCGGGGGCCTTGGTCATTTAACCAGATTTTCTGCGTTTCTCAACAGTATGCAAATCGTCGAACCGGTTACCGTAATCGCTTCGTCGCCATTTGCCCGTGATTCAAGGGTTGTCGATCGGAAACATAATGTTCTTATTCCGCCTTTTCGCGCGGCCCGTTCCCGTGAAGATCTCATCGTCTGGCTACAACAGACGATCGACGAGCTAAAACCAGAACAGATGTATGTTGATGCTTTCCCGGCCGGAATTCTCGGTGAGTTGTGCGGCGTTGTCCTGCCTGAAACGACTCAGCTGTTTTTGCTGGCGAGAATAATTAAATGGACGGTTTATCAGGAAAGAATACCGACATTTAATCTTAGATTCAAAAAAGTTTTTGAATTAGAACAGCTTGACGAGCAATATGAAAAATTTCTGCAGAGTAATGCAGAAGACGTTGAAACAATGGTTTTGAAGCGGCCGGTTTCAAATGAGCCTTTTGCCGAAATTCCCGTGGGCAGCTGGCTGGTTATACATTCGGGGCCAGATTCCGAACTCGAGGCATTGCTCGAAGTTGTTTCCGAAGACTATCGGCAACAGACCGACAGGCCCGAGGTTTTCGTTATTTATCCAGGCAAAAGGCCACAATTTGTTTCTCAAGATTTCGCATTTTTGTCAGCTTACCCGGTTTCCGCCGCTTATGAAAAAGCAGCGAGAGTCTATAGTGCTGCCGGTTTCAATATGGTCGATCAGATGCATCCCTATCGTTCGCGGCATTATGTAATGCCATTCGAAAGAATTCTCGACGATCAGTTTGAGCGCTGTCGCCAGCATCAAAGCGAATTCGCGGCAGTTTTGCGCTGAAAAGTCCAGCCAGAAAGGTTTGTGGAGCGTCCTGAATGTTTATGTTAAACAAATTTGACAACAAAGATTCATTCAGGGTAGCATCCTAAATAAGAATTTATTCTTATTTTCAATGATTTATGAAAATCGACGTCAGCCTTGTCGAAAAAAGAATCAAAGAATTTGTTGATCTTTGTCAGCAGAAAAAAATAAAGGTAACCCAACAGAGGATAGAAGTGCTTGTTGAGGTCATGCGTTGTAATGATCACCCTGATGCCGAAAAGGTTTTCGCCGGGTTGAGAAAAAGAATGCCGAAGATCTCTCTTGATACCGTTTATCGAACACTTTGGTTATTGACTGATCTGGGAATGATTTCCACCTTTGGGTTTTCCCGGGAAAAAACCAGGTTCGAAGCCAATCTAAAACCGCACCATCATTTTATCTGTCGCAAATGTGGGCTGGCAATCGACTTTTTCAGTGATGAAATGAGTCGGCTGGAATTGCCGCAACATGTGCATTTGCTCGGCAGAATTGATCGGACTCAGGTTGAAGTTGCCGGAATCTGTAACAAGTGCGCAAAATCAGAAAAAAAGTAAGAGTAAATCAATATTTTCAGGGAGGTAAGAGTTTTGAAAAAAAAGTTGACCAATAATGTGGGGGCCCCGGTAGCCGACAACCAGAATATCATGACTGCTGGGCCACGCGGGCCGCAGCTGTTGCAAGATGTGTGGTTTCTGGAAAAACTGGCTCATTTCGACCGTGAAGTTATTCCGGAAAGGCGTATGCATGCAAAGGGTTCCGGGGCCTACGGAACCTTTACCGTGACCCACGATATTACCAAGTATACGCGGGCCAAAATATTTTCTGAAATAGGCAAAAAAACTGATCTTTTTGTCCGCTTTTCAACCGTTGCCGGGGAACGTGGTGCCGCCGATGCCGAGAGAGATATTCGCGGTTTTGCGATGAAGTTCTATACCGAAGAAGGCAACTGGGATTTGGTGGGAAATAACACTCCGGTGTTCTTTTTAAAAGATCCTTTGAAATTTCCAGATCTCAACCATGTTGTAAAACGCGACCCACGCACTAACCTGCGCAGTGCTAAAAACAACTGGGATTTCTGGACGCTGCTGCCCGAGGCTTTGCACCAGATAACCATTACCATGAGCGAACGTGGCATTCCCCTTTCATATCGACATATGAACGGATATGGCAGTCACACTTACAGTTTGATCAACGCCAGCAATGAGCGCTTCTGGGTGAAATTCCATTTCAAGACTCAACAGGGCATCAAGTGTCTGACCGATCAGGAGGCTGAAGCTTTGATCGGTAAAGATCGCGAAAGCCATCAGCGTGATTTGCTTGAAAGTATTGATAATGGCGATTTCCCGCGCTGGAATTTGAAGATACAGGTCGTTCCAGAAAAAGAAGCGGCCAGTTTCCCTTTCAACCCCTTTGATCTGACTAAAGTTTGGCCTCATAATGATTATCCGCTTATCGATGTCGGAGTGCTGGAATTGAACCGCAACCCCGAAAACTACTTTGCCGAAGTCGAACAGGCTGCCTTCAACCCGGCCAACATCGTGCCCGGAATCGGGTTCTCACCTGATAAAATGCTGCAGGGTCGCCTTTTTTCTTACGGTGATGCGCAAAGATATCGTCTTGGCGTAAACCATCATCTCATTCCGGTAAATCAGGCCAGATGCCCGGTACACGGCTATCATCGAGACGGCGCAATGCGTGTTGACGGCAACTATGGTTCTACCCTTGGTTATGAACCCAACAGCTACGGGGAATGGCAGGAGCAACCTGAATTCAAAGAACCACCGTTGAGTATCGAAGGTGCAGCGGACCACTGGAATCATCGGGAGGACAGCGAAGATCACTTCACTCAGCCCGGCAATCTTTTCAGACTGATGAATGCCGCGCAACAACAGGTTCTTTTTGAAAACACCGCCCGTGCCATGGGCGATTGTCCTGAAGAAATCAAGATCCGTCACATCGGCAATTGCTATAAAGCAGATCCGGCTTATGGCGAGGGGGTTGCCAAAGCAATGAACATCTGTATGAGTAAAGTTCCCAGATAAAAATTACCTGAGCTTTAAGCTGCTCGACCTTCATGCTTTTTGCCGGTCGGGCAGCTTTTTTCATGCCCGAAGTTTGCGACGCTGCCAATAACTGATGAAAAAAACAGGTTAATGTAGTAAAATTCATCCTGACAGGAGCGGATCATGGAAGAAATCAACAACGAGTGTTATTGGAAACTTGTTCCGGCAGCAGATTTTGTTTTACCCGACAAGCCGGCCGGGGAAAAAGCACGCTCCTTTTTTCGCGATTTCTGGAGAAAACTGGTCGCCGAAAAAGATGAGGAGCAGAACGTCGATGTTCAAACCGAATTGCGTTCGGCCCCTCAGAAGCTTCTCGACTGGGTTGCTCCTTATCCCAAATGGCAACAGCAGGCGATTCAGCTTTTCAAACTTTTGCGGCCATGGCTTGAAAACAGCGAAAATGACGATCTTTTCAGGGTTTTTGTGGCCCCTCCCGGAAGTAGACTCGACGAAGTTCTGGTTGCCATGGCCGAAGATAAAGGCTGGCCGGTTGGTAATCCGCCTGATTATCTGCAGCTGACCGGGCGAGATTTTTCCTGGATCGAGAAGCTACCCCGTTCAAATGAAGCGCCATTGGTCATTGCCAAGCTTGAAGGCATGTTTCTGCGCCATTACAACGGTATCGAGCACATTCGCATGCTTTTTGAGAGGCTTTTTCATTCGCGGCAACGTTGTGTTATCGGTTGCAATAGCTGGTTGTGGAAATATCTTGAAGTGGCGATGCACTTTGGCGACGCATTCCCTGAACCATATTTTCTGCAAAGCATGAGTGCCCTGGATTTACAGAATTTTTTCTGCGAGCTTGAGGCTCAGAAAGGGCCAAATACAACGATTTTTCGACAGGCTGATAACGGAAACTTCGTTTTACCATTTGAAATAACCGCTGAAGGCAAGCTTGATCCTGATATGAAAGCTGAATATGAAGCCAAAAAGGAAGATTTTCCTTCTTTGTTTCTTAAAAAGCTTGCCGTAGAATCACGGGGAATTCCGCTCATTGCCTGGTCTATCTGGCGCAACAGCCTGAAACTTGCCCCGGAAGACGAGGTGGCTGATGCCGCTCGCGATGCTGCGGTCGCCGATCGCGGCAAGACCATCTGGGTAAAACCATTTGAAAAGATAGTTTTGCCGAAAATGCCGGCCGCCCCCGGCCAGGCAGCCAGTTTTCTTTTGCAGTTTCTGCTTTTGCATGACGGATTACCACCGGACATGATTTATGAATTGCTTGATTTTGAGAAAGACCAGATGGTCAGCTTGCTGCATCGCCTGCGCAAAGCAGGGATAGTAATCGCTGAACGTGGTTTGTGGCGAGTTAGTTGGCAGGGCTATCCTGAAGTCAGACGTTTTCTGGCTCAGGAAGACTATCTTCTCGATGCAATGTAGAGGTTGAAATGGGTGTTGAATTAGCTAACAGTGCGGAATTGATTTTCCAGGATTTTGATAAAATACCTTTTTTAAGCGTAATTTTAATTCTTCTGCTGGCGATAATTGCTACTACTCTTATTAAACGTGCTATGCCAATTATCAGTGCCAATCTTCCACCGCGATTTCGCTATTATTTGCTGCCAATGACGCCGCTTTGTCGCTTGGTGATAATGATTGTTGCGGTAATTGCCATAGTGCCTCTGGTTATCCGCCCATCTTTGCAGAACTTCGTCGCCATTTTCGGTACGGTCGGCCTTGCCCTGGGCTTTGCCTTCAAAGATTTCGCCTCCAGTATCATTGCCGGAATCATCGCCATTTATGAGCAGCCTTATCGCGTTGGTGACCGGGTTTGCATCGACGGAATCTATGGCGAAGTTCAGGCGATCAACCTGCGCTCACTAAAACTCGTGACTCCCGATGATACTGCCGTCACCATTCCCCATAGCAAAATCTGGAACGAAGCAATTCAGAATGCTAACGACGGTAGTCGTGAGCAGCTTTGTGTCGCTGAATTTTACGTGAAAAGTGGGCACAATGCTGCTCAGGTTCGCGCCCTTCTGCGCGATGTCGCTCTGGCCAGTCCCTACACTCAGTTCAAACGACCGGTAAGGGTTGCGGTCGCCGAAAAGCCTTGGGCAACAAGATATCGTATCAAGGCTTACCCCGTCGAGGGGCGAGATGAGTTCGCCTATATTTCCGATCTAACCGTCAAGGGGCGTGCGGCCCTAAGTCGACTTGGAGTCAGCTTTGCCGAGGCTCCTGCTGCATTTGCCGAATAGGGAAGGAGAAAAAACATGCTTGAAGTCACACTAGCCGATCTGCCCCGCCGAATCTCGGCATTCGATGCTGTCGAGCAATGCTACCAGGAACAGCTTCGTTTTGCCGTCGCCAGATTGAATGAAGACGTCTCCGTATTGATTCGCTGTGAAAAACAGATAATTCCATATCTGCAGAGCATTTTAAAACGTCGCCTGGCAACCGATGGAAAATCTACGGCAATTATCGACGGTCGAGCCGACCAGCAGTCGCCTGCCGGAACCAGACTTAATCGAATCGTCTCGCAACTGCGTGATCTGGTAAACAATACCGAGACCAACAAAGTTTTTTTTCTGCCATACCTCGATATCATTACTTCGACACTGCCTGGTGGCCTGACCATGGAAGCCCGCGAAATCATGACGATCATTCATGAGAATCCCATGCTCAATCTCGTGGCTTTTGAAGACCCGGATTTTCCATTGCCCGAGCTGATTGCCCAAGCTTTCCCAGCCCGCTGTGAGATGCTCGGTATTGCCCGAAACCGCATTGCCAGCCTTGTTTGTGAGAATGAGGCGCGCAAGTTCGCGGTCGGAGAAATCAATCTCATGGGAATTTTTAAGTTCGTTTCCGGACTCAACCCAGTGCGCTTTCGCGAAATTATGGGGATTTTTGCCCGTAAAGCCGATTATGACCCCAACATCAGCGATATGCTCGGCAATTATATGAAGGAGTTGCGTGATTACACGGCTTGCGGTGGCGTCTCTCTTTCAGATATCGAGTTACATCGCGACATTGCCGGCTATCAAAAGGTGAAAAAGCAGATCAGCGAGAATGTTCTCAATTTGCTGCAGGCAACTGCTGCGCTAAGCGATGAAAACGAAATAAAAAAGATAGAATCGATAATTCCGCGCGGACTGATTTTTCATGGCCCGCCGGGAACCGGTAAGACTTTATTTGCAAAAGGTATTGCCGAAGCATTGAATGCGGCAATTTATATCGTTAGTGGACCGGAACTCAAATCTAAATGGGTTGGTGAAGGGGAAGCCAATATTCGTCGGCTGTTTGCCAGAGCCAGAGCAACTGCTCCCTCGGTAATCGTTTTCGATGAAATTGATTCAATTGCCGCCGCCAGAAGTGGTAACGCCTCTGACGGAGCATCGCAGGCGGCACACTCGATGGTAAACCAGCTGCTGACAGAGATGGATGGTTTTCGAAAAGAACAGATGGTGTTGATTATCGGCACGACTAACTTCGTTGAAAGCCTTGATCCTGCATTTTTGCGACCAGGTCGCTTCGAATATCAGATTGAAATTCCATACCCAGAATGGGAAGACCGCAAAGCTATTCTGGCCCTTTACAACAAGAAATTTGAAACCGGCCTGACTGATGAGCAGGTTGAAAAACTTGCAGGATGGACTGGTCGTCGCACCGATCTGGGCACTCCCTATACCGGTGACCATTTAAGTGCTTTAATCAAAGATTTTAAACGATTTTTGATCAATCAAAAGGCGGTTGCCGATGAAGAAATCCTGAAAAAGTGGCTGGCCGGACTGGTAGAAGAAGCTAATCTCAGTGATGAAGAAGAGAAAGTCGTTGCCTTTCACGAAGCTGGCCATGCTCTTGCGTTTTTTTATTACGGTCGTCAGGCTGAGATCACCAGAATCACGCTTGAAAGTGGTGGTACCGATTCTCTTGGCTTTGTTGAATCGGTAAATCGCAAAGCTAACTATTTTTACACTGAAAGCAGACTTCGCAGCGAAATTGGCATTTCGCTCGGCGGTTATGCTGCTGAAAAAGTCATCTTTGGTGAAGTCTCGACCGGAGCGAGTCAGGATTTGCGCAAAGCAACGGCTGTGGCAACCGATATGGCCAGTGTTTATGGTATGGCCGGTACCCCTCGCGATTTTTCCGGTCCAGGGAGAGGGCCCGACCCGTATTTTCTGCCGGGTTTGTCCCCGCATATTGACCGAATCATCAATGAGGTATATGTTCAGATAAGAACCTTTCTTCAGGATAACTCGATGCTGCTGAAGAAACTCGTCGAACAGTTGCAGCATAAAAGAACCCTGACCTTGCAGGATGTCGAAGAAATCGTGACACAGGAAAAACTGGTTAAATGAATAAAGATGCGGCTTTTCTGAAGATGAAAACCCCGGCTGATATGCTGGCGGTAAATTATTTTGCCTCGACCGGGCAATTGAAAGGCCGCTTTCTTCAAGAAATCGATCCCCCCTGGACTATCTGGTGGCAGCCGATTAACGACCAAAGCTTGATCGGCCGCCTTGGCAACATGATTAAAGGTGAACTTCCTCAACCTGACACGGTTTGGGAAGCTGGGCAACCAAACGGGGAATGCAAAGAGATTTCCTGGCTTGACCTCTTTCGTAAGGCGGTAATCAAAAAGCTCGACAATCGGCCGGTTGCCGAAGAAGTTATCGTTGTCACCCCAGACAAAGAAGTCTTCTATGAAGCAGTCAAACAGCATTTTATGCTGCAGCAGGGACAGATTGAGTTTTCCGTCTTCAATTCCGGTCGAGAATACTTTCTTTTGCGCATTAAAAAGCCCAGTCTCTGGGTATTCAATACCATCAAGGGCGAGAGTTGGGTCTGGTATAACCTCGTGCCGGGCCAAAGCGGTATCTATGTCGAAGCCGGGCACTATATCCATGATATTTCCGGTGATTCATGCTTCAACAAGTTTCAGATCACTGAAAACGGTATTCTGCTTGTGCAAAAAGATGGCCGATTGCTGACGCTGCAGCCAAAATGGAAAAAAGGCGAATCTCTGATCAAGGTTCAGTTTGCAGGGCCAGCGATTCAACAGAAAGAAGAGCAGGAAATCCTTACCGTCAAGCCGATTTTGCGTTCCTCGGATCATCAGCTCTTGCCAACTCTCTGGAAAATTGAGGATCAGCAACGCTTGAAAGCTATTCTTATCAACGAATCTCTCGGGCGCTTTCGTAATTTCCAGGCAATGATCAGTAAAGATGGTTTGATTTGGGTTTATGCCCGTGGAAAACAGGCTGATCGCGGTCTTGCCAGCATTCTCAGCGACGCTTTCATGCCTTTCGTGGAAATCTGTGAGCGTGTTTTTGTGCCTGGCAACCTTACTCTTGCGCCAAAACTTTCGTCTGAGCGCCTGCACGAAATAATCTGCGGGCAGAAATCCGATTTTATCGTTCTTGAAAACTTCGAAGACAATATTTTGCCTTATCTGATCGGTGATAAAGACTGGTCGCCGGTCGAAGAGTTCATAACCCTGCAGGCCGAACAGGCTGCAAAGCGGGCCGAGACACTTTCTACAACCTGGAAATTTGAATTCAAGAATTTGAAAAAAAAAAAGCAGGTAGTTGAGATTGAGCTGCAGACTGCGGCATTCGAAAAACTCGAGGCAGTAAAAGAAGGCGGCGAAATTGGCGCCGGTGGCCCGGTGAATACCGCTAAACGCAATAAAAAAGCCCGTATCAATCTTGCCGATGTTCCTGAACCTGGCGCATCGGAAATTTCCGGCTTGCGATTACAGCTCGAACAGATCGATCGACAATTACTCAATAACGTTGCTGATGCAAAATTGTGGCGAGATCGTGCCGAAATCTGCCGACGCATGCGCCTGCGTGTTTCTGCGGTGGCTTCATTGATGAACAGTGCGCTATTGAGCAAAGACAATCAGACGCTTGCCGAATGCATTTTTGAATTTGCCGCTTTGCGCCCTGAATTTAAAACCCTGACTCAGGATACGGTTTCTGAGGTCGAAAAAGGGCGCTTGCTTGCCGATATTCGCAATGAATCGGTCAACAGTGAGTTCTATTATATGTTGATGCTGGCTTTTGCCGCCAAGTTCAACGATGCTGATATTTTCATGCAGGCAGTGGCTGCGATGAAAACTTCTTTTCCCGCTGAAAATCGCCAGTTTTACGGGTTTAACGAAATTCGTTCCGCCTCTGGCGGCGGCATGAACGTTGAAAACCGTGTTGAGTTGCTTACCGAAAACAACTTCAGCCAGATTTCACTGAATGTTAAGAAGTTCCTGCAGCAGGTCGGATGTTGTCCGGATGTTTCCTGCATCGCTCTGGCTAGATTTCAGCTGCATAAAATTCTTACATTCCATCTTTCAAGAAAATCCGCCGATGCTCTGGTTTCTCTTTCCAGTTTCGGCGATTCTCCCGGATCTTATAAAGGGGAAAAGGTTCCTAAGGACGAAGGCTTTTTTGAATTTTTCTATCGCCGCATCGATAATTGGCCGGAAAGCCTTGAATATCCCGGACAAACCCCGGCAATTTCGCGCTGGATAAAGCTGATGATCATGGATAAAATTCGCGAAACACCATTGAAGGATTTTTTCACCGGCGATCTATACAAGCCGCCTTATCTGTTCAATCGGCGTGAGGAAGATGACGGCCTGCTTCGAGTCGGCTGGATAAAAGCCCTGCCGCAGGAGCAATTTCCTGAAGTTTGCGATGGTCGGCCGATTGCCCGGGCGATCTATTATCGTTTTGCCGATGGTAACTCCGATTGGGATGACTATTTCAAATGGGCCATGAAAAAAGGGCTGACCGATGCGGTTTCGAAAACTCAACGGCTTTTGTTACTGATGGTTTCAGAGTTCGGTCCGCACCCTGCCTTCAAAAAATACATCATGCCGTTGGTTATCAATCGTCCACCAAGCGATAAATTCGATATTTATGACTTAACCATGTATTGCGATATGTTTCGACTTTGTCTGGCCTATCGTCAGCCAATTGACGAACAAAGACTTTTCAATATGCTAATTAGAAGTACGCCAATGCCACCCAACGGCTGGGAAGAATTCAGAAGCTCCGCCGAATGGATCATTCTCTGCCTGCTTTTAACCAGTTCGCCGGCGCGCCGCTTTCAACTCGATAATCTTATCGTCAGGGCGGTGAGATGGATGCGCGAGGCCAGAAACCAAAGCAATCGCGATCAGTTCGCCGAAGCCCTTACCATTTATAGCTTCCTCTGTATCGGCATTCTCGCTGATCTGGTTCCCGAAAAACTGGAATTGCATCAGTTGCTGGAAAAGCGTAAGGTTATCTGGATGGAACATGCTTTTGCCGCCTCGGCACGAGGTAAGGCTGCTTTTGCTGAATGGCAGCAGGCCTGCGGATTTTAAACACAACAGGAGACAAAAATGGTTTACGAACTTGCAGATATGGATAAAATCAATGCCGCCAGGACGAGAATCGTCGATTATTACACCCGTCTCAACGATTATTTTCTCAAGCGTGCCGATCTGCTGAAGTTAATGATGGTTGCCGTTGCCGCCCAGGAACCGATGCTGTTCATTGGTCGACCCGGTACTGCCAAATCTCTTCTGGTGTCGGTGTTCTGCCAGGGCATGGGCATGAAGCAGGATGAGTATTTTGAATACATGCTGACCAAATTCACTGAACCAAGCGAAATTATGGGCCCGGTTGACATCCAGCAACTCAAAGAAGGAAAATACCTGCGCAAGGTTGAAGGGCATCTGCCTACCGCCAAAATCGCCTTTCTTGATGAAATTTTCAAGGCAAACTCGGCAATTTTAAATGTTCTTTTGACTGTTATCAATGAGCGAAAATACTACCAGGAAGGCAAGCCGATGTCGGTGCCACTGGTCTGTATGTTCGCAGCCAGCAATGAAATACCCGACTTTGGTGAGTTCGATGCGCTGAAAGACCGCTTCATCATCAAAGCCGAGACCCTGCCGGTTCGCGACAGCTGTTTCAACGAGCTTATTCGCTCTGGGATCCGCTTTGAAGCCCGCAGCCACAATCGCGAAAAACCCTGGAAATCAGACTGCACTCTCGAAGATTTCGTTCTCGTCCATGATTACCTCGTTTCGACCGTGCTGCCGGCCGCCATCGAACGCGAAGACGGCAATCTGCTCGGTGATGCGCGGATCACAACCGCATTTAAAGCACTTATCTGCGTCCTGGCTGATGAATTGAAAGTCGAAATAACCGATCGTAAGCTGATCAAACTTTATAAACTCATTTTGACCCAGGCCTTCATCTTCAACGGCGGCAACGTTACCCGCGAAGAACTGAAAATTCTCTGCTATTGTGGCAACAATTTCTCCGATGTTCGCAAGATTCGCAACTACATCGAAGAGAGACTGGCAAACCTCGATTAAGGCACCGCATGATTCTACTTAGACCCGATCAAATCGCATGTTGGTATAATTTCTCGATTAACCGTTCCGGTTACAGCGAGCTCTATGCCTTTGCACGTGATTTTTGGAAAGATCTGGTTCGCCGCGGTAACCGCGCCATCCCTCCGGGCTTTCTGGCCCGCCTGATTGAATCTTTCATGTCGGTTCCGGCTGGAGTTAAAAAGAACGGGGCAACCCTTCCAGAATCAGAATCCAGATTTCTGCAGATGATTCACTCTGCTTCCGGTGCCGATCGGCTTGACGGAGTTTTTATCATTTCCGGCGCTGATCGTGACACCGCCAGAGCCCAACCGATCATTACCCAGATCGTCGATCGTTTGCCCGCATTTCGCCATGCTGCTCTGGTGTTTTCCGACACCGAGCTTGAAAAGTCTTTTGCCATGGAAGCGGTCAGTTCAGCAGGATTCAACGTTGAAGAAGCACTCGAGCAGATTTATAACCAGGCTATTCATGAACTGGCCGAAATAGAATTTAAATTCGACACTGATGACATCTTCGAAATCGGACATCCAGCCCTTTTTGAACGCGCCGCCGATCGGCTGTTCTATCGAAGAATGGTCGAAGCGATGCGAGGGCTGGCAACATGGACCAGAAGCGTTTTTACCATCAAGGAAGAAAGCAGCTGGATCGTGGCTCGCTACGGCGAACCTCAGGTGCTTCCTCTCGGTGGCTATGACGAATTAACCAACAAAGGCACTCTGTCGTCGATCGTGACCTCAGAATTGGCATATATCGATGAAAGCATGGATTTCGACCTGTTCGATTACAAGTTCATCGAAAATCAGCTGATGTATTTTAAACGTGATTCTGGAGCTGTTTTTCGCATTCGCCGCGATGTCAGGGTTAAACTTGAACTCAGTGAATTTTTTGAGCATGAGCGCCATCTGGGCCTGCTTTTTGCCTGGTGTTTCAACTTCGCCGAAAAAATGATCGATACCTTCGTTAAGGATATGGTCAACGTTTTTATCGAACTCGACGGCTTTTTGCCTTCATCTTTAAAAGATGCCTGCAACTTCTTCGGTCATTTCATCAATGAAAAAGGTCTTTCTGAAAGAATCTGCCTGACTGCCGATAAAAACCGCACTTCAGAAACGCTCCAACTGCGCGAAAATGCGCAAACATGGCTTTTTGCCCCAGTTAAAGATGAAAGCAGTATTTTCATTCCTCTGTCATTTCCGCAGTCAGACGAATTCGCAGCTCTTGAAAGCGATGAGCAGAACCGAATTCTCGGCGGTCTGATCAATGATTCGATTGAAAGGATGGTTAAGCATGCTCAGGGTGGCTGGAGTTGAGCCAAATACCGAGGTCGAAGGACCCGGGCTTCGTTTCGCTCTCTGGTTGCAGGGTTGTTCCCGGCACTGTCCCGGCTGCTGCAACCCGCATATGCAGGATCCTTATTGCGGTATGGCCATGAGCCCGGCAGATCTGGCTCATGATATTCTTGCAGCTGAATGCGATGGTCTCACCATCGTCGGTGGCGAGCCGCTTGAACAAATTGCCGGTTTAAAAAGTTTGTTTGATAGTCTCGAAGCATTGAAATACTCCGGAAATATCATGGTTTTTACGGGATTCACAATTGATGAAATCAGGGTCGACCCTGAAAAGATCGGCCTGGTAAGCCGAGCTGATGTTGTCATCGCCGGCCCATTTTTGCTCGACCAGACTCCAGATCGGCGTAAATGGATAGGTTCACGCAACCAGACCGTTCATTTTTTCCGCAATCGTCTTGATTTTCTGCGCGAAAACTGGCCCGGGCAATCTAAAGAAATTGAAATTCATATTGGCGATGATGAGTTTTCCATCAACGGTTTTCCCGTTGGTGAAGAAAACGAGTTCGAGCAGATCTTTGCTCATTTTGAAAAGAGGCGGACATGAAAAAATTTACTCTGGATTTTGAATTCAATGAAGTAACCGGTAGCAGTCGCATTGTTGTCGATTTTAACGACGACAGCATGACGGCCGTCGAGATTAACGAATCTATCAAAAGCGGTGAACTGCTCGAAGAAGTGGTGCGCCAGGCTGCCGAAATTTTCGGCGAAAATGTCGCTCAGCAGGTGAAAAGTGGCAACCTTAAGGCGATCTGTCTTGACCATCACCCCGAACTGAAAAATTCCGAAACCGGGATTCTGATCGATGTCGAACAGAGTTCTAAAAAGGAAATCAAGCAGTGAAGATCGAGCTTTATCCTGAAGACATGCTGCTCGACTATGTCGAGCAACTGCTTAGCGGTGTCGAATCACCTCGTATAAAGCATGCTTCACATCTTAAGGCTTTTCCTGCGAATCTCGAGCCCAGCGAAGAATTCGCTCAGCGCTGGCAGCAGCTTGTAGAGCCGGTCGTTAAGAAATTCATTGCCGATACTTTTTCATTACATCAGTTTCTTTTTGATTTCGATGGCCATGTTTGCAAGTTCTCGGCCACCGATGCCGAATTTTGGCAGACGATCGACTTGCAGTTTTCGCATCGTGGAATTCAGCGTCTATACGAACACATGCTTGGCAGAACTACAGGGGAACAGCCGCTTTTTCCGATAGCTTTGCCTGCCGATGCCCTGTTCATTTCTATTGCTCTTGCCGATTTCGATCAATATTCATACGCCTGGTTTGAGAAAAACAATGCAAACTGGGTTGTCTGGGCGCTGTTCATCGCCTGGCAATACACTTTTGCCGCGAAAGTTCCATGGAAATCATGTTTCGACCGCAGCCGCAATGTTCCTCTGCCTGTGCGTGGCTATCTATATGAGAGGGCAGCGGCATGGTTCAACTGTGTAAACCATCTGATCAGAAGCATTGCCAACGGATCGCATGCCGGTGATGCTGATTTTTATCGTCTTGCTGCTGAAAAAAGCGGCTCAGGGCTACCGTTGAGATTTGCTCCCAGCAATTCAGTTTCGCAAATTGCCACTTTTGGTCGACAGTTGGCCCAGTCGATCCGTGGTGCTCACGACCAGTGGACCGGTCCAGATACCGTGGCCCTGGATGACGATCGTTTTCTGCAGGGCCTGTTCAATAGCACCGGTCTGGCCGTTTATCTGCAGGACTTTGAGGCGGTGCTTCGCGACTACAACGACACCAGAGGTCTGGAGGAAAAAGTAAATGAGTCGGTCATATTCAATTAGAATCCCAGTTGAAGTTCTGCTGCCAAAAGGTGCAGGCATGAACGAAGGCACCTTTTCCCTGATTTTTACCATGCTTGAAATTCTTCCGGTAACCCGCATGCGTGAGCTGTTAAAGGCACAGTTGCTCGAAAAAGGCTTCAACGAAACTGCTGAAGGCTTGGAAATGCCATGTCCCGGCCAGGCCAAGGCGGTGCTCGATCTCGTCTCGATGACGATGAAGCTTTCCGTGCCTATGCCCAATTCTACTTCAGTGCTGGTTGAAGAAGAATATCTTGCCGAATTTCAGGAAGCCCTCAAAAATGCCATCGAAAATGGAAAGGTTATCAACAACTGGCAGATAGAAAACCGGATCGACCAGCTTAAACAGCAGGTTGTTAACCAGCTGAAAAATCTTGCCGTCGAAGCCCGCAAAGAAGTTAACGCCTCATTGAAGGAAGTTTATCGTGAGGCGGTGCGCGAAAAAGCAGCTTCTATCGGCAATGTCGAAAACGTAACCGAAAGCAGGGAAGGCAATACCTACCGAATTCGCATTGAAATAAGCACTTGATTAAAAACTGTCGAGAATTTCGATGCGAGCCTGGAGTCCTTCGTAAGCGAGACTTGTCTCGGGCATCGCCTGGTAAAAGCGCAGCATGCCCGAAATGTCGCGAGCAAAAGGAGCCAGCAGGTCATTTTCGGTGGCCGCTTCGATGAAGTTGTCGACAACCATGAATGAGCCTTTCTCGAGGTCGCTACGAACCGCCAGAATCAGTTTGTGGGCATAGTTTTCCCTGATTCTGATTGAATGTTCAGAAGTCGGCATTGCCTGTGTCTCTTTGATCTTGTTAACGAACTGCTGCATGTTAAGAGTGCCCATGTCGCTTTCGGCGGCGAAAGGTGAGTTCGTCTCAAAGCGCAGATCGTAAATGAAGCCGGAAACCGGCATATATTCATGGTCATCTATTTCTTCGGGAGCCAGGGCCATGATTATAACTTTCAATCGATCATAAGTACCGTCAGATTTAACGTTGACCGAACCGATCAAACGGTTCTTGTCTGCCGGATTTACATCTAGTTTCATGAAACTCAGTCGCGGCTTTGCGTGTCCGCTGCTATCACTCAGCACTAGAGCCAGTCTGAAGTATGGGTGCGTCGGCCCCATAAAACGCCGATAACCGGAAAAAGCAACCTTGATCGTGCCGTTATGATTGCCGATGTCGGCGATAAATGACTCTGAACCCCAAATATTGATACTGTTTTTCTCATGAGCAGGGAAACTATTGATCTGTTTCGCTTCTTTTAGCCGGAATTTTTTCAAATGCCTGGCCTGATAAGCGAAACGCCCGTCATTGAGTTTCTCGTCATTAATGTGATTGGTGATGCAGTAATCGGTGAAAGTGTCGGAAAAGCTCATGCCGATTGCCGCAAAAGCTTCGATGTAGCCGGGAATACTGACTTTCCTTGAGCTGGTAAGGGTCTTGAAGAAAATCGTCGGCTTTTGCCCCTTTTTCTGAAGGGATTCCAGTATAAACTGGTTCCAGAGATAAACCTGGCCATAATCAGGCATGGGATCCCATTGGGCCCAGTTGTTCAGACTTCTGTCGGATGAATCCTGAAAAAGCTTGTAGTGTCCGGGGGCGGTGAAGCCACACATTACCGGAGCAATCTGCGAACAACCCTCATTTACCCATACGGCTTCTTTGCTGTCCTGGTTGTAGTGAATCATGTGCTGGAACTCGTGAGCGACGATTTCCATATAATCTGCGGCTTCAGGGTCGCAAGGGTAGGTGTCGATGTAAATTATCTCTTTTTCGTTGCTGCGAACCTTGCTATGTGATGGAAACTCAGCCTGCATCATCTCATCGCCGGCAAAAAAGTAGCCGGCAACATAGCCGTCATTCGCATTCTGATAGCCATCCTGAATATCGCTGAGCAAAAGAAAAACGCGATTGTCGCCATCGATGCCTGGTTTCCATTCTTTGCCAAAACAACCGGTATTGGTGGGATAAATCACCGTGTCGAATTTGCTCTGAATCTTGGCCACTGCAGCCTGGGAAACTGATTGATCGTCGGCAACATATACGTAGCAATGTTTGCCAATTGCCCGTAAATTTGCAGTAATCTGTTCAAATTCACCGCTAACAACATTTTTGACCCAGAACGGATCTTTCTGTCCGAGTTTTTTCTCCCGAGCCGGTTGCTCTGGGTCTATGTCGGCATAAGAAAGACCTGAAGCTGCCATTGCCCGACCGCGTTCCGGCAATTCTACCTCGCGCATCAGAATGTGGGTCATGTCGATTCGCTGCCCGGCCATAACCGGCGATGGAACCAACGCTAGAGATATTACAAAAACAGCAGCCAAGGCTGATAAAATTATCTTTTCTCTGTACATTATGATTCTCCTGATATCTTCTAATTATACAGAGAATTCTCTAAAACCACAGCCCCCTGAAGAAAATCTTCAGGGGGCTGGAATTCTTTGAACAGCTTTTTCAGGGTTGGTAATGAACTATCATGTTGTCGGCATATTTCACGCCGTTTTCATCTTCTAGTCTATTCGTCAGATCCATGTTATCGTATGGATCATCATCTGGAACATCGTAAGCCAGAGAACATTTCCAGCCTGGCTTGAGATATTTCAGTTCGGTAACCCGAAGTTTGCCATCTATTTCAATGAGTATCAGCGTATACTTGTGCACCAGAAAAACCTGCTCGCCCTTTTCATTGGCGATAGTGATTTTCCCCTGGAGTTTTTTGGGGTTCGCTTCCATCAGTTCTATCGACTTGATCGAGCCATCGAAAAGAGTTCGCGCTGATTTGGTTTCGTTTTTCGGTTCATTATCAGAAAATCTTTCTGTAACGATGTGGGGCACAATGACGTAGCCATAACCATTGCAGTCCATGCATCTTTCACGGCCAGTGCCGTTGCACTGATGACATACCTGGTTTACCGGAGTGTTGTTTGGTCCATTTACTACCACATGCCCAGAACCGTGGCAATAACGGCAGGTTACATAGCCATGCCCGAAGCACTGGCGACATCGCTCTTTCTCTCCATCGACTCTGAAATTACTCTGGGCTTCAGCTGAATAATGACCGCATACATCGGTCTGTTTAACTGCCCAGGTGTATTTGCCGCCGATACGCACGCTTCCCTCATCCATATCACATTTATGACCATTGATGATGACTCTTTCCCAGAGGGTTTTGCCATTGTTGCGGTCGAGCAGGCTTATTGCCGAATAGTTGCCTGCACCCGCCCAGCTGAACCTTGGATAAAAACCTCCCGAAACTTTCAAATCGGTGGGAGGAGCCAATACTGGTGACGTTGCATCGGTTTTTTCTGCTTTCAACCTGATGTCGATGCTGCCTTTGGCAAACCACAAAGTTGCTTTGGGCAGACGAACTTTCACGTAATAATAGGTTTTTGTCAGTTCCTCACGCTCAATGACCAGTTTTCCATCCATTTTCAGCTCGCGCCCGACGAAAATTTTGCCGGCGGCCGCCCAGTCTGATGGAAGGTCTATACGATGCTCGTAGCTTTGCGCAGCATTGCCAAGCCCGAGTGAGTGGGAAAAATTCTTGTGTAATTCTTCAGTGAATCCGGGGGTACAGAAAAAAATAACCGTAAACAATGAAAATAGAAAGGCCAGACCTCTCGATTTGAACATTTGTGCCTCCTGCAGGTAAATCATGCAAAAATTGCAAAAGAAGAGACTTCTCTGCCTATATTACATCGTCAAACCGCCTGGTATAACAAGGAATAATGTTGCTTTGGCTATCGGCCGGTTTCTGACGAAGTTGCGTTACAACAAACATGCAATTGCGATGAGGGGTTTTAAGGCTTTAATGCTGCATTTGGAGTTCTTTATCTAAATTAAGTACGAAAAAATGTCGATAATCAGGCAATAACATGGAGAAGCCTACTTTGAAAAGATTGATCCTGATAATTTCACTGCCATTGTTTTTACTACTGGCAATGGGAAGAACCGTCGCCCAGGAAGCAAACCCGCTTTATGGATTTGTCGACCCCGAATCTTTGCAGGTAATTTCGGCAAATTTTTCAGCTGATCCCTATTCAAAAGCAAACTATGATCCTTTCATCAAAGTCAGGGTTTACAACGATTCACCCTTTGAAGTTGTTCGAGCTTTCATTCGCTTTACCATTAGCTGTGACAACGGTAAACGCCGCGTTTTCAGCGAAGTATTCGAGCGCGTCGTTTCAGGAGGAATGCCGGCATATTCGACTCAGACCTGGTTGTTTTACCCGCGCAATGCCAGTTTCTGGGCGATGCACAATATTCCCTACGACGCAAAAATAAATGCTGTCGTCGAAAAGGTTTTCTGCCCCAAGAAAAATTCGCCATGGCAATATGAGCATGAGTTCAGCTATCCGACTCGCCATGATATGTATTATTGATTCAAAGCATAGTTTGAAATCAGATTGAAATTACCCCCATGGTCATCAGCAGCACCAGGGTGGGAATAAGCGTCCCGACTATGAAAACCGAAATCGTTGTCATCCAGAACATCAGCGGATCGCTTTCGCGTTTGTAAGCCCCATCTTTGGCAACTACTTTTCCCGATTCGAGGCAATCCCGGCCATAACCGAGAATGGCATACGCGATCAGGCCTGAAACGGACAGCAAAAAAGAAGCCTGAAGGTACCTTTCCATCTATAATCCTCCACAAATCTATATACAACTCTAATTTAACGATATATTTACCATTATACCGATTTAACCGCAGACTGGCAAATTTGCCCGAAAAGAACCTTCAGGTTAGAATTTGAAGATTTTCTGCAGATCTTTGAGGATCTTTTTCGGGTCTTTTTTTGCTGGCTGAGCTGATTCATCGGGCTGATCTTTTTTTCGGGGTGAAAGAATATCGATGAGAATTTTCTGTCCGGTGCGTTTCAAACCAAGTTCGAGAAGCTTTTCAGCGCTGAAGCCAGGAAACACTGGTGCCAGCAAGGTTCCTTCAACATTGCTGGGTACATTGGCGCTTTTGCCGTCTAATGAGATTTGTTGCAGAGCCTGACTCTTTTGTACGGCTTCTTCGGCAAAAATCATGTTCAGTTTGCCTTTCAGGGTTGTGTCGAGCCCAACCTGACCACGATAGTAAATTTTCCCGGCGGCGGCGACAAAAACCAGATCCTGAGTGTGAAGGATTCCTTTTTGCAACAGGAAACTACCCTGACCGGATTCTATTTCTCCTGAAGAAAACTCCTTTAGATTGACCATCGAAAGCAAGGGCGTCACCACTGGAGGTGCCTGATATCGCCCGTTTTTCATCTTGAGGCTGCCGGATCCAAACATCGAGCTTAGTCCAGAAGAATCCCCTTTTGCCTTGAAGGTGACATCTACCGGGCCTGAAACAACGTTTTTCTGGGTTGTGTTTTCGCCGAGAAATTGTTCGGCCCTTAAGCCAGTGCCATTAAGATCCATTGAAAAATGTACCTGGTTCAAGCGGTATTCTACAAGGCCTGAACCACGAATCTGACCGGCAAAAATTTTTGCTGAAGCATCTTTGAATGCAATTTCTTTCCCATCGTAAAAATAGTTCGAAAAAACTTCAGCAAAAGGAAAAACGAATTTTTCGCTGCCTTTTTCAGAGATCGGCGCAATAATCTTAAACAAAGGCCATTTTAACCAGCCATTGAGTTTGAACCCACTTTTGCTCCCGCTGATCGTGCCTGAGGTTGATCCGCGTCCGCTGAAAGTCACTCCTCGCTCGTTGACGAAAGCCTGACTGAATTCTTCAAGAATTATTGGGTCAGCCTTGAAAGACAGGCTGAAGTCAAAATTGTTGAAGTTTTCTATTTTCGCAGAAATGCTGACCAGCGAATGACCCCAACTGCCACTTAAATCATCGGTGATCAACTTGTTTCCTGAAATCTTGAAAGTGCCGCGGTTTATGGCTACCGGCTGTTTCAAGGCCGGATTTTCAATCTTTAGTTTCTCTATCGTTGCTTTTCCGCTGACTAGCGGCTGATTTAGTTTGCCAGTCAGGTCAAGATGACCACTAAACTTGCTGCTGCCATCTGCTTGCTTGCCAACAGGGCCAGATTCCAGGACCACTGATATTTCTGCGGACATTAGGTCTGATCCCTTGCTGTGGCTAAGTTTGATTTCAGGCAGATTTAAGTTGATGAAACGTTTGGCGGACTGATCAGATACCTTTACGAGAATTGATTTTCCGCTGAGATTTACAAAAGGCAGGTCGGCAAAGGTCATTTCTGAAGTCTCATTGGCAGTTTTCCTGGTTTTCTGTGGAAAAAAACTGCCTTTTTCACTTCTGGTCAATGAAATGCTCATGGTTGCCAGGCTTATGTCGTTCAAAATTAGCTGTCCACCGAGCAGACTCATGAAATCGCAGGTTGCTGAAAGCCTTTCTATTCGGCCATTAGGCAGGTCGGGACTCTTCTGATCGCCGATGCTGATTCCCGAAAGATGGATCGTTGTGTATTCAAGCCGGTAATCGTCTACTTTTACCGCTACGCCGATGAATTCGGAAAGCTTGTCTTCAAATTGCGTTTTCAGGCTGCTGTCAGACTGAGCCCAAGTCGGCGCGATACCGAACGAAGAAATTAACGAAAAAGACAGAATGAATATTACAAAATAGCGCGTAGAACCAGGAAAAAATTTTGTTCTGGCCATTGTTATTCTCAACTTTTTTAGAGTTCACAATAAATATAACCTTTTTTTGGCTACTGGCAAAAAGAGAGCGAGGCCACCCCTGACGGGACGGCCTCATTATTGATTTTAAAGGGTTTATCGAATCTGATCAGATTCTTGAGATATCAGACCAGCTTGTGGTAATCGTCGTTGATTGCCTTTGCGCCAGTAAGACCAAGGAATTCGAGAAGGGCTGAAGCCAGTTTGGTTTTCTGCTCAGCATCGATCAAACTCCAGGTTTTGCTCTTGATTTCCACAAATTTGCCGAGTTCAGGGGCTACCATTGTGTCTACGTTAACAAAGAATTTGATGCCTTTGTACATCACATGGAATCTCTGGCGATCTTTCTGAACTTCAAGAATTGAATCGGGTTTGAAGTATTCTTTGTAGAAGCGCAGAGAATTCGTTGCCGGGGCAATGTAGCGACTGCGAGACAGCAGAATATTGGTATCTGTTTTGAAATCTTCGCGGGCATCGCCGATCATGGTCAGTCGCGATCTAACGTTCTTGATATTGCCCTTTTCATCGAGCAATTCATCTTCACGATAACGGATCATCTCTTTGGTGCGACCGAACTGGAAGTAGGTGTCAAACTGTTTGTAATGCTTCTTGACTTCAATGATGACGTCGGGTGAATTGAGCTTTTCAATAATGGCATTGATATCATCAACCTTAACCTTGACCTGAATTTCGAAGCTTTCTTCCTGGGTCGCGCCACCAATGGCGACAAGCTTGTTCATCAATGATTCTTCGCGTTCACTCAGGAACTTGTCCACCTTGGCGGCAAAAGCGCGGCCCTGCTCAAGCAGCGAGGGTTCATCGATAGTTGTCAGTTCTCGGTTTTTAAGCAACCATTTGCCGTTAACAAGCACGTCGCTGACGTCGGTAGATTTGGTTGCATATACGATCTGGGCATAGGTGCCATCAGGATCACGCATGAAACGCGGGGCATTGTGGACCGGGCTGATGTCGACCAGAATCAGGTCAGCTCTTTTGCCTGGAGTGATAGATCCGGTGATGTCTTCGATATGCAGGGCTTTTGCGCCACCGCGGGTTGCCATATAAACAATCTGCTTGGCTGGCAGTGCGGTTGGATCACCGGTTTTCAGTTTTGCCAGGAAAGAAGTGAGACGCATTTCTTCAAACATATCGAGGTCGTTGTTTGAAGCCGGGCCATCTGTGCCGATGCCAACATTCATGTTGAGTTCGACCATTTTTGCAACTGGAGCTGCACCAGACGCTAATTTCAGGTTAGAAGTCGGGTTGTGAACGCCGCCGCAACCATGTTTGGCCAGATCTCTGATTTCGCCTTCATCGATGTGAACGAGGTGAGCACCGACCAGCTTGGTGTCGAGGAGGTGCTGGCGCTTTACATAAGGAATAACTGGCACGCCATGCTCCTCACGCAGCTGATCTACTTCAAAAGCGGTTTCAGCCAGATGGGTGACCAGCGGAACATCGAATTCTTTTGCGATAGATGCGCATGATTGAAGAATCTCGGGGGTGCAGGTGTAGGGCGCGTGAGGTGATATGGCAGGAACGATCAGCGGATGGTTTTTCCATTTTTCTACAAAAGCTCTGGTTCTTGTCAGGGCCTCTTCGTAAAATTTAGCATCGGGGGCCGGAAATTTCAGAACCGTCTGCCCTAGAACTCCGCGCATGCCAGCTTCGGCAGTGGCCTGTGCGATGTCATCTTCGAAATAATACATATCGCAAAAGGTGGTTGTGCCACCACGAATCATTTCGGCGCAGGCTAGTTTGGTGCCGAGAACACAGAAATCAGGCGATACGAATTCTCGCTCTACCGGCATGATGTAGCCCATCAGCCAGACATCCAGACGCAAATCGTCTGAAAGGCCGCGCAAAAGTGTCATTGGCACGTGAGTGTGTCCGTTGATAAGACCAGGCATGAGAACCTTCTGCTGACAATCTATGGTTTCAGAGCCTTCATACTGGCTGCAGATATCTTTTTCGGGGCCGACGGCAACGATACTGTCTCCTGAAACAGCGACTGCTCCAGGTAAATACTGATTGAATTTTTCATCTACGGTTAAAACCGTGGCGTTTTTAAAAAGTTTGTCTACTTTTTGCATTTTTCTACCTTTCCTGTTCTGTCTTTTGAATTACCCATCAGCATATCAGCAACTCGGAATAATTTCTACAGACTTTGCAAAAATTCACAAACTCTTGTTCTGGTAAATTTGTTTCTTGAATCTGCTGAGGGGTTTGGGCTAGAATTATCAAACATTGAGAAGGGTTCTACCCATGGAAAAGACCGCAGGCATTATACAACAGATTCTGACCGGGAATCTTACCAACGAGGATATCAGACAGATCGTCAGTCGGGTAAAAACCGGGGAATCGGCTAATTATTCTGAGGCGCTGGCTTCGATTCTCGATCGTGTTGCCAGCTTGCTCAACGTCTCGGAAAGACTGCTCGACAATCTTTTATTGTTGCTTGTCGAGATCACTTCAGATATTGCCGGCGCCGAGCGTGGTACTCTATTTCTTGTTGATTCAGAAACCGACGAGCTTTTCTCTCGCGTTTTCAAAGGTGCGGAGATTGAAGAAATCAGGTTCCCGCAGTTTATGGGAATTGCAGGCTCTGTTCTTGAAAACCAGCAGGTTTTGATTGTTACCGACGCCTATGCTGACCCGCGTTTCAATGCTGAAATTGATAAAAAAACCGGGTTTCAGACCAGAAACCTGCTTTGTTTGCCGGTTCGACTCGGCCAGGGTGGGGCAGTAATCGGTATTCTCGAATTATTGAACCTGAAAACTCTGCCGTTGGATGCTGCAACCATGAGCATTCTCGAAAAAGTAACCGCGAATTCCGGCAGGGTTCTTAAAAATGCCCATCAGTTCGAGCAGATTCAGCAGGCCCGTGAAAATGAATCTCATCTGCTTGAACTGGCTTCGGTCATTTCTTCCGAATTGCAGCTCAAACCTTTGCTTGAAAAAATCATGGAAGCGGTGATCATGATTCTCAACTGCGATCGTGCCACGATTTTCCTGCATGACGAAAAAACTGATGAACTCTGGTCCCAGGTCGCGCTTGGTCTGAATAATCAGGAAATAAGATTTCCCGCCAATCGTGGCATTGCCGGCGAAGTATTCACCACCGGCAATACCGTGAACATTCCAGACGCCTATGCTGATGCCCGCTTTAATCAGCAGATCGACCTGAAGACCGGCTATCGAACCCATAATATGTTGTGCATGCCTTTGATCAACAAATACGGCACTATCATTGGCGTTACACAGGTGTTGAACAAACGTGGCGGTTGTTTCAACCGTACCGACGAGAAAAAATTGCGCAGTTTTTCTGCCCAGGCTTCAATTGCCATCGAAAACGCCAAGCTCTTCAATGAAGTGCTGAACATGAAAAACTACAGTGAAAGCATTCTGCGATCTCTGTCAAACGGTGTCGTCAGTCTTAACCACATGCGCAAGATTGAAAAGTGCAACGCCATCGCCTGCCGGATTCTTGGCGCAGAGGAAAACCAGATGGTTGGGCGATTTGCCGACATTACTTTTACCGGAGATAACCACTGGATCGTTGACAGCCTGCGTCGGGTAATTGCCACCAACGATTCTGATAGCTTCATCGATGCTGAAATTACCAACATGCAGGGCAAGAAAATTTCGGTCAACATGTCTGTGGTTCCCTTGCGAAGTATTTCTGACGAGCCGATGGGTGGTCTGCTGATAATGGAAGATCTTTCTATCGAGAAAAGAATGAAAGGGACCCTGGCAAGATACATGACCAAAGAGATTGCCGATCAGCTTATGGACTCCGACGGAGCCGAGCTTGGCGGCCAGATCAAAGAACTTTCGATACTTTTTTCCGATATCAGAAACTTCACCACCATCTCTGAAAGACTTGGGCCGCAAGAAACTGTGGCCATGCTCAATGAATATTTTTCAACCATGGTCGATATCGTTTTTCATCATGGCGGGATTCTCGATAAATTTATCGGCGATGCAATGCTCGGGGTTTTTGGCGCACCATTTTCAACTGATGAAGACGCTGATAAAGCGGTTTGCACTGCAATTGACATGATGAAAGCTTTAAAACAGTTCAATGCCGGGCGTATGCTCAAGAACCAGGAAACGATCAACATCGGCATCGGTATTGCCACCGACAATGTTCTGGTCGGCAACATCGGCTCAATCAAGAGAATGGATTACACAGTCATCGGCGATGGGGTTAATCTGGCCTCACGCCTTGAAGGCGCTACCAAGTTTTACCATGCTGACATTCTCATCAGTGAAAAAACCTGTGATTTGCTTAAATACCGCTATTTTATTCGAGAAGTCGATCTGATAAGGGTCAAAGGAAAGCTTTTACCGGTTAAGGTTTTTGAAATTCTCGACCATCATGATAAGCAGACCTTCCCATGCATCGAGCAGGTTATTGAGCTTACCCATCAGGGTATCGATCTTTATCGTCAGCAGCGCTGGCAAGAGGCCATAGAAAGCTTCAACAGCGCCATCAGATTGAATCGAAAAGACGAGTTGTGCAAAATGTATGTCTGTCGTTGTCATTACTTCATCGACCATCCGCCCGGTGAGACCTGGGATGGAGTCTGGGTAATGACTTCAAAATCGTGAAATAGAGTTACGCCAAGATAGATCCGGTCGCAAGATTTGACGCTGAATAAAGAACAACAGAATCTGGTCAACGATCTGAGGGCTCCGATTAAGTCCTTCAGAATTTTTGCGCTTGAAGAAGCCATTAAAACAGGGGCTTCTTCCGAAGTTCTTCAGGTGCTTAATGAATTGAAAGCCGAAGAAGACGATGGCGAATGCCAAATATTGATCAACTACGCCATTTCGGCTGTCGAAGAACGACTGAAAACCGAACCTGGCAGTAAAAAGGCGGTCCCCAAAAAACTCAAAGAGCAGCAGGAGTTTTCTGAAGCCTGGAATCGTGCTGATGACAAAGAAAAAATGCAGATTCTTTCAGATCTGCCAGCGCGACTTCCCCAGGCAATAAGATCGGTCGGCCCCAGTCTTCTGGTAACGGAAAAATCAACGGTAATTGCCGCCAGAATCATTCGCATTTTCTGCCGTGGCTGGCCAGAAGACCAGTTCAAGCTTATTTCCGATCAGCTTGCTTCAACAAGTCTAAGTTTGCGCCTGGCTTCACTGCGAACCATCGTTCACATGAAACCGGAATTGCTCATCGATGACCTGCCGACTTTGCTTAACTCAGATGACCCTCAGATAAAGGCTTTGGCAATCAGAGGCCTGGTTAAGATCGATAAAGAAGAGGCTTTGAATCATCTGCAGGCTTTGCTTTTGTCTTCCAACCTGTCTGACCGCCTGGCTGGTATCCAAAACTGCCCTTTTTTGCCTTTTCCAATGGTTAAGCCGGTTCTTTTGAAATATTTCGCTGCCGAAAACCACCCTGACCTGCTGGTCCGCGCTGGTTGGATTCTCGAAATGAATCCTGATGTTCAGGTGCCGTTCAAATTATACGAAATTGCTGAACGCTCTCCGGCAAAAAAAGCAGAACTCGTCAGAAAAATTCTCAATGAAGCGGTCAAATTGCTCGAAAAGTCGGGGATTCTTGGCAGTGATTTCAAAAAATACACCCGGCAATTGCAGGCATGGGTCAACAAAAGAAATGCATTGCGTTTTACCCAGAAAATAGCCCAGAAGCTTGAAGCTGAAGAAATTCCCCAGGAACTCGATCAGTTGATCAGAAACCGTTTGAATCAGCCTCAGATAAAAATGGCTTTTGCCGAAGCTCTTAACTGGCCGGTGTCGGAAACAATAAAGGGAAGAATTTCAGCCTATTTGAAAAGCTCTGAGGAAAAGGGCGCCGCCGTCAATAAATCAGCTCAGGCTGAAGCGGAACCCGCGCCGGAAAAGCATCCGATTACCACAAGTGGTTCTGACATAGCTGAAAAAGCACCATCGGAAGATGTTAAGCCGGTTCCCAAAATTAAAAAAGAAGCTGAAAGCCAAAAAGAATCTGTCATTACTGCCCAGATTAATTTCACTAACATGGCAGATGGAGACCTTATAAGGCTTTTTGCTTCCTTCAATATTAAGGATGCCATGGCCAACCTTGCAGGCATGCAAAAGCTGGTAGCAGATCGTAATCTTGCAGGCGAAGTCAGGTTGGCGGCTTTGAACTGCCTCACCAGACTGAGAATTGCCGGCGCAGAAAACGAAGCTGAAAGCCTGGTCAGTGGAAATGAGCTGGCCCTGACATCTTCCGCCTTGGAATATCTTGGCGAAATAGACCCGGAAAGGGTCTTCCCGTATCTGGGAAAATGCTTGAAAGTTCCTGATGTTCACATAAAATCCGTGGCGCTCGGGATTTTGAAAAACTTCGATTTTAATCAGGCAGTTTCTTCTCTTAATGCTATGTTGCGTTCTACGGATCTTGAGCAGCAGCGCATGGCTCTCAAATGTATGGAGCAATTTGACTTCGCTCTGATTCGTGATCAGCTGACCGATTTTCTGGAAAAATGTACTAATGAAAGCCTGGTCGAGGCCGGTCTTTGCTATTTTGCCGCCAACCCTGCCAGTGAAAACGTATATTGTCTTTTTAAAATTGAACAGGCGCAGGGCGGAAAAATGGCCGAATATGCGAGAAAAATGCGTGAAAGCTGTTCGCAGGCTCTGAAAGATGCCGTTGTTGAAGTAAGCTCCCCTGCTGGTGCGGTAGAAAATGAGCCTGAAAATGAAGATTTGCTCAAACAACGCTGGCAGGACGAGCAGAATCGCAAGAAACAGGCCCGCCCCGCCTATGCCTATCAGGAAAAATCATCGCAGGACACCGTCGGTTTAAAAGAAAATATCGCCGCCATTTTTGCTTCCCTTAAAGAATTCGCTTCGGCCCGGAGTTCTTTAATCGCTTTGATTATACTTGTCATTCTTGCCGCTGGGTTCTATACTTTATTTATGCCCGGATCATCAGCCGAGTCCGGTGCAAAAGCTGGAAGTGCCGTCATCACCGGACAATATCTGCGCGAAGGGACCGTAACCAGAACGAGTGGTACTGCCGTTGAATTCTCAAGCCGAAATGGCGAGAAGTTCATTATCCATCCGGTGCGTGAAGGTTATCGCATGCCAACTGTAAATACCCGGCTGAGAGTTTCGCTGGTGCCATATCGCCGCGATCCTGACGGGGTGTTCCTGGCCCGGATCAGAGCCATGCGGCAGATTGAAAGTTTTTCCGAGTCGTTAGACAGCAAATGAAATATAACGAAAGACAAACTGAAGACCTTTATCTTGTTGCCAGAATCAGAAGTGGCGACGAGGCTAGTCTTGAAAGGCTTGTCGATAAATATATCCCACAATTGATCGGATTTTTCAGATATTTGCGCGTTCCTGATTCAATGATCGAAGACCTCGTCCAGGAAACTTTTGAAAGATTATTGCGCAAACTCGATTCTTTCGATGCCGACAAAAAGTTTTCCGCATGGCTGATGACGATTGGCAGAAATCTCTATTTTGACGAACGCAGAAAAAATTTGCGCCAAAAAGATCGACAGGCAGAAGTAACTCCACCTCATCAGCCCACCCCGGAAGAAGAAGTCGTGGTTAGGCAGAGCGCCAGCGAGTTGTTGCAGACATTGAATCAGCAGGAACGTTTTCTTGTCGACCTGAGAATTTTTCAAGGACTGGCTTTTGCCGAAATTGCCGAATTGACCAATGAAAACGAAACAACCCTGCGATCGCGATTTTTCCGCCTGATGGGTCGACTTCGTCTTGCATCACAAAAGGCAATGTCAGCAGAAAATTGACAAAAAAAAAGCTGCCACAAGGGCAGCTCCAGGGATATTAACTCAACCTACTCACTGTCGATACTGGGTATAGTCTCCGAACCGGTTGAAACTTCATTGTGCATTTCTGCAGTCTCACCTGCGCTAAGTACTTGCTCTGACCCTTTGTCGGGTTTTACCTTTACCTTGCCTTCGATAACCTTTACGACTGTCTTTTGAGCGGTTGAATCGCACGAAAAAACAGTGCCGAGAACCTCAATTTGCCCGTGTGGAGTTGTGGCGACAAATGTTCCCTTGCCTTTGCAGACATTCGCGGTCAAAAAACCAGATGCGAGATGAAAGCCCCGAGGAGCGATGCTTAAGCGTGCCGGTCCATCGACTTTCAGGGTTGAGGCATCCGGAAGGGTGATTTGTGCCGTTTCACCTGCAAATAATGATACCGGGTTGTCTAGAGATATTTCTTTTTCGGCCTGACCATTGACTGAAATTTTGAAATTCTGAGTCAACACTATTGGCAAAGAATTGCGCACAACAGTCTGGTCGGGAGCCTTTTGTCGCAAAATCGGCAGCGTCATTGACAAAAGCAGAACAAAGGCGGCTGCACCAAGGGCAAGTTTGAAAAACCAGCTATGCAGAAACGATTCTGAGCGTTCTTCAGTGAACTTGCTCTTTAGAACGGGCTTGAGTCGTTTCATCACCGCCGCCTTCAGATGCGGGAACTCCTGAGCGGGATTGGCGGGCGCAGCGTCTCTTCTGATCGCAGCAATTGTTGCAACCATCTGACGGCATTGCTCACAGCTTTCGAGATGATCCCGATCGGGCGTGTCGCCGGCGATGAACCGCTCTATTTCATTTTCACAGCTTGTTTTGAGTTCCGGACTGGTCATGATAAACCTTTCAAGATTTAAGCAAACTTCAAATCGGTTTATTTGAAAAGATTCTTGATAGAACTGATTGCATCGCTAAATTTGTTGAAGGCACTCTTGGTTTCTTCAACCACTGCTTTAAGAGAATCGATAGTGCCTTTGGCAATATCACCGAACTTTTTGGCTTCAGCAATAACTGCGTCAACATCATTTTTGGTCTGGTTGAACAGTGCTTTTGCTTCGCTGGAGGTAGGATCTTGTCTGATTTTGGCCAGGTTTTCCTTGATATTTTTGATTTTTGCTTCGAGTTCTTTTTTCTGAGCGTCGGTCAACTGGAATTGCTGCAACTGACTGGCCAGAGCATTGACACCATCAGAAATTTTTGCGGTTCCTTCGGCAACCTGTGCAGCTTGAGCTTTTATTTCATCCTGAGTTGAAACTTCGGTATTGGCATTATTGTTATTAGTATTGGTGTTATTGTTGTTGTTATTCTCAGGGGTAATCGTAATTACTGCATCTTCGTCGTCTGGTGCGGCTACAACCTCATTGGTCGGCGCATTTGGGTTGACGTTGTCGCCGGTCGCATCCTGACCATTGCCGGAAATGGCATTGGTAACGTCTTTAATTGAATTCGAAACGTTGCCTACGGCATCAAACACGCTGTTAACTTTGCCGAAACCATCCTGAATCTTTTCGACGACGGGAGCAAAGTCTTTAAATATCTCTTTCCCTGCATCCAGAACCGGACTGATAAAGTCCTTTGCTTTGCCGACAAAGTCTTTGGCGAAGTTCAAACCCTTGTCGATGAAACCGCCAAGCTTGCCGCCAAGGTCGCCAATAACATTCTGAATACCACTGACAATGGCACCAATGTCGAAGTTACAGCCGGTAAGTGTCATTGATACGATCAACATGAACGTGAAAAAAACCGAACCCCTTAATGTTTTTGCAAACATCGATTTTCCTCCTGCGTGAAAAATTTCTTTCACCCAACTTACGAGCAGAAGTTTTTTTTTGTTGCAGCTTTGAAAAAAAAATTTTAGCTGCCCGGAGCGCGCAGGGGACTATGCCAATTTGGATTCGAACGTACCTGATTCCACATTGAGTGAAAAAATTCAGGGTACACCACGTCATAGAAGTCGGCAAGAATAACGCCCTGCTGGGTGTCGCTTATTTTGCTTCCTGGTGTAGTGCCCTTCATTTCACTTGGATGAACCGAATCGATCAATTGCAGGGTAACCATATAATAATATTGGTTCTTACCCTGTGGTTGCAGCATAATTGGCTTTATCTCAAAAAAGTTAACACGATTGGTGAGAACCCTTTTGCTGGTTTTGCCATTGAAAGTTTCTTCGCGCACCAGTCTGAATGCAGGTTTGTCAGGATCTCCGTTGTCTTCAACAGTATAGGCTATCTCTGAAACATCGCGAAAATTAACTCCGGAACTTTGACTGGTGAATATGTCTTCCATTTTCTGGTGCGCGGGATAACTGAGAAACGAATAAATATTCATTGGTGGGGTGCCTGAAACGGTCATAACGTCATCGAAATTGTAAATAGAGCTGTAAGGCAAAGGAAAACAGGCCATTTTCAGATCAGCGTGAATCTGCTTGATAACCCTTCTTGCCTCAAGAGTAGTTTCAATGCGCAGCATGCCTTTCAATGAAGTCTGTGTGCCCGATCGCAGAACAAGAAAAATCGGGCCCAGCAAAAGCGCCATACAAACGGCGACAATCATGATTTCCAATAGGGTAAAAGCGCGATTTGGCTTCATTTGGGGCGCTCCATTACCAGCGATTCCAGAGATACCGCCTTGCGGCTCATCCAGACATCGACCTTACTCTGACCTTTTGCAGCAACGGTTACCTTGATCTTGACTCCATTTAGATCGCCATGGTTGACGGTGTTGAGCTCGATCTTTCGCTGAAAAAGCCGAGCTTCAGCAGGATATTGCAGATCGGACATCGAGTCGAAATCAATGTCAACAAAGCTGCCTACCGGATAACGCGAGGGTGCGGCAACGTTTCCATTGGCAATTTCTTTAAGGCAGTCATAACCAAACCCGCGGAAAATTTCGATTGGTTCCCGGGCCAGCGAAAATGCCAGAAATTCGTAATAAGCATCCATCGAACCCTGGTTCGAAGAACGATTCATCCATAATACCGACAGGATGGCTATCGATAGAAAAGCCATGGCGATGATTATTTCAAGTAGTGAAAAAGCGCGTCTTTTAGTCTTCATTTTCAATCATTCTTTGGAAACTGACCCAGCGTGAGATGTTGATTTGATACAAATCCTGGTCGGGCTTCAAAGCCGGGTCATATTCGATTTTGTGTTCGACATTCTCGGCCCATTGGTCGAGGCGTAGAAGGTCAACGGCTAATGCACCTTTCAAATGCAACTTTTTACGAGCTTTGATATGTCCATTGCGATTATTTTTGCCAATGCTAACCAGAGAAGCTTCTATGGTTTGGTCGGTATCGACGATTATCGGATATCCTCGCGTCAGCAGGACACATAGCGCATCACCGTCAGCTTTTTTGATGCCGGACTTGATGGTGATACCAGTGGCAATGATGACGCCCTGTCCTTCTACGGTTACCTGATTGCTGCCGCCGATGGTAATCGGTTCATTGATCTGAACAATTCCACGTAGATTCAGCTTATTGTTTGCTTTGTCTATGATTCCGAATTCTTCTGCCTGTGAAAGGCTCAAAACCCTGCGGGCCCAGAGATTGACATGAGCGTATGGCACCGATGCCGCGGTTGCATCTGAAGTGCTGCCGGGATTGCGATAATAATAAAACATCGGTTGGGGCAAGACGTCGTTAGAGCCCTTCAAAAATCGGTTTTTGTCATGGATATCGCAGATTATCGACGGATAAGCTCCGGCAAAGTTGTTCTTCAAATAATTCAAGTCAATAGTTGAAGTATAGCCGGGAAACCCGGCAAAATGGTCGGCATTGAAGCAGGGAAACTCTTCGTTTTTCATTTCATCGACGGTATTCTGCGGAAATGGTATGGTAAAAGTCTTTTTCTTCTTTTTGAATCCGACTTTCTTTTCGGCAGTTACTTTGATGTAGGCGTTGGAAAGGTCGACCCAGAAGTAGCCAAAATGAAAAAAGCGTTGTCGAATATCTCCTTCCAGGATGTTTGGCAGCAAATTTGCCGGTTCAATTCTTATTCCTGGGCTGAAATCAAGAACAGCTTTGGTGCTCGAAGATTTCGCTTCAGCAGCCATCGTTGCGTCGCGAAATTCTTTCCTTTTCTTAACTGTGACGCCATCATCAGTGATTGGAAGTCGGATGTAATCAAAAAAGGCTTTGTGATCATACATGGCATAAGATTTTAATTTGGCACCCTCATCTTCAACCGCCTTCTTGACCTGATTGCGCACCATGCTATTAAAGGTTGGTAAAAGGCCAAAAACCTGATCCGAAGTAGCCTCAACGATTTTTTTCTTTTCAACCGCCGCCGGTAGAAAACTCTTTCTCGCCGTATCAATATTTAGATATACAAACCTGCCTGAGCGGTTTCCCAGAAAAACTTTGCCACATTTATCCGATGAAACCCCGGTCTGGTCGATAACCAGCTTTTGTTTGAGCGGGTTGAGGCTCACACCGAAAGTGGAGTCGAATTCTTCCTGGCCGTTTTTTAAAAACAGGGCGTAATCGAGAACGTAATTCTGGGCAAAAGAGCTGCGCTGATTGGAATTGTCGCGCTTGGAAACTATTGAAACAACCTTGTAGTCGTGGTGGCGGGTAATGATGCATGCGCCCTGGATATGCTTTTTAAAACTGTCCTTCGGAGTAACCGAAACCTTGATTTCAAGGGTGCCAACCCCTTCTTTTTCGTAGTATTGACCGCCGGCCGAATCAGTATTGCGAAAATCAATTATGCGAGCCAGCGCTGAAATGTCAAACTTGTTGCCATTGAGAATACTTGCTGCCTGAGCTTTGGTAAGATCGACGGTTATCGGGTAGCCTTTAGTGCCGAGACTGTTCAAAGATGTGTTCGAGCAGTCTATTTGCCCTGAGCGATCTTTGATTTTCTTGAACAGGTCACTGTTTTTTTTGGCGGTCTCATTATGAATGAAAAGAAAAGCTTCATCCATGGCAGCCTCGGCCAATTGCCTGGCAATCTCGGAAGCCTGAAAGCGAAAGGCCGTCGATTGAGCCTGTCTGGTCATGTAATGAAACTGAATAGCCAGCAGACTGATGATAACCATGACAAATATTGCCGAGAACATGGCTATGCCTCTGTTATGTACTTTTTTTTGTTGAACTGAATGGCGCATAATCGATGATCCTTCTCTACTCAGTCTACTCTTAAATGTTTTTACAGGCAAGCTTTGTACCAGAGACAATGTTATAGTGGAAATTATCGATTCAGCATGATAAATTGGCAGAAATTAATTTTTTATTCGGAGAAAAATACATGGCAGAGGGAAAAAAATATCGTCTGGTAACCCGCAGCGATTTTGATGGACTGGTCTGTGCGGTTTTATTCAAAGAATTGGATATGATCGATGACATAAAATTCGTTCATCCAAAAGATATGCAGGATGGAAAAGTTGAAATTACCGATCGCGATATTACTACCAATCTTCCCTATGTGGACGGCGCTTATCTGGTGTTTGACCATCACCTGAGCGAAACGATCAGAAATGAAGGGCAACGCGAAAACCATATTATCGATGCGAAAGCCATGTCGGCTGCCCGGGTTGTTTACGACTATTATGGCGGAAAAGAACGTTTCCCAAAAGTTAGCGCCGAAATGATGGATGCCGTTGACAAGGCTGATGCCGCCCAGTTTTCTCTTGAAGAAATTCTTCACCCAAAAAGTTGGGAATTACTGAACTACCTTATGGATCCCCGAACAGGCTTAGGGCGTTTCCGAACCTTTAGAATTTCAAATTATCAGCTGATGATGGATCTAATCGATTGTTGCCGTGATATGACCATCGAAGAGATTCTTGAGCTCCCCGATGTAAAAGCCAGGGTTGATTTGTATTTCGAACAGGAAGAAATGTTCAAAAACCAGTTGCGCCGCTGTTCTAAGATTTACAAAAACCTGATCGTGCTTGATCTTCGCGATGAAGAAGTCATTCATGCCGGAAACCGTTTCATGATCTATGCTCTTTATCCCGATTGCAACATTTCCATCCATGTTCTTTGGGGCTTTCAGAAGCAGAATACCGTTTTTGCCGTCGGCAAATCGATCGTTAACCGATCATCAAAAACCAATGTCGGTGAATTGATGTTGAAATACGGTGGCGGCGGGCATCATGCGGCCGGAACCTGCCAGATTGACCACGACAAGGCGCCGATGGTTCTGAAGGAATTGATTGCTCAGATCAACAAAGACGGCTGAGCTGTTCGTTCAATTTTTCCCAGGCATCATACCAGTCTGCCGGTCTCATAAAGTGCTGAGATTCGGCATAGCTGTGGTATTGGATCCGGTCGGCGTCGAACCCTTTTCTCGCTTTGAGCGCTGCGTAGAAATCTGCAGTAGAGTTTTCGGAAATAATTTCGTCGCTGCCGGCGTTGACCATAAATAAGCCACAGTCCGGAGCTTCCTGTAAAACATGGGCCGGGCCTGACTTTTCCAGGCATGAGAGCGGCAGTTCAGCCGGGCGCTGCGGACAGCTGAAGTCCGGCGAGGCGAGAAATGGCGCGCAGAAATCAGGCAAAACCGGGCCGTTTAACAACGCATAAGCGGCAAAACCACCCATTGAAATGCCGACAACCGCAACTTTTTTTCGCTGATCTCGGTAAAATTTGATCATGGCCGCAACTTCACAAGCCTGCTGCCAGATAATTTTCAAAAGAAACAGGTGCTTTTCAAACGGCGTTTTCTGAAGTTGCATCACGCCCAGATAGCCGTCTTCTCTTTCACCGTGATGAGGAGCGTCGACAGCCACTGCGAAAAAGCCCTTGCCTTTAAGCCTCTGCAGCTCAGGGATCTGGGTTTCTTTGCTAACGCCCAGGCCGTGCAAAACGATTATCACGCTGGATGTCGAGGGAGAACCGGCATAAATTGCGGGTAAATTAAGTCCCGGAACGGGGATTATTGTCGTTGGAATAGGCATGGGTTTCAGTTGCCTGCTTTCCAGGAATTTATGCGCTTTTTCAGGGCATTGACCTCTTTGGCGGAAAGCTTTAGTTCTAGTTCCTGGCGCAAACGCCGGGCGTCTTTATCACCCTTTTTCTCAGCCAGGGAATACCAGAAATAGGCCTCTTTCAAGTCGCGTGGCACTCCCTCACCGTTTTCATAAAGGGTACCAAGACTAAACTGGGCATTGGCATGGTTTTGTTTTGCCGCTTTCAGATACCACTGGGCAGCCTTTTTGTGATCTTTTGGAAAATGCATGCCGCAATAATACATGAAAGCTATGTTCACCTGGGCTTCCGGGTCGCCTTTTTCAGCGGCAGGCTCAAAGATTGTAGCCGCTTTCTGGAAATCTCCGCTTTGATAAGCCTTGCCGGCATCTTCCAGGGTTGGTTGCCTGCTGCAGCAGCCAGTGAAAAAACAGGCCGACGAAAGCAGAGTGAAGATTAAAACAATTTTAAACCTTTTTTTCGAAATACAGGTCATGTCGCCAACTTTCAATTTCTGAGGTTCAGTCTAAAATTTAAAGGTTTTTTGCCTTTTTGTAAACAACAAAAACCGGCATGTTTCTAGGCTACGCAATTCCAGTTTAACAGCCAACAAAATAGGTATTGGAAAAGATTGGCAAGCTGAGGTAGTATTAGCTACAGAAAAATTGGGATTGGAGAGAAAATGCTACGCCGGGTAAAAATGGTTTTGCCATTATTTTTTGCATTTTTGTTGACCCTTTTACCCTTTCTTTTGCTTGAGTTTACGCAGGCACAGCGAGTCATTGTGCAGCAGGAGCGTGAACTTTATCTGTGGGAACAGCAGGCAAACAACTATCTGCAGTTGTTTATCAATCTTTGGTCGCCAGAGTTTCAACTTAGAAGAAGACTGGATGTTTTTCGTCGCCGTGATGCCGCCAAAACTTTTCGCAGCCGTAATCTGCAGCAAGCGTTTGCTTCCGAGATTAGTAAAAGGCTGTCAGGAATGTGGAAGCCTGATTATCTTTACGCCGGTAGCTTTAATAAGGCGACCGGAAAGTTCAAAATGTTCCAGGGAAGACCATTCAGTAATCTGAATAAGCTGGTTTTTTCGACGATCATGCAGGGGCTTGCCAAAGAAGGTAAGTTATCAGAGTTTGATGCCAAAAAAGTCAATCGTTTTTCTCAGGGAGCTCTCGGCGAAGACATCACCATCGATTTTCTTAAAACACTGCGCCGTGGGAAGTTCAACGGCAGCAGATATCTCGGGAAAAATAGCCTGTTCATGTGGGATTACATGGAAGAAGGCGACATGCGCATCGTTTATATGGTCTTTTATGAGGATGGCAGAATTTCCAATGAAGAATCAGTGACCAGCGTTCAGCAGATCCTGGCAAAACGCTTTCCAGATGTTCTTTCTGCTCTGATTCCAATTGAAGAGGCTGACAAAAGCTTGAAACCAATTTTTGAAAACCGCCTCGAGATTGGCCAGAGAACCATGATTAACCAGATTTGCCAGTCTCCTGAAATTTTCCTTCCGGCTGCCCAGAATCGAAAGAATAAAGGGGTTGCCCGAGATGAGTTGCTGCCAGTAGGCCTCTCGCGCAAGTTAAAAGATCAATACCTGATTCGTGAGTTCGTCGATTATCATTTGCCTTTCGAAATACTTCTTTTGCGGCCAGATTTGCATCGATTGCCTGGCACTGGCGAATATTTCGTTTTCATCATGCGTTTGCTTTTTTTCTCGCTCTGGTTTCTAACTTTTGCAAAAGTAATCATCAGCGGTCGACCGCTGGGTTTGAGCATTGCCAGCTGGCTAACCCTGATTTTCATGGTTGTCGGCGTATTTCCGCTGGTGGTTTTATATATTGCCGGATCTCTTCACCTTGAAGCTTCGGCTTTTAGACGCGAGCAGCAGTCTGTTAAAGAGATCATTTCTCAATTTGAAGAGGTCGATATTTCTGGTGACGCAATTCTAGGTGAATATCGTGAATTTTGCCGTGAGCTGGAAATCAGAGATTCCTGGAAAAATGCTCTTAAAACCTGGGATAGGGACGTCTGGATCGCAGAGTTGGAAAAGACCCGTGAACTTTTTAAAACTGCAGGATTACGTTTCGCCGGCTGTTTCGTTTATCCTCCGCCAATAGCAAGATCGAAAGAAAACCCCAAAGAGCGAATGCCTTACCTGTTTTATTCCTTTTACGGCGATGATGCTGACCGTGACAAGGCATTGTCCGAATTCTATTCAACCTGGGTAGATAAGGCATATTTTAAAATAGCCTCCTACACAACCAATTTTGAAGATACGCAACTATCCTTTTTTGCCGGCCAAGAAGGCGATGAAATTCTCCGTCTGTTCATGGGAAATAGAGGCGATTCTGACCTGGTCGACATGGGAGATCAGAAACACTTTTTTTATCAAAACTACATTCTCGATAATGGCAAAATGAAAAACTGGTTTTTTCTTCGTGCCAATCTCAATCTGTCATACGAAACATATCTTCGTGAAAGGGTTAACGACTGGATCAACGTATATTCCCATACCGATGGACATCGTCTTGCCTCAAAAATGCATTTTGCCCTGGCAAGATTCGGCTTTCCTGAACCTCAAATACTTCTGCCCGAACAAAAAAAAGATGACAAATATCTTGGCGTTATCATCAAAAATGCCGGTGACCTTATTGAACTGGCGGTTGCAACCAGGGCGCAACTCTTCAGACAGACCGACCACCAGATTTCCATCGTTTATCCCTGTCGCAAAACGGGTGATTACGTTTTAACGGCAGTCATGGATTTTCGCAATCTTCATTATCAGGTCTACCTGCACGAAATTAAGCTTGCCGCGCTGTTGATTTTTCTTGCCATTCCGATTTTTTTCGTTTCAAGATTCATTGCCAATTACCTGGTTAAACCCCTTAAAAAAGTTGAAGGCGGGTTGAAACGCGTTGCTGAAGATGATTTCTCTGTTCCGATAAGATTGAAACGCAATGATGAGATCGGCCAACTTTCTGATGCCTTTGACAAAATGGTCGATGGGATTATCGAAAGAAAGAATCTTGGCCGGTTTGTTTCGGCAGATTTAGATAACAAAGTGGCGCGGGAGAGCTCTTTGAGCCGCGATAGACTTGAAAAGAGCTTTGCCGCAGTTTTGTGCTCAGACATAAGAAGCTTTACCACGCTCAGTGAAACTTATCCGGTTAGAGACGTGGTTATGATGCTCAATGAACATCTGGAAGCAATGTCAGAAGTCATTACCAGTAATGGCGGCATGATCGAACAGTTTATCGGTGACGCAATTCTTGCGGTCTTTTATGCGGAAACAGACGAAGAAGCTTCTGTAAATGCTGTGCGTGCTGGTGTTGGTATGGTTAAAGCCCATGCTGGTTTGCTTCGCAACCGAAAAAAGGAAAATCTTTTCAGCTATCAGATTGGCGTGGGTATCGAAGTTGGGCAGGTGCTTTCCGGGGTAATAGATGCTGGCGAAAAGAATGAATATGTTCTAATCGGCCAATGCCGCAGCCAGGCTGAAGTGCTTGAGGGCAAATCGAAAATTGGGCGTTTCTCACGAATTATCTGTTCGCCTCAGGTAAAAAAGTTTGCCAAGGAATTTGATTTCAAAATTTTAGCTGACAACCACAACTGGGAAATAGTTTTACCGGAGGGCAAGTCATGAGATTACCGCAATGTCTTGTCTTGATGACCGCTTTTGCCCTTATTCTATTCATCGTCGTTCAGCTTGAATCCCAGATAGTCAAAAATGTCGAAGGCTCTGAAAATCGTTTGATTAAAGCTTATAGAGTCGTAAAAGAAATGCGCTTCAAAGCCAGCGTCGATTTTCAGATGCAAAGCTGGCTGAGTCGCTTTCGCGAAAGCATGAGCAAACAAAGTCCACATTTTTTTACGACAAGAGAAGAACCTGAATATCTCATCGAAAATCTGCCTCAACATACGCTGGCGATTGCCCGCGCCGATAAAGACGGGAATCTGCTTGATTTTGCCAATCTGTCCGGCAAAACTGATCAGGAAATGGTGCGATTGTTTGTTGGTTTAGCTGCAGAGTTTCGAATAACTTTCTCAGACAGTTCTCTGTCGCCTGAAAAGAAAATAGATCTTGAGCGCTGTGAAGTATTGATGAGGCAGTTTCTCGATGCCCAGACTGCAAAATTAAATATGATCATTTTGCGGGCGTCCAGATTCTCAATTTACAATTTCGAAAAAAGAGCGACCTGGTTTTTCTGGGACCATTTTCTTGGTGCCAATGGTGAGAATTTATTTATTTTCAGCAAAATCGACATGACCGGACTTGCGAAGAACTATCCCTTTCGGTCATACCTGAGAAATCACGATGATAATGACCTGTTTTGTGCTTATTTTGACTATTCAAACAATCGTTTTATTGCTCAGAAAAATTTGCACGAATTGATCAGCATGAAAGATCTGCAGGTTATCGGTCGCGAATGCAGGCAGATCGTCAAAAGGATGGAAAAAAAAGTTGCCCAGGACGAAAACGTTAAATTCACTCTCGCTCACCACACTGCGATAATCGGGCGAATAATCAGGCATCGTAATCTTTTTCCGGTAATTTTCATTCCTGATGAAAGCCGTGCAGAACAAGCAGATATGCTTAGTAGCCTCAGACCATTTCTCTTTTTCTGCGTGTTCATGCTTTTTATCGTTAACTCTGCGGTTTTTTCCCGGGGCCCGAAAATGGATGTTGGCATGGTTTTGATGCTGTCGATCGTTTTTGCCATTCTTATGCCGTTCATGCTTGGCCGATCAGTCTTCAACATGATTTTGCAGGAGGCCTATGCTAAAGATCGTTTGCAGATCGAAAGAAACCTTCACCAATCGCTAACCGGTATTGACAACAGCTTTAAGACTGCTCAGCAGAATCTTAAGGAGCGTTTGCGAGAAACTTTCAAAAGGCCGGATATACTAAAAAAAATACGCGCCGAAGAAGAAAGAGACTCTGACGAAGACCTGGAAACTTCTTTTCTCATAGAGGTCGTCAGAATATTATTCGCCAGGATATCTGCCGGTTATGATTCAATTCCCAAAAAGTATCGAACGGTCAATTCAATAATTATTTCCGGTCCAAATGACTTTTTGCGCTATTTCAACAAATATCGCGGGTTTGGAGTTTTCTCGAAACGCACCCTCAAGAAGGCCGAATCGATGTTTATGATTCTTTCATTGATGAAGCAGAAACTTTTTGAAATGTCGCCAAAAGAGGTGTTTGCAGAAGGCTTTTACCAGCAGTCGCAAAATACTAAAGTTGATGCAGACGTCATTATTCGCGAAGAAGTTAGAAAACGGTTGCGTGATTCTCTTGGCCGGGAACGCTTTCACGAAACGATGCACAAAGATTCGGATACAAGCGGACTTAGGACCAGTTTTGGCGAAGCCTTTCTTGTCAATATTCCCGTCACTTATGCGAATAAGATCAGGTATTTTGTCAGCTGTGCCTGGGATGAATTCGCCTTTTGCCCGACATTTCTGCGTCGCGCTTTCAAATTGCGTCGCGAGGCTGATCTCAATGAAATTCGCAAGAGTTCCCAGGGCTTTCTGCAAAAGCTAGATCCCGCATCTGTTTTCAAGAGAAAACCGATAGTCATGATGGCTTTTGACGGCTTCAGATTCGACAGCTTTTCTTCAGAAGAAAGAGAGCCCGAAATGCTGAGTAACCTTGTGAAAAATACCAGTCGCAGCAAGATTTTACTTAAGCATGAAACCAGTGGCGAAAATGCATCAGTTTTTGAAATTTATCCACCCAAAAACATTTCGGTTTATATGCTTGGCGCGCAGCAGGATATTTCACATCTGGCGCGGATCGAAAATATGCGTTCATACATGTTTTTATCTGGCATGGTTCTTTTCTTTCTTTTCGCAATAGCTGCCGCCAAAAATCTCAGCACCTCTTTTACCAGCCCGTTGCAGCATTTGCTGTGGGGGTTGAAAAAAGTAGAGCAAAATGACTATAGCATACGTTTGAAAGATACTCGCGAAGACGAATTCGGTTCGATTTCCCGAGCTTTCAATTTCATGACTCGCCGTCTCAAAGAAAAAGATACCTTGAATCAATTCGTTTCCGAATCAGTTAAAAAACTTGCTGCCAATCCTGAACTTTTGAAAAAAGCGCTCGAAGGATCAGAAGAAGAAGTTACCATTGTCTTTGCCAGTCTCGAAGGCTTTGCAAAACTGGCAGCAGAGGTAAATGAAAAAGATTTGAAGGCTTATCTTGAATTCAGCCTCGGAAGGTTCTTTGCTCGTGCGGCCCAATTTGGCGGCGAAATCGACAAGGTCATCGGCGAAAAGATTCTGATTATTTTTCCCCATGCGAGATTAGGCCGGGAAAAAGCGGTAGAACAGGCTTTGAGCCTTGCCGCACAGATAATTGAAGATTTCAGAAATGAAGAGAATCTCAAGCCGGTTTTCGGCATTAACATGGGCGGGGTCATTTCGGGTATCATTGGCGCTGCAAAGGTGCGCATGGATCTGACCGTAATTGGTGATCCGGTTAATGTCGCATCTCGTCTCTGCTCCCTTGCAAAAAGCGATTCTCAGCCCGTCGTCATTTCCGGGCAGATAAATGATTTGCTGCCAAAATCTCATGCTTCCGAGAAAGTTAATGTTGAGCGAGTCAGGGGCAAACGTCAGGAAGTTGAAGTTTTTCGTGTCATTTGCTGAGGGGCAGTAGCTTGATTAATGCCTGAACCGGACTGTGATCGGAAAACGCGATCGGGCATTCGACCCGGCCGGTAGCTATTTTTTCGCCATGCGCCGGTTTGATGATGATATGATCGAGCTTCTGATTATGTTGCGGCGAACCTGCCGTGAGTAATGGACAGGAATCGGGCAGATAATCTTTATTAAGTAGTGAATTCAGATCTACCGGGCGCAGATTCAGGTCCCCCGCGATGATAACGGTACCGGAAGATATCTCGGCTAGCTTTTGCTGTAAGAACGTGAACTGGCCAGGATTAGGCCGATATCTTCTGTCTGGAGGAGCAGAATAAAGATGGGTATTTACCAGCAGCAAGAGCCTCGAATTTATTTCTGCTTCCATGACCAAGGCTCCTTTATGAGCAAGCAATTCTTCGAGATTATGCTTTATACTCAACGGATACTGAATGAATTGGACAGATTTTATCTGGATTTTACTGAATACCACAAGGCCGGAACGGTTGTAGACAGCCGAGGGAACAAATATCAAGTCATAGTCGAAAAACTTTTCAGCAAGATATCTCAGGCTCTGTTGATCCCAGACTTCCTGGAGCATGATCAAATCAGCATTCAGGGGCTGAATGCATTCGGCGAACAAGCCGATTCTCGATAGCTGATTACGGCCCATAGGGGCAGGAAAAAGCATCAGGTTGGCAGTTACGACACGTAAATTGTTGTACAGGTTAGTCTGCTTGGGCGTTCTTTGCAGAATTCTCGCTTCCCGGCAACCGGTCAATGCATGATAAACCCCGGTCTGAAAAAAGGCCCGGTCAATCATGATTGTCGGCCAGGCCCGATGCCAGCCTGAAAAGAAGTCGTTCAGCTGACGGAAAAATTTCCGTTGAGGTGGCTTCAGCGGCCTGGAAGCATTGAGCTGGCAGAGTGCCGGCGAACTCAGCAAAAGTGTGATTAATAAAGGCTTTATCAATAAGTGTAAATTTTTCATATTTTTTTCTCTTTGGGGTAAATCTAATTGAAAAACGAAGTAATTCAAAGAAAAAAAGAAAAATTAAGGTCTAATTGCAAAATATGCCCGTTACATTTCTAAATTTTGGCGACGATGAATAAAGTAGAGACTAAGACGAATCGGAAAGCCCACCTTGTGGCTGAAAAATAAGGAGCTGAAAAAATGAGGAGTGCAGACAGATCCGACAAAATCATGAAGAAGCTCTGTCCGTTTCTGGTTGAACCGTTTTTCAAACCGGTTCAACGTCCGGCAATCTGCCCGTTAACCACTATCGGGCGCTGAAAGGAGAAGAATTTATGGCGGTAACCGAAGTAGTAGCCAGGCTGTATGATAGTCGCGGTCAGCGTCCCAGCCAGCCTTCTCCCTCTGAAAAAGGATTTGACGAGGCTATTGACGCTGCAGTAAACAATGCAGAAAAAGACAGGGAAGTCTGCTATCGTTGCGGTCATGCTCATGCGTTGAGGGCGACCCCTGTTTCCCATAAAATTCCAGATTCAACTGAAGCTGATGGCGTTGAAAAGGGCGCCTTGCCCGAGTCGTCAGGCACAAACATTTCTGATACGGTCAAGACTTCTGAAGTTGCAGAAACTGGACCCGAAGAAGACATCGGCGAAGGACTGGTTAACAGTTCTGCTGCATACAGATTCAGCATTTACATTCGCACTACATCTGAAATCGCTTCTTATGGGGCAAGCCTGATCGAACGCTTCCAATCAGCGACCGAGCAATTCATTTCAGCGCTGAATCAGGATTCATCCTCAGGCATCAACCTGTTCGATTCTTATCTTGGCCAGGCGGCAAACGCCGTTGAGCAGGGTGAGGGTAAGACAATAAGCTTCATCGACCAGATGCTGCAGGCAGCAGATAACGGATTGAAAGCTGTTACCGCCTCAATGAATTCGGCAAGTGCACTAAGTGGACTCAATCTTTCGATGAATTCATCTTTGCCCGGAACCAGTGCTGCCGACATCGCCGGAATCTATTTGCAGGATGCAATCAGAACCGGATCGATAAACAGCTCGGGAGCAGCTACAGTAAAGTCAGCAGGGCAGGGAAGTCTGCGACTGATCCGGACCGAAGAATTGCTTACCACTTCTCCCGTGCTCAGCCCAGCCCAACAGAGTTCACCTCTGATAAAAAACCGGATTCTTGACCGTTTTCTGCAATTACTCGATGGCTTGGCGGGAATTGCTTCTCCACAACAGAACGAAATACATTTCAGTCTGCAGTTTGGCGGAATGACCGGTTCTTCTACCGGCATAGAGTCAGAAACAGTTGATAAAATGCCTGAAGTCGCTGATGATGTTGAAAAGGTAAGCGGCTGACCACTAAAGGCTCTTGAAAGGGATATGGGATAATTGTGCAAACCTGTTATTGCACGCCGGCATGAGGCTGGCGTGTTTTTTTGTACTTCCGAAGCTTACATTTTTATGTAACAAATTGTAATATTTATCTGTAAGCAAATTTGCCGGTGAGGTGTAACTTGAATCTGAACAGCAATTTCAATGAAGATTTCAAAAAACTGTATAATCATCGCTGGGGGCTGAACTACGGTGATACCGATCGCAAAGAAACTCCTGAATTCTGGAATGAAAGGGCTGCTGATTTTGCTGCCAAAGCCCACTCGGAAAAAGCCCGGATTGAAACCGAGGAATTTCTCGATCGCTTTGTCTGGAACAGAGAAGAAAGGGTGCTCGATGTGGCGGCCGGCCCGGGTACTTTTGCTGTTCCACTGGCGAAAAGGGTTGCTCAGGTAACAGCCACCGATTTTTCACCGGCAATGCTCGATCAATTGAGGATTCAAGCAGATAAAGAGCAGGTTGAAAATATCGAACTGCTGGCCGGGCGTTGGCTTGAACTCGATTTGCCGCAGACCTTCGATACCGTCTTGTGCTTGAACAGTCTGGGTGTAATATCGACCGATGCCGACCATCAGCCGCAGCTGGAAAAAACTTTGCGTAAGCTGGCGCAATGCACCGGTAGACGCATGATAATGCTCATTCCCCATGCGGATTCGCCTCTTGAACCAGAGATGCGCCGGGCTTTAAAACTTGAAGAGGTGTCGCTGGAGCGCCGTCGAATCGCCATTCTCTATCTTGCTATGGTTGATTGCGGCATGCTGCCCAGTCTGCATATCATTCGCCGCCCTTTTCGCTGGACCTTCTCCGATGAGTCTGAGGCGGTCGAGACTCTTTTGATCAAAGCTGGTCTCGAAGTCGATAAAGATAATCGCGGGATAATGCAGAAATATCTGCAAAACCGCCTGGTAAAAGACGATTCATGCAGATATTCACTTGCTTACGAGGTCTCCCAGGCTCTGTTCGTCTGGGAAAAATGAACGCGGTCGTTAAAACAGCGCGGCGACTGCCTTTTTAACTTTGTCTTCATCGGCAATGTAGGGCAAAGTTATGTGATAATTGGGATTGTTGCGGTTGAATTCCGCACTTACTTCGACCGCATTTTCACAGCGGCCCCAGGCTCGCCTTGATACGCCGCACATTACGTCCCAGGTCATCGACTGACGAATGATTTCGTCAACTCTTTCGCTACCGTCGAGAACCAGGCCAAAACCGCCGTTTATCGACTTGCCTATCCCTACGCCGCCGCCGTTGTGCAATGAAATCAGGCTCATGCCACGGGCGGCGTTACCTGCATAACAATGAATGGCCATTTCTGCGGTAATATTGCTGCCGTCTTTTATGTTGGCAGTTTCGCGATACGGTGAGTCGGTGCCGCCGGTATCGTGATGGTCGCGGCCCAGCATTACCGGCCCAATTTCACCGTTGCGCACCATCTCATTGAATTTAAGGGCTATTTTTACCCTGCCTTCCGTGTCCTGATAAAGAATTCTGGCCTGGGTGCCAACGACCAGGGCGTTCTTTTCGGCATCCTTGATCCAGACATAGTTGTCGCGATCTTGCGCCCGGCGATTCGGATCGATGCAGTTCATTGCTGCCGCGTCAGTTTTACGTAAATCTTCACTCTTGCCACTCAGGCATACCCAGCGAAACGGTCCATAACCGAAGTCGAACAGCATCGGCCCCATAATGTCTTCTACGTAAGAAGGAAAAATAAAGCCATCACGGGGATTTTCGCCGTTGGCGCAAATTTCTTTGACGCCGGCATCGAAAACTGCTCGCATGAACGCGTTGCCGTAGTCGAAGAAATATGTTCCACGTTCAGAGAGCGTTTTAATCGCCCGGAAATGCGCCTGCAAAGATGCATCGACGAGAGTTTTGAAACGGGGCGGATCTTTCGCCAGCATTTCGGTGCGCTGCTCGAAAGTCAGGCCTTTCGGACAATAACCGCCATCATAAACTGCATGGCAGGAGGTCTGATCTGAAAGCATTTCGATGTGAATGTTCTTGTCCACCGCATATTCAAGTAAATCGACGATATTGCCATGAAAAGCGATTGAAGTGCTTTTTTTTGCAGAGATATGATCTTGTGCAAGCATGAAGGCTTTTTCCGGCGTTTCGGCAATAAGTGAAACCCAGCCCTGATCATGCCTTGTCTTGATGCGTGAATAATCAACCTCAGCGACAATGCCAACTCCGTTGGCAATCTCTATCGCCTTGGGTTGGGCTCCGCTCATCCCTCCCAGTCCTGATGAAACGAAAAGATGACCGCGCAAATCTTCGGTGGCACCAATGCCCAGCTTCATTCGCCCGGCATTTAAAATCGTGTTGAAGGTTCCATGAACAATTCCCTGAGGGCCGATGTACATCCAGCCTCCCGCCGTCATCTGACCATAGTTTGAAACTCCAAGCTGCATGGCGCGATGCCATTCACTTTGATTGTCAAACATGCCGATCAACAGTCCGTGACTCATGATGACCCGCGGTGCAGAAGGATGGGATTTGAACAGGCCGAGAGGATGCCCAGACATAACCACCAGGGTTTGCTCCTGAGTCATTACCTCAAGATATTTTTTTATCAGGCGATATTGCATCCAGTTCTGGCAGACCTGGCCAGTTTCGCCATAAGTTACCAGCTCGTAAGGATAAAGGGCTATTTCAAAATCAAGATTGTTGTCTATCATTACCTGAAAGGCTTTTCCCTCAACACAGTTGCCTTTGTATTCATCAATTGGACGGCCAAAAATTCGGCCGGCCGGACGATAGCGATAGCCATAGATCCTTCCGCGAGTTTTCAGTTCTTCGAGAAATTCAGGAATCAGCTGTTCGTGCAACTCTTCTGGAATGTAGCGCAACGCATTCTTCAGGGCTGTCTCGGTTTCGTGCTGGTTCAGGTTGAATCCGCGATCGGGTGCACGCCTGATTCCGGTCTGGAACTCCGGGTAGTCGGGTAAGGTATTTTCCAGCCTGATTGTCATTGCATCTGCTATGTTTTTATTGGCAAGCATTTCATTCCCTCCATCATACTGAGCCTGGATTATTTTCTGGTAATATATAACTTTTGCCCTTGAATTAAAACCTTTTGTTTGCCGGCAATAATTTCTGCAAACTGCCTTTAAAAATGATAAAATTCATTCTGAGATGGAGAGCAAATTGCAGTGAGTCAGCAGAACTTCAGAACCTATCGTCTGCAGGTCGTCGTATTCTTCTCATTTCTGGCGCTTTTTTCTTTGATTGTCGCCGGAATTGTCGTCTACGGCTATCGCAGCAATTCTGAGATCATGCTCAAAACTTCAGATGAACTTCTTTACCAGATTTCGGAAACCGTCATCAGGCAGACGGTTAACCATCTCGAGCCGGCAGGCAAAACCGGTTATCTGCTGCGAAGAATGATTGAACGCGGCTCTACCATGGGCAATAACCCGGAACTGGTCGAGGCTATCAGTCTGGAGACTCTTGATATTTACCCGCAGTTTTCAGCCGTTTACCTTGGCGATGAAGGCGGTAACTTCATCATGTCGCGTCGCCTCGAAAATGGAAACTATTCAACCCGCATCATTTCCAGAACATCTGATCCGGTTGGTATGATCGAGCTTGAAAGAACTCCCGATGGTGTTATCATTGCGACAAGTGCAACTTCTATTCTTAACTACGACCCCAGAGAGCGACCCTGGTATGTGCTGGCCAAAGCCGAAGGACGTGCGGTCTGGAGCCGTGAATACCGGCTTTTTACCGATCAGATTCCTGGGATCACCAGCGCAAACCCGGTTTACAGCGAAGACGGAACCTTCGTCGGTGCAGTGGGCATAGATTTTCGTCTCGGCGAATTGTCTGAATTTCTCAAAAGCCTGAGAATCGGTGAGTCTGGTATTGCTTTCATTCTCGATAGCGAAGGTAATATTCTTGCTTACCCTGAAAAATCTTCTCTGATAAATGAAAACAAAAGCAAGCCCCGTTCACCAACGTTGCAGATCATTCGCAGCGGTTGGATCAAAGAAGCGGTTGATCATTTCATCAGTCAGCGCGAACGCAAGTTTGTCTACACCCATTCGGGTGAGAAATACATAGCCTCTTTTCGACCTTTTCCACAAAACTATGGCCGTGACTGGGATCTCGGCATTATCGTTCCCGAAGATGATTTTATCGGCCCAATCGCCCGTACCCATGAAACGACACTGCTTTTTTCTTTCTGGCTGCTGATTATCGGTGGTTTTTTGACTTCGGCGTTATCACGAGAATTAACTGAGCCGATCAAAGGCTTGACCAACGAAGCCGAAAAGATCAAGACCCTTGATTTTGAGGGTGAAATCGGCATCCGCTCTCCAATCTCCGAGATTCAGCGCATGGGTGAAACGATGAACTCGATGAAAAAGGCTTTAAGTGCTTTCAAAAAATATGTTCCTTCTGAAATTGTTCAGGGCCTGGTTGCTGACGAAAATGAAGCCAAGATAGATGCCCAGTCTCAGGAAATTACGCTGATGTTTACCGATATTCAGGGGTTTTCTTCGATTACCGAAAAAGTTCAGCCCAAAGAACTGATGGAGCAGCTGTCCGTTTATTTCGATGAAATCAGTTCAATCATTCATCGACATGGCGGGACTATCGACAAGTATATCGGCGATTCAGTCATGGCTTTCTGGGGCGCTCCACACCAGGATCCGGATCAAGCCAAAAATGCCTGTCAGGCAGCATTTGAAATCATTGCCGGGGTTGAGCGCCTGAACAGTAAATGGAAATCTGAAAATCGCAGCTGTTTGTTGACCAGAATAGGGGTTAATACCGGCACTTCGCTGATTGGCAACTTTGGATCATCTGACCGCTTCAATTATACTGCTGTCGGTGATAACGTAAATCTTGCCAGTCGCCTCGAATCGCTCAATAAAATTTATCTTTCTAAAATCATTGTCAGTGAATCGACCAAGCTGAATGCCGGTGAAAATTTCATTTTTCGGCCACTCGACCTGGTTACGGTTAAGGGCCGCGAACAAAGTGTCAAAATTTATCAGTTGCTTGGCACGTTGAATGATGAATCTGCTGAAGAAAACCAAAGAATTTCCCAGATGACCGAAGAGGCCCTTGAGCGATACCTGGCACGTGATTGGCGTGAAGCTTACGGATTGTTTCAGAAAATTCTCGAAGACTTTAAAGACGATTACATTGCTGAAATTTACATGAATCGCTGCCGTGAACTCAATGATAACCCACCCGGCACCAACTGGGACGGCGTTTACAGAATTCAGTTCAAATAGTCATTTTAGTTTTCTGCCTCTGCCGATGGTAAGGCAACTTTCGGCAATTGCAAATTGATCTCAGCCGGAGCATTTTTGACGGGATTTGTCCCTTCGATTTCAACGCGGTTTGCCAAAATTGCTTTCAATGCCGAATTTCCTCCAGGAACAAGATCAGCTGCTTTTTTTCCCGCAATATTTTTGATGTGCGGGTTTGCGCCGCTCTTGAGCAGGCGCTCGACCATCGGCAGGTTGCCTTTTGCGGCAGCCAGGTGTAAAACCGTGTTACCTCTGGCATCGTCAAGATTTATATCGCAACCATTCTGCAGTAAAAATTCGACTATCTGCAAGTTGCCAGTCTCGGCGGCTATATGCTGCGGGCCTTGCTGCAACAGGTTAACTGCAAAAACTTCGGCGCCGGCATTTATAAGCTTGATGACCAGTTGATTCTGCCAGGTTTTGACCGCGTAATGCAGTGCTGTGTTGCCGGTTAGATCCTGGCTACTTGGATTTGCATTTCGCGCAAGAATATCGCTTGCCAGTTCTTCGTTTTCTCCTATTGTTGCGCAAATAAGAGCAGTTCTGCTGGCCATGTCGGTTTGATCAATTTTCTTAATCTTATTCAAAATGAGCTGGGCGGCGGCGAATTTTTTATTGAGCAGGGCGAAACACAAAAGTGGGGTTCCGGCCCTGTTTAAACCGTCAAAATTTTCATTGGCTCCGGCATTTTTGATTGCTTCGAGGTCATCGTTGAGCACCGCAGCAAAAAGTGTAGTATCAGTCGAACTGGTGTTGTTTTTCATTTCATCTGGCCCGGGCAATGGCCAGCCATCGACCAGTTCGAATTCCTGTTGCAGTTGGCCGACATTCAATGCTCCGCCTTTATTTTGGAGATAAAGTGATATGTGTTTGTATTTTTTGAAGGCAAGATCACCCGGAGTCCAGCCATAGCTCATTGTAGACGACGGATTAGCGCCGTTTTCAATCAGCAGAACGACAATGTCGAATTTTCCATTCTTTGCAGCCAGATGCAGTGGCGTATGGCGACCGCTTTGCGTTCTGGAATTTACATCTACTCCCTGGCGAAGCGATTCCTTGACCACATGAAGATAGCCTCGCTGGGCAGCACTGTGGATAGGATAGCGCTGGCGACAATCTATGGTAAGATCAGGATTGTGTTCCATCAACAATTCGACACATGGCCGAGAATCACTGATTAAAGCGATCATGATTGGAGTAAAAGATCTGTTGTCGGGTTGATTGATCGAAAAGCCCTTCTCAATAAGCTTTTTTGCCAATTCCGGCCGATTGAGCTCACAGGCTACGTGCAATAGATTGCGGCCGCTGCCACTGTCTTTTCTCGAAATGAAGCCGGGCTCATCAAGCATCTGTAAAAGTTGAGAGTCGTTGAAGTTTTTCAGCTTTTGGGCCAGAGATAGGGGGCGATGACCCTGTTTTTTCATCTGAATTCTGTCCTGCTCCAAATCCTTTTCAATAAAATGATTGAAAAAACTCAGCCCCAGAAAAAAAATAAGGTAGAGCAGCGTGCTGCACGAAGAATTGTTTGCCTTTCTTGCTGCCATAAAAGCCCTCTCGCCGTAGTATTAACTTGAATTGTAACATATCGATTGTTAGAATGCTCAAAAAAGCATCCAGCGAAAGGAATTACCCTATGCCAATGTTTCGAACCGACCTGCTTCAGGCCGGGCCACCAGCAGATATCTCCGTTCCCCGCAAAAAGCACATGCTTTGTTTGAATGAAAGCCCTCTCGACCCATATCGGGCAATCGATGAGGCATTACAGCAAAGCCTGCAGCAGGTTTCCCTCAACCGCTATTTCAGCCCGGTTACCGGTGAATTGAAGAAATGTCTGGTCGATTATGTCGGTCACGGTGTGACTTCTAAAAATCTTCTCTGGGGCAATGGCGCCGATGACATGCTTTTTGCCTGCTTCCTCGCCGTGCGCGAAAATAACGACTCTTTCGTGCTGACCCACGCTCCTTCATATTTCGACTATTCAACCTATAGTCGCGCTGCCGGTTTGAATATTCGCTATCAGAATTTCAACGCTGATTTCACTTTTGATGAGAAAGAATACCTCGAGATTCTCAACTCTGAAAATTGCCGACTTGGAGTTTTGTGCAATCCCAATAATCCGACCGGACATCTTCTCGATGATGCCCAAATTCTCCATATTCTCGAAAATACGCAAAAGCCGGTAATAATCGATGAAACTTATTTCGAATTTTCTAAGAAAACCTGGATCGATCGTATAAATGATTTCAAGCATCTGATTATCGTCAGATCGTTCTCGAAATCTTTTTCTGCTGCCGGAGTGCGCTTTGGCTACCTGGCAAGCTGCGCCGAAAACGTTGAAGAAATCCGCAAGGTGCAGACTATTTTCAACACCAGCATTCTAGTGCAAACCTTTGTCATGACCATGCTGATGAACAAAAATGTTTTTTTGAATCAGGTAAAAGAGACTATCCGTCTCAAAGAAGTTTTGCTAGAGAAAATGCAGCAGCTCAAAGGGCTCAAAACCTGGCCGACCTTTACCAATTTTCTAACCTTTTCGATTGGGGAAAAATCGGCAGAGCTTTTCGAGCATCTCAAACAAAGCGATATTGCTATTCGTGACATTGGCGCGCATCCGATTCTGAAAAACCACTTGCGTGTCAGCATCGGTAGCGCCGAGCAGAATGATTGCTTTTTCAACGCAGTTAACGATTTTTTGCAAAAATAAGCCTGGAATCTTTTCAATAGCCTCTTATCAAAGAAAAACCGCCCGATGTTTTTCGGGCGGTTTTGTCAGATAATCGAGAGTTAAAGTTCGAAAAATGGCTTGTTAACTGTGGCGATTGGAAACTATTGGCCGACTGAGCAATGACAATGGGCCACTGCCGCCATTGACTTCCTGGTTGAGCCGACTGTGGCTCGATTTTTCCTGGCCGAGAGAAAACTTCAATGCCGTGCAGGTCTCGTCTGACTTGCGCCGGTTTGGACACCTGGCAGCATTGCCAACCGTTTCGACCTTGATCATGTTGGTTCCGCCGCTTCTGCCGACCGGCAGACCTGCAACCAGAATAACGGTGTCGCCGTCGTTGATCAGGTTGGTCTGGCGGCTAAGCCGTATCGATTCGCGATAGAGCTCTTCAATGCTGCTGAAGCTGCGACCCATAACCGGGGTAATGCCCCAGTTGATGCTGAGCTGATTGAAAAGCTTCTGGCTGGATACCACTGCGATGATCGGAATGCTTGGCCGAAGTTTGGAAAGTGCCTGGGCAGTTTTTCCGCTTTCGGTAACGGTGATAATAGCGCTGGCCCCGACATTGTAGGCGGTGGTAATTGCTGCATTGGTGACCGCGCTGGTGCGATCGGCGAATTGCTCTACATGAGAAAATGCCGAATAAATTCTTTTATAATCGATGGCGTCTTCAGTATTACTGGCAACCCGGTCAAGCAGTTTTACGCATTCTACCGGATATTTGCCGACTGAAGTTTCACCGGAAAGCATTACAGCCGAGGTGAAATCATATATGGCATTAGCAACGTCAGAGACTTCGGCACGGGTGGGGCGGGGCGATTCGATCATCGTATGCAGCATCTGTGTTGCGGTAATTACGGGTTTGCCCGCCATGTAGCAGCGTCGAATGATCTCTTTTTGAACGATCGGCACTTCTTCTGGCAGAAGTTCGACGCCAAGATCACCACGAGCAACCATTATCCCGTCAGCGACTTCGAGAATGCTGTCAAAATTAGCCAGTCCGGCATGATTTTCTATTTTGGCAATAACCTTGATATTGGATTTGCCTTCGACATCAAGAATCGCCTTGACTCTGCGGATCGTGTCTTCTGATTCGGCAAAGGAAACAGCGATGAAATCGAAGTCGTTCGCAGCGGCAAATCGAATGTCGTCGCGATCCTTAGGGGTGGGATTAGGCAGATTCAACTGCAGGCGCGGCACATTTACTCCACGTTTGGATTTGATGCTGCCGTCATTCTGGATGGTGCATTCGATATTCTGATGATTGATGATTCTGTCGACTTTAAGCTGAATCAAGCCGTCATCTAGCAGTATGCTTCCGCCCGGTTCGAGCATCGAAGGCAGTTTTTCATAGGATACGCCAAGCAGGTCAGGGGTGCCGATTACCGACTCGGTAGTGATGGTTATTTTTTTACCAGCTTCGAGAAAAATCCGGTCATTTTCAACTTCTCCGGTTCTGATTTCCGGGCCTTTGGTGTCCAGAAGCAGGGCAACCGGTTTTTGCATTTCTTCACGGAGCTTTTTGATGCGCTCGATTCTTTTGCCATGTTCTTCAAAATCACCATGGGAAAAATTCAGTCGGGCAACGTTCATACCTGCTTCAATCAGGCTTCTCAATACATTTTCTTCTTCTGCGGCGGGGCCAAGTGTGACTAATATTTTGGTTTTTCTCATTTTCTGGACTGCTAAAAAATAGCGCTCCTTTCCTGTTTATGCGGAAATTTCAGCAAAAATCGTGCCATGCTGGGTGTGCAAAAATTGATCAGAGTCGGCAGTATTCACATCAAAAGCCGAATCGAATAATGAAACCAGTTCTATGGGAATTGATTGGAAAAATGTTGCCTAGCTGCTTTGCAATTCGACCATCTTTTCCAGGGCAAGCCATCCCTTGAGCTGGCTCTCATTAAGTGAACAGGTGCCGGTTTTGCTCTGGCGATGCTTGACTGCCCTGAGCCACTTGCGCGTTTCCCGCGGCAGCTGAATTTTTTGATTAACTACCAGTCCGGTTATCCGCTGCTGTTGATGCTGGCGCATTACCCGGGTTTTTTGTTTGTTCGGCCTGTACCCGAATTCGAGTAAAACCATGCGCACAAAACTCAGGATCTGAGTGATTTTGAACTTGTCGTCTTCATCCAGCGAAATGGTTATGTCGTCGGCATAGCGGGTGTAGTCGCCGCCTAGCTGCATGGCAAAAGCGGCTAGGCGCGCATCCAGACGAAAGTTGACCAGATTGCTCAAACGCGGACTGGTCGGCGCTCCCTGGGGTAATGAACCTTTCCAGGTCGTCAGGCTGGTCAGTAGTTCTGCAGTCTCCTGGTTCCAGCCAATTTTCCGAAAATAGGCAAAGACTCTTTCTTCTCCGGTGCTCTTGAAGAAATCTCTGATGTCGAGCTTTATAACAACCGCTTTGCCAACATGGGAATCCGCATTGTAGACAATCGACTCTCCTGGTTCGAAGCCGGTACTCGAATAGTGAGACTGCATGCCATCGAGAAGGCGGCGATTGATAAGGCGCTGCATTTTCTTAAGCTCAGCATCAGGCGAACAAATGGTGCGAATACCGCCATTTCTCTTCTTCATGGCAAATTCCCGGTAGGATACCGTCACCATTTTTAGTTGATTGGCACCCATTTTTAAAAAGCCGCAAAGCTCATCGATGCCCTTTTCTTTTTTGCCTAAAAGCCACGAAAATATACCCACACTAAATCCTTTCTGATGAAGAAAGGCGCGAAAAATCGCGCCCTTACCCTGCCAAGACTCAGTCTTGAGCCCACTTCAAAGCAGGTTCTGAAAGAACCCGGCTGGCGAAACACCAGCCTGTGCCTTTTCGGCAACGCCAGGGTAAAACCATTATACAATAAACAGCAATTGGAAAAAAAGTAAAATTGATGCCGAATTTGCGTTCGCTTTCTCGAACTGAAAATCTTAAAAACAGGCTCATTGCAGAACGAAATTCTGGATGGCCCATTGGCAGCAGCCGACGATCATGCCGAGAAAGCCGCCAAGACGTATGATCATCGCCATTTCCCGGTCGGCTATCTTGTAAAAAATGCCTTCTAGCCGGTCTAAATCCATTTTGCTGACCTTGTCAAAAACTATATCCTGAACTGAAAGCTTTTTTGCTGCTTTCTCGGCTGCTTTATCAAGAATTCCCGGAACCTGTTTCTTGATGGCATCTACGATTTGTCGTTCCAGATAGTCCATAATGCCGCTGATATGCGTGTTGGCGGTGATTTTGATCAAAGGAATCTTACTCAACAGTGAGTTTACGTAATCAGCAACCTTTTTTTGCGTTTCTTCACGGTTTTTGCGCATGTGTTCTTCGATCAGCGAATCGAGGTCAGCGGGCTCAACTCTGCGGATAAGTTCTTCGACATTGATCAGCTCGCCCTCGACGATTTTTCCCAGATTTTGCGCCAGCTCAACCTGACGTTTCGGCAGCAATCCCTGAAATTCGAAGAAAAGCAGCTTGATTGGCTTTTTAGGGTGAAAAAGCGCTTTAATCGCCAGCCAGTTGGTTACCCAGCCGATAAAGCCGCCAAGGCCTGTTGAAATGACCAGGCTCAACCACATTTGCTCAGACAAAATCTTTTCTCCCGATAATCGTATTGAAGAATGTTACTCTATAACTCTTGATACTATCAACAGAGTTTTGTCATCTGTTTCCTGAATGAATCCATGCTGGTTTAAACGTTCATTTACATTGTCAAAAAACTTCTTTGGCTGCTGATCGAAGCAATCCAAAAGGATTTCCTGAAATTTTTCCAGATCCATTCCTGGAATTTCGTAGTATCCATCACTGTACATCACCAACGCCTGCCCCGGTTTGAGCTCATGGTATTCTGGTTCGGGATATTCTTTTTTGCTGGTTCCCAGGGGGGAATTGACCATTTTTAAGTAGGTGGTGGTTTTTTGTTCTGAATCTACCAGAATCGGAAAACAGTGACCGGCGTTTAAATAGGCGAAAGTCCCATCTGCTTCATCGAAAAGCAGATATTGCAAAGACATAAACTTTTTCTGATTCTTGCCTTGAGTCTGGCGAAACAGTCGATTCAACTGATTGAAAAACTTGCTTGGCTGGCAAAAAAGATTCTCAAGTCTAATTATTGCCGCTTTCACAAAAGCAACGATAAGCGAGGCCGCGACTCCATGACCAGCCATATCGCCCAGCAAAAAGCCTCTTTGACCATCCTCGGTTTCGATGAGATCAAAATAATCGCCACCCAGATCGTTTAGAGACTCAGTTTTGCCGAAATATTGCAGACTGCCGCTATACTGTGTCATTTCCAGCTGAGGGATGAGCTTTTCCTGAACCAGGCTGGCAACCTGTAATTCCTGCATGTCTTCAAGCGTTCGATTGAAAATTCGCCCCAAATGGCCAAATTCATTTTGACCTAGATCGGGAAGCTGAAATTTGAAATTGCGATTTTTCAAGGCATTTACACCCGCTTTTAGCTCTCTTATGGGGTCAAGAACAGTCCCCGAAATCAGCAAACCCAGACTAATCACGGTTAGAGTACTTAAAAAACCGGCCAGCCAGAAATTCTGCCCAAGGCGGTCTATTTCCTCATCTATTCTGGCAAGAGGATAAATCGTCATCGAAATGAGATCCTTGTTGTGGTGTCCGTGCAAAATGGTTAAAGAATAGCTTTTTCCGTCAAAATTCACGATAGATGAGCGACCAGAATTGTTTTCGTGAGAGGTGTCGAGTAAATAATGTAACTGCCGGTTCTTTTCAAATTCTTCGGTTAGAAAATTCTTACCCTGTGTTTTGAAACCAATTTTCAGCCCGTATTGGTTCCGGTTAAGATTTGTAAAGGTTTTGTGGGCGAAATACTCCGCCAATGCACTTTCTCTCAAAATGACGAGTAGATTGTAGTCGTAATCATCTTTTCCAAGCAAAGTGATGAAATTGGGGTATTGATCCCTGCCAAATCCGTAGCGCCAGATTGAATTGAGAGATTCAAAGTAACTTTGGATCAGGGCTGTATAATCGCTTTGTCCGATCGAATCCATTACCATTTCCATCTCGATCCCCTGCTTGCTTGTTAATCGTCTGCCATTGAGATTAGCCAATAAAGCTTTAAAGATGATGTCAAACGCACGGCATTGCTTGACTTTAGCCGGGTCAAAAGGCAGGTCGCCTGGCCATTTTATTATTTCAAGAACTTTATCTCTGGTTACTATCGCGTCTTCGTTCGCAATTTCTTTTGTCGTGCTGCCAACAATAAACATTCCTCTCAATCTGGGATGCTGTTGAGAGATGAAGTCGACGACCGGTTTTTTTGATATTCCATGCTTTTGTAGATTCTCAAGCAGTTCTGGCAGAGATTTTCGCATGGTTTTGAGCTGATCTGAATAGGCCAGAGTTGTGCCCTCGTCAATCTTTTGCAGAAATTTAAGACTTTGCTGATTAATTTCTGCAAGCCGAACTGCACGATATTCATGAAGATAGTCCACAGCAATGCCGACAAATGCCGCTAAAGGCAGTAGGCTTGAAGCAATGAATAAAAGAAGAAGTTTGGCTTTGATTCTTTTAAAATCCAAATATGGAAAAAAAAGCGCTGCTGAAATTGCGATTATGTTCAGGCAGATGAAGCCGATCAAGAGAATATTTCGGTTGCCAGATTTCTCAGGAGCCAGCTTGCTGTGAATCAACTGACCGATAAGCTTTTTATTGCCGCTAAGTTGGCGACATAGAAAGCTCGAGTCTATTGTTTTTACTTCAAGCCGGTAATTCAACCGTTGGAACTCTTCAATTATTGAAGAAAATTTTTCTTTCACGTTGAGGTCTGCAGGGAAGACGTTGGAATCTTTTAAAATGAAAAATCGGAACGGATCGGCCTGGTTTTTTTTATGTTCAATTTCGAATTTCAGGGGATCGAAAATATTTAACTTTTCGGTGGGAAAGAATAGAATCATTCCCCCGTTTTTAAAGGCGTGTAGCCAAAGTTTAGGGTGGCTTGAAGAAAATGAAGTGGAAATAAGCTGAGGATTGTTAGAATCAACACAGCGATAAATTTGAATGGGGGAAAAGAAATTACCTAGCAATTTTCTTGCATTGATCAACTTGCCTTCAGGTTGCTGATTGGTTCTATGATACTTGTTCTCAACTCGGTATTCATGCAGGAATTGGAAAGTTTGCTTCCACTCCTCCTCTTTGAGACTGAAATCGAAGTTGCTGTGAGTAACCTTGAAAGATTTATCCCAGATGATAATTCCGGCTTCAATGTTAATTTGTTCGAGAAACTCCCGGGTGCGTTCTTTCAGACTTTCAGAATTCTGCCAGTTGCCCCAAAAAATGTCTCTCATTTTACTGCTGATGTAATGATCAGGACTTTGCGCCGAGACAAGCAGGTTATCACATTCCTTTTTCAGATTCTCTGTCTTCTGCTGAATTACTTGTTGAAGCTTGTTTTGTCTTACCAGAGAGTAGCTGGCGAAAAACAAAAGAAACGAGAGATTTGCAAAAATCACAAATCTTGTAAACCTCGATTCAAATATTGTTTTAATTATTTTGTGCATTTTTCTTTTTGAAGTAAAAACAGAGTAGGCTTAGATCATCGTTCTGTTCCAATGCCCAGTTGCGGTTGGATGCCAATGCCGTTTCAAGAATCTCTGTCGGGCTTTTTTCGGCATTGTCGACAATTAGTTGAAGAAATCTCTCATAGCCAAAAGACTCTTCTTTTTCGTTCACATCCTCGATAAAGCCGTCAGAGTAGAAAAGTATTTTTTCGCCAGGTTGCAGTTTGAAACTGGTTTCAACAAAATTATTCGCGTGCTTTGATCCCAGGGGTATTCCTTTGGCTTCAATGAATTTGGCCGTGCCATGCTCAGAGTTGATCAAAATTGGAAAGCAGTGTCCGGCATTGCCTAAAACCGCATGTCCAGTTTTCAGGCAGACCTGAAGACTAGCCAGAGTCATCATTCGTCGCCATTTTTTTTCGCGAAGATAAAGAAAAATTTTGTTACAGTCTTCGAGAAATTTGCCAGGCGCTAAATCGTTTTCCGGTAGATAGGCTTTAATCATAGCCATTATCAGCGCGGCCGGAATTCCGTGCCCGGCGACATCGCCAAACGCGACGTGGACCTTACTTCCATTATGGTAATAATCGCAGAAATCCCCGCCCATCGAGGTCATGTACTTTACTTCCGAATGAATTTCAAAGTCCTCGTAAACATTTGTCGGCGGCGGCAAAAGAGCTGCTTGAACCGAGGTACCCAATGATAGGTCACCCATGCTTTCAATGGCAGTATTGAAAGCTTGAGCCAGTTCGCCAAACTCAGATCCGTCATCTATGCTCAGCCGGCTGCGAAAATTCCGATTCTGGATTTCCAGCAGACCATTTTCTATTTGTCTTAACGGCTGAAGCATGCCCCCGGAAAAGCGCAAAACTGTAAGCAAAAGTATCATTGCAACAATTAGAACGGCAAAAATAATTTGCGTGGCCAGACGATAAATTCTTGCAAAAAGAGGTTGATCAGGGTAGATGGCTATCAAAGTCTTGTCGTTTAGGTGATAAGCGCTCATGCCAGTAACGATATGGCTTTGGCCGTTCAACATTACCTGGTCGGCAAAGGCAAACTTGTCTTTTCGGGTTCGCACGAACAATTCTTGTAACTGTTTCGGAAAATTCCCGGCAGACAAATCTGACGGACGACCCGAGTTGGCAATACTGAAAAGTTTGCCTGGTGCGAATTCCTGATTGAATTTATTCAGTTCATCCGCGATGAAAATATTTTGCAGGCTTTGCGGCTCCCAGCTTATCACCAGCATTGCCCAGGCCCTGTTTTGGTCGCGTTGGCCGAGAAAATTCATATAAACCATTCTTCGTCCGGTTTTTAAAGTGCGATTGGAAATTTTCCCGAAATCGTCGAGAATTCCGGTGGTTAAATCAAATTCTCCGGCAAAGCCGCCAAAATCCAGGTCTGTGTATGAGCTGGAAACTTTCGCTGATTTGTTCATTGCTGCAAGAATAGAGGAAAAGGTCAAGGCTATATTTTTATAACTGTTTTCATCTGCTTTTTTTCCGCCGCCAAAGTAGAATCCCTCCTCTGGTTTGGCTAAAATATATTCGCTGGCATGATAAGCTGAAAGTTCCTGTTCAAATTCCCTGAGTGCATTTTCTGGCCAAACATCCTTTTTATACTTGCTTTCATAAAGATCAACCAGGTCGTTCAACTCCTGCGCCAGGTTATTTTGGAAGTTAATAAAGCGGCTGTCGAATTCACGCATTAAATTGTTGGCGAGGTTGTGCTGGGCAAAGATCAGGTTGCTTTTCTGAAAATGGAAATATTCGTAGCATGAGCTTAGCAGCAGAATAAGAGGCAAGCCTGAAGAAAAACTGAAGATCAAAATGAATCGCAATCTTATTGAGAATGTCATATTGAAGCGTAAAGAGGCGCAGAAAATGACAAAAATGGCAAGCAAAAGGATTTTTGCAATATTGAAACCTGATCTTAAGAGCTCCTCTTCCCGCTGAAGAATGTGCTTTTTTGCCAATGCCGAGAAGATAAAGATGTCTGGATTCGCCTGCTGAAAATACCACAGGTAGTTTTTTCCCTTCTGCATGTCAAAATTGGCATCGGAAAACTTCTGTAGTTCGATTAAAAATTCGCTGTGATGGTCTTTTTCTAGCCATGGAGCAAATAGCTTTTCGTCTTTTAAAGAATAGAATCCGGTTTTCACATTATTATTCGTGTTGATTTGTCGACAGATATTTTCCAGGCCAATATTGTGGCCCTTTAATGATTTTGGCAAAATACAGGCGGCAGAAAAATTTTCGCCGAATTGATACCAGACCATTCCGTTGTCTTCAGTGTCGCTGACAAAAAGCGCTTCTCCACTCAAGCCGCTTTGCAAAGGCCTGGCCATTACTTCAGAAGTGAGAAACTGACCGAAGTATCGGCGGAACAATTCAATGTTGGCGCCTATTTCTTTGATATGCTGGGGTAAAGATGGTTCTTCCTTGGTTTGCTCCAGATAAATGGCGCGAATTGCCTGCCACATCTTCTGCATCAGATAGCGAAATTTCAACTCATCGGAAAGTTTTTGATCGACATTGCCGTTTGCATCCCAGATTATAAGCCTGAGTCGGCTGCCAAAGATTTTCTTGACCTCGGTGCGAAAAGATTTTGCCCCCCCAGTTTGCTGAGCCCGGATAAATTTTTCCTGCAGAAACACATGAAAAAAGCGGCGGTCGTCACTGAACGGCTCAAGCTTGTAAAGAGCTGCATTGAGAGATCTTTGAGTTTCTATTTCCTGCTGTCTTATTTTTAGCGAAACATGCGCTTCAACAGCCCAAATAACGAGAAACAGCGGCAAAACCGCTAGCAGAAAAAAGCTGCAAATTCCCTTGAAGAGTTTTGACAGGAATAACCTATTTGGCAAAGCGCACTCCAAACTTGAACTGACAGGAGAATTATAAACTATTGAGACTTATTTTGGCAGAAAATTAATACCCTTTAACAAATTCAAATCTTTGTCGATAATGCCAACAACCGGACAAGGAGGTCTTAACCATGAGAATATGGGCTTTGATCCTGGTTCTGCTTTCGTGTGTCGTCGGCTTCGTTGTAAGTTACGGCTTTGCCTATTCGAAAGTATCAGGGTTGTTGTACACTTCTGCCGGCTCGGTTCAGGCTCCTGCCTCGGCGTTTGTTGTCGAAAAGTAGCCTGCACGGTAGATAGCAGGCGAGGTCTTTTCAAGGCTTCGCCTGCATCTGCTTTTAGATCAACTCAGATTAAGCTTGACGCCAATATCCGGGGTTGCTATAATCCATCCACTTAACCACAAAGGTATGGAGGGTTCATGAACAAGCATTATTTCTTTACCTCTGAATCAGTAACAGAAGGACATCCAGACAAGGTTTCCGATCAGATTTCTGACGCAGTCCTTGATGCGATACTTACCAACGACCCCAAAGGCCGTGTAGCTTGCGAAACCGCTGTAACCACCGGCATGGCCATCGTTATGGGTGAAATCACCACCAAGTGCTATGTTGACGTACAGTCAATCGCTCGCCGCGTTATCACTGAAATTGGCTATACAAATGCCGATTTTGGTATCGATGGCAAAAGTTGCGGTGTTATGGTTGCTCTCGACGAACAGTCGCCCGACATCGCTCAGGGCGTAAATCACGCCAAAGATGGCGATGACAAGGATGAAGATCTCAATGTCGGTGCCGGTGACCAGGGAATGATGGTTGGCTTTGCCTGCAATGAAACTCCCGAATTGATGCCTGCCCCAATCTTTTATGCCCATGCCGTTTGCCGCAAGCTTGCTGAAGTTCGCAAATCCGGCGAAGTAAAATATCTGCGTCCTGATGGCAAAGCACAGGTAACCGTCGAATATAAAGACTGCAAAGTTGCCAGAGTCGATGCCGTCGTTCTTTCAACCCAGCACAATCCTGATGTGACCCATGCCCAGATTACCCAAGACATGATCGAAAAGGTAATCAAAAAAGTCATTCCGGCTGAATTAATAGATGCTGATACCAAATTCTACGTCAACCCGACCGGCCGCTTCGTTGTCGGCGGACCACAGGGTGACGCCGGTCTTACTGGCCGCAAAATCATCGTTGATACCTACGGTGGAATGGCTGCCCATGGTGGTGGTGCATTCTCCGGAAAAGATCCGACCAAGGTTGACCGCTCAGGCGCTTATATGGGCCGCTATGTTGCCAAGAACATCGTCGCCGCAGGCCTGGCCGATCGACTTGAAATTCAGATCGCTTATGCCATCGGCGTTGCCCGCCCGATGTCTGTTCACGTGAATACTTTCGGCACCGGCAAAGTGGCTCCCGAAAAGATCGAAGAAGTGATTCGCAAAGTATTCGACCTGCGCCCGGGTGCAATCATCAAAAACCTTGGCCTGCGCCGGCCGATTTACCGCCAGACTGCCGCCTATGGTCATTTCGGTCGCAGCGATCTGGATCTGCCATGGGAAAAACTCGACAAAGTCGATCAGATCAAGAAAGAAGCTGGAATCTAAACTACCAAGTTTTGAATATTGAAAACGTCCGGCAGATGTTGTGCCGGGCGTTTTTTTCTGGTAGTTTCTTCATTGAAGATTGATTTTACCCAGGGAGTGCCTCTTTGCATTTTTTTCGGCTAATTTTGATTGTATGCATTTTTGGAACGTCAGCAGTGGTTCTGTCGGCTGCTGGTATGCCAAAAGTCGTGCCGGTTCTGGTTTATCATCATATTCAGCCAGAAACGACTTCCGATGTTTCCTGCACGCCTGAGCAGTTTGAAAGTCAGATGCAGGCAATTCTTGCCGCCGGATTCACTCCGCTGAGCCTGGAACAAATGGCCAGATTTCTCAAAGGCAGTTTGCCCGAATCAATTGAAAAACCAGTTCTTATAACCTTTGATGACGGCTATGAGAGTCTCTATTTTTATGCCTTGCCTGTTGCCAGAAAACTGAAGATTCCAATGACCGTTTTTGTGGTTACTTCAAGAATTGGTCGCCGGCCGCAATTTGCCGATTACCTTCGTGAAGAGCAGATTCGCGAAATGAGCGCATCTGGTTTCTGGGAATTCGGATCGCACACTCATGACCTGCACACCGACAGTATCAGAATTTTCGACGCTTTCGGCCCGGTCAGAAACAATCCGGTGCTCGAACTACTTTCACGCGACCTGCGTGCTTCAGTTAACCGGCTGGAATCAATAATCGGGAAAAAGCCCGGGGCAATTGCCTGGCCCTATGGCAAGTTCAATGCCCATTTTACCCAGATTGCCAGAGATTGTGGCTTTAAATTGCATTTTACCAGTTGTTCAGGCTATAACGAAGCCGGCGCTAATCCCTTCGCCATAAAAAGGCTTCCAGTAAGCTCCCGCGACAACGCCTTTTCGGTTTTGAAGAAGGTTAGTCGCATAAGATAGGCTTTTCTTAATTTAACCCGATCAGTTTCCCCAGGTTTGTGCCCGTTTTTTCTCAAAATTTCTTTTGCTTTGAGGAAATGCCGGTTAGTCGAAGTTGGTTGGGGCGGTTGTTTTGTAAAGTGCTGGTAAAAGGATATCAACCAGGCTAAAACACAGCAGAGTCCGATTTAAAAATCGAACTCTGCTGTATTTTAACAGTTTGATTCAGGGAAACCTGATAATATCAAGCTTTGTCGTATTCTTCTTCCTCGGGAGCGCTATCTTCACTGTCATCTTTGGCGACAACCTTCTCGCGGCGTTCTTTTTCAAGGACGAAGGAGCCAAGTGATTCCTGCATTGCGGCCACAGCTTTTATCGCTTCGTCAAGTTTTTCCACCTTGCCGCTGGATTTAGCGCTGGCAATGCTGTCATCAATCTGGCCAAGAACTTCTTTTAAATTGATTACTTTGTTGCGCAGGCCCATGGTCATGTCGTTCATGGCATCGGCAAGATCTTTAAGCTCGTCTTTGGGTCGCAACTTGGTGAAATGAGTCAGGTCGCCTTCGCCGATGTTTCTGACAACGCGTTCCATACGGTACACCGGCCCCGCTATCGTATGCGTCACGAATATACATATAAACGCGACGACAAAAATGCTTATCAGTTCAGCAATGATTACCCCCGGCAGGAGAGCTTGCCCCAATTGTTTACTGTCAACCGGAAGTTTTGATTCTTCAACCAGTTTGTTTTCGAGTTTTTCGACTGAAAAGCCGTAAACAAGTGCACCGACGATATTGGCGACGATAATTACTATCAAAATGAATATCGCAGTCAATCTGCTTTGAAAGCCGGGTTTGATAAAATACTTTTTCCGGCGTCTAATTTGAGACATGAGTTACCCTCCCTGAAAAACTTAAACCTAAATTATCATAGCTTAAGTTCTGTTTCAACGTAATCAGAAATATTATCGTTAAATTCTGCCTGCGAATCGTTCTCAGCTTGCGCTTCAAAATCTTCGATTTCATCAATAAGATCTTTGACACTGCCGGTCTCGGCATCATCTTCGCCGGAAGTTTCTTCAGCATCCTGCCAGCTCAAATCTGCCGAAGTATTTTCTTCAAAGGTTGGATCATAACTTAAGAATTCGCTAAAATCATGATCAATAATTGGTTCAGGCCTGGTTCTTCTTTCGTCGAGAGGTTCTTCCACGCCATCCGGGGTGCCGACAAGCAGATCAATCGCGCTGCCGTCCAGGTTGCTTACCGGAAGGGCTTTAATTGAATCGCCGCTGGCAAAAACAAGTTTACCGAGCATTAGTAGGAAAATGGTAAATAAGAGAGTTTTTTGCTTCATTTCTTTTCGAGCTTTCTGGCAAATGACATTTCATTCCAGGGAAAACATCGGCATTTTTTCTTTAACTTTGCATTTTTTTCGCCGGTTACTTTTTTGCGCCTTGTCGAATTCCTCTTTAATGTTCTTTGCGATAGTTGCTTTTATTGGGATGTAAATGTATAAAATTAGCATGGAAAAATACCTTTTCAGATATTCATTCATTAATAAAGACATTTTAAGCTATCGGATCGCGATTGCTGGGCAGATCGAAGTAGAATCGCCGGTGGGAGCTTTTAAAAACCCGGTTGGCATCGAAATGGAGATTTCTCAGCAAATCGTTTCAGAAGAGACTGATTCGGCACTGATTGCCGTTACCATTAACAAGGTTGTTGCCAATCGCCAGATCCCTGCCGAACAACTCCCCGAGATTGGCAAGAAGTCCATCATGCGCATGGACCAGCTTGGCAATGTTTTCTGGGTTGAAGGCAACGCAGCCTGGCAGGGCGCAGAATATTCGATGATGCGATTTCCCGAAGAACCGGTTTCCCCAGGCCAATTTTGGGATCAACAGGTAGAAGATGCCCGCGGTAACGCTTCACCTTTTTTTACGAGATATACATTTGCAGGAATGAATCGGAAAAAGCGTCGTCTGGCTGAATTCAGAACCGAGCTTTTTACCGGGAATCCTACTGCCCCCGACAGTGTGTCGGCCGGCAGCGGCAGCTTTTGCTTCGATAGCGAAGAAAAATGGATCGACAGCTGTGAAAACTTTATTGAATATCGCTTTGCCATGCCCTTTCCTGAAGATCCATCGCAAAAGATCGTAACTCACACAAGATTGCACATTGAAATGGAAAGAACGAACCGATGAAGAAAATCTGCGCCTTTTTTATGCTAGTGATTTGCCTGCCTGCCATGTCCCAGGAAAATGAAACCGTTTTGACCAGGTTTGCACGGGCAGTTGTGAGCGGAAATCGAAGTCTGCTGGCCGCTGCTCATGAGCTGGAGGGTTCTTTGCTTGAAAAGCACAAGGCTTTGGCAGCATTTTCCCCCGAGTTTTCTTATCAGCTTGAACGCAGCAAATCAGCGAATCGTAGCTTCAATTCACTGACCGGCGTCGAAGAAGATTATTCAACGAGAAGAAACGGGATTTCGACGGGAATATCCCAACGAACTCCTCTGGGCCAGCTTGGATACAGCTATAGTGAGAGTAAAACCGAATACACCACTTCGCAGACAAGCTATTTCAATTCCCTTTATCTGAGCTGGCAGGCTGGTTTGTTGCGCAATGATGCCCGCCTGAATTCTCTCGAACGAAAAATGATTCATGCCAATTATGATATTGCCCGGGCCCAGACCGATTCGCTGGTTCTGGATATCTTGCTTGGGGCTACCCAGAGCTTTTTCAGTCGGGTCATTACTGCCCGCAGCGAAGCCCTGCGTCGCCAGAATCTCAGCTTTTACAAGACTCTCGTTGAAGAGGCGCAGATAAAACTCGAAAATGGCATGGGTAGCGAACTTGATCTCAAACAGGCCAGCATGCGCAATCAGCAGGCCGAAACTGAACTTGAAGAAGTCGAGTTGAGCCTTCGCGACCAGGATCGCAAACTGGCATCGCAGTTGGGCAGCAGTAAATGGGATGCAGAACTGGCCAGTTTCTCTCTTGATCCTTTGATCGAGGCAATTCCAGAGGATCTTGAAGTTGAAAAGCTGGTTAATGAAGCTTTGAAAAATCGTCCTGATTATCGACTTTTCGAGAATAGATATGAATTGCGAAAAGCTGCTTTTGATCGAGCAAGAGAGATGAGTCGCCCCGATGTCAGCGCTCGTGTGCGCTGGGGCAAACAGGGGCGCAGCTTTGACAAAAGTACGGCCGAATCGATGAATGATAAAAGCTGGGATGTGGTGGTCAGCTATTCGACCAGTTTCGGGCCTGATGGCAAAAAAATTGATTTTACCATGGAAAAAGAGGCCATAAAGGCTTTTAAAGTCCGCCTTGAACAAAAGCGTGCCGATGTCGAAATTGCCGTAAAACAGGCTTTCGAAAAGCTTGCTTTCTATCGCAAGAATCTCGCGTCGCTAAAGGGTTCAGAAAAACTTGCCGCAGAAGTTCTTGAAGGACAAAGGTTGAACTTTCAGCTCGGAAAAATCTCGCTTTTGGATCTGACTCGTTATCAACAGGATTTTAACGGTGCAAGTCTCGCCGTTGCCCAGGGCGAAAGCCGCTTGATCATGAGTTGGCTCGAATTGCTTTTCGAAACCGGCAGACTAGATGATTTTCTGCAGGTTGCCGCAACGGATCGCCGCGAGCTTTCGAAGATAAATGGCTATCAGATTGTTCCGGTAGACGAAAGTGTTACCGATGAAAACTAGAATTCCTCTACTGCTGTTGTTCGCACTGACTGCTTTTCTTTGTGGCTGTGCTTCTGAAGAAAAGAACGGTTCGGACCAAATTGAGTTTCGTTTCGCTCCGGAAACCCGCCAGAAAATCCTGAAATTCCGGGCAACTTTGCGGCCGGGCGATGTTGCAAACGTCAGTCTCACGTATGGTTACGGCAATGTCGAATTTATGGCGGATGAGGGGCAGAAAGTCGCTTCAGGCGACCTCATTTTAAAAATTGATATGAAAAATTTCGAAGATCGAGTTCGTCGCAGCGATAGAAATATTTCCAGTCAGCTCGATTTGTTCGATAAAGTGCGCAGTGCAAATCCTGCCGAAATGAAAGAGCTGCAGTTGAATTTACGAAGTAGACAGCTCGAGTTCGAACGGGCACAATTTGATCGGCAATGGCTTTTCAATCCGAAAACCGACGATGAAATCTGGAAAATCAAAGCCGATCTTGAATCGGCGCAAATGGGCTTCAACCTGGCCGAAAAGTTGCATGAACTTAAGAAAAACATTGCAGACAAAGGTTTTGAAAGTTCGTTTAATCTGCGTAGCAGTGAAATAGATAAAAAATCCCGGGAAATAGAGCTGGATTATGCCCGTCGCATGGTTGAACAGCTCAAGCAACCGCCTTTGCCCGAAGAATTGGCGCAAATTGAGTATCAGAAAGCAGTTGCTTCTGGTGAAATCTGGCTGGCCGAGAATCGGGTCGTTTCCGCCTCGATTACCGCAAGAATTCGCGAAAAAAACCTCGAAGTGGTTCTTGAACGATATCGTTCAAGTTATCGAGAATACAAAAAGACTCTTGATGAATCGATAAAATATGCTCCGAGAGATGGTATTATCGTTCACCCAAGACTCTGGGGTGACTTCAAGTTTCGCGTCGGTCAGCATGCCTGGTCTGGAGTATCGATAATACAGGTAATTGTTGATGGTAAATATTTTCTCGATTCACTGCTGAAAGAAAATCAGGTTTTCGGCCTTAAAGAAAAAGCATCGGCAACCATAATTCTCGATAGCATGCCTGAAAATGTTTTTTCAGGCGAAATAAAATCTATTGGCAAAGCTCCCAAACCAATGCGTGGCGCTAGAAATTCCGGGTTAAAATTCATTCCCGTTGAAGTTTCGATGAATGCCAGTCAAAGTCTGCTTTTCGGTGATAAGGCTGAAGTTTCCGTTGATCTTGGCAGCCAGACCGGAGTTTTCGTTCCCCGTGATTTCGTTGAAACCGCGGATGGCAAAAGTTTTTTGCATGTTAAATCAACTTTTTCAGCACATAAAGTCGCGGCTGAACTTGAAGATTTCGATCAGGACTGGTTGCTGTGGAAAAATCCACCGCAGGAACAGGGGGCATTGCTTTTTCCATGAAAAATTATCAAATTTTGCTAAGCTTTACCTTGTTCCTTTTTTTGTCTGGATGTCAGCAGACCGAAACTGTCAAACCTGCATCAACTTCTGGAAGCGCTTTGCGGCATTTGCTTGCCAGAGCCGAGTTTGTTCCTATAAAGGAAGAAGTTTTATATTCGCCCTTTTCTACTGAAGTCATCGAATTGACGCCAGAAGGAAGTCAGGTAAAGACTGGCGAAGAAATCGCCAGACTTTCTCCCGGCGATCGTGTTGACAAGATTATGGTTGAATCGGCAGACCTTGAAAAAATAAGCGCGACCCTCGAATTGAAAAATATTCGGCAGAAAATGGCGATCGAGATTGAAGAGGCAAAACTCAAGTTGACTGAAATTGACAGGGAACGTGCCAGGCTTGAATACGAACGTGCCTGCAACAATCGTGACTGGTTAAGGATTCTTGAACTGGAAGAAGGCCTTAAACTTGAAAAGATAAGATTGGCTATGCTTCAGAGACAGGTGCAGGCCGCTCAAAAGCTTGTCAGTAGGGGTTTTGCCGCCCAACAGGAACTTTTGCAAAATCAGAAAGATTTTATGCTTACCCAGTTAAATGCTTCTTTAACTGTGCGCCTAATTCCTTTTCTGAACGATAAAGCCGATGATAAAAAAGTTTATCAGGCTTTCGAAGTTTTTGAAAAGGCTAAACTTGCCTGTGAAGTCGCCAGCTATAGTCGCAATCGAAACCTTGCTGATTATAACTACGATTGCAATGAAGAAAAAAG
>CAZQUE010000014.1:0-78499 GCA_964596185.1 uncultured bacterium | reverse complement strand
GACCCGAAAATCGACGCCTGCGTCAGCTGGGCTCCGGATATTTACACCATTCCTGAAAAGGTTGCCGGAACCAGAATTCTTACCACGACTGCCGAAGCCAACAAACTCATTGCCGACGTCTGGGCCGTTCGCGCTGACTTTGCCCGTGACAAACCCGAAATTGTTAAAGGTCTCGTAGCCGGTATCTTTGAAGGCATGGATATGCTTAAAGATAGCACCATGAAAGCGAAAGCATTCCAGTGGATGGCCGATGGTTACGGAATGAAGGTCGAAGACGTTACTGCAATGGAAGCTGACGCACACTCTACCAATTTTGCAGAGAACAAAGACTTCTTCACCAACGCCAACAACCCGACCAATTTTGAAAGAACCTGGAAAAACATCTGCTTCATCTACGAGCAGGCCGGCCTTCTCAAGGATGCCGTTCCTTTCAATCAGGTAATGGATTTCAGCGTCATCCAGGAACTCGATAAAGCCGGAACCTTCAAGCATCATAAAGATGATTACGTCAGCAAGTTCGTTCCAACCACCTACAAGAAAGTGGTTGCCGAAGCCCCAATCATCACTCAGACAGTTCGTATCAATTTTTACCCGAATTCTGCCAATATTTACGAACCGGCGCATGATCTCACCGGAGTGCCGATTCCAAACACTCTGTATGACCCCAATGTTGCTGCAACCCTTGAAAAAGTTGCGCGTCTCGTTGGGGCTTACGACCGTGCCGTCGTCGCCATTACCGGCCATACCGATAGCTCGATGAAAGGCAAGATTCCGGAAAAAATCGTCAAAGACCTGAGTAACCTAAGAGCCGAAGCCGTTAAACGTGCTTTGATCGACAACTATAAATTCGACCCGAAAAAATTCGTCGTTGAAGGCATCGGTTGGGACAAACCTGCCGATTCCGACAATCCAATGAATCAGGCACTCAATCGCCGGGTCGAAATTTCTGTTTATCCGCCCGAAAGCAATTAATCGCATAACTGGATGAACCTTTTCTGACCTTACGTTCGCCATGCCCCGGTTTAACCGGGGCATGGCGAACAATAAACATTGAGCCGGCCATACCGTGCTCCGGCTATAGATTGTTTATACTTTTTACTTGAAAAAAAGGCTTTCGAGTCTCTTTCAGGAAGAAACAATGTTAAATGACATTTTAAAAAACTTTTTTGGCATTCGCATCGAAGTCAAAACCCATGAAAAAGTAATCCTGGGAATCATACCAATTTTCCTGATTCTACTGATGTGGTTTCTTGCCACTTCAGGAAAAACTGCAACGATAATACTGCCGGAAGGCGAATTTGAAGGTTTTGAAAAAGTTGCCCCAAAAGTCGGGCAAAGATTCATGACCGATTTCTCTTACACCGTAAAAGACGCGACCATTGAAGAAAACGAAGACGGTCAGAAATGGCTGATAAAAGATGGCCAGCGCTATGATATTAGCATTTTCGGCACCCGTGCCATTGGCAAAAATGTCCGAATTACCCTGAAAGCGGGAAAACTCTTATCAAGAAACCTCCCCGAGTTGCAGACAGCGCCCCAAACACAAGTGATTGCTTCGGCCTCTACAGATGCCTCAACAGCCAGCGCAACTGACGCGCCAGTAAATGCCGCAGATGTTGACCAAACTAAAAAAGCTACCAACTTTGCCGGGACAATTTCCTACCGCTTTGAAGTTGTCGAAACCCGTGCTATTTCACAGGTTATTCTGCCAAGCCCTGGCGAAGTTTTCCGGTCTCTGCCATCGCTTTGGGTTGAAAGAAGCCTGTTGACCAATATCCTTTACAGTTTTTTACGAGTCGGCGCGGGTTTTCTCGTGGCCTTCATCGTGGTTTTTCCGGTTTCGCTTATGATGGGCACGTATTCAAAATTTCATGCCCTGTTCTCACCTTTGATGATGTTTGGCGGCTATCTGCCGATTCCGGCGCTGGTACCGCTGACAATGGTCCTTTTCGGCACTACCGAACAACAGAAAATCATGTTTCTTGCTCTTGGTTTTTCGATTTATCTTCTGCCTCTTTTTGTCAAAGCACTCGAAGAAGTCGACAATGTCTATCTGCAAACCGGCCTAACCCTCGGAGCGAGAAAATTTCAGATTCTCAACAAGATCCTTTTACCAATCGCCATGCCGAAAATTTACGATGCAATGCGCCTTGGCTTCGGCATTGGCTGGGGCTATATCATTCTCGCAGAAATGGTCGATATGGGCAGCAAGGGCGTGGGAACACTGATTCTTACCAGTCAGCGCCGCGGCCCACGCGAAGATATTTACCTGGTTTTGATTGCGATTGTCATCATGGCTTTCATTACCGACAAAATCTGGGAAAAAATCGGCGACAGACTCTTCCCATACAGGAGTGAAAAGCGATGAGCGATAATAAAAAACAACCATCTCTTTTTAAAAAATTCGCCGGGCTCTTTTACCATTTTGAAGACGAACCAGGCGAAGTTCCCCTGAAAAAAGAACTGCCCAAAGTTGCTAAGCCTGAAATCGCCAAAAAGCAAGCCGAGATTAAATCGTCTAACAAACCCGATCCAGAAAACTTCCCTTTCCCAGCAGAGCCTTCTGTTGAAACTGATCCGGCAAAAAGCCAGGCAGAATCAGAACAAGCCTCCCAGGATGAAGAAACAAAAACAGTCTCTCCCGAAGAAAAAAAGGAAATCAAAGCCGCGTCACGACGACTGGTTCAATCTTTCACCAGTCCCTGTGGGTTGATCCATGCACCGCCTATTGCCGATAAACGGCAGTATCAGCCAATCGTTTCCTTCAGAAATGTCACCAAAATTTTCAATCGCGGCACATCGAAAGAATTCGTAGCCATCGAAAACGTCTGTTTCGAAATCGAAGACCTGCCTGAAGTTGGCGAGTTCATCGCGCTTGTCGGCCCTTCCGGCTGCGGAAAATCGACTGTTCTCAATCTTATCCAGGGTTTTCAGGAAGTCGGCCCGCCGACCCTGGGCGAAATTTTGGTGAGAAACAAACCAATCAAAGGCCCCGGCCGTGACCGCGGCATGATCTTTCAAAAATACAGTTCCTTCCCGCATCTGACCGTTCTTGAAAATGTTAAGTTCGGTCTTGAATTGAACCGCGAAGAACTTGGCTTCTCAGACAAAACCATGACCCACCTTGCCATGGAAATGATTAAAAAAGTTGGCTTGAAAGGGCATGAAGATAAATATCCTTATCAGCTTTCCGGCGGGCAACAACAGCGCGTTGCCATCGCCAGAACCCTTGTTTTGAAACCACGCATCATCTTCATGGATGAACCCTTTTCTGCTCTCGATGAGCCCACGAGAATCGAAATGCAGCAGCTGATCACTGATCTCTGGCACGAGGTTGAGGCAACCGTGTTCATCATCACCCACTCTTTGGCCGAGGCCCTTTATCTAAGCGATCGCATATTCATGTTCACCCCCTCACCCGGCCGACTGAACAAGCAAATTTTTATTCCCCCGGAAGCGATTGGCAAGACACCCGGTCTTTCTCCGCTTGAAGTTCAGGAAAGCCCTCAATTCAAGGCCGCCCTGAAAGAAGTTACCGACGAATTCCTTAAAATTGGTGAAATCAACTGAAAATGATTAAAAAAAAATTTAAACCCGGCTTTTCAGATTATTTAAACGAAGCCTTCAATGCAGGCCTGAATATCAAAGGCATGGGTGAAATTCCCGTTAACAAGCTATTCATCCTCGGTTCAATCATTCTCGGCTTCAGCAATCCGGGTTTCTGGTTCATCGGAATCGCCCTTGAAATGGTTTACCTCTATTTCCTCTCGACCAATCCAAGGTTTCAGCGCTATGTCGAATCCAAACAATATGAAAACGTCCAAAAAGACCGCAATTCTAAACTGAATGAAATTGTGTCATCGCTCGATCATGAACTGCAGAAACGCCTCAATAAACTTAATAGCAACCTTTCTGAAATAAACAAGCTGATGAACTGGAATCTCGATGAGTCTTCAGGCTTTTTGAATCGAAGCAAGCAGGAAACCCTCAACCATCTTCCGACCATCTTTCTTAAGCTGCTCAAGACCAAACAACTTATCCAGGAAAGCCTCGCAAGAACCAAGCCTGAAGAAATAAACAAAGAACTGCGCAAGTTTGAAAACCAGCTCAAAACTCCAAATATCAGCCCGGCACTTGAAAAATCATTACAGGGCAACATCGAAATTCAGCGCAAGCGCCTCGAAAATCTCGCCAATGCCCGCGAAAACGAACTCCTCGTCGAAATGGAACTTCAGAGAATCGAAAGCCAATTGGCACTGGTTCGTGAAGAAATCGCGCTCGACAGCAGCCCAGAAGGATTGTCTTCCAATATCGACCGAATCAATGCCACTCTCGGGGAAACCCAGGACTGGCTCAACACCCATTCCGACTTTCTGCGCCGCTTGAGTGGCCCCCCAATAGATGGACTAGAAGCCGATTCCGCCGATGAACTCGAAGGAACGGTTTCTCCACCTCCCCCGCAACGAGAATTCGAATAAAAGGAAAGCTGAATCATGGCAAATTATCCTGAATGGGCCAGCGAAATGGCCGAAATTTTCAAGAGTGGCTCTATTAGTCAGTTTATTCTTTACGGCAATATCAACGACTGGGTCAGCTTCAAATCTGAAGATAGAAACCAGTTACAATGCCTTTCTTTGAAAGATTTTCTCAGCAATATCATGTTCGCTCCCTTCGAAGTCGTTCTGACTTATGATCGAGGTCATGGCATCAGAACCACCAAAGGCAGCGAAATCTTTTTCAATTTTCTCAAAGCTTTCGATCAGTTCCATCGAACCGGGTTTTCTTCAGTTAGCTCCGGAGAGAAAAACCTGATCGAAGCGAATTCCCTGCCCAAGGAACCCAAAAAGGCCCTGGCACTGATTGATCGTTTCATTCGGTTCGGCCTGAATCGCACCAGAACCGATAAAGAAGGCCATCAGGTGCCAAATCCGATCAGAATCGCGGTTATCGTTGAGTATGCCCAATACCTGCTACCCCGCGCCGACATTGCCTACACCAGTCCAGAAACTGTCGATACCCTGATTAGAATGCTTGATTGGGCTTCCGACCCGAACATAAACAACGCCTACGTTACTACCTGCCTAGTTGCTGAAAATCTCAACGATATGAATCGACAACTTGTCGAAAACCCAAGGGCTGCAAAGATTCAGATTGAGTTACCAAATTCAGAGCAGGTCTTGCACTTCGTTCAGGCTATTACTGCTTCAATTAGTGATTTCAATGAAATATGCGATGTCGAACGCGAATCTTTGGCGCAAAAACTCGAAGGCCTTTCATGTATCGATGTGCAAAACCTGATCGAACGGGCAGTAAAAAACAAACGGCGCATAACAATGGACTATTTGCGCGAAGTCAAAAAAGAAATGATCGAAAAATCCGCTTCCGGACGCATTGTCTTTGTTGAATCGACACGCACTCTCGATGACGTTGCTGCCCATACCGAAGCCAAGCGCTGGCTGCGTCAGGACGCGCAACTCATGAAAAAAGGCAAGCTCAAAGCTCTGCCAATGGGTTATTTGATCACCGGCCGAATCGGTACCGGGAAAACCTATCTCGTTGAATGCTTTGCCGGAGAAGCCGGTGTTCCCTGTGTCGAGCTCAAAAATTTCCGCGACAAGTGGGTTGGGGCAACTGAAGGTAACCTGGAAGCCATTTTTAAAATCCTGCATGCCATGGGCCAGGTTATCGTATTTATCGACGAAGCCGATCAAGTGGCCGGCAAACGTGGAGCAGAGTCTGGTGATTCGGGGGTTTCCGGGCGAATTTACGCAATGCTTGCCCGCGAAATGGCTGACACGCGCAATCGCGGTCGAATTTTCTGGATTTTTGCCACTTCACGCCCGGATTTGCTTGAAGTAGACCTTAAACGCGTCGGCCGTCTCGACGTGCATATTCCTCTGTTTGCCCCACAAACTTCGCAGGATAAGAAAGACCTTTTTGCTGCTTTGGCAAAGAAGAACAAGGTAAAAATCCAACCCGAAGAGATTCCCGATTTTGCCGAAGATCTCGATATTGGCGGCAACGAAATGGAAGGAATATTGATCATGGCTTCGCGCCAGTATGAGCTGCAGTGCGATGAACCCGACGCAAAGGAAATTGGTCATTTCATCGCCGAAGCAATGCAAACGTATCGGCCGATGAGCCATTCTTCAAGACTTGAATACATGGATCTGGCAGCCGTCATCGAGTGCACTGACCAGCGCTTTCTGCCTGAAAAATTCAAAAGCCTGGATACCGGTAAAATCAAAGAAAGAATGGATCAACTCAAATACGAGATTGGTGAATAACTTTTCTTCTATTCAGGGCCGGGGATGAGTTTTGAAAAACTCCCAGATGATGTCGTTTCCGGGAAAACGAACCGGGGGTTTGTCTGAGCCCCAGCGCGGCACTCGCGTCGAACCAGGCCAGGCATGGCCCATATCATGGATCACGTAGGCTTTCACTTCGGTTCCGTTCCGACCAGGACCATACTCATGCAAAGTAGCATTCAACCCTTTTATGTAACTGCTTGAAGCAATTTTAGCAGAACCATTGGCGTTGAGCCAGAAATCTATGGTGGCAGAGGCCGAAAGCATTTCTTTGGGTGCGGCTGTTGATTTTATCTGCAAACCGCCCTCAATAGGCACACGCTTGTCGATCAGCCCCTGAAGAATGCACACAGAAACCGGTGTTTGTGGCACTGGCGGCATTATCCATTTTTTCTTGCCCTTATCCCGACCACCAGCAGTGCCAACCACTGGTGCTATAGCAGCAAACCGATTGCCTGGATGTGCCGCCAGAAAATGACAGAAAATCGCCCCATTCGACAGCCCGGTTGCGTAAATTCGCTTTGGATCGATGGGATAAATACTGCTAAGTTCATCAATCAGAGCATTGATGAAGCCAACATCGTCAACATTGTTTTTTTGTGCATAACCAAAGCCAAACCCCACATTCCAGGTCAACAATACATGCTTCGTTTCTCCGGTTCCATTGGGTGCAACCAGCAAAAAACCGGCTTCTTCAGCCTTTTTTTCAAGCTCGTAATAATACAGGGCGCCACGCCCACCGCCACCACCGCCATGAAACAAAAAAACCAGCGGAATGGAAGTTTTTCGATCCCAGTTAGTTGGCTTATAAAGATAATATGACCGTTCAAGGCCATCATGAAGTAAAGTGGCAAGAACCGATTTGACAGGCTGCTGCAAAGCTTGCTGGTCAAACTTGTTGACCAGCAATTGCTTGAGTTTATTGCGCAAGAACTGGCAATCGCCGGATTTTGGCTGCAAAAGAAACACTATCAGCACAAGCAATATAAAGCAGAACGTTTTTTTTTGCATTGGATCAAATAGCCTGCGCCCTCTGGCAAATCTTCTTTTTACGGCGTGATGAAATAAATTTGATGATTTTGATCAGGGTTCCGTTACCGGGAATCGAATCGAGCTCGAATCTGTCCGACAATTGCCGAATCAGACTCAGGCCCCTGCCCCTGCTTCCCTGGAGATCTTTAAGAGATTTGGGAATCTTGAATCTGGTAGTATCGAAACCGCAACCTGAATCAGAAACCGAAATTTCAAGCCGATCGACGTAAATCATGAATTCAACTTCAAGATTCAACTGCTCAGGACAGCCGCTGTGCTCGATGGCATTTACATAAGCTTCATCCACTGCCATGCTCAGGTCGAAGATTTTTTCTTCATTAAAACCCATGCGTCGCGCAATCATCTCAGTATTTTTCTTTACGATCGAAAAATACTGGGGGTCTTTAAACTTCAACAGAACTTTTTCCGGGTATCTTCTCATTCTGAACCTCTAACTAAAATATACTCCTGCCAGAATTAAAAGCAACCGCCCAAGGTTGGCCCGCAATGCACTGACAAATATGGCAATGGTGCCCAGAAAAGGGTTTAAGCATTATATTTTTTCTATCAACTATTTTCAGCAATTCTGACACAAATTTCTTGCCGTACAAATATTGCCGGTGCATAATGACGTTGAAACCAGAGAGGACTCAATGTTTATGCTTAGAAAAACTCTTGATGAACGCCTTAACGAAATCGGCACAGCCGTCGAAGCCAGGCTAAAAGATTATTTTGCGCTGGAAAACCTTGCCTATCCCCCGGAAGAACTGGTTATCGCCGCGTTCAAAGAGGAAAAGCTACTTGAGATCTACTCGGTAAAATCAGGGCAAAAGACTACTCTGGTGAAGACCTACCCAATTCTTGCCGCCAGCGGTCATCTTGGCCCCAAATTGCGAGAAGGTGATCGCCAGGTTCCCGAAGGCATATATCGCGCAGACTTTCTCAATCCAAACAGTCTTTATCATCTGGCAATCAAGCTAAATTACCCCAATGAGTTCGACCGGATGAAAGCCCAGCAAGATTGTCGCTTCAGCCCTGGCAGCAATATAATGATTCACGGCAATCAGGTTTCAAATGGTTGCCTTGCTATCGGCGACAAAGCAATAGAAGACTTGTTCGTTCTTGCCGCGAAAGTTGGCATAGAAAAAATAAAGGTAATCATCGCACCATTTGATTTTCGCAAAAAAGACTCAGGTCAGGCACTCAAACTGCCGGGTTTACCGGGCTGGGCCGAAGAGCTTTACGGCAAAATAGCCAAAGAATTAACAGATTTAACCTGACTTAGCGCTGCTTATTTTGCTTCGTTCTTTTGAGCCGATCAAACTTTTGCTTGCATTCGCTCAATTTCTTTTGCAATTCTTCAATCAAATCGCCTGCCGCACTTGATTCAACAGCTTGAAGATAAGCATTTTGAGCCTGCTGCAATTCATTATAAGTCTTTTCCAGAATCACAGAAAAATCATGTGCCGACAGATTTGACTCTTCAGCAACCATGGAAGATTGTGGCGCATTTTGCATGGTTTCAGGAGCCTGAGCAAAATTTTCAGGCAAGTCTTCAATTTCGTTTCTGGTCTTCAGATAATCGCGCATCCCTGCTGAGTCGCCGGCATACTCGATCAACTCTGTCTCTGAAAAACGCCCCTTGCTCTCAGAATCGATTATTTCCGCAAGTTTTGCGGCATCTTCGGGGTAACGTCGGGCAAAATCCCTGGAAAAAGTGCTAAGAGAGCGGAAAATTTTCCAATTCGTTTTACTGAAGGTCTCAAAGATCTTTTTTCGGCCATCGGGAACTTCATTTGCAAGGCGATAAAGAATCATTGCATTTATGCCTTCGACGCTGAGTAAATCCGCTCCCGAAAGATCCGGGTTGTCGGCAGAAACCATCTGGTAATCACCGGCAATGGTCTTGCTTTCGATGCGAACATTTTTTATTGAACTTTTCATTGCCTTGACTTCATATTCAGAATCCAGCATTTCATTAAACTCAGCCCAACCCTCAACGAAAGCGGATCGTGGCTTGGTCAGTTCATTAGTGTAATGAGTGCCATCCTTCCCATAGGGGCTAATGAACTCTTTTATTGTTCTGTCCATTGAGTGAGAATATTCATGCACAAAAGTGGATCTGGCATTATCTTCAGATCCCGGGTAACTAAAAAAATTCGTTGACATCATTATGAGCGATCCCTGAGAAAATGGCCAGAAATCTCGACGAACATGCGGATATTTGCCTTGGTCTTCAAAGCCGCTGGTGTCAGAAAGAATAACTTTTACCTTGGAAATGTATCCATATTGATGGCGTTCATTAATTGCCTGCGAACGCGAGTGGCGATATACTGCCAACATGGCTTTCTGACCATCGGAAAGATCTGATTCGGTTTCAGCGCCCATAAGTTGAAGCAAATGCGCTTCACTTCTCACCTTAACCCGCCGGACATCATAGGCAATGCAGCTATTCTCTCGCGAATACCACCTTTTGGAGCCCTCGCCGGTAAACAAGCTGCGACCAAAGGCTCTTTCCCAAAATCTTAACCCCGAATTTATTCCGGATTTGAGCAAACTTTTGGCGGTTTCCCATGGGCCTTGAGGGTTTGGATTATTTATCTGCACCACTTTTTCGATGGCCTGGTAATAAAATTCAAATTCGGTGTCTTTGGCTTCGAGCACAGAGCCGGTGCAAACCAGCATCAAACCTATAATTAAAACCGCAATACGCAGCCTGTTCATAATGTGTTCCTGACTTGTACATTTTGAATTTCTTTTCATTATACTGATTTTTTTTTAAGCCGGCATGTTTTCGCACAGCAAATGGTTATAAATTTGCTTCACCTTATTTAAATTTGCCACATTGGCTGCAGTTATGGTACAAATTGGCCAATGCGTGCTGGAAAATGCAAAATATTGTTAACCTTTGCCGGCCTGTTATACATGGCTGGTAGCATGGCTTATGCCGAGGATTTCCCAGCCTGGATGGATGAAGTTGAATTTAAATCGAGTTCTTCATCAGAGTTTCAACTGAATGGCCCGATGGCGCCGATAGACCCTGAAACCGGCTCGGCCGCGACCATTGAAAGCTCTAAAACTTCACAAAAGTTTAAAAAACCGAAATTGCCTGACTTCAGTAAACTGCGCGAAAAAGCGATTAAATCGACCACAGAGAAGCGAGCCTCTGACACTCTGAGTCTGCAACACAGCATTGAATTCTCAGCAAAAAACCGCGACAGGCTAGTTAAAAACCGTGATGATCTTCAGAATCTGCTGAAAACAATTACCGACCCGGTTGAAAAAGAGCGTTTGAGCGAAGAAAAAGAGTTGCTCGACAAAAAGATCAACGCCGCGGCCCAGCTGCTTCAACTTATTAACAGCGAAAAAGGCAACCTTGCCGGGCAGCTCTCGCAGCTGAGCGAAAGCGACTTTAACCAGGCGATGCAGCTGCAGCAACTGATTTTCGGCCGACCCTCACAGCAAAAATTAGTGCCACCAAAGGCCAGAACAATAAAAAAGCAGGAACCGGCGCGGCAGTTTTATAAACCGACCAGCCGCTTCAAATCCTTCTTTATTGAATCTAAACAAAAAGCCGCTGAAGAAAGTGAGCTTGAAGACTGATGCAAAGATCCCTTTCGCTATATTTGCTTGCGCTTCTTTTTCTGATGCTTTTTGCCAGAGAATCCCTGCATGCTCACTATCAGCAGCGGCGTGGCGATGAGCCGGTCATTAAAGCCATTCTCTACCACAAAGACAACCCGCGCGCCTTCTTGCTGTACAACCAGCAGAAATTCCACGTATGCGAAAAGATGCGCCTCGACGATGAATGGCTGGTCGATGAAATCAGACATTCAAGCATTCTTTTCAAAAAAACATCAACCCGTTCCTTTGCCGAAATCTATTTGAATCCACCGAAAAAAACCCGATTTCACCGTGGCTGGAGCTTTTTTGGACACCCAATTTCCCTATGGGAGGCGATTGAATTGCTGGCTCATGGTTTCGGCTATCAGGCAATCATGCATTTTCAAGCCGGCGGGGCTGTCGTGCCAGGAAATCACGGAGGTAGCATCAGCCGACTTCTACAAAAAATCATGCCGCCACACCATCGCTTTGCACTGGCTGGGCCGGTTCTGATGGTAATGCCATTAAAACCGGCTGGCGAAGAATGGACGGAAGTTTTGCAAAGAATGCAGAAAAGCAAACCTGAACTGCTTTCAATAAGGTATCCGGGTTTGAATGATTCGGGCATTCTCTTTTCGCGTGGCGACGACATTCAATTCGTCCTGAAAAAAATTGCCCTGGGCAGTAAAACTCCGATTCAGTTTCCTCGAGATTTGCACTTTCCCGTCTACTGCTCTTTTAGAGATTTGCCTTTTTGCCAGATACTCAGCAAAATTGTTTATTTGAATCAGTGCATAGTCATCGAACGTGAAAATGGCCTGGAAATATCACCATGGCCGCGAAAGATTTTGCAAAAAGGCCCATGGCCTGACCTTCCGCTTATCAAAGCCCTGCCATTTGAACCTCAGAGTGGCTTTGGTCCCGCCCCACCGCCAGTAATACCCGAACACCTTTACAATCATCCGTTGGTTCAACAAAACCCATAAAAACATGACGCAGGTTCTTCTCCAAAAATGTGACAATTACGATTACAGTATCGTCTATCAAAAGGTTTCCACGATACTCGAACATTTTTCCCCAAAATTACCGCTGCCCCCCAAAAACGGCAAAGTATTACTAAAGCCAAATATGCTCTCCTGCAAAACGCCTGATCATGCAGCAACGACTCATCCGACCCTTGTTCAGGCAGTGGCGGAATGGTTCGTCAAAAACGGGCTGAAAGTTTTTATTGGTGACAGTCCACCGGCGGTATTTGGACGCACTGAAAAATTCTGGGAAACGACCGGATTCGCCGATGCTGCCAAAAAAAGCGGAGCAGAGCTGGTCTGCTTCGAAACCCAGCCAAAAAAAGCAATAGAATTCAGCTGTAACGGAAAAATTCGCCAGGTTCATATCACCAGCGCCTATTTCGAGGCTGATCTGGTCGTAAATCTGCCGAAGTTGAAAACCCACAATCTGACAAGGATTACCGGAGCAGTGAAAAATCTTTTTGGACTGGTTCCAGGTCTGCAGAAAGCGATCTGGCACAAGGTCTTTACCAAGTCGTTTGAATTTGGGAATTTTGTTACTGACCTGGCTTATAATCTGCCAACCCACCTTACCATCATGGATGCCATCGAGGGCATGGAGGGACAGGGTCCCGCCGGCGGAACCAGAGTTTTCCCGGGTCTTCTCATGGCTTCAACTTGTCCGGTAGCAATCGACCGAACTTTCTGCAATATCTGCGGCATCGATGAAAACAAGGTTACAAGTCTGAAACGGGCGAATGAACTCAATTGGGGGCCAGCTTCTTTTGCCGGGATTGAAACATTGGGCGATTCTATCGCTCAATTCAGGCTCAGCAGTTTCAAGGTTCCGGGAATGACACCCCAGGATTATCTGCCTGATCGTCTTCTCGATGCACTCAAAACTCTTGTATGGGCCGGCCCGCAGTTAAAAGAAGGCCTTTGCATCAGATGCGGACGCTGCGCTGAAATTTGTCCGGTGAATGCGATAAGCATTACTGAAACAGGAGCGATTTTCGATCGCAATCTTTGCATTTCCTGCTTCTGCTGTATGGAAGTATGTCCGGTAGATGCGATAATAGCTGACAAAAGTCCTTTATTACAGCTTGCCTTTAAAATAAGACAACTTAAAAGAGTGTTTAAAAGTAAAAAATGAAAAAAGACATCAATATTTTTCGCCGACTCGGTTACCAGATTCAGTGCTTTTTACTCGACCAGCTGGCGGCCAGATCGTTAAAAATGCGGTTCAAGACGCGCTGCCGGCTGGCCAGTCTTCTTGCTCGATTAACCTTCGACTTTCTCAAAATCAGGCGCAGTTACGTCGTAAAAACACTTGAAGAGCGACTTGCCCTGGAAGAAAACGCAGCCACAAGACTTGCCAGGAAAGTCTACTTTAACTTTGTGCTCAATGCCTGTGAAATGGCAGGCCTCAAGTTCATGAGCGCCAACGAACTCAGGCAAAAGATAGAATGTCGCGATCTGGCAAATCTTGAGCAGGCGTTAAGTCGAAAAAAGGGTGCGATAATCATTTCCGGGCATTTTGGCTTATGGGAACTAGTGCCGCCCTGGCTGGTCCAGAACGGTTTTCCTGTCACCGTCGTGGTCAGACGTCAGAACAATCCTGAAGTCGATCGTTGGATGGAAGACATGCGCCAGCGTCTGGGCCCACTCACTACTGATTCAGGTTACGGCATGCGCGAGATTCTCAAATCACTGCGAAAAGGCCATATTCTCGCACTGATGGTCGACCAGGACAACGGCAAACAGGGAATTTTCGTCAACTTCCTTGATAAATGGGCTTCGGCGCCAACCGGGCCAGCGGCGATTTCATTGCGAACCGGCGCGCCAATCGTTCCCCTGGCACTTTTTCCAGATTATAACGGCCGACATCAGCTAAAAATCTGGGAGCCGATTTTCCCGGAAAATTTCAATGATTCAATCGAAGGCCAGCAGAAATTAACCGCTGCTTACAGTAGATTCGTCGAAGAAATGGTTAGAAATTTGCCCGAACAATGGTTCTGGCTGCATCGTCGCTGGAAAACCCAACCTGCCGACGCCCCCGAAAATGAATCGGTCAAATTTTTAAATCTTCTTTGACATTGCGGTATATTCCAAGTTAGAAATAGAGTACACACGACGGGTTCAGGGATTTATGAGCAGAATTCATCTCAGAGCATATCAATGGTTGCTGCGGGCAGTTGTCGAGCTGCTCGATATTTTTCCGCCCAGAAAAATTGAAAAAGAAGAATTCTCTTTACGAAAGGGCAATCTGCCGGAAGACTACCGTGCCCCGGAACAAGGAACTATCTGGATCCATGGCGCTTCGTTGGGCGAATTTATCACCCTGAAACCTTTCATCAAAAAACTTGCGCAATTATATGGCAAAGAATGCCTTGTCTGTACTTCTACAACGATGGATGGATTGCGGCACCTGCGTAAAGAAGAGATTTGCGGCCTGTCGACCCTCTTACCGATTGAACTACCCGCCTTTACCCTGCCTTTTATAGATAAAATAAAGCCCAGAGTTATGCTCATCAGCGAAACAGAAATCTGGCCGCTACTGCTGTCGACGCTGGCACGAAAAAACATCCCATACGGCATAATCAACGGGCGCATCAATGAAAAATCCGTGCGCATGATGCGCATTTTGTGGCCCCTCTTTGAAAATGCCGTCGAGAATTTTTCATTTGTTTTGCCACAAGAAAAGCACTATCAGAGAAGATTCAAAATTCTTGGAGTAGAATCTGAAAAAATTTCGACGCTTGGCTGCTTCAAATACGATTTTGCTGACGAAATACCAGACCCCGCCCTGATCAGAAAACGCTTTGGACTACCGGAAAATCGTCGGGTAATCTGCTTTGGCAGTACACATCCCGGCGAAGAAACCGCCATACTAGATGCCCTTGAACCTCTCTGGCCAAGCCTGAAAGCAACGGTTATCATTGCCCCCAGACATGTTAAGAGAGCCGATGAGGTCATCGAGCTGCTCAAAAAGAAAAATCTCGATTTTTCAAGAGCTTCTGCCCCCAAACCTGTTGCACCCCATGTAATTCTCGTCGATACTCTCGGCGAATTGAGAAATTTCTACGCCATTTCCAGCCTGGCTTTTGTTGGCGGCAGTCTTATCAAAAGAGGCGGGCACAATCTCATGGAACCCGCAGCCTTTTCAGTGCCGATCCTTACTGGACCGGAAACCTTCAATTTTCGCTATGAAATGATGGCACTTAACCGGGCAAAAGCAGCTGTAACCGTAAAAAATGCCGAAGAACTGCGTCAGGCTCTGCAAGAATGGCTCAACCATCCTGACGAATTTGCCCGGACTGGCCAGAAAGCCAGGGCCGTGCTCGATGCAATGGCCGGGGCAAGTGAGCGAACCATCAATCATCTGCAACGACTCCACCTGCTTCCCTGAAAAACAATGCGACCGAAAGAACTTCTATTAAGGCTGAATGCCATGGGCGACATTTTGTTGGCCATCCCAACCATTCGTGCTATGCAGCAGAAAGACACCGAAGTCCATCTGCTGATACATCAACGCTGGCATGAACTCAGCGAATTTCTACCGGCCACCGTTCATCTGTTCAAAGGTGCCACGACAATGCCCACCTTGATCAAAAAATTACAGAAACATGAGTTCGCCTCGATTCATGACCTTCAGGGAAAACTGGCAACCATCGCGATCAGTCTTATTCTGAAAGCTCCAATCAAAACCAGATACATCAAAAGACAACTTTCTGAGCAATTTTCAGCCCTCAAGGGAAACTTCCCACTCAAGTTTTCTGACCAACGCCCTGTCTGGCAAAAGTATGCCGAAAGCTGCAGGATCAGCATTGAAAAGCCTGACCCGGCAATCTCTTTTTCGCATGAGTATCTGCAACAATCAAATGAACTTTTGAACAATTACAATCTTGCCGAACGTGAATTCTTTGCTGTTCATGCCGATGCATCAAAACCCGGCAAGGTTTTGCCAATCGAGTTGATAAACGAGCTTCGCCGCCAATCTCAAAAACAACTCGTTCTCATTGGTACAGGCACCAGCCCTGTCGAAAATGGCAACGATCTGCTGGATCTGCGCAATCAGCTTAGCCTGCGCCAACTTCCTGGTTTTCTTAAAATGGCTGCGGGACTGATATCTTCCGACTCTGGCCCAATGCATCTTGGAAGAGCTGTTAATCTGCCATTAGTTGGAATCTTCCTGCAGACTTCGCCCTCGCTTGGTTTTGCACCGGTTCCAGGACCAAAGGTAATGGTTATTTCCAATGAGTTACCATGCAAACCATGCAGCCTGCATGGGCAACGAGAGGTTTGTCCGAAAAATTCCTTTGCCTGTCGCGACTTTGATTTTGCCAAAACCGCAAGCGAAATAATCGATTTTTTCAGGAACAATTCATGAAAGTTCTCTTCATAGGCCTGAACTGGCTCGGCGATGTCGTCATGTCTTTGCCGGCGATTCTGGCAACCGCAAAAAAACATGAGGTACATATCCTTACCCGACCTCATCTTGCGCAGATATACCGCTTCACAGAAGCCTTTGCCGCAATTCACGAAATTCCCACTAACGGCCTCATGCTGGCAAGCCTGCCGCGATTGCGGCAATTGAAATCAGAGAATTTCGATCAAATAATAGTTCTGCCCGATTCGTTACGTGCTGCCATTATTGCCTGGCTTTGCCGTGCTTCCAGCCTTGGTTACAACACTCAGGGGCGAAAAATGTTTCTTTCCCGAACCCTGGAAAAACCTGAAAACTTTAAAAGTATTCATGAATCCAGGCTCCATTTTGCCCTGGTAAGGGAAGCAGGTCTGGCACATGATTTCATGCCCCTGCCGAGATTTTCCTTTACCCCGGAAAAAATAGCGCAAACTCTTGATGAATTCGGCATGGCGAAAAATCAGCCCTATTTGATTTTTGCGCCGGGTGCGGCTTTTGGTGCGGCGAAGCGCTGGCCAGCCGAGAAGTTTGCCAAACTTGCGCAATTGCTCTATCAGAAAAAGCCAGAATTGAAGATTCTCGTTACTGGAAGCGGAAATGAAGCCGATATAGCCGAAAAAGTAGCTGCTGCCGGAGACAATTCAACTTCCATTGCCGGAAAAACAAGCCTTGAAAAGTTGGCGATCCTATTGAGCCAAGCAAAGGCAATGGTAGCGAACGATTCAGGAACCATGCATCTGGCAGCCATGTTTGCCACACCAACCATGGTTCCGGTCGGCCCGACCGACATGACCAGAACCGGTTCCCTATCAGAAAAAGTCCAGTATTTTTACGGAAGCGAGAGCTGCCCCCAAGCTCCCTGCCGCCTTAAAGTCTGTCCAAGAAAAGATCATATCTGCATGCAAAGCATTGACCCGGTCGAAATTTTCAAGGCCATCAGCAAACTCGGAGACGGCGGCCAATGAGAGTAATTATTTCCAGAACCGATCGCGCAGGGGATCTGATTCTGACAACTCCAGTCTTTAGAGAGATTCGCAAAAATTTTCCCAAAGTGCATGTTATCGCCCATGTACGCAAATATACCGCTCCGGTTCTAAAGCTCTGCCCATGGGTCGACGAGGTTATTATCGACGAGGATTACCCGGCAATGCTGAGTCTGACCAAAAAATTCATTGATTGCCAGGTTGAACGTATCATTGTTGTTCACCCCGCAGCCAGGGTTTTACAGGCTGCCTTTCTGGCTAGAATTCCCTCAAGAACCGGTAGAGCTTCAAATATATGGCAATTTCTGCTAAATGATCGTCGAGTGCAAAAGCGTTCCCGAAATGAAATGCATGAATATCGCTATAACCTGCAGTTACTTGAAGGGATAGTAGAGCAAATTGACGACTCGCCGCCAGAACTATCAATAAAACAGGAAACTCTACAGATTGCCCGCAAATTAATCGAACAGGAGTCTCTATTAAAGCCCGTTTTAATCCACCCTGGCCATGGTGGCTCAGCTTACAACCTTTCGCCGGCGCAATATGCGCAAATTGCTGAAAACCTTGTCGCTGCAGGAATTCAGGTCGCAGTTAGCCTTGGCCCTGGTGAAGAGCATCTTGCCGAGCATTTTGCCGCAAAACCCGGTCTGGCTTTTATCAAAAACGTGCCTGACCTGGAAATTCTTGCCGGAGTAATCAGAGAATGCGCTGCCTTTATCGGAGGTTCAACTGGACCAATGCATCTTGCCGCAGCATTAGACTTGCCGGTGCTCGCCTTTTTCCCGCCAGTTCGCGCCATGACTCCGAAACGCTGGGGCCCGGTTTGTGCAAAAAAACTGGTTCTTTTGCCCGAAGCTGATCATTGTTTCGGAAAATGTCAGAATTGTCCGATCAGACCCTGCATGAAAAACATTGATTTACATCTTGCCGAAAACTGGATCAAGGAACAAATAAATTCATGAATTTACCCTTACAGATAAACGAAAACCTGATAATTCCTGCAGAATTGATTCAGGTGAGTGCCGTTCGTTCTTCTGGTCCGGGCGGCCAGAACGTTAACAAGGTTGCCACCTGCATTGAATTACGCTTTAACCCGTGCCTTTGCGACTCGTTGCCAGAGGCTGCGGTACAGCGATTGCTCGAAACCGCCAGAAACCGCCTCGATGCAAAAGGCAACATTATCGTTACCAGTCAGAAATATCGAGAACAGTATCGAAACCTGCTCGACGCCTATGACAAGCTGAAAATGATGATCATCAAGGCCCTTAAGCCTCCAAAGATTCGCAAACCAACGGCTCCAAGCCGTGCCGCCAAAGAAAAACGATTATCTGGTAAGAAGCAACGCAGCAGCAAGAAAGCTCAACGCCGCAAACCAATTGACTTTGACGAAGATTAAAAAAGAGGCTGCCTCAGTTTAGAGACAGCCTCTTCGCTTTTACTTACAAATAGTTACTTTTTAATTTTTTTCTTGGCGTTTTCAAGGTTCTTTAGAGCTTCCACAGCTCTTGGATCCTGTTCACCGTATTCGTATTTCAGGTTAAGATAGTTGATGAAAAGCTTATTTATATCGGTTGAAGCATTTCCGGCTCCCCATTCTTCGGCTTTCCATTCGGCATTCTTTCTATCGATGCTGAATTTATACGGAGTAACCAGATCTTCGCCCGGTTCACAATGAGTTGCAAAACCAGGCTTGAGTACCTGAGCTTTGTTGCCTTCTTTGCTCTGAACGGCAACTGCGCCTTCCATTACTGAAACTGAAGCTTTCTTTCTTGAAGTTACCGCAACTTCGAATTCTGTACCACGAATTCCGGCCACGAGAGTCGGAGTTTCGATTCTGAATTCGCTTCCACGCTTGGTAAATTTATACCAGGTCTTACCTTTGAAAACCTTTATGCTGAGAGGCTGGACTTCTACAAGAGTTCGCGGCTTGATTCTCATGACCGTTCCATCTGAATAATTCAATACCGCTTTTGATTCACGCAAAGTTTCAAGCAAATCACCGGCATACAACTCGACACTTTTACTGATAACGTCTGTTTTTGTACTGCCGACTCTGGTTAATTTAACCTGGCCACTGATTATTTCAAGACTTGCATCGAGTTTGACAAGTCGCTGCGTTTCAGTTTCAGCAGCCCATGCCGAAACTGAAAAAACTAAAAGACAAATGGTTAGGAAGCACAGAGCAGTGCGTTTCATGGTAAATAGCCTCCTGATAGACAATAATGAGAGAATTTTCTTAAATTATAAGAATCGCATTAGAATGTGTCAAGGTAGTGAAACTCGCCAATAATGGGAAATCAGGAATAATTTCGACGATCAGCCGATATAATCGACAAAAATTTCGTTAAGCTCAGAAATAGCTTCAGGTAGATTATCATTTATGATCGAATAACGATACTGGTCTTTGTAGTCAAGCTCTTTACGGGCATTTTCCAGGCGATGTCGCAGAGAAGCTTCACTGTCCATGTTGCGCTTACGAATTCTCGTTTCAAGCTCGGCGAAGGAAGGTGGTGAAATGAATACCATAACGGCATCGGGATAATTTTCGCGAATTTTCATGGCACCTTGTACATCGATATTGAGAATTACATGCTTCCCGGCCGCCAGGTTTTCTTCAAGAAACCGCCTTGGAGTACCATAATAGTTGCCGTGTACGTAAGCCCATTCAGCGAATTCATCACGTTCTATCGCCGCCTCAAACTCTTCATTGCTGTAAAAATAGTATTCCTGACCATTAGTTTCACCACCACGCGGAGCCCTAGATGTGGCTGAAATCGAGTAAACCACGTTGGGAGCGTAGCGTTTGACGATTTCATTGCATAAAACCGTTTTGCCAACCCCTGAAGGGCCGGAAACGATAAATAGAAATCCCTTTTCAGGCTTATTCATAAGCTCAACCAGTTACTTTCAGTTACTTTTTTCGATTGATAAGCGATTGACCGGTCATTGCCGCCGGTTGAGAAATACTCATCAGGTCAAGAATCGTGGGGGCAATGTCGCAAAGCTTGCCTTCACTCTTCAATTCGTAGGTTTCCCGTGACAACAGGCAAAATGGCACCGGATTAACCGTATGCTCGGTGAAAGCTTCGCCGGTTTCAAAATCAACCATTTGCTCGGCATTTCCATGATCCGCAGTGATTATACAATCATAGCCAAGTTCATAGGCAACCGGTATAGCCTTTGACAAAACGGTATCTACAGTTGAAACGGCCTTAATCGCAGCTTCCATGAAACCAGTGTGTCCGACCATGTCACAGTTGGCAAAATTTACCATAATGAATGGAAACTTCTGAGTCCTGATCTTTTCAATAAGGAAATCGCAAACTTCAAAAGCTGCCATTTCAGGTTTCAAATCATAGGTTTTAACCTTTGGCGAAGAGATCATCTGCCTTTCTTCAAGGGCAAACGGAGTTTCATTACCGCCATTGGTGAAATAGGTTACATGGGCATATTTTTCGGTTTCGGCAAGTCTGAGTTGCGGAATCTGGTTTCTGGCAAGCACTTCGCCGAGAACATCGTCAAGCACCTGTGGCGGAAAAACGACCGGAAAATCGAAATCCGCCGAATATCTGGTAAAAGACGTGTAATTAACGGTCATTTCCTTGCGCTTGAACAAATCAAAGCTTTCGTCGGTAAAAACCCTTGAGATCTGGCGCATGCGATCAGCCCTGAAGTTGAAGGCCAGAATTGCATCACCGTCGTCGATGGTGGCAATCGGTTGTCCGTCTTCTTCAATAACGACCGGAACGACGAATTCATCGGTAACATTTACTTTATACGAGGCTTCCATAGCGACCACCGGATCGGCTGCGCGATTTCCAACTCCATGAACAAGTGCCAGATAAGCTTTTTCAACCCTATCCCAGCGATTATCGCGATCCATTGCATAATAACGGCCAGAGATCGTAGCGATACGCCCGACTCCTATTTTTTCAGTTTCTTCGACAAGCTCGCGAATGAAATGAACCCCACTGGTCGGTGAAGTGTCGCGGCCATCAGTGAAAGCGTGCAGAAAAACTCGCTCAAGGCCTTTTTTTGCAGCAAGTTTTAAAATTGCCGAAATATGATTGATATGGCTGTGAACTCCACCGTTGGAGACCAGGCCATACAAATGCAGGGCTTTGCCGTCTGCCAGAACTTTGTCCATCAAATTATTCATGGTTTCATTTTCAAAAAAGGAACCATCTTCGATTGAACGGTTTATCCGGGTAATATCCTGATAAACGACGCGGCCGGCACCAATATTCAGGTGGCCGACTTCAGAATTCCCCATCTGTCCTTCGGGCAAACCAACTGCTAATCCAGATGCAGCCAGTCGAGTGCATGGACGCTCCTGAAAAAGCTTGTCAATAAATTCAGGATTGGCGGCTTTGATTGCATTGCCGTCAGATTTTTCAGAAACACCGAAGCCATCGAGAACGATCAAGAGTACTTTTGTTTTTGGTTCCATAATTTTGCTAAAACCTTGAAAATTTGAGGTTGTTACCTCGAGGTTTGGCGGATTATACCCGGCTTTTGCCGAAGATGTCAAATCTTTCGCCAAACGCCGCTATTGCAACGATTTCGTTGACTTATAAGTCAGGCTTTGCTAATAATCAACCATTATGATAATCGCAGGCCTTGGAAATCCTGGCAAAGAGTACGAAAACACCCGCCATAACGCGGGCTTCTGGGCAGCAGACGCCATCGCGGGCAAATTTCATGGCTTTTTTTCTAAAAAAGCCTTCCAGGCTTTGATCTGTGATTTTCAGTTTCATGGTGCAAGGCATTTTCTGGTAAAGCCACAGACCTATATGAATCTTTCCGGAGAAGCTATTTCTGCCATCATGCTCGACACAGAAACCACACCAGAGCAGCTCCTGGTGATAACAGATGATATCAATCTGCCAACCGGTAGAGTTCGTTTAAGAGCCTCAGGAAGTGATGGCGGCCACAATGGCTTAAAATCAATTATCAATCATATTGGCAAAGGCTTTTGGCGACTGCGCATTGGTGTTGGGCAACCAGTTGAACCCGGTCAGTCGCAGCATTCCCAGCTTGTCGACCATGTACTCGGCTCGATCAGTGCAAGCGAAACGCAAATATTCGAGAAGATAAACCGGGCCATTCCGGAGCTTGCCGCACTCTGGCTGATGGGAATGGGAAACAAAGCCATGACGAGCTTTAACGGCATCGATTTCGCTTGCCCGGATGAAAACCCTGAAAAAAACTGACAGGTCTTGCAATCTGACGACTGCTACTTTATAATGGCTTTGAATTGTATCTGTCAGAGGTTATGAATGGAAGACGTCACGAATCTAACTAGAACACAGCTTGACGCCCTTCGCGAGATCGGCAATATCGGATCGGGAAATGCTGCCAGTGCCCTGGCGCAATTTCTGAACCGCAAAATCGACATGGCAGTTCCCTCTGCCAAAATTCTCGATTTCAAAGAAATTCCTGAATTGGTTGGCGGCCCCGCTCAGTCGGTAATGGGGATTTTTCTCAAAGTCATGGGAAACATTTCCGGGCGTTTTTTACTGCTGATTCCCGAGAACACTTCGCTGCGCCTGCTTCACACCCTTATCCCGGGCTGTGATATAGACTCTCCACTCAACATGGGCGAAATGGAAAGCTCGTGCATGCGAGAAGTCGGAAACATTCTTGCCGGTGCCTTTTTGAACGCTCTTTCGACATTGACCCAGACACCGATGCTCAATTCTCTGCCATCGATGGCCTTCGATCTTTCAGGTTCGTTGATCAATTACGTGGTAGCTGACATGGTCGCCGTAAGTGACAAGGTGCTGATGATCGAAACCTCTTTCATCGAAGAAGAAGAAGATCTGCGAATTCACATTTTTCTGCTTCCAGACCCGGATTCACTGCAAAAATTACTTAAATCTATCGGAGTTGCTTAAACAAAATGTCAGACTTTATCCCGGTAGGCATGGGAGAGCTTAAAATTGCCAGACATCCTTCAAGTCTGGTGGTTTACGGCATAGGTTCATGCGTGATTCTGGTGCTGTACGACAAAAAAAACAAGATTGGCGGATTTTCGCACGTCATGCTGCCGGACTCCAGCGGGATCGACAAAGAAAAGCTTAATCCGGCCAAATTTGCCGATACTGCGGTTCCACTCCTCTATCAGAAAATGGGGGAAGAAGGAGCATTAAAAAGTATGCTGGTTGCAAAGCTCATCGGTGGCGCCGAAATGTTTCCGCCAACCGAAGATTTTTCCAGCAACATTGGCAAAGAAAATGTCGAAGCGGTTAAGCGAGCTCTGCAAAGCCTGCAGATCCCGATTGAAGCTGAAGACACCGGCGGCTCCCGCGGCCGCTCAATAGAATTTGACCTTGAAACCGGAGTTGTAAAACTTTCAATTCTTGGTCAGGAAACAAAGGAACTTTAATAGATGTCGAGACTTTCGCTACTTATGGGTCTATTTCTCGCCGTGACCATCACCAGCGTGGTGATGCTGATGGCGGCAATGGCCGAAGTTGGCGCAACCACGATTATCTTCCGCGGCCTGGTGGTATTTTTCATTTTTGGAATGCTTGGCACAATTCTCGGCAGCTTTCTTGAAGTGGTTCTGATGCCGGCAACCACCGAGAAAGAAACCGAGAAACTCAAAGACGAAATTCTTCTTGAAGACGAACAACTCAGAAAAGAATTGGGCGATCTTCTTGATGATGATGAAAATAATTCAAGTATCAGATACGAAACCTTTGGCACCCCTACCGATGAGTCTACGCCAATTCCAGAAATAATCGGAATTGGCAATGAGTCTCATAAGGCAGCCAGACACGGAGGGATGAAGTGAATAAAGAACTTCTGGTAGACGAGCAGGAAATTACCGATCCTAAATTGAAAAACCGTCTTCAAGACGAAGAAGACCAGAAACTCTGGGAACAGTATAAAACGAATCATGACCAACGCATCAAAGATGCTCTGATCATGAAGTACGCTTCCTTTGTCAAATATGTTGCCGGTCGAATTGCTGTCAATCTTCCCAGCAATGTTGAATTTGACGATTTGGTCAGCTATGGCATACTCGGGCTAATCGATGCAATCGATAAATACGACCCCGAAAGAAACGTCAAATTTAAAACCTATGCAAAAACACGCATCAGAGGCGCGATTTTTGACGAATTGCGTGTTCTTGACTGGACACCACGCTCAATAAGGCAAAAGGCCCGCAAACTCGAAAAAGCCTATGCAAAACTCGAAGGCAAGCTCGGTCGGGACGCCAAGGACGAAGAAATTGCAGAATATCTCAACATCGATATTTCAGAACTTCATAAGCTTTTCGACGAAACCAAAAAATCACTGCTGCTTTCTCTGGATGAAATCTTTTATGACGATGAAGAAGGCTCTTCACGCTTTGACTTCGTTGAAGACCAGAAAAGCGATAATCCGCAACTGAAAATAGAAGAAGCAGAAGCGAAAAAGATTCTTGCCGACGCAATCTCAAAACTTTCTGACCGCGAACGCATGGTGATAACCCTTTACTACTACGAAGAACTCACTTCCAAAGAAATCGGAAAAATCCTTGGGGTTTCGGATTCGCGAGTTTCTCAGCTGCATACGAAAGCAATATTACGTTTGCGCGGCCGGCTAAGCCGAATCAAAGAAGCGCTGGTTCCCGAATAGGCAGAAGCTCTGCGAATACAAATTGGCCAGAAAAAAGCCCCGCGTTTGCGGGGCTTTTTCAATTATTCGTTTAAATTTTTTAAATCAGGCTTGTTCCGATTCTTCTTCATCGAGATCGATGTCGATGCCATCAACCGGCTTTTGTTCTGCATTGCCTTCGATTTTAAACTGATTGATCAGTCGAGTGAGCTCGGCAGAATTATCAGCAAGTTGCTTGAATTTTGCATCAGATTCAAGACCTTCAAGTTTTGCTGAAAGATCGACGCTAAGGGTTTTTGCCTGAGCCAAAGTAACCCTGAATTTCTTGAGCAGTTCATTCAAAGCAACCGCAAGTTCTTTAAGGTTGTCATTTCTGCGCAGACTGACTTCAAAAGTAAGGTCACCCTCAGTGATCCGCTTGATACTTTTTTCAAGCTTGTAAGCCGGACCTGCGGTCTGATGCGAATACATGATACTGACAATGAAAATGATAATGACATTAACGAAAATCAACATCAACAGACGAGGCCAGAATTCAGTGAAAAAATGCTGCATTATGTTGGTAACACCGCTGGCTTCAGCAAGGGTGGTCTTGGTCGACACAAAAAATGACCCAAGCACGTAAATATTGCAGGCAGTAATTACTGCAACGAGAAAAGCTAAAAGCAGAATAGTTCCGGCGAACTTGCTCTGCATTCCTTTCGAAATGAAATAATTCTTTCGCTGACTCAAAGCTAAAGCCTCCTGTAAGGCAGAAATCGTTTTATCCTAGTATCTTACTGAATGGTACATTTTTTGTCAACGGAATTGAAAGACTCAATAATTGTTTGAGATTTCAAAAAAACAAACATGTGATAAGTAAAAAAAGCAAACTCGACTGGTTTGCTTAACAAAGATCGGCAAGCTGTCGATACCAGCAGCCATGAAAAAGACAACTCTGCTAATAATAGTAATCCTATCCCTTTTTGTCAGCGGCTGTTCTTCAGGCTCAGGAGACTCACAGGTTAATGCACCAGTAGGCTCATTTCAAACCGGAATTGCTTCCTGGTATGGGGCTGAGTATCAGGGAAAACCTACAGCCTCAGGCGAACCATTCGATCGTAACGCCATGACTGCGGCACATCGAGAACTTGCTTTTCAAACCTGGGTCGAAGTTACCAACCTCGAAAATGGGCGCAAGGTAAGAGTAAAAATAAACGACCGAGGCCCCTTTGTTGAGGGAAGAATCATCGACCTTTCCGAGAGAGCCGCCGATGAACTTGGCATGAAAACCGCGGGGCTGGCTCAGGTCAGTCTTGAAATAGTTTCAGGACCATGAATCAGAGTCCGCCCTGATCTTCCTCTTCTTTCGGAGTAAAACGATGGTTTTCATATATCGCCCAGCCGGTAAGACGGCCTGATTTGCCTTTGAACGGCGCATCAACCTTGCCACCCTTCTGGTCATAAGTGTATTCACCAAAAAACTGCACCAGACGGCCAAGTTCTAAGCGCATAGTCTCAGAACCGGTAACATTGTAGACGAAATCATATTCAAAATTGGCTTCGCGACTTTTAAGGCGGCAACTAACCGTATCAGTTGCGGTCTGCGGATAAATCTTTACAATGTGACCGCCGTCGCGAACCTGTGCTTTGGGTAACTGCTGTTCAAAAGCACTCATTACCGTAAGATCCTGACTGAAATAATTGGCCAGAATGAATATGGTGAAAACGACTATCGGTATGGCAATAAGAATTGCCTTATCCTGCCAGGTGAGTTCGGGTGGCTTCTTACTCAAGGTTAATCTCTCCGATAAAAGTTGTACTGCCTGCTATTACAGTGCAGCTCAGGTTCAAACAATATCATAATTGCCTTGACCAGTCCATTAACAATTTCAAAAAAACTTCTTTTTTTATCTTTTCACTAAACTGAGCGCTCGTAATTGTCGATTTACTTACTACGGAATTAAAGCGAAAGATCATGGATGATTTTTCCGGCAAATAAAACAACCTCCGGTCTGACGGAAAATGCAAGGAGCGCAATGTGTGGAATAATCTAAGAGCAAGGCATTATTCAGTCCTGATACTGCTGACGATCGTGGCTTTGGAAACTTCAGCCATCGCTATCGACAGATTCATCAATCGTGAAAGCGACACCGCTTTTGCAATTGAAAGCCCATTTCAAAATAATTCATTCATCCAGACCTTTAAAGTGGCTGAAGCCAGCTGCAAAAAAGTTCCAGCCGCTCTTAAAATGGCCGAAAAATCCACACCGGCTATTTCTCAAAAACTTGCCGCGATTCCTGCTCCTGAAATCAAAAAGATCGAAAAGGTCGAAAATGAAGTTGCCGCTCCTTTCGTTGCCGCCTCAGGCAAGTCAGAAAAAGTATTCATCGAATACGCAATTCAGCCGGGCGACTCTCTTTCACATATTGCAACTCTCTTTGGCGCTGAAACCGATGTAATCAGAAAAGTTAATGAGCTTGAAAGCAAGCATGTGATTAAAGCCGGCGAAACCATTAAGGTCCCCCTGCCAAACAGCGAAATGACCTATCGGGTAAAATCCGGCGATTCTCTTTCCAAAATTGCCAGTAAATTCAGAGTCCCTCTGTCCAATCTGATCGCCCACAACTCTTTGAAATCTCATGTTCTCAAGGCCGACCAGCAGTTGCGCATTCCGGTCAAAAAGATCGATCGCGAACTCAAGCTGATCAGCAACCGGGAAACAATTAAGAAAGTCGAACAGCGCCTCAGCAAAATCGACGACGAAAAACCAGCCCTGGTTGCCAGCAAACCCAGATTTGAAACGGTAAAAATGAATCGCATCCAGATGGCCCAGGCCCCGGCAGTAAAACCTGATATTAAATTCATCGAAAAAGAACTGCTCAAGGCTCCACCAACGATCAGTGCCAAGTCTTCGCAGACAAAGACAACCCAGGTTGCCGCAGCCAATGTAAAAGTAGAACCGGTAAAAGCTTCGGTAAAGACAGCTCAGGTTTCTGAACCTGCTAAAGCTGAACAGACCAAATTGTCGGCCTCTTCAACAGCCGTTGAAGAGAAGAAAATCACTGCAGAATCTAAAGATGAAAAAGTTGAATCTCTGGTTTATACAGTTAAAAAAGGCGACAATCTGCTCAAGATAGCCCACCGCTACAACACCACCGTTGCCCAGATCAAAACTGAAAACAAGCTGAATTCTAACCTGCTCAAAGTCGGCGAGCAGCTGAAAATAAGCCCTGACAAGAAGCTCTACCGAGTAGTTCAGGCCCCTTCACAAAAATCAGACAAAGAAATTACCATTGTCAGCCATAAAGTTAGAAAAGGCGAATCTCTTTCAGTAATCGCCAGAAAATATCGCACCACTATCAAAGCAATCATTACCGAAAACGACCTCGAAAGCACTCTGGTTAAAGCCGGGCAGACCCTCAAGGTTCCTGCAGATAAAAAGCAGTATTCAATTGCCAAAGCCTCATCCAGAAGTAGCAAATTTATGAAAATGCCGGCAAGAGGCCGACTTTCAGATCGTTATGGCTGGCGCAATCACCCGGTCTACCGCAAAAGACTCTTCCATGCCGGAATCGACATCGCCGCTCCCAAAGGCTCACCAATCAAAGCTGCCATGAGTGGCAAGGTGATCTATGCCGGTCGGCGCTCTGGCTATGGCAAACTGGTAATCATAAGTCACAGCAACGGATATTCCACCAGATATGCCCACTGCAGTTCAATTCTGGTCAAAAAAGGCCAGCAGGTCAAACAGGGCCAACTGGTCGCCAGAGTAGGTGCCACTGGAGTTGCTACAGGCAATCATCTGCACTTCGAAGTGAGGAAAAATGGGAAAACCTTGAATCCCCTTACTTACCTGAACTAGTTTTTACAGGAAAAGCCATTGATCAAGAAAAGGCATAGATGAACCGCTCCGCCAGAACAACACTGCTGATTCTGGCGGCGTTTCTGATTCTGATCGGAAACGGGTTTACCGCCAGCAAAAAGCAAAATGAAACCGAACGCCGCCAGCAACTTGGACAGCGTTCGGCAAGTCTTTCTTCCAGCAATGATATTGCCTATTTCAATCCTCTGGCAATTCCTGAACTTTCTCCAACCGGCCATTATCCTGCCGTAGCCGTGCCAATTGCCGTCGCAACCGCAGAAGACCCAAGATTCGTAGCCAACATGAATCCGCATCGCCAGGTATTTGTACCCGCTTCCGAGCAGCGCCCGCCGCCGGTCAGCCAGAGCATACCCATAATCGATACCAGACCTGAGCACCGATATGACATGAACGAATGGGAAGAAGATCGCCTTTTCAGTTCTAACCTTTATACCGACACAAGCTTTTATGTCACCAGAGTCGATGGTAACGAAGCGATGTCTTCCCGTGATCAGGGTGAATTCTACGAAGAAAACCTTCGCTATGAGCTTTTTTCCTCTCGCCAGGACGGCGATTCGATAGCCCTTAACCTCGACACAACCTATACCAATGACCGGAGACCATATCGCAACGGTTTTACCTTGAACCAGATCACCGTTGATTCACGGACTCAGAGATCAAGACTGGTAGCCGGGCATGCTTTTCCGGAAATGTCTGATTTTTCAATGACCCAGAGCATGCTTGGTCTTTATGGCGTTCAGGAATACGAATACACAAAGCTTAGCGGTTTCGCCGGTTACTATGCTCTTGAAAAAGATGATCTGAAAAATCCGCGCTATGTTGGCGGCGTGCGCCTCGAACATTCCCGCGATGAATCACTGCGAATCGGATTGAATCTGGTAGGCACCGAAGATGAACGCGACAATGCCGCGGCGAATTTTGATCTGCCGGCAATGGCTAACCGTGTTTATTCAATGGATATCAGAATCAAACCAACCGAAAACATCTATATAGATACCGAAATCGCTCAAAGCGACACCGACTTCGACAAATCCGACAACCAGGGCGAGCAAAAAGGCGATGCTTATCGATTGAAAGCAGGTTATGAACGGGAGAACGCTCGCTTCGAAGCCGGAATTGAAAGCGCAGACACTGCTTTCATTTCTCCTCTAGGCCAGTCGCCTCGTGACGAAAGAGCCTATTTCGCGCGCTTTTATTATGAGCTGAATCAGTATATCAGCACCAGGTTCAGCCAACGCAATTCCCGCGATAATATTGCCAATTACCAGCGTTCGACAATCGTCAGAGATCAGCCAGAGCTACAGGTTACCTTCAAACCAAGCGAATATTACAAGGATTTGCGCATAGACTTCTTTTATCAACCATTGCATGAATATTCGGAAAATTCAGGTTTCATGGATCGCTTCGTCGACCTGATGTGGGTAGAAATCAATCATCGGGCCGGTCAAATGCATTATCAGGCCAATTTAAGCCAGACCATCGACAAAGACGACGTGAACGTCTTAAATGACCGGGATATTCAGAAGTTTGACTTCAGCCTGACCTGGGAATACGACAGATTCCGCCGGGTCTACAGTTCATACAGTCTGGAGAAACTCAGCTATAAAAGGGCTGGCGGCATGGATCAGACGGCAATATTCGGGTTTGGCGGACGTTCCAGATTCCACAACGATATTTTCGTCGGTCTCGACTACCAACGAGAAGAAATCGATCCGACCATGGTCGGCCTTGATTCGAAACATGACCGGGTTAACATGTTCATTACCCGCGAGTATAGCCATTCAGCACGACTGACGCTGGATCTTGAAGGTAATCGCAGCAGTTTTGGTAATGCAAACCTTGATTATGACGATTATACCGCAAGACTGCGGTATTTGAGGGCTTTCTAATGAAAAAGACATTTCTGACAACCTTCTTTATTTTGTTCAGCGTATTTTTGAATTTCAACTGCACTTTGCTGGCAAAAGAAGATACAAACCGCCTGGCACGCCTGTCACAGCACGGCTATGTCGAACAACAGCTTACGGTTATTTTTTGTGATGGCCCAGTCTATTATCGCAGCTTTAACGAAAACGCCTGGCATCGTGTCGAGCAGCATCAGACACTTTTACACGGAGATTCTCTGCGAACCGGCAACCATGGTTACGCGGTGCTAGCCTGGTCAGCAGACAATCTGATCATGGTAAAACCTAAATCCGGCATCAGATTTACGGTTCATCCGCAACAGCTGCCACAACTAAGTCTGCAACTCTTCAAGGCAACATTGATGATTTCAGCCAGAGATTCGGGCCTGATAGAAATTGAAGGCAAACACAGCAACACAGTGGTGAATCACGGTGAAACATCTATTCAAAGCAATGACAATCACGAAATAATCAAGGCAGTCAAAGGTCAGGCAGCCTGCCGACTAAGCGGCAATTCAGAAGCCCAGGTTGTACCCGAGAGCTACTTTCTCGAAATTCTTGCCGATGGCAGCGAAAAACCCCTGGCAATGTTTGATCCGCAGTCGGAATATCATTCTTTCAGAAGGTTTTCCAGCTGGCTGAATCGCTTCAGCGATCTGCATGCTCAGACTTCTCTGGAAATTCCCTTTGCCATCGACCAGGTAAAAATAAACGATCAGTTCATCAGCAATCTCCGGGTCAACGAAAAAGGTTATTATGAAGTCGATTCCGGACAGGAGAAAATGGTAAACACTATTCATCTGCAGTTCAAAATCACTCCTTATCCGGGTCCACACGATAGATTCGAATTTTATCTTGGCAAAAACCTGGCTTATGCAGTTCGGGAAGGAGCCGAAGGCTATCATGAAGTCGTTTTTCCCGTTCCGTCGATTCCTGGTTTTCTCTGTGCAATTCATTCAGTAGACTCTCTTGGCCGCAAGGTCAGAATTTTCAAGGCTGGGTTCACGGTTCATAATCAGCGAAGTCGCAAAGAAATAGCCCGAAAGTATTGCGCCGAAATGGTTCAAGCGATGAATCGCCGCGATCATGTCTGGTTACGCGATCACGTTTCTCGAGACTATCAAGACTGGCTCGGCAATACCTATTTCGATTTTCTGAAAATGTCTGAAGACAATCTACGTCGTTACCGGGATGTCAGACTATCTCTTCATCCTTTCAGATATGAGTTTCAAGATGGGAAGATAAAAATTCATCTCAACTACCGCCTTTCTGCCCTTACCGCAAACTGGAACTACCGTTACGAAGATCGTGGCAGCGACATCTTCACCATTGCCTGGGAAGATGGTTACTGGCGTTTGTCGAGCAAGGTTTCCGGTTTATTTTTCGCACGATTGAAGGTAGCAATCGACCTGCGCATGGGTCTGCTAAGCGGCAGAGTCGTCGATGAGCGCACCAGTTCTCCAATTTCCGGTGCCCGGGTGACGATACAGGGAACCCGTTTCACCACAACTACCGACTCAATGGGTGAATACAGGTTTTACAACGTTCCTCCGGGCGAATATGATCTTAAATTTTCCAAAAATGGTTTCGGAGAAATTACCGCGACCAAAGTTACAGTTAAAGCAGCAGGTGAGCAATTCTGATGAGAACAGAAAAAAAATTCATAATGATAATGATTTGCCTGATTGGTATGGCGGCCTTTTCCGGATGCCTGAACAGTTCAGAGTCAGAGATCAATGGTGGCATGGTCGCTGCCGAACTTCCACAGTTCGCAAATGCTTCTTTTATCCTCAGAGGCTCTAGCGGGGAAACTGCCGTTAACGCCGATGCTTCCGGCAGGTTTTCGGCAAATTTGCCGGCAGGTCGTTATCAGCTTCTCATGCAAAATAGTAAAGGCGAGCTGATCGTTATCAAACGAGAATTATTGATAGAAAACAACCTTACCCTGGTGGTTACTGACGTTGACATGATTCCGATCCCCCGCGTAACATCTGTTTCCGTGCCAATGATTTATGCTGATTCAGCAATAATTGAATGGGAAACCGACATCGAATCGGACGGGCACGTAGAATACGGGACAAGTGAAGTTTACGGCATGGCGAGTTACGCTGACACTGAATTGAAAACCAGTCATCGCATTCAGTTGTATGATTTGCAACCAGCCACCACTTATCATTTTCGCATTGCTGCCAGTCGCTACAGCCTGGATTCGACCATCAGCCTGAGTCGTGATTTTGCCTTTACGACAGAGCCCTGATCAGAATTTTACTTTTTCGCCCCTTTGCAGTTAGCATATCTTAATTATGCCTATTTCCCGCATCCAATTTCTCGTATTGATTTTGGCCGGACTCTGGTTCGGCATATTTTTCTGGCTGGTTCGAGACAGTTTTGTCGACGATGCCTACATCGGTTTTTCATGTTTGCGAAATTTTATTGATGGCCGGGGTTTCTTTTTAAATGCCGGCGAGCAGGTTGAGTGCGTTACCAATATCGGTTGGCTTGTTTTTCTAATGCCTCTGGCATTTTTAACTTCGCCGACCTTTGCCGCCAAACTTTCTGGCTTTGTTCTGGTACCCGTAGGTCTTTACCTTTTGTGGATCTCTATTCACAGAGCCTGCAGAGAAGACAGCCAAAAGATAATTGTTTCGGGAATTATAATCTGCAGCCTTTGTTCATTTGAGTTTCTTTACTATTCGTTTACCGGAATGGAAACCAGCCTTTGTTTCACGCTTCTAGCTGCAATAATTTATTTTAGCAACCGAAAAAGTCTTTCCATTGCTGCAATACTGGCAGCGTTGGTCTTTTCGGTAAGGCCAGAGACTATTATTGTTCTTCCCTTGTTTTTGCTGTTCCTTCTTGCGGGCCGGTTAATCGATTTAAAGCAGGTGGGAAAAACAATCTCTTGGCTGGCAATTCTGATCGTTTTGCAACAACTCTTGCGTTTCTGGTATTTCGACGCCCTGGTGCCAAACACATTTGTCGCCAAACCCGGTAGTTTACGGGCCTTTTGGCATAGTTTAGCCTCATTGTTAACTGGATTAGGGCAAACCAAAAATGTTTACTTTATCTTTGCCGGATTTCCGGCAATTGGCCTGGTTATCGCGGGTTTTTATCGTCTCTGGCGACAAAACAGGCAAAAAGATGCAGCTCTGTGCCTGAGCATTGCCATTACCGCATTTTTTTTTGCGGTATATGCCCGAGCAGACTGGACCGGAAACGCCAGATATTTTGCCCCATATTTACCATTCTGTTACTGGCTGCTTATTGAAGGCATTCACCAGGTTATCTGCCTGTTTAAATTTTCATTCAAAACAACCCAAAAATTTCTACTGACAATTATTGCTCTGCTTGCGACAATTTCGGCTGCAGAAAGCATTTTTCTGCTTAGACCTGAAACAGCGAAAATGTATCCTCATTACGTTGCCAATTCATTACCTCTGGTAAAACCAGCACAATGGATTGCCCAGAATGTTCCCGCGAATTCAGTCATTGCTACGAGAAGGATCGGCTGCCTGACTTATTATGGGCAAAGAAAGGTTTTTGATTACAAGTACGGCCTGCCGCATCGCCAGGTCGCACTTCTTATAAAGGAGAACGGTGAACCTTTCAACAACCCCAATGATGTGAAGCTTAAAGATCTTTGGCAAAAAATTGCCCCGCAATACTTTATTGAAGACAGTTTCAACATCTATGCCCTTGGTTATCGCCGGCACAAAGGATCGGTCAACATTCATGGCATTGATTACAGGCCAATAAAGGAGTTTCCGATAAATGCCGACACGTCCTGGATGCTTTGCCAAAAGAACGAGAAATAGCGTAAATCTGCCAAAATTAAGAACATACAAGCTTTCTGACGATAACTATTAAAGAAACAAAATTTTCCCCTATCTACTGGAGGCATTAAAATGAACGCATTTTTCGTCGGAATCGGCGGCATGGGCATGAGTGGGCTGGCCAAAATTCTGCACAATTCTGGCTTCAAAGTTGCCGGGTCGGATCGAAATCTTGACGGAGACTATTGCCGCAGACTGATTGAAATCGGGGTCAAAATTTATCCTCAGGACGGAAGCGGACCGGCTGCGTTCTGCAAAGACGCCGTTTTGAAACCTTCAGAATTCAAGATTGTTAAATCAACAGCAGTTGAAGACCATGTGCCCGATATTTTGGCCGCACAGGAGCTCGGCCTTGAACAAATCATGCGTTCAGATTTACTGGCAATGATGTTCAACGCCAAACAGGGCATAGCGATAGGCGGCACTGCCGGCAAAACAACTACTACAGGCCTGGTAGCCTGGATATTCAAATATGCCGGGAAAGAACCATCATGTGCGGTGGGCGGAATAATTTCCGGGCTTGAGACCAACGCTTTCAAAGGTATCGGGCCACATTTCATCATCGAGGCCGATGAGTCAGACGGATCGATCGTCAAATACAAGCCCTCTATTTCCGTAGTAACCAACATATCTCGCGATCATAAAGACCTCGATGAATTATTCGACCTTTTCGCCAGCTTCCTGAACAATACCGATTCATTCAGGCTCGTTTGCGGCAACGACTTGAACTGTATGCTCCTGAAGCAGAAATGTCCGCACGAAGTGAAAACCTACGGCCTTTCATCAGACTGTGACTATTTCGCAGAAAATGTCAGAATAGATCACAATCTGGCACGCTTTACCTATGCCGGCACTGAATTTGAAATCAGACTACCGGGCGAACATAACGTTCTCAATACTCTTGCAGCAATTGTCATAGCCGAAAATGCCGGCTTGCAGCTCAGCGAAATTGCCGAAGCGGTCAAATCTTTTCCAGGAATGAAAAGAAGGTTTGAATTGGTAGGAAATGTGGCTGGGGTGACCATAATCGACGATTTTGCCCATAATCCGGTTGAGATTGAAGCTGCAATTAAGACTGCCCGCAAATCATCGCACCGAAGATTCATTGTATACCAGCCACACGGCTATGGTCCCACAAGTTTTACCCGCAACGAACTTGTCGAAGTTTTCAGCAAATTGCAAAATGATGAATATCTCTTTCTCGATGATATTTTTTATGGCGGCGGCACTGCCAACAAGAACATTTCATCAGCCGACATCATTGCCGAGGTTCGCCAGCGTTTCCCAAATGCCTGGCACATTTCTGACCGGGATCAACTTACGGAAAGAATTGCCTGTGAAGCTCAAAGTGGCGACATGGTTCTGGTAATGGGCGCGCGCGACATCAATCAAATCTGTAAAAAAATCCTAAATAGAATTCCTGAGTGTAAAAAGCAGCAGGCAGCCTGAAGATATGTTATTCTTATGAGTAACTCTTATTCTTCAGGTGAATCTATGACGGCAAAAGTCACACTATCGCTGCCTCCCAGTCATTTACGTCTGGGAATTGTCGAAGCCTTCAATATAAAAGTCAAACCCAGTTCAGAAAACTATCTGCAACAGATTGCCAAAGAAGTTGCTCCTTTGCTCGAGGAAACCTTTGTCTATCCTGATCACCTTCAAAAAGGAATTCGCGGGTTGTTGAAAAATTTTGGTTTTCATCCTTCAGGAAGAAACCGCCCGGCATCGGAATTTCTCTTTAAAGACCTCCAGAATCGCCGCGAATTCAACTCTATCAACAACGTGGTCGACATCAATAACCACCTTTCTTTAAAATATCATCTGCCGATAAGTGTCCTTGACTTGGACAAGGCAGGAAATAGCCTCTGCCTGAGAGTAGGACTCGAAAACGAAGAATATGTTTTCAACCGCGAAGGGCAAGTTCTGTCACTGAAAAAATTGCTCGTCGTAGCAAGGCATGGCGAAGACCGTTCCGCCATCGGAAGTCCGGTAAAAGACTCGCAGGCAACAAAAGTGTTTGCCGAAACCAGAAACGTAATCGTTTTTATTTATACTTCCGCCAACCTTACCGACCACGACCAACTTCAGAAAATTCTCGACGAGTTTTCACGACTTCTGCAAAAAGAGGCTGATGCGCAGTCGATTGAAACCGCCATTATGGACAGTATTTAACCGGGAGGATACCGATGAAAAAGTTTGTTGTTTTATTCATGGTCCTTTGCCTGCTTTTGACCGGGTGTTTTGGCAAAGCTGTTGAAGCTGAGTGCGCCAAACAGCTTAAATCAGAAGATGTTGAAACGCGAATAAAGGCTGCCAGGAAACTTGCAGACGTGGCAACCGCAGAAGCCGAAAGACTTTTACTTCTGCACAAGGACGATCCGGATTATCGAGTAAAAAGTGAAATTGAAAAATCACTCAAAAAAATAGCCAAGCGAACTTTTTTGAACTGAATCAAAATCTGATTTCAAATACTCGCTCTAATTCCTGATCAACGTTTTCCCTTAAAAGATCTTCGATTTCGTCGACCCGGGAAAAAAACGAGCCACGCCTGACCATCTCGACAAAGTTTTTTACTTCATCTTCTTTGCCGCAAGCCTCGACCGATACCGTTCCGTCGACATTGTTTCTGACCCAACCGCCAATATTCTGTTGCTGCCCAAGCTTCAACACAAAACGACGAAATCCGACACCCTGCACTCTTCCATGCACCTTGAATCGATGCAACAGATACCTATCCATAATCAGGGCCTCGAAATCGGCAAACTGGCTATTTCAAAAAACCTTACATAATCAGGCTGATAAAGACAGAGTATGAGCTCTTTTCTTCCTAGACGCGAATGAATCAAACGAAGATTTGTATAAGAATCATTTTTGCATCTACGCCCCCCGGCTAACTGCAAAGCCTTTTGCTCAAGCTTGCCAATCAGCTGGGCATCGATCTGACCTTTGACCATGGCCACAAATCGGCGCAAATTCAACTTCTCGCTCATACAAACTATCAGCGAATCACAATGCCGCTGGTATTTTGCCAGCAGAGCCTGGTCGGTTCCCTCTATAAAATGTGGCCTTTTGCCACATTCAAACTCCTCGTGAATAGAAAGCAAAAAGGTTGCCCGCTCCGAAATCGCCAACCTTCGCAAAGCCTGCAACTTCTCGGCAAAATTTTCTTCCAGCAACTGTTCATCCAGCGATTCCAGAATGACCAGACGGGGTCCAGAATCTGGCAACATTCTCGTTAACTCAAGTATTTCATCAACATCAAAGGTGCTATGCGAATTGCCAATACCGCTGAAAAAAAGGTTTTCCGAGAGACTGCCCCTAAATTTTTCAACCCCAGCTGCAAGCAATTTTCGAGCTTCCAGTCCAGTTCCATCTGGGTTGGCTAACTGTCCGCAAAGTTCGATCAGACTTGTATTGCCCCCAGAAAAAGCTGATCTGATTGAAAATTCACGCACATCCTGTTCGAATGAAACAAAAAGCACTGAGCTGTCCTTCTGCGCCTTCAAGGCCTGCTGAATCAGCAATGCACCCTTGCCACCACCTCTTGGCCCAACCAACAGATGCAGTCCACCCTTGAGCCAACCACCGCCAAGAGACTTATCGAGTGTTGCAAATGGAGTCGCAAATGCCGGCATCAATTCCTGATAACATTCACCGGCTCCGACCAATTCCTGAGCCAAAGGCTGGAACCTGCCGCTGGAAGCCTTGCTGAGCTTTGCTCCCGAGTTACTGCCGAGCCCAGGAATCGGAAGATCCGGAAGTGCCTGAATTTTATCGGCAAACCCGGCAATTGGCGGCAGTTGTGTCTGCAAGAACTTAAGCCAGTTAAGGCTCTCCTGGATGCATTCCTGAACACTACGCTTCTTGGCACAAAAGTCGGAAAACGCGGCAACGCCGTAGGCGAAATGAGATGGGCCAACACTGACTTTGGTTCGATGCAAAGTTTGGTGAGTGCTTCCTGGCACGAGAATTCGCGATTCTGGCCGACAACTGTCTAAAACGATTGTCTTGATTTCAGTTTTGGTAACCTTTCCATCAATCTCACGTATCTCGGCTAATTGGCAAAGAACTCGGTAATAAAGGGCATCGAGATTTTCGCGGCCTTCAAGCCCAAGAACCCCCGGATGCACTTCGATGCTGATGTCTTCAGGTGTCGCGTAAATAGCAATGGTTTCCTGGGGGATACCCATTTTCTTCAAAACATCGATGCATCTGACTGAATCATCATAAACCTGTTGAAAGGTAAAAACTTCAGTTGAAGGCTTGAAAGGCGACCCGTTCACATAAATCAAACAGGTTTCACTGGTCAAGATTCTTTCTAATTCGGAAGCTGCCGGCAACTGCGGCAATTTTCTCCCGTTATTCTCAATCTCGATGCTGATTCCCTGATAATTGCAGCCCTCACTGAGTAAATCGCGAGCCCTTCTAACTGAAAAATTCAGGCAAAAGGGGCCGTACAGTTTTTCTTTGCGACCAGAAGCAAAAGCCTCAACCTGGTCAGTTTCAAGCAGATAAGTTGAGCGCAAAAGTCCCTCGGGGAACTTTTTCAGCATCTCGGGAACCTTGGTTACCTCTACCGCCCTGGCCCCTTCTTCAAACGCGGAGTTTTCAAGTAAAACAAACATTGGCATAACCCTACTCCTGATCTGATTTGCTGCTCACACCTGAAATCAATGACAGATAATTGACAAAATCTTCAAAAGTGATCATTCCTCTAAAAAGTTGAGTTCCAAGACCACGCGAAAACACCGCAAATCCTGGCAATCTGGTTTCACTGCCGGCAACCTCGGCACGAAAATCATAACTGAGCTTCAAGCTGTCCTGTAAATATTTATAAAGAGCCAATTTATCCTTTGCCGCGATTAATTCATTGATCCGTCCTGCGTCGACATTTTTCAGCAACTGGCTGTAATTCCGGGGACTTTCAAACAAATATTTGCTTATATCTTCAGCCTTCATTGCACTTTCCAGCAAAGACAAGTCTGCGATGAAACTTGAAAGCTTGAAATCTTTCCCATATTTCCAGCGCATTTTTCCTGAGTCCTGAATCAACAGCACCAAAGTATCTTTGCGACCTGATACAAAATAATTGATCTGATGCAAAACCTTTTCCTGAACTCGCAGGTGCTCGAGCATATCAAAATAGCGACCTTCAGCCGCCGCCTGCTCGGCAGCTCCTGCTCCGATTAACAAAACAAAACCATCTCCTGCAACCGGAAGACGGCTAAGACAAGCCGTTACCAGTTCATCGAAAAATGGCTGAGTCTGATCTTCCTTGACCAGATTAATATTTCGATCAAAAGCACCGACGATCTTTTCTGCTTTCGCTGAAAAAAGACGGTTTAAATCTTTGCGATTTCTCGCATACTCAATGTTACGACGACAAAACTTTCTAACCGTTTCATCTCGATCTTCTTCAGTGGAAAAGCTACCAAGCGTCAACGCCATACGGGCATTTTCAAACAATTTTTCCGTTTGAATCTTCATGAACTCGCAAGCGGAAGCACATTTGAAGTTACTATCCGAAACCAGGCCAACTGCCCGACCATCGCCGACCAGGAGATCAGCAAGCCTGACAACCTGGGCATGTTCACTTTCACTTACAAATCTGGGTAAAACCAGGGCAAAATTTTCCATCTCGTCAATCTGGAGTTTCCTGATTCCTGTAGATCGGAAAATGGCCGCCGCGTCTTCAATAAAACCGAAACCGGAAAGAATGACGATGTTTCTTGCCGGACTCTGGTTGTTGATACCCTTTCGCCTCGCCAATTCTTCAAGATCGAGAGGCTGCAAATTTACCGGGGTAATCAATTCTGTATCACCGGGAGGAGACACCTGCAAACCCTGTTGCACCTGTTGTGTCTGCTGCGCACCCAAAATGTTGCCGACCATGAGAAGCATGGCCAAAAAAAACTTCGGAAATTTTAACATGTGATTCCTCCGCTGCTTTGCATAAAAACATGTTATCCCAGAAAACAAAGCTCTGCAAGCACTGCAGGTTTTGCCTGTTGATGACATTGATTTAAGCTTGCTGATCTGGTATTTTTGCATCTGTTCAATAGAAAGGAATAACCCATGCCCAAATCGACTAAAAAGACGCAAACTCCTCAAGTGATATCTATTTTACGCGACCTTTCCCTGATTTATTCGCCTTCGGGAATGACCGAAGCTGCCTTGCGGCACATTGAAAAACTTGCCGCAAAATCCGGCATAAAAACACGCTTTACCAATAAAGGAGCTCTGCTCGTCGGCAATCACCCTGATCCCAAAATTGCAGTTGCCGGCCATGTCGATACTCTAGGCCTGATGGTTAAAGAAATCAAAAGTAACGGCACTCTCGGCTTCACCAGGATAGGTGGGCCTCTTTTGCAGGCTTTTGAAGGGCATACGGTCAGGGTTTTTGCCGAAAACGGTCAGATTTTTTCCGGCAGTTTGATCTTGGACAATCCCGCAGTGCACGTGAACAGAAAAGCCGAAGAAAGCCCAAGAAATGAAAATACGATGCATATTCGCCTCGATGCGGAAGTTACCAATCAGCAACAAACCCAGAAGCTCGGCATTGCCATTGGTGATTTTATCGCTTTTGATTCCGGCTTTGAATATACCGATACCGGCTTTGTCAAAAGCCATTTTCTTGATGACAAGGCAGGCTGCGCCTGCATGATCGAAGCTTTTCTAAAGCTTGGCGCTAAAGTTCTGAATAATTTACCAGTCGTTTTTTTCTTTTCAAATTATGAAGAAGTTGGACATGGTGCCTGTGCCGGCTTGCCTGCTTCAATCGAAGAATTGCTGGTTGTCGATATGGGAGTGGTAGGAGACGGAGTGGCCGGCGATGAATTTTCGGTTTCTGTATGCGTAAAAGATTCTACCGGCCCTTACGATCTGAACTTGCGCAAGCGCCTGGTCAAACTTGCTGAAAAATATAAGGTCAATTACAAGCTCGATGTTTTTCCCTTCTACGGATCTGACGGATCAGCAGCCCTTCGCGCCGGACTCGATGCCAAAGTAGGCTTGATTGGGCCCGGCGTCTCCGCGTCACATGGGAACGAACGCACACATTTAAAAGGTCTTGAAGCAACCTGCAAATTGTTGCTGGCCTACTTGCAGGACGCAAAGACAAAATAAAACCAATATAAAGAAGCATTAAAAAAAGGGGCTGCCTCATTCGAGACAGCCCCATGTTTTTGTGCAGTTTCAGCTATTTGTTGCGCACACCCTTATCGATAGTTCGAATGATAAGACTGCTGCCAAATACCGGAATACTTGTTTCAAAATTCCTGACGTTGTTTTTATCGCCACCTTTGTGGAAAGAGCCCCACTTCCAGTCGCTCCAGGGATTGTTGACATCAACCAGGGTTCCGCCTTTTCCAGTGTAGTAATCCCAATCGCGGGCGTTATCGCGGGCAATAATGGTAACCGGAATCGACATCGGGAACTGTTCTGCTTTGCCGCGGAACAAACCTCGAACCTCGAAAGTGGTTGAGGCAATCTTGATTGTAGAGGTATTTGCCGGTGCGACTTCCATTGCACTGGTGTAGCGAGAAACAACCGATCTGCTGACCTCGTTCTCCTTGTTGTCGAAGTATTTAAAGGTCAGAGTAGCCGTTGCCAGGCCGGCATTGTCGCTGACGCCGCATCCAATCGAAAATTCAACGTTATCTTCGATAGCCATTGGCGGCAATTTAGTTGCGACGAGAGCAGCATAATCGGCATGGGAACTATTATAATCGGTAACAATGTCATCAGACAGCTTCGGCAATGATTTGTAAGAGAATGCCACGTGATTAGTTGCATCTTTGCTGTTGATTTTACCGTCCGCACCAGGAAGCCAGTCGTTGCTGTCAAAGAAAGTTTCGCTCAAGGTCGTTCCTGAAATTTCTCTGGTTGAATTGTCCGGGTCGAGACTGTCTGTGGCCACTGCCCAGATCGGGAAGTAGGTAGTTGTGTTGCCCTTGAATTCAGTAAAGAAACCATGTGGTTCAGGTTTATGAACGTCGCGGGGATGCAATGCAATATTCAACATTTTGTTTGACAAGGCATTACCTGAAGAGTCGGTGGCCGACAGATAGAACTTGTAGGGCCTGATCTTGCCGCCATCGTCATAACCTGGGGTATTGTTGGCGTATCCCTTGGGCAATCGCCTTCTCGCTGCGTCGGTTGAAGCATACGAATTTGGCATGATGAAACTCAGAGGCATCCTGAAACCGATGGTTGCAAAATACTTGGTGCTCAAGCCAACCGTTTCCTTCGTTGACTGGAAGTCTTTCTGCAAGCGGTTTTCAGATGGCACGGCACTGGTGCCGGAAAGAACGTATTTGTGAACATAGAGTTCGCCGAAACTGTCGGCAAAGTCTCTATACTGGCCCGGACTGAGCAAAGCAGACTGATCAGGCGGGAAGAACATTACTTTGCCGGAATCCAGACGACAGGCACGGTCAAATGACAGAGAAACCCTGCGCTTCAAAGCTTTGGCGAAAACCGGCTTGTAGTTGAACGTTGCGGTTGGTGCCTTTGTCGGCGCAGTATTGTTGTGCGTAAAGTTCTGAGCCCACAAACTGTTGTTGGTAATACCGCAAACGGAGTCAACCGCTTCCCAGGGGTTATTGTCGGATAGTCTGAAGGTTATCGAAGCAGGATTGCCGCCATTGGGGCCAACACCCTGTGCCAATGGGAATCCGGCATCGGCAAACAGATTGACCGGATTGGTGAAATCGTAAAGAATCTTGGGTGCCTGGCGATCGACGATCAAAACGTTGGTCTTACCAGAAACCTTAAATTCTTTAGGAAGATTTCGCACCGGGAACATATCCACGCCATTTTTATTTTTAACCCACATATCGTAAGATATCCAGCGACTCATTTCGATGGTGAGAGTCGCGATGAATGGATCTGTAGGCGGAAGATCCATTGAAGTAGAAGCATTAATTGGGAAGCTTAGCGGGAGAGCATTTGAACCAGATGCGAGAAGTTGCAATTTAACCATTTTCGGGTCGCCGTTCACGTCAGGAACCTGATACTCAAGATAAGCATTCAAACGGATGGCGTTATCGGCGTTGTCTTTTTCAAGCCAGCGAAGGTCATCGCCCTTGTTGTCAAATTTGATGTTATCTCGATCATTAACAAAAAGAGGATTGTTACGTCCCTTTGAATCTTTGTGAGGATTCTGCATCATATCGACAATGAAATTGCGATACGGAACACCAGCGCCGGTGGTCTTGCTGATATCCGCAAAAAACGCTGACTGCGAGGCCAGACAGGTGCGCCAGAAATACTGTTTTCCGGCTTCAAGACCATGATCGGCCTCCGGCCAGTTTTTGTCGTGAAATACCCAATGCGAGGCATCGTCTTTGTCATTTGGAAACCAGCCATCGCATCTGTCGATGTTGGCGATAAACTGGTAGGTATATGTGGGCGGAGTAGCGATACCAGCAGCAACGATCGGGTAACAGGCATAATAAGGATCGTCAATACCACTTTCAACTTTCTCAGTGATGTAATCGATATACTGGGTGGCCGAAGCCTGCATGAATTTGAAAGGATTCGTGGTCATTATGCTGGAAAGCTGACTTGAGGCAGACTGCAGAACCGATGCGCCGGCGGCAGCCGGCACAGCCTTGACATTAGGCCTGAAGATCGCCGGCAGGTCATCGATAGTATCACCAAAGTTCAAAAGATCGTAATCATACCAGTCATATATAACCTGGCAAGTGATGATGTATTTTCCACCAACCGGAGTATAGAAGAAGGTGAAATTTTCCTGGCCGGTATCTGAACCGTCACGCGGAGACGGAGTTGCCGGATAGGGTTCTGGCGGGAATACAGGTCTTTGGAACATGTCTTCGACCATCCAGGTGCGCCAGCGATAAGCCACGCTACCACCATTGGTCGAGGAGTTGGTGTCACTGATCGAAGTGATGAAACCACCCTGGCGGCTGTCGCCGTCCCAGTCGGGCTGGTCATTGGGGTTCCAGGCCCCTGTGGTAAGCGGATAGTTTTCAACCATGAAATAATAGATCTGATCACCGTCAAGAATACTTGGTGCGGGTTTGATCAGGTTCTGATTTTGCATGGTGCTGTTAATGTCAGTCGAAATTGGAATGTCTGTGTATGGACCGCAGATATCCAGGAACGATTTTTTACCTGCAAGACTTATGACTTCTGGTGGCGTGGGCACATTGATAACTGCAAGTTTTGCCCGGCCGGGATCACCATAGTTGTATTCATAATAAAGGCCCAGGCTGCCGTAAGAAAAATCTGAAGCCGTCAAAACAGCGTCGCCATTACCGATTTTGGCAGACCAGGAAGCGAGAATAGGCTCAACATTGCCATTTGGGAATGGGCCAGATATTGCGAGCTGGGCCAAACCTTCTGGTGCCATGCGGATATTAAGGTTGTAATATCTTTCGGCAAAAACCTTGCGACCGATTTCCTGGGGAGTCGAGCTGTAGATACTGCGTTCAAAAACCGCTTTACCATATTGTTGCCGATAAATCAGCCATCCAGACCATTCTGTTTCTGCAGGATCCTGATTTGGGTCATAATATAGTCTGATCGTATCATTCAACTTGAAGTTGCTACGAGGATCATAGGTAGCGACATTTTTTGAAGGATAGGTCATCGCGAAGAACAGACTGCCGAAACCATCGGCCTTGATATCGTCGATTTCGCTGTTCGCTTCGGCCTGAATCAAGTTGACCAGATCCGAAACGTCAATACCTTCATATCTGGTTTTTGAAATCGGCGGTTCATTGGGATCATTTTCATAGCGGATGAATTTGTAGACCATTTTTGCGGGTTTATCATAGGCAAAAATGATACCACCCTTCTGGTTCCACTGGTTCGAAACCGCAACTGCCGAGATACTCATACTTGGAGCAGTTGACGTCGTAGCTTGTTTATACCAGTTTTTTATGTCGTTGGTTCCGATACAGTAAACGTAATCAGAACTTACGTCACGCATTGAAACCCCGATCCAATAAGTATCCTGACTTGCAGGAGTTCCGATAATCGGATTACCGGTTGGATTCGGTGGAGCATAAATATTTTTGTTTTTGGTAACGGTATAGTTGATATCCCCTACCGGGCGAGAGTAGAAATAGGTTCGCGAAGGTTGTGATTTGATCGGAGGCATGAAAGCAAGGTCAGTGATCATCGGATCGGCAACACCGCCACCCGAGCCACTTGCACCACCACAACCATCGATACAACCTGCAAAGATCTGGCGGCTGATTTTTTTATCATAGGAAACCGCTACGACCTGTCCGGCGGCTGAAGTGTAGTTGGGCGCGTCGGCGGCAACGTTGTCTGGAGTATAAGTATAGAGAGTCCAGTTATGGGGTTGGCCTTCAACCTTGTCACCATAAACGACGTAAAAGTAACCGGCAGGCCCAGGGCGACTCGATTGGCAAGGTTTGGTGCGCCAGCTCGAGAACCATGCGCCATTGGGAATTTCATACCAGCTTTTTCCGGAATAAATGCCCAGAGGGATAGAAGGCACGTCAGGAAGAGGGTTTCCGGAGGGGGCAGCAATAGCTTTACCAGGACCAGCTGACTTGAAGTAAGGCCAGGTAGAGCCACCGCTTCTTCTTATTCCGCGGCCAACCGGACCGGTTCGATAAATATCGGTGTTCTTACCCCAGGAACGGTGGTCATAGTGAACATACTGGTGGTAACCGTAGTCGGCCAGGTCAGTGCTGCCCGAATCGAGAACCTGGCGTTTCAGGGGTTCTCCCAGGAGAACGTAACCGGGAACGACCTTTTCAGAGAAAGTATAGATCTTACGATCGAGGTCGACTGAAAAACCGATTGAACTGTCAGGCTTGAACAAATACTTCGGCGGATCGAAATATTTGTTGGCCTCGGGATTGTTGAGACGATAAATACCACGCATTGAAACGGGCCCTTCACCGATCAACAGATAGCACTCACCATTACGGCGGTATTCAGGTTTCAAAGCCGCAAAGGCCGAAACACAGACAAAGCCGAGCAATAGCAGCAGAATAAACCTCTTAAGCCTGACTGATCTCATATACTCCCTCCTTCATACACCTGAAAAAGCATTAATTACTATATATGGACTGAATAACGGCATTGCCGATATTATTGTCGATTTTATACGAACGGAAAATAGCTGCGAGAACTTCGACGGTCAAGTCGACGCCACCGATAAAAATGTCATTGTCGAGCATTTGGGTGGAGAATGGTTCGAGAATACTCGTACCATGTGCCAGCCAATTGGCGGCGAGACTGGTGATGTTTTGGTAATAACCATTTATAGCGGCGGAATCGTTGCGAATTTCGTTGGGGAAAGGAATTGCAAACAGCTTATCATAATTCAGCTCAGGGGCGAGAACCTGCGATTGTGCCTGAAGAGTCGCTTTCAATTCGCGGCTTTTCGAGTTCAGTACAACTTCAATGCCCTTGTTGGTAGCTATTTGTCGCGTATACTGGCGAATTTCGTTGATTATTGCCGCGAACTGTTTCTGTGTAGCTTCAGGGTCGGTGTAGCCGACATGATAGGCCACTTTTTCCAGTTTACTACGGCGATCTTCGGCCTGTTCAAGCTGGGCCGAGTAAGACTGTAATTTGGCGTTGAAAGAAGCATCAGTGCGATTCTGGGCTATATCATATTCTTTTCTTTTCAATGCTCTTGGCCCGGTAGCCAAAGTATCGATCTTGTCGAGATATTGCTTGGCAATTCTTTCCATTTCACGATTGTAGTTTCTGCGAGTCTCATGAATTCGACCTTCAAGCAATCTGATTCGGGCATTAAGCTCATCGATTTCCCGGCGCTGCTCTTCTGACTTCTGGTTGGCGACGCTGGCGGAAACCTTTGCCGGGTCGACGCGAAAAGCCTGCAGATAGGGGTTGTAGGAGCGCATTCCAGGATGCAGAAGCACCAATGCTTTGAGATCAACTTTTCCGATCAGCACTTTTGCGGCGGCATGGCTTTCAATGCATGAGCCCAGGCTCAGTAGCAAGCCGATTACCAGGTAAAACACCATTTTTTTGTTTTGTCTGTTCATCCCTTTACCCATGTTTAGTTCTTGGTGATCCTTTCTACGGAAACTATTCTAATCGCGTCTTTGGAAATGATTCGGCCAAACTGATCCTGATAATTTGCTTCAGCCTGAATGAAAAGAGCTTCAGTATTCCACTTGTTGTCAGTGAATATCGACATGCTGGCCAGAACAACATTGATCTTCTGATCGTTGAAACTTGAAACCGATTTGTCAAAATTGAGTATTCTGAATTCATTGGTGTTGGCTGAAGTAGTAAAAGTCTGCAGATATGATGAATCACCGAGTTTGTGTGCTTCCCAGCAGGCGTAAAAGTCACCCGGATAAAGCTGAAATTTCAGCAACGCAAGCTCAGTCAAGCCATGAGCAAGATAATCGAGTTTGATTCTCTCATCGATCTGAACCGTCTGGTTTTTGGTTCCGCGCGTCATGCCGCTATAGGCAATTGCCATCTGCAGCAGAACTACGGCAAAAACAAGAGCAAGAATCAAAGCCATGCCTTTTCTTCGGTTAAACTTTTTCATTTGGTATCCCTCACTTTCGATTTGAAAGTAGAGAGAGTATAGAATTTTTCCCGATCTTCACCTTTATCCTGCCAGGTAATCTTCATGGAATATTCGTAAATCATACCTTCGTAGGCCTTATCCTGTTCACTCCAGCCCCATTTCGAGGGATCTCCCGAATTGTTTGCCTTTTCAAATGGGTCATACATTGGGACTTTAAATGAGCCTGGCCGATCAGTCACGGTCAACTCAGCCTTGAATTCAAATTTGTTTCCAGTTTCAGGATCAAGAATGCTATCCGGGCCAACTCGAAGAATAATTCCATTCGCATCGGAGCTTGATTTTAAAGTCTCGAGTGCTGATGAACCATAGGATTTGCTTTGGTTGGCAGCGGGCTCGAGTATGCCGAAGGGAAACTGCAAAGCCTGATTTAGCTTTTCCTGACAGAGGTTAACCGCTTTTATGGTTCGATCGTCTTTGTCTGTGGCCTTGATCGACGTGCCCATAACTCCAATGATAGGAATAAAAGCGGTAGCCAGCAAAGCCATCGCCAGAATAATTTCTGTCAAACTCATCGCACGCCGTCGATTCAATCTGGATAAAATTTTCCTCATATTAAAACCCTCCCAGATCGAGCTCATTTACCTTGACCGAGAAGTCGATTTTTGCCTTGATTCCTTGATTCACAGTGGTTCCGGGATATTTCGGGTGCTGCATGGTAATGCTCAAACCGATTACTTTCTCTGTTTCCGTCATACCATCGGTTCCAGAGGCAATTTCAACACTGAAACTTGCGGTCAGCACATCGCTTAATTTGGCGGTATAGGGTGCGCGTATCAGCGAAAAGTCGGCGGGAGCGGCATTGAAATTGCCAAGGGGCGAACTGAACTTGGTTAAATCCGGTTCAAAATCAGCAGTAGAATTGAAATAATCTATACCATTATGGGCATTTTTTGTGGTGTCAGCATGCAAATATAGAGTGTAAAGATTTTTTTCGTTGGGTCGGGCGAGAAGACAATGATACATAATCAAACCGGGGCCGGTGCCAGGACCGACATTTGCGCCAAAAACCGACATGTCCGGTTTACAAACACTGAAGAGCAACAGCCTGGTATCGGCAGTCAGGCTTGCAACTTCTGTATTGTTTTTGACGGTAACAAAGGTGCTATCGGATACAACCACCTGTGGAGTTCCAGCTGGGTTGATTCCGGAGGCATTGGAAGCCTGTTCGATTCTTTCTTTGAGCAGATTCAGAAAACGTTCTGCTTCTTTCTGCTTTTGCAACCGCCAGGATCCCGCTGTGAACATGCGGCTACCCATGCGATAAAAAGAGAAAACGCCGGCAATGAACATTGATAAAATGCTCGCCGCAATCAGAATTTCGACGAGTGTAAATCCTTTGAAACGTTTACCGGTATTGTACATATTATCTCCCTAAGTATAGTTAAGCAAATTTGATGCCAATGTCTGTACCCTACTTGGGGACGACCAGACTTTCGAGGTCAGAGTCAAATCTCCTGTCATGATCTTTCACAATTGCCAGGATTGAATGAACCGACTCGATTACCTTCGCGGAAACCTGATGTTTTTTATAAATTCTTTCAACAAGGGCCGATGAAATGTCATCGCCGCCCTTAAGAACTACCGGGTAAGGCTTCAAAGGCAAAAGATTCATGGCATCCGGATATCTGACCAACTCAAGCCAGTTGATCAGATTCCTGGAATTTGGGTTTTCATCTGAATCCAACACGTGCTCGCGATTTGCCAGAAACGAGTAAAAAAGGCTGAAATCGATTCCTGGGATTCCGAGGCCGTATTGGGAACCGGATTTATAGCGTTGTGGGTAGTTAAACGGCACGGTTATAGAAGAATTAAGCACCAGATCATATTTCATTTCATCTGCCAAAGCCTTTAATTCAAGCATCAACTCGCTCTCAATGGCGTTTAGAGTTTTTCTGGTCTCATCCGGGGAAGTCAGATCAGGACAATTTTGCTGATATTCGATATCGTAAAGCTGCCCACGTATTTTCTCTTCTTCTCTGGCGATTTCTTCAAGCTTTTTCTCGACCTGTTTGCCGGTGTTCATATCTGCACCGTTCAAACGTTCGAGCAGGCCAGCTTTCTGCTTTTCAAGAGCTTCGATATTCGCTCTGAGTTTGGCCGACATTTTTGTCCAGTCCTGGGTTGGCGCACTTGATCTGAGCTTGTTAACTTCTGTCTCGAACTGAACTTGCGTCAAACCTGGAGCAACTTTGTAAAAACCCATCCGGTCAAAATCGAACAGGGCCATTTGCGGATGAACACTTGCAACCAACCCCAGGTCGACCTTAGCAATACGAATTTCAGCAAAAGCCGATGAGCAGTTTAACAAAACAAAGACAATCATCGACAAAAACAGTCTTTTTCCAAAATTCATTTAGTTTTTTTCCTTTCCCCGATAAGGATTGGCTGAACAACGGCCGGAAACAGCAACCCAACCCTGTGGTTTTCGCGAAGATATTTTAGCAATGTAATTTTACTGTCAGGGTTAAAGAAAAATTCCTGCAAAGGGTTGCGCATAAATTGAGGCGGAGCTGCAAAATACCTTGGAAGAGTATTCAGAACCACGTCTGAATCTTGAAACTCTTCTCTAACATCAAGAATCATTGAACGGGCAATAGAAAGAACTCTTGATACCGGCGGTATGCCGTTAGCAGCCTCAAGTTCGCCAAGATCGAGCAACAACCGCTTTCTTTTGAAAATCTCTTCATTTAGCGATGAAAGTTCTTCCCAGACCTTGTTTTCATCGGCATTTTCCGAGTTCAACGAACTGGCGAGGATTTCTTCACGCTGTCGACCGAAAGTTTCTATCTCCTGCTGAGCGGAAGCGATCTGATTTCGAACAGATTCAACTGGAACTACCTGACTTGGCGTGTTTTTAAACCGGCCCGATTCAGGGTCATAGTTTTTCATCATCGGGTGTTTGTTGATCAAACGTTCAAAATCAGCAGAACTGAAGCTTTGCGCCAACAAAGACGAAGAAGCCACAAGAGCAAAAAATGTTAACAGGTGAAAAATTTTTTTACACATTAATCTGGTAACTCCGGAAAATCAAACACGAATGGATCAACCTCAAGATCAGGTCTACGTCTTAACAGCTTTTGAGACAATAAGGATTCAACATAATCATGATCTTCGAAAAGACTGATTCTGGTAAAATTATGGGGAAACACAGAAAGAGAAAGAACCCGATCCGGGTAAGGCAATTGAAAAAAGATCAGCGACACCCAGGACATGCCGTTCAATTCCTGGGCCCATGGTTTTTCCTTGTCGACATGAACCCCTCTGATTCTGCTATTTTGCATAATCACCAGCTGATGGCAATTGTAATCCGAATTGGCATCGCTGAAGAATGCGACTTTCAGAAAATTCTTGTCACTGCCAAGAATGAGATTATTCTGGCCTTTGGCAAGAAAATCCTGGCCCATTTTCAAAACAGAACTGGATCGATCGACAAGGTTCCAGGTCAACTTCGATGGCCAGCCCGGCAAAGCCTTAATAAAACCGGACAAGGAATATGAGACCCAATTATGGCCTGATAACCAGTAAACGGAATCAACCGGCGGTTTCTTAAAATTGGCATTTAAGAAATTGACTTCGGCCAATGGAAAAACCGGAGCTGTAACCGGAATTTTAACAAAAAATACCAGTTTCCAGTCGTGAATTGCCAGGCTACATCCCTTGGCAGGACAATTACTCATCAAAACGAGCAAAACAAGCAAGGCCAGAAGAGTTCTCAAGTGTTTCATAATTCTATTCTAGCATACTTTTTCAGCAGAGAATAAGGTAAAACTAACAGGCAATCAATTTTTTGAAAAAGCATCTGTAAATTTTCCAGCACAGGGATTATAATTCATCTGAGTTGAATAACTTTCAGGAGCCTCATTTTGCCAGAAAAACAGCTTTCACAGCCCTTATTAAAAATGATCGATCTTAGCGCCACCGATGTATTTGCAGGAATGGTAACGGCCTTCATTCTCTCATTAATTCTGAGCCTGGTCCTGAAGAAAGCCGCCCGCCACCAGGCCGCCGATCCTAAACATTATCGAACCATGGTTCTTTTGGCCACGGTTGTAAGCTTGATTATGGCAGTAATTGGCAACAGCCTTGCCCGTGCTTTCGGAGCAATCGGAGCTTTGAGCCTGATAAGGTTCAGAACTGCAATAAAAAGCAGCAATGAGTTAGCCTACCTTTTCATGGCGATTTCGGTTGGCATGGCCTGTGGCAGCGGATATCTGGCAATTGCTGCCGGAGCGACCGGTCTGTTCATCATGTTTTCCGTATTTCTGGAAAGATTTTTCAGCCAGAGCAACAGCTCTGGGATATCGATGATTAAGGCAATCATCCCAAATAATGATGAAATAAATCTTAAGCTCATGGAAAAAATTGACAGCCTTACCGAAACTCATCAGGTTCTAAGCAGACAAAGCTGCGATTCAGATAAAACGGAAATAATTATCGAAGCAATTTTTTCCGGCGAGAATCAATCTGCTGACCTGATCAAAGCCAGCAAAGAAATCAACCCGGAAATCATCATTCAAATACTATTAGATCAAAGCTGATGAAGGGTTTTGCCGATCACCGTAGCCTGCAGTTCAGGCTTTTACTGGCAGGATTTTTGGTCGTTCTGCTCTACTTTTTACTGCCAGAGAAGCTTGATCCATCCCGACCCGAAAAGATCTCTGAAGGTCATTACCAGCCATTTGCTTGCGACCACTTTACCATAGGCGTAACCCTTGAAGACTTTTCTTTCTGGTTTTCTGACAGACCTCACAGCCTCTATACCTTTGTGAATGCTGAATTCACGGTTAACAGACTACCAGTCAAAAAGCGTGCATCACTACGAATAAGAGGCACACATGCCTGGAATTGGGATTTCAGAAAACCTTCAATGAGGTTGAGATTACCTGAAAATTTAAAAATCACCAACAATCTTATCGTAGATTTCATAAATCCAGATGATGCCTCGATGCTTGCCAATCTATTAGCTGACAACATCGCCAACGACAAGGGCTTACCCTCGCCAAGAACCCGCATCTGCACGATTACACTAAACGGCGATTATAAAGGCCTTTATCATCAGGCTGAACCGATCAACCTGGCAACATTGAACAATCAGGGATTTAAAAACCATAGCATAATCGAAGGAAATCTTAGAAATCTGCGAATGTGGCATCAACACGACCTCTGGGAAATAGAAAGCGCTGATCCACAAAAACAGAAAGAAGCGCAAAAAGCTCTTCAAACAATACTTGAATCGGTTTCAACCCCAGTTGAACTAACTCGAGTCCGAGACCTCGAACAAGTGGTCGATTACGTCTTTTTTGCCAGGTGGTCTGCTCTTATGACCGCCATTGCCAGCATTCATACCAATGATTTTCTCGGCAACCTGTTGATTTTTGATCATGATTCTGGAAAAGCCTTCCCCGCTATCGCCGACTCGACTGGCTTTGGCGTCATCACCGCCATGGCCGGCCAGCATGAAAAAATAGATGTCGAAGTACCCGTCAATGAATTCCTGACACCATTACAAAACGCTCTTTTTCGGATTCCGCAATTTCAGCACAAAAGAAACCTGGAGCTTTACAAATTGCTGCAAAATGAACTGGCTCCGGAAAAACTCGCTTCTCTGGTCGAAGAATATCTCAAGATTCTCAAACCACTGTATTTCAAAGAGCCCTACGCCAGCGCCTTAATAAACATACCGTTGGTTCTGTTTTCACGAAAAATACCGGTTTCACCGCAAACACAGATAACAGACGGCAAAAGACTGCTAAGTTTCATGAATGAACGCAGGGAATTTCTGCTAGCAGAGCTCGATCGAAACGAAACCCATATTATGGTCACCAATTCTTTCAGCAATATTGAGAATAGAAAATTCCGCCATGTTTTAATTAGAACTGCCGGACAATGCGCAACACTGTGCGAACTTGGCGATTACTCGTCAGATATTCTGCCAGACCTGGACTTTGACGGAGAATTGGATAAGGTTGAAAAAACCTTTTTTTCTTCTTTAATCCTGCATCCGGGATTGAAAGAAAGCGTTCACCAGGTTCCCCATTGGCTGCTTCTTGAAAGACGATACTGCAATTTCATACTGGAACCTGATTATCAGACCTACGTCATCGGAGTTGAAGAAAGCAGACTGGAAGATTTCTTGCAGAGCTTTACCAGGAGTTGCCGAAATGCCGTTACTGGTTCGGCAATAGAAGTAAAAGTAGACAATCCAACAGATGAATATTCAGCCTTACCTTGCGCAAAGGTAATCCATCCATGGCAGGACCTCAAGAAATGAGTCGAATCAAACCCTATTACGAGTTAAAATTTTTTATCACCTTAAAACAAATGATTGAATTGGAAAAATCGATCAGCCAGTTTTGTATCCCGGACAAAAATGGCATTGCCGGGGCTTACGATATTCTTAGTATATACTTCGACACTCCACATCTTAAATTTTATCACGACAAAATCAATGGCGAATTCAGCAAAAGGAAAATAAGGCTGCGAGCTTACCGGCCCGGCGAGGGGAGCTGGCATTCCCCGACACTTGAGCAGAAAGAAAGAAATGGCAACCTGGTTAGCAAAACCAGCTCTACTCTCAACTTATCTGAGATAGAAAATTTCGCCACAAACCTAGACTTAAACGAGCGCTTAAAACAATTCAAGTTGCTGCTGAAGCCAACAACAACCGTTTTTTACCGGAGAAAAGCCTGGATGAGCCCGGAAAATTTCGGGTTTAGACTTACATTTGATCAGGGTTTTGCAAGCTTTTCACCGCAACTACTCAATGATCTCGCCAGCATAAACATGTCGGCAATTTCAATGATGCAAAAGCAGCCGATAATCTTCGAAATAAAATCCTATACAGGAATTCCTCAATCAATAATTCAGTTATTACAAAACTTGCAAATTGAGCAGATCAGCTATTCAAAATACGCAACGGCAATTCAGCATCAATTTTTCCAAAGTCGCCCAAGTTTTTCAAGTTCACTGTAATAGCTTGGAGCCGGCCGCAAGCGCCGCAGACAATCGGAATAGTTTTCCCAGTCACGATTACTTAGATGCAGCAGACCAGTATAATAGATTATCAGGAATTTCTGTTCCTCGGAACGACTTAAATGCAAAGCTTTTTGAAAGGCTTCTATGCCAGCCTGATAATCAGCCAGATCAGAATACACGACCCCGGTTTCATACCAGATTTCACTATTTGAATCATCGATCCGGGCAGCATTTTTCAACAACCGCAAAGCCTCGGATAGATGGCCGATTTTTCGGTAAATGGAAGCAAGTTTGAGCATGGCTTCATTGTCTTTATCGTTGAGGTAAATAGCTCGCTCGAGATAGCGGATCGCTTCATCAGTTTTGCCCATGAAGAAATAAACCTGCCCCATGTTATAATTGACGTTGGGATCTTTCGGGTTCTGCCGAAGTTGTTCCTGGTAATACTCTAGATCCTGTTTTAGATCGCCCGCAAAAGAAAGGTTCGCCATGAATAGCATCAGCAGAAACAAAAGCAGATTTGAATTTGTCATGATTCTTGCGTTCATGTTCTTCAATATACCATTTTTCTCTTTTGCAGACTCAATTGATTACCATGATTTTGCGGCAAAAGTCAGGATTTCTGAAATTCTTGAAAAACTGCCCGAAGGCACTCCGCCACGCGAAGAAAACGAATTTAAGAGACCGGTTTTAGGCTCGGCATATCTTCTTGGTAAAAACTCCTATCTAATCGCCAAAATAAAAAGTGCCATTGCCAGGGGACTGAACAACGATCTGCTTTGGCAGGCTCCGCAGATTACCGATTCCAATTACTACCTGATGAAGGTTGGCATGGGTACGTTCTGTTTTCTCGACATCTATCTCGATAATGAACAGGGCCTGAATTACCATAATGGAATATCTTATCGTGTTCGCTACCGTTGGCATTCAAGGTCAGCACTTTTTCGTTATCTACTCGGCAGCGAAAATCCCGCGGATTTTCCGCACCGTTGCGAATATCAACTGAAAATCTATACCGAGGCCTGGAAAGATTCTTTCAACAATTGCCTTGAAACAAGATTCGAATACCGAAACGAATCTTTCCCTTTTAAAGCCGATAATTCATGCCCGCCACCGCCATGGCCATTCGAGGAATATATTAAACCTGCGATAACCGGTGTTTTTCGCCAGCACAACGTCATGACCACCCATGAATATGCCAGGCATCTCCAGACAAAGCTGCAAATAAGTGAAGATATAAGCCTCAAACCTTCTCTGGTTGTGGTTACCACAAGAAGGAGGGTTCATCTCGGCCTGAAAAACGAGTTCGGCATGATTTCTGCTCAAAAGGGCTTTGGCTCAGCAGTTAACGCAGACCAGGTAATCCTGACAACCCTTGACAGTTCTGAAATATATAATGCGAGCGATTTTCTCAACACATATCTCCAATCGAGAATGGCGATCAGTTGCAATTCTCTCACGCCAAGACTTCGAAAACGCCTGAAGAATGAGCTTAAGCCGATGGCGCATTTTACCGAAGCCGAATTCGAGCTTGAACGCAACATCGAATCGGCAATTTCATATCTGCTAAGTCAAAGTAAAAATGAGGCTGAAACAGAAAGATTGAAAAAAACGAAACAGTTTTTTCTAGAGGATGTGCGCACCATATCAGAAGTTATTGCGAAAGAGCTTTCATCGCTTGGCTTAACCGTTGGCTCAGCTGAAAAAAGCAAATATCAACAGGCCTGGGAAGCCCTCTAGCTCAACGCTCGATAAGAATTTCAACCTCTGCCGCCGCCTCACCTGAGCTCAAAGCAGTTATGCGAATTTTGCCTTCGCGCATTGGCCAATAAGCCTCATAAGGGGGAGGAGTACGAATGAATTCACTGCCGTTGACCAGCCATATAATCTCTTCAACCGGCTGCTCAGGTATTGCTCTTAAGTGCAGAAAATTGTCGTAAGCTGCAAGAATAAATCGATCGCCATCATGGGGAGCCACGATTTTAATGTTGTTCCAGCCGGCATTTTCCGGTTCACCTTGCAAAACTATCGGGCCTGAAGCCAAAGCAACCGGTTCGGATTCTGACGGTAATCCAAATATTCGCCAGGCATCAGGACTTCTAAGGTTTCCCAGCAGCTGAAATGGGTCAGCATCGTTGACTCTGGCACGATGCTGAATCCAACGCGCATAATCGGCAGGCAGTTCATGACCCAGTTTTTCAGAACGATGAAACTGGCACTCTGGCAAAGAATCTGCATCTCCATCGACCAGATCAAAACCCGTCAGTCTACAAAAAGAACCAGGCTTTTGCCCGGAAATAGAACAAACTTTGACTCTGCTGATTTCAGCTGGAACCGGAACCGGCTCAATATTTCCCGAGGCTTCCAGCGCACTGACAATGTTTTTTACAACCGGGCCACAGGCGCTGGCACCAGAAAGGCTGCGAGTCGGTGTTCCATCGAAATTTCCAACCCATAAGGCAATGATGAAGCTCCTGTTACAGGCAACAAGCCAGCTGTCACGATAATTCGTGCTCGTACCTGTTTTCAAAGCCCAGCGGGAAGAAAATTTGAAAAAGGCAGGAGTACCAAAAGTCAGCAGCCTTGCTGCCGGGTCTGAAAGAATATCAAAAATCAAATAGGCACTGCCCGGACTTATCGCCTGTTTTTCAACGATCTTGTCGTTGGCAAGAAAAGACAGACTTCTAAGACGTCCTTCATTGACCAGAACGCCATAAGCCCTGACCAGATCGACCATTCGAATTTCCGGGTTGCCGATAGCCAGGCCCAGACCGAAAAAATCTGCTGCGCCACTGAATGAATCAAGCAGTTCAAGTTCTACAAGCAGATGAAAGAAGTCTTTGATTCCCACGATGTTGAGCATTTTTACCGCTGAAACATTGAGGCTGTTGCCAAGAGCGTTTCTGATAGTTACCGGCCCATAGTCGCGACGATCGGCATTGTAAGGCAAGTATTCTCCCTGCGGCGTTTTGAAAGGCTGCATGGTATCGGCAATGACGAAAGATGGGTAGAGGCCCTGCTCAAACGCAAGTGCATAAAGAAAAGGTTTTAGAATAGACCCCCCGGAACGCCTCGCAACACAGCCATTATTGAACCCTGCCGCAATTGGCCCAAATTCAACAGAACCGGCAAGCGCAAGAATTTCCATTTTTCTTGCGTCGACAATCATGCCGCAGGCCTGTCTGGCTCCATATCGTGCCAGCCTTGGCAGATGGGCCTTCAAAGAATCCTGAAGCAAATCCTGTAATGGCTGGGAAATAGTCGTAATCTGGTTCCCTCGCGGCTTCCCCCTACTCTGAGTCAACAGATCACAAAAATGCGGGGCCTTGAAAGGAAATTGTGAACGATATTCAGGAATATTGGTCGAGATCGCTTCCTGTGCCTGATCTGCACGACAAAAACCGAGAGCAAGCATTTCTCTGATAATCCAGTCGCGTCGCTTTCTCAGCCTTTTATTCCCGGCAGCGTTGAATGGTGAAAGACGCCCCGGCGACTGCACCAGCGCAGCCAAAGTTGCCGACTCGGCCAGACTCAGCAAGTCCGGAGTTTTTTTGAAAAGAAGCAAAGAAGCAAGATAAAAACCTCTGACATTCCCAAACATCGGCACTGTGTTAACATAGAACTCGAGAATCTCATTTTTGGAATAAGCATCTTCAAGCCGCAGAGCCTCGAACAATTCAACAATTTTACTGGGAACGGTTCTGGGTCTTGGTTTTAAAATACGGATCAGCTGTTGAGAAATGGTCGAGGCTCCCGAGACAACCTTCAGGTTGGTCAGGTTTTGCCAAAATGCCCGGCCAATCGCAACCGTGTCGAAACCCGGGTGTTCGAAAAAACCTCGATCTTCAGCAGTTAACAATGCATTGAAAATATTCGACGAATGACTCGCCAATGGTGAATAACAAAAAAAATCGCCGTTATCATCTGCATAAAGACGTAAAGGATTTTTTTGCCGGTCGAGCCAGGCACCGCCGGAAGAAAAGCGTTTGGTCAGTAGAGGTCCCGGGTCGTCAACCAGCCACGGAAGCCAGAAAGAACGCAGCAGCCAGGTTCCAGACAGGAACAAGGCTGCTGCCACAACTATCCAGAGCAGTCTCTTTTTCAACAAACCTTATTTCACCGGTAAAACCTGGATTTTGGCTGCGGTCGTCATGCCATTGAATTCAGGATCATACATCAATGAAATACGGGTGGGCTTCATTTTGAACTCTCCTTCACAAACGGCGCGCAAATAATAAACCAGTCGGAAACGGCCTGACCAGAAGCGGTTTTTAAAGGCCAAAAGCCGATCGTTTTGAATCTCCTGATGATCGGCATAGAAATTCCAGGCGCCTCTTTCCCAGCCGCAGTAAGCTTCTTCATTGTCCCGTTCCGATGCCGGCAGACTGTCATTCTTCAACGAAGAATTCACGGCGATGAATCCTGCAGGAATCGGGTCTTCAAGAGCAAGATAATGCAGAATCGAGTATTTATCATCATTATGGAACTTGTCTTCAAATTCGACAGAAACCTTTACCAGGTCACCCACTCTAATTTCATCACTGCCATTGAGATTCTTGAAAGTTTTTTCGATCAAAAAGCCGTTTTGCAGGTTTTCTTTGCGATCTTCCTGGTCGGGATAAGTATATTCAAGGCTCCAGTTGAGTAAGACCTTATCTTTGCAGGCAATCTCGATATTCTCAAAAAGCTCAGCTTCTGAAAGCTCGACAACCGAGCCGTATTTGTCGACATCGACATTTTTCTCACCGGCAGCAGTTTTCAAAGATATCTGTATCTGGTCTTTTTCAACGACATCAGACTTATTGAAATATTGCGACAGCGCCAGAAGGGCAATACCAGTATCGGCAGTCGAACTCCAGTAACCTTTTTGCCCAAGGGTTGAAAGCAATTCACCGGCAAATTCATCGGCCTGCTTCATATCGCCGTTGCCGTCGACCAGAGCCATTAAAGCGAAAGCATTCTGCCTGACCGAAGAATAATACCAGCTTCGATCGATCGACTTCTTTTCAGTTTTCAGCTTCGCCAGTTTGGCTTTGAAAGCCTTGCTATCTACCGGTCCGTTTATTGCCTCGGCAAGCAACAATAAAGGCGAAGCCTCACCACCGACAGATTCAAATCTATTTTTTAGAATGTCAAGGTCTGCAGGCTTTATTTTGCCGTTCATTGCCAGATTGACAACCGCCATAGCCATGACACCGTAGTCAAAGCGACCATCATAGTTTCTAGAGAACAGGCCGGTACGAACATGACTCACAGCACGATCTAGAGTGGCATAATCAAAAGCGAATCCGGATTTTTTGGTCATGGTCAGAGCCAGAACCGCATACTGAGTAGCCCACCATGATTCATAGTATTCGCCAGGCCAATATGCAAAACCACCTGAAGGACGCTGCATGGACAACACCCGATTAACTCCCTTTTCAAGGAATGCATCGACCTGCTCAAGGCTTACGCCCGGCAGTTTTCCTTCTTTAATAAGGTTACGCATGGCCGCCAGAGGGATCATTGCTGAACTGGTCTGCTCCAGACAACCATAGGGATATCTAAGAAGATAATTCAAACTCGGCACAATGCGCGACCATCTACTGGTAGAAAGATTCAGCCGACCTGAAAGAGTTTTGGCTTTCTGAGCGGTTGTTAAACCAGCAACGTATTCGGGAATTTCCGCTTTGAACTGATGAGAATTTTTGAAATGCCCCGACATCAGTCTGCTGATGACCGTGGCAGCCGGCTCAACCGGCAGCACTCTTTCGATTGCATCGGTATAACCATTGAACTTACCGGAAAGAACAATCTTACTTTCGCCGGCACCGTTTTCGGCACGCAACTCAAGCTTGGCAAGCGAATTGGTAAAGCCGGTCATGGCAACTTCGCCCTGCATTGGCATCATTGAAAGGTTTTCGGCCTGCAAAACCTGCCAGGTTGCGTTACCCTGTTGGTCAGTCTTATTATAGAAATTAACCGGAAAGACGGCTTGATCACCGGCAGTAAGAAACCTCGGCAAACCCGGTTCGAGATAAAATTCTTTGGTAACTTTAAGTTGGCGCTGAGCAGAAGCAAATGCCGCACCACGATCGACCGCCACAGCATAAATGCGATAAGCAGTCATACTGTCGGGCAATGTGAATTTTATGTTGATTTCTCCGTTGGCGTCGGGATTCAGAGCGGGTGCCCAAAAAGCTACCGGTCGAAAATCTTTTCGAACATCGAGGTCGGCGCTTATGTTCCCGGCACCACCGTCACCACCGGTCAAAGCCCGGGTAGAAATTAGCCGGAAAAGCTCCTGACTGATCAACGAAGTGCGCAAATCACCAGAAAATACAGTCAGCGGCAACATGAAGTCTGCCAGTCCATCGAGAACCGGAGTAACGTAGCCAGTCAAAGACAAAACCGCTTCGTCAACGACACAGACTGCAACTTCGGCAACAGCCGGACTGCCATTCTTATCAGTTATCTTGAAGCTGACTTCAGTTTCTTCACCGGGTCTGGCAGACAATTCAGACGCTTCTGCAGGAGCGATGGCAATATTGAGCCTATCGATAGTATTTTGAACTTTAATATTGGTATAACCAAAGTAAGTGCGTGGATAATCGCTGTCGATCTGGCTTGTGTAAACCGGAAACGAATTGCGGCGATTCGGAGCGATCATACAATAGAAAACATTTGGGCGACAGTTTTCATCGATAGTTTCGACGAACTCGCCCTGAGCCCTGTCGAGTTTGACCACACGAGCACGAAGAATTCCGTCCGTTTCAGCGGTAAGCAGTGCAAATTCACAAACCGCCGGCAGAGAATATCTTATCTTAACTTTTTCATTAATCGCAGCCACAGATTTATCTGCCAGAAGAATGATTTCATTGTCGCTGCGAACCCTTGAAACGTTATTCAGGTCATCGAAGCTGGAGAATGAGTAATCAACATAAAAGCTATATGCCGATTTGTATTCGGCATCGGCGTTTTTGTAAGTAGCCTGAACCATGTAATCGCCGCCTTCAGCAAGAATTAGGTCGAAGGTGGCAAAATCGCCTTTTATCTGAGCTGTTGCGCTCTGATTCCGCATCCAGCCGCTGGCCCAATGGTAATAAATTCCGCCATTGGCATCGCGTTTCTGGGTGTAAAACCATTTCTTGCGCATAATCTCAAGTTTTATCTCGCCGCTATTTATTTTCCGACTGTTCTGATCCAGCACCAGCACCTGAAGAGGGAATTCCTGGCCCTGAGCCAATGAACCGGGCAACTTTCCGATTCCAACTTTAAATTGCGGCTGATGTGAAAACCTTTCAACTCCAGTTGAAGGCCTGGCATCGACATCAAGAACGGTTGCGCTGATTTCAATACTGTTCAAACCGCTTAAAACTTCTTTTGAAACAGGAATCGCCACGATCAGCTCACCATTTTTATCAAGAACCGAGTTACCAGATTCAATCAAATCTTTGAATGGTTCATTATAGCCGAACTGAAACAACGGAAAATCTTTCTGGCTGTTGTCACGTTCGGTCAGGTGCGCGGTCCACTGAACCTTAGCATGTCTGAGCGGGCCTCCGGTATAGTAAAGACCTTTGATGCGGCACTCGACGAAGGGCTGATCAGTTTCCTGACCTACTACAACCTTAACTTTTCTGGTATCGAGGCGGGTATTGATTTCAACATAATGACGCGGAGGCTCAAACTCCTGAACCTGAAAGCCGGTTGAAGTCAAAAGCGCTTCGACTTCTTCCGACTCGGTATTTTCCCCTGGTTTTCCCTCTACCTTGGTGGGTGGGCGATTCATCAGGAAATCCCAGGCGGGGTCAAGGCCTTTACGATTCGTTTTTGCAGTCTTGATCAATCGATACAATCGCAGATTATACTGGCCCAGAGGTGCATAGCTTTTAAGATCGAGCGAGCCATTACAGGTACCGAATGGGCTCAGCTCAAGTTCTTCATCAAAAATGTCTTCGCCGCGTGGGTCAGAAATTCTCACCAGAACTTTTTCGCCACTCACCGGCTGAATGGTTTTATTGATGTATTCGCGTAGGGTCGCCTTCCAGAAAACGGTTTCTCCCTGCTTGTAAACGCCGCGTTCGGTAAAAACATGGCCCTTTGCGCCCAATTCTGACTTCTGATCTGGAAATGCCATATTTACGGAAGAGGGAATGAAACGATTGCTGCTCAAGCGGACAAAACTGCTGTCATCAGAGCTTGCAGCTGCAGCGACGAGCAGGTCGGTTATTACAGGTCTTGTTTTGGCAACCTCTGGCGTATTTTCTTTCCAGGAAATCGTTGGATACTCCTGATCCTGTTTGACTATTAGCAAACCGTCCTTATCGGTTTTTCCCGGAAAAATACTCAGGCCGTCTTTTGTCAAAAGCATCGTGCTGATACCAGGCAACGGCTTACCGCTTTCTATAGAGGTTACCCACAAAAGAATTTCGTTGCGGCTGAATTTATAGGCAATGGAAAGATCGGTTAATTGGAAAAGCCTTGAAGCCTGCTGACCATTTTCAACATCAGCCTCATTGACTCTTATGATAACGCCACCGCCCTTGGTCGGATCGGTTCGGGAATCGAGTGGTAACGAGAAAAAATACTCATTATCAGAATCTTCAGACCCCATGTACCCTTCGCTGGATGAAGAAAATTCGGGAGCCAGAAATTCACTCAAACCAACTATCTTTTCTACATCTGGCAACTTTTTAAGCTCGGCAAAGCGGTTAACGCAACTAAGCATCAAATTGTCCAGTTCGGCGGCAGCAGCTTCAACAGCTTTTTTGCCATCTCCTTCCAGTCGATAAGAAGTTACTTCTGTCGGTCGCTTCTCTTCGACTTCGGGAAAAATGGCCAGAGCATCGAATAAAGGTGCAAAATATGCAGGCACCTTCATCAGCTGCACCCTAAAATTGCCGACATTGGCAAAGCTCAGCGGCACCAATTGCCGACTTTTGAGTTCGAGAACGCTGCGATCAGCAGCAAAGCGTATTTCTGGCTTCGGGCCGCATGACAGGAAGTCAAATTTACAAGGATTGAGAACCGGCTCTTTCTCGCCAGTCGATCCGCCTAGAATTTCGACACTGTATTTTTGTCCGGTAATGAACTTGCCGGCAATATGGTATTCGTTTCGATTTCGCGAATACTGTCGATCCACGGTAAAATGACCGACCGGTGGAAAAATGCGAAGCTGTTTTTTCAGGGCATAATCCTTTACCCGGTCAGAAAGATAAATGCGCACACCCTTATCACTTTTGGAATTAAAATAGGGTTCACTTCCAAGCAGTGTCGTGCCAACTGCGGTTTGGAAAATTATCTCATGCTTTTTGTTCAGGCGCGACTTTTTGTCGGCCGAAGTAAGCTTTTCATCGATAATGATGCGGCAGCTGCCGGAAGCTTCACTTTCTTTAGCCGGTTTCAGAACAAAAACATATCTTTCTGAGGGAAGAGCCTTGCTGGCTTCAGGTTCGCCCAAATCAGTGGCGTTAACCACTTTAAACTCAGCTTTTCGGCCATTTGTTTGCAATTCGACCCGTTTCGACAATTCGATAATCGAAACCGGCCGATCGAATTCGAGTCGCAGTTGCCAGTTAGACGGCTGTAATGAACCTGCTGCCGAGGTCTGATAAGTCAGGCCAAGGCCGGCAGCCTGTACATAGCCAAGCCCAAGGATAGTCAGAAAAAAACAGACTGTTAATGCACGAAGAGTGAGATTTCTAATCATTTGCCGCACCTCTTGATTTCTTTCTGCCGACATTCTAACTTTAGATGCAGGCAAGTGCAATGATTAGACTGAACCCTTATTCCTTAGCGGCTCAAGACTCTTTTGGAAAACGTCGATCAGGAATTCATTGAAGTTATTTATTCGCAAAGGCTTTTCAATCACCCTTACGCCTAACTCGTGAAGTTCAAACATCGCCTCTTCGATATTAGAACCCGACAATAACAAACACTTCTGCAATGGCTTTTTTCTTCTTATTTCCTTAATAAGCTGCAATCCGGTAAAATCCGGCATTGAAAAATCAGTGATGACCAAGTCAAAATCTGTTTCCAGAGCTTCTGAAATTGCCTTTGTCGCATCAGTAAAGCACGTAAGTTGATGTCCTTCGTTTTTCAACATCGCTTCAGTTACCCTAAGAACTCTGGCGTCATCGTCAACCACAAGAACTTTCAAACTCTGATTTATCAGAATACCTGTTTTTTCTGCTTTAACTCTCGCGGCCCCTGCATTTAACGGAAAGAGAATCCGAAATTCAGTGCCAACGCCTGGTGAAGACTCGACCTCAAGTCTGGCATCATGCTGCTCACAGATTTCTTTGACCATGCTCAGGCCGATACCGGTGCCATGTTCTCCCTTGGTCGTGTAGAAAGCTTTAAAACAATTATTTAGAACTTCCGGGGTCATTCCATGGCCGGTATCCCTGATTGAAACGCCAATATATTCACTCTCGTCAAAAGTTCGAATTGAAATGCGGCCACCTTCAGGCATGGCATCAACGGCATTGAAAAGAATGTTTACAAGGACTTCTCTGACCAGACTGGGAAAAACAGCTATTTTTTCTTTAGCTTCACCGAAGAATTCAATTTCAACGGCACGCCCTTCTTTCTGGGTCTGTTCTTTCCAACGTGGCCGGGTAAGTTGAATAACCTTGTGTACAAGCTCATTGAGGTCGGTATTTTGTTTTTCCTGACTGACTTCCTGCATGCGGTAAAAGCTCTTCATTCTCTTTACCAATTCGACCCCGTCATATCCGGCATCCCTGATTGATTTCAAATAATCAATCAACTGCTCTTTGTCTTCAAGCATATCTGGAGAATCGATCAGCATTTCTGAAAAACCGGTCACCGGAGTCAGAATGTTGTTAAAATCATGGGCAATACCACTGGCCATTTGCCCCAATGCGTTCAGTCTCTCCTGGTTTACCGCCTTTTCATGAGCGTCTTTCAATTCTTTAAGGGCCTGCTGCAACCTTTGATTGCTCAAAGATAACTCTGCAGTACGCTGGCTAAGCTTCAGGCGAAAAAAATAAACCACCAGAACCGCTGAAAGAATAAGAATTATCAGTGAAGATACCAGGTTAATGAGCCAGCGCGGTGTTTTATAATCCGTCTTTTCACTGAGATTGCCGGTAAGGCAACGATAATAAAACGACTGGGAATCATGTTTCCAGCTTTTGAGATGGCGATCTATCCGAGCAAGCAAATCGGCATTTTTACCCTTGCCGGCAGCAAAATGCAAGCTGGTCGGATTGAAAATCAGAGATGTTTCTTTCACACCGTATTTAGGACCCAGAAGTTTGCCGGCGAAGCGATTGGTCAGCAGTACATCAGCCTCACCGTTTTTTACTGCCTGAAAAATGAGCTGGTAGTCGTTACGTTCAACAACTTCACAATTTTGTCCAAGATTCTTTATCCAGCTTTTTAAATAATCCAGCTGGATTGAATCGGCTAAAACAGCTATTCGCATCTTATCAAGATCGAGAATGCTGTTAATCTTTACGTCTGAAGCGGCGTAGGCCTGAAACCAGTCTGAAACAACGGTTTCATTGTTATAGTCGAATTTTTCAAGACGACTCTCAGAATAGGCGACGTCGGTCATCAGATCGATTTCGCCATTCTCGAGTTTCTTCAGATTATTTGTCCAGGAATCAAGACTGAATCTAAGATCCCAGCCTTCCAGGCGTGCGATTTCCCTGATAAGATCAACAAAAAAGCCTTTGGCATTGCCGTTTTCATCGGCATACACCTTGGGCGGGTTCTGATAAATGCCGACAACAACAATTCTGCCTGGCTGAGCCATAGCAGACACCGACAAAAAGAAAACCCAGAAAAACAGAGAAACAACTATTATTCGGTATTTCATCAAGATCTCATCTCTGACAATTTTTTCTCATTTTCAATAAAGACGTCTGATTCTGTCAATTCGTTGCAGAATTCGGCAAGTTTTATTCAATTAATTTTTAACACAATTCCGGTTCGATCATCCAGCGATAAAATTGGTTGAAGCAAATGGTCAATAATAATAAAATTGCAGGCAATATGAAAACTTTATCTGAAATAATGGAATCTTTTTGCAAAGACAGATTGAAAGCGACTTTCATTCTAACTTTTGTCATCGAAACCATCACCCTGTTGTTTCGTTTTGGTTTTGGTCTGAAATCTACCGAAAGTACCGCTTCGACGGTCGGGAAACTGACTTTTGGCATTCGCATTCATCATGGCTACATCGGCCTGCTGATGTTGCTTCTTGTTGCCATTTTTCCGGCTTTCAGACGCTCCAGATTCTCTGATTCAACAATAGTAATCGGGGCAAGCCTTTTGGTTTCCGACATCATTCATCACAGCATACTCTATTTCGTCACCGGATCAGCTGATTTCGATCTGGTATACCCGGTTAACTGATGAGCCTGAGTGAAGATCTCGCCCGCCTGAATCAACAACAGTCGGATGTTATAAAAAAATTCAACCGGCCGTCGCTTATCGTTGCCGGTCCTGGCACCGGAAAAACCCGGACCATTGCCGTTCTGATCGGCAACCTACTGCACTCCGGCGTGCGGCTGAAAGAAATACTGGCATTGACCTTCTCTGATAAAGCCGCCAATGAGCTACGCGAACGTGTTCTCGAATACTTTCCGCAGAGCTTCGATCAATGCTGGATATCGACATTTCATTCTTTTTGCGCACGTATTTTGCGCGAGCAATACTATCGAATCTTCGTTCAACCCGACTTCAAACTTTTGACCGGCTTCAAGGAAGCCTTGCTAATGTCTGGCATCTGTGCCCGACAAGATGCGCAGGCATTTTTTGAATTCGGCAAGGTTTTGCAAAAAAGAGGTTTCCAGCAGGAGATACTCACCTTCATTTCACTGCTCAAATCAAATCTGGTCAGTCATGATGATTTCAGTGCAATCATCGAAAAACAAAGCGAGCTCTCAACCAGAACCAGAAACCGGCTTAAAGAAATCGCCAGCCTCTATCGTTTTTATGAAAATGAGCGCAAAAAATGTGGATATCTTGATTTTCGCGACCTTATTTCTTTGAGCATAAAGGTTTTGCAGATACCCGAAGCGGCAGCAATTTATCGCGAAAAATTCAAGATAATTCTTGTCGATGAATTTCAGGATACCGACCCGGCACAGTATCTGCTGCTTTCATTGCTCAGCGGCAAAGATGAGAAAGCCAGAATCGCAGTTATCGGCGACCCCCATCAGAGCATTTATCGCTTTCGCGGTGCCGACCCAGACATGATGACCAAGGCCGGTCCGTTCAAACAGGATTTCAAAGCCAGGGTTTTTCCTCTGCAATTGAATTATCGATGTTCAAGAGAGATAGTTGAAGTCGCCTCACGACTTGCCTGGAAAAACAAAAGCAAAGATGATCCGCAACTTGAGGCAAAGAGTGAAGAAATTGGCTTTGTTCAACTATTTAATGCTCGTGATGAGCTTGAAGAGGCAAGATTTCTTACCCGTAAAATTGCAGCCCTACTAATTTATGGCGAAAAACGGACCTATAAACCTGAAGATATCGCGATTTTGGTGCGCAACAATTATCAGATTGATTTGCTTGCCGAGAACTTGCAGGCATTGCATATTCCCTTTGAAATTGCCGGTGACATGAAGTTTTTCAGGTCAGAAGAAATCATTGTTCTGGCTTCGCTATTGAAAATAGCGGCCTTGTCTGGAACAGACAGAGAAACCGCAATACAAAGAGCTTTTGTTTCTCCGCTTTTCAAAATTGATCCGTTATGGATTCAGGCTGTCATTGCTGAAATAAATCCATCAAAACCTTTAACCTGGTTTCTGGAAAAGATAAGCGCTCAGGATTATTCAGAACTTCCCGAAGCCTCTGAAGAAAATATTTTGCGAGCCCAGTATTTTGCAGAAACCATACATCTTCTTGAACAATGCTCCGAGCAATCTCTTAACGCGGTGTTTGCCCGATTGTTACTAACCTTGCCAGACCTGCTGTCGGATCCATCTTCGGCAGAAGCAAGAAATACGCTGCATTTTCGCAACATGATTGCCGACTATACGGAACTTTTTCAACGTCAACATCATCGCGAAGCACTCGTCTCTGACCTGATTGGCGAATTCGACGAATGGCTAACCTATTATGCTTCGACCCTCGAACAGGAACAATCCACTGCCAGCAACGGCGTCAGAATCATGACCGTTCATCAGTCAAAAGGGTTGGAATTTCCGGTAGTAGCTGTCCCAGGATTGGCAGAAGGGCAATTTCCGGTAAAACTTCGCGAGAATCTGTTGATAAGCACGGCAACAATCGAAAATTTAAAAAAATCTTTTAATTCTCAACTCCGGCCCGTAAATTTTTTCAACCCTTATCCGACCAGCCACGAAGACCATCTTGAAGAAGAAAGAAGGCTGTTCTTCGTTGCGCTGACTCGCGCCAAAGAGGGACTATTGCTATCGTTTCCGCTTAGAATTGGTACTGATCCGGCTATTCCCGCGCCATACCTGAAAGAAATCGGGCTTCAGCCAAGAAGCGAAGAAATTGAAGCAAGACCGCTTAATTTAAGCGAATTTCGAACCAGACTTGCGCTTCTCGGCAAAGAAAAACTTCAACAGCTTGAACCGCAAATTCAGCACTACGAAAAGATTATTCGCGACGAGAACTCGGTTTACGGGGTTAGGCCGAGACAGTTTATAAATGCTGAGCTAAACGAGGTTTCTCTGCCCGAAAATTTTGTTTTTTCGGCCAGTTCACTTAAAAACTACCTCGATTGCCCCCGGCGCTTTTTCTTTCTGAATGTGCTGAAAATAAAAGATCCTCTTCAGGCAAAACAATCATGGTTTCAAACAGGAAACGCATTTCATGCTATTCTCGAAGAACTTCACCGACCGGGCAGTATCTGGGAGCAAGGCAAGTTTCCTGATGCAGATGACCAGGACAATCTTTTGCAGGAAAAAGCCCTGCCGATTTTGCACGAACTTGACTTTTTTCAACGTCATCAGGAAATAGAAAGCATAAAAGAGACCCTTCCAGATTATATAAATGCGGTTTACCAGAATTTTCAGGTTCCACCACGAATTACCAGGGGAGTCGAATCTGACTTCAGCTTCACTTTCCATGGCTGCCGTTTTAGAGGAAGATTTGACCGATTGATCGAAACTGAATCAGGTCTTTTTGTTGTTGACTATAAGACAACCACTAATCAACCCAAGAACTCGGCCAAAATTTACGAGCAGGCTTTTCCGGAAGAAGGTCTGCCTGCAGAAATTCAGATGCCATTGTATCTGCTTGCCTGCCGGCATGGGTATAAGAAGAATGCCAGCGCAATCATGCTTTATGTGCGCCTTGGTCTTTACAAAAGGCAGACCGGAAACATGGCACCGGGGTTCATGCGGGGCAGCGCCCTGAATCTTGGCTGCGGCCCTGAGTTCGGCATAGAGGTAAGTGAAAATGCATTTGCCAGATTTGAAGATCAAATGCGCAAAATTCTCGACGAAATCCGGTTAAATCAGAAGTTTGACTGTCGTCCTTCGGGCCATTCCGATGCCCGGTCATGCCTGCAATTCGATCGTCAGCGCAAACCAAAATGTGAATTTTTCGCTTTCTGCCAGGAACGCCTCGAGCAACTGCGTTATGTGAGGCCTGAAAATGTGAGGTCTGAAAATGAGTGATCTGAGCAAACTTATTGAAGGCCTTACCGAAGATCAGAAGAAAGCTGTTGCCAGTCCACCCGCTGGCCGCCTGCGCATCGCCGCCGGAGCAGGCTCTGGCAAAACCGAAGTTTTAACCCGGCGCATTGTCAGTATGCTTAACAACGACATTGCCCCCGATGAACTTGTAGCCATAACCTATACCCAAAAAGCAGCGGCAGAAATGAAGGCTCGCCTGATCGAGCGACGACGCCTGCCGGCAACTTTGCTGCGCGACATGAAAGTTTCCACCTTCCATGCATTTATTGGTGATTTTTTGAAAAAGGACCCATTTGGTGCAGGTATAGATCGCTCTGATGCAGTTATTGCCGAAAATGACCGCCAGCTCATTCTCAGTGATCTGAGAGATAAATTTGCAGAGCTACACGGCGAAGAAATAGTTTCCGGCAAGGAAAAGCTTGGCGCAAACATTGCAGCCAGGCTAATCAAGGAGTTTCCCGATGCTCTCAGCAACATCAGGCGCTATCTTCTCAAGCCCGCAGAGTTTTACCAACTCAGCCGAGACCGTTTTAAAAAGCGTGAAACAAGTGAGCTCGAACGCAACTGTCTTGAATGGCTTTTTCGTTTTTACACCTATTATATTGAAGAACTGCAAACCCGCAATTTGCTTGATTTTGACGAGATTCTGCTTCGTGGTCGAGAATTGATCAAAGAACAGGCAGCCAGCGGTGAAAAAAGCCGCAGCAGAGTCTTTCTAATCGACGAATTTCAAGATAACAACCCTGATCAACTTGAAATCGTAAATCTTTTTTGCCGCAATAATGATGGGCATATCAGCGTTGTCGGCGACGAAAAGCAAAGCATTTACAGGTTCCAGGGAGCAGACATCGAGACATTCAGGCGATTCAACAGTGACACCGACATTATTTTACGTGAAAATTTCAGGTCATATAGTGAAATTATCCAGCTTGCCGATCTTTTTCTGCTTAATGGCGGCGAACCCGGACCGCTTTCTGCCCCTCAAACTGCAAGAAGAGGCAACTCTCCGGTTAAACCTGCTGTCTGTTGTTTTACAAGCTCTAAAGATATGACCCCGGGCCAAATATGCGAAGAACTCACCGGATTCATTCAAAGAATCGTAACCTCAGGATTGGCGATCACCGACAAGCATAGTGGCGAAAAACGCCCCTGTCGCTATGGCGATATTGCAATCATACTCAACAGTGTAAAAGCCCTACCCCATGAATTTGAAGATTGTCTGGCCGCCAGACAGATTCCATATTTGCTTTCCGGAGGGTTCAGTTTTTATGCTCGAAGCGAAATTGAAGAAATTCTTGCTTTTCTGAAGCTTCTGGTTCAACCAGAAGACGATTACTCAACAGCCAAGATCCTTACTGGTCCGCTGTATGGATTGAAAGACTCCGAACTTGCCGAACTCGCAGTAGCCGGAAGAAGCGAAAAAACCTCGCTACTGCCACATCTGTTGGCTCAGCCTGAAGCGGCTTTGCCTGCTAAAGTGCTTGAATTCAGAAAGCTCTATGTTTTTCTTAAAAATCGCAGTTCAAAACCTGGCTTAATTGAATTGTGCCACAGCATAATTGAGCAGGCTGGATTTTTTGAATATGCTGCTGCTCAAGAATCAGAACTGAAGCGGCGGCGAATGGAAAACAACCTGAATAAATTCCTTGGTATTGTTCGCAATTTTGAGCAACGCGGTATTTTCACATCGCTGCGTGATTTTCTCGGATTCATCGAGCGCATTTTACTTTCGGGAATCGACGAAGAAGAAGCCGGGCTTGGCCTGGAAGAAGGCGACGCTCTCAAGATCATGACGATTCATAAATCCAAGGGGCTTGAATTCCCTGTCGTTATCTGCCCTTTTCTTAAATCGAGATCATACAAAGCCAGTGACAAAATTTACTTCGATCGTGAGCTTGGTCTGATGGTCGCTGATCCCGAACAGCCTGGGCGGAAAGGTTTTTCTGAAGCTCTCTGTTCGTATGTTGAAGCAGATGAAACTGCCGCCAGCAGCGAAGACCGCCGCAAACTCTACGTAGCCTTTACGCGAGCAGAAGACCTTCTGGTTGTATGTGGCGAAGAAGAAAGACTTGCCAAAGAAACCGAGCCTTTGGCTGAAATTCATCTGCTGTTAAGCAAAAACCCTGATCTGGGCTGCAGTGAAAGTCTTGCCAACTGGTTTACCGTGCTGGAAAAATGGCTTGCGGATGCCGGAGCAATGCCACCAGAAATTCCGGACCTTGAAGAATCTACAGATGATGGCACTCAGATTATCAATCAGCTCGATCACCTGGCCAATTTTTTGAATCAGAAAGCCGAAATTGCTGAAACGAACAGAAAAGAAGACATCTTTTCGCTTGCAGATCTTGCTCTTTATCGGCAATGCCCGCGAAAATTCTTTTTCACCAGTCGCCACATAAGCTCATTCAATGATCGTCCGATTAACCTTGCAGGCACGGCCGGAACGCTTTTTCACGAAACCGTAAGAATTTTTCACGACCGGCATGGTCATAATCTGTCAGGGATAGTCGAAAAGGTGCGCCTGGCGGACGTTATCATCGATGATTTGTGCGGGCTCTACGGTGACGCCGGCAATCTTGTACGCCAACGCGTTCATCGCATGTTTAGAAATTATTTAGAGTCTGAACTCTCGTCAAAACAGCCATGGATGATAGAAGCTGAGGTAAATGTAAAATTTGAAACGGAAAATGGCGCGTTCTTTTTGCGTGGCTTTGCCGACCGGGTCGACCGCGATGAAAGCGAGGTCAGAATAATTGATTTCAAGACAAGCCGTTACAATGAAGAAACTCACGCAGCCTTTTCCGACCAGCTGGCTCTTTACATGATCGCAGCAAACAGAGGCGTGCTAGGCAAGCTTGGTTGTCTGAGCTTTGCCAGATCCTTCATTGCCTATGTCAATGAACCAAATATGATTTTGGCTGAACTTGAGCCTAACCTGCCAGCTTTTGAACAAAGTGCGGCCGCCACTGTTGAAAAAATTCGCAATGACAGGCTTTGGCAACCTGGTTTAGAAGAGCTTTGCGAAAAATGCGGTTTCGCCGTTCTCTGCCACGGCAGCCGCCAAAAATAGTTGCATTATAACAGCGCCGGTGCTATTTATTATTTACCTGAATTAGGTACCCTATTGCATAAGATATAAGGAAAAGGAAAAGACAATTATGGCATTTAATCTGATTGGTCGTTCATTTCTTACTCTCAAAGATTTTACCCCTGAAGAAATTCGCTATCTGCTCGATTTATCGAGAGATTTGAAAAGACTCAAATATGCTGGAATCAAACCACGCAACCTCGAAGGCAAGAGCATTGCCCTGATTTTCGAAAAGCCATCGACCCGCACCAGATGTGCTTTTGTCGTTGCTGCAGTTGATGAAGGCGCGCATCCTGAATATCTTGGCAAAGATGATATCCAGCTTGGCAAAAAAGAAACCGTTAAAGACACCGCTCGGGTTCTGGGCCGCATGTTCGACGGCATCCAGTTCCGTGGTTTCAAACACGAAACCGTTGAAGAACTGGCGAAATACGCTGGTGTTCCGGTTTGGAACGGTCTGACCGACCAGTATCACCCCACTCAGATTCTTGCTGACCTGCTCACTATCGAAGAATATTTTGGCACCCTCAAAGGCATTTCTTTTGCTTACGTTGGCGATGGTCGCAACAATATGGCCAACTCCCTGATGATCGGTTGTGCAAAAATGGGCATGGATTGCCGCATTGTCGCTCCGAAGTCTCTCTTCCCGGAAAAAGCTCTGGTTCAAGAAGTTGAAGCTATCGCCAAGGAAACTGGTGGCAAAATTACCATTACTGATGACGTTGCCAAAGGCGTTAAAGGCGCTGACGTTCTTTATACCGATGTTTGGGCAAGCATGGGCGAAGAAGCTCAGATGGCAGCCCGCATCAAACTGCTGACTCCTTATCAGGTCAACATGAAAATGCTCAAAGCGACAGGCAAAGAAAAGCCTCTTTTCCTGCATTGTCTGCCCGCTTTCCACAACAATGACACCATCGTTTCAAAAGAAGTTGGCGCCATGGAAGTCACTGAAGAAGTATTTGAAAGCAAATTCTCACGAGTGTTCGACCAGGCCGAAAATCGCCTGCACACTATCAAGGCGGTTATGGTCGCCACTCTCGGCACAAAATAATCACTTGAAAATCTGTTAATACTAGACTCAATCTAGCAATACAGAAAAAGCTCGCTGTTTTTTGTCATCGCCCGATTTAATCGGGCGATCTTGCTTTAGATTGATTTTCCAGATGCCCCGTCCAACTGGGGCATGACTTTCTAGTTCAAATGGAAAGCGATGTTCATTAATCGCTGAAGAAAATTAATGGCGTTTACTTTGCCTGCAAATTTTGCAACTCAGCTGCGAGCCGTTTCATTTCAGCGCTATCTGCACGTTCAGCAGCTTCATAATATTTTTTGAGCAGATTCTGCCGCAACTGGCTTGATGTGTCTGCTTTTGAGGTGCCGCCAACCGAACCGGTCGAGTTGATTTCTTCTCCGGAAAATGGGTTAACTTGAGCTTCGGCCTGGGCAACGCCGGTTGAGGTCTCCGCTGGCAAATTCTGACTCGACCCCGGTTTTACAAAAGTCCCGAGATTTTTCTGCAGCGATGCATCGAACTTTTTCTGACCAAAAACAGCCATGGCACCGACATGGTCGGCAACAACATCTTCTTTGCTGCGTGAACCATTCGGGTTAAGAAAAGAGCCATCTATCGCTTCCTTGACCAGTCCAATCACCATGGTAATTCCGTATGCGAGATGAGCAGATCCTATCAAGCTTTTAATATGCAGGGCCAGTTCGGCAGATTTTTTGATATGCAAAGCTTTGTCATCCTGAAATTGGTCTCTAGTAATAGTCTGGCCGTTATGCTCGAGTCTAATTTCATCGATACTCTTCTGCGTATGCGCAAACATCTGGTTAAAGCTTTCTTTATGAAAGATCACCGGGACACTTGGCAAAAAAGTCATCTGAAAAGCACTCTGCATTGCCTTGCGAGCTTTTGCCAGAGCATCGGAGATAAATGAGGCCTGAGCCTGCTGAATCGGCAATGCCATCAGCAGGAATGTCAGCAAAAAAACAGCCTGAATTCTTTTGATCATGTACATCATTATAATGGAAAATGCGTTTGCCGCCATACCGAAAATTCCTCAACCAGGAGTGAGAAGCCGTCGCTATAGCTCACACCAGGCGGGCACGCAGAATGTCGTGCAGATGCAAGAAGCCAACGACTTTGCCTTCATCAGCAACCGGCAGCGAAGTAATCGACTTGTCTTCCATCAGCTTCAGGGCTTCCATGGCGAGGCGATCAGGCGCAGTGCGGCGTGGGTTTGCGGTCATCACCTGACTTATTGGCACATCGAGGTTGATTTCGGTGGTCTTTTCGAAAAAGCGGCGCAGATCGCCGTCGGTAAAAACCCCGAGCAAATTCTTCTGTTCGTCGGCGATTACCAGAGCGCCGAAACCGCCGCGCGACATCTGCAAAACCGCCTGACGTAGACCAAGGTCTGGCGGGGCAATCGGTATCTCACTGCCAACATGCATAAGATCTGAAACAACAAGAAATTTGCGACCAAGGCTTCCGGATGGATGCAGACGGGCAAAATCCTTTTCTTTGAAGCCGCGGGCTTCGATCAGGGCGACGGCAATTGCATCGCCAAGCGCCATGGTTACCGTGGTAGAGCTTGTTGGGGCAAGATTCATCGGGCAGGCCTCTTTGGCAACGCCTGAATAAATGGCGACATCGGCCATTTTTGCCAGTGATGAATCAAGGTTTCCGACCATTGCAATGAGACGGGCACCAACCCGGCGCAAATAAGGAACCAGACGTATTATCTCTTCAGTTTCGCCTGAGTTTGAAAGCAAAAGAATAACGTCCTGATCGGTGACCATGCCCAGATCACCATGCAAAGCTTCTGCAGGATGAAGAAAAAACGAAGGCGTACCAGTGCTTGAAAGGGTTGCTGAAATCTTTTTGCCGACCAACCCTGATTTGCCCATTCCGCATACAACCAGGCGACCTGAACCGGTTAAAATAAGGTCGACAGCACAGATAAACTCTTCGCCAAGCCGATTGCGGGCTTCCTGAATCGATTCTATTTCAATATCTAGCGCGACTCTTGCAGATTCAAGCACAGATTTAGTCATGGTGCGGCCCCAATTTTTGGTTTGCTGTAAAATATCACTTACCGGGAAAAGCCGCAAGTCGGGCAATAAAAAAGAGGCTGCCGGCACCCCGACAGCCTCTCGAAGAGAAAGCCTAGAACTTGATCTCCTTATCAACAACCGGAACCAGATTGGCTCCGATGATTGTCAAAAATGCCATATCGCCTTTTTCAAGACCGATATTGACTCTGGCCTGGCCCTGATCATTACTTAAAGCAGTGGCCATCATTTCAAGGCCGCGAGTGTAACAAGTGACCCGTGCATTCTCTACCGGTTTGCCGTTTTCATCGAGAACGCTGACGAAAACCTGGCTTTCGCCGTCGATAGATTCGGTTTTTATCTTCAGCCTGGGCGTAATCGGCTTGCGGGTGCGAACCATGGTCGTGCCATCGCCGAAAATGTGCCATTGCTCCATCATTTTCACGCCTTCACTGTGCTTTTCTACGCCGTAAATCTCGAGGCCTTTGATAATACCGTTGGTCATCAGGCCACCCACGGTCTGATAAGTATCATTGATGATGAAATCACTTACTATAGCCGCCTGCACCTCACATGGGGGAACCCATGACTGGTTGGTGGTCGAGCCAAAAATGGCAACTGCCCCGCGAGGCTTTTCAATTGTTCCCGAATTCATCCAGGCTTCGCAAAAACAATTTTTTCCGACGAAATCACCGTTGACACAGGCGACACTGATAATAACCGGCAGTTTGAGACCATTTTCAAGCTTGCCGCAATCCTGAACATTGAAGCCCGAAGTGACCCAGGCGCTAGAAGAGCCATGGCCAATATAATTAATCAACGAAACACCGCCGTTGACTGATGCAAAAACCTGCTCTTTAAGACTTCCGCTGCGCGAATCCGTATTTTGCACACGTGAATACATCGGCATCGGCGGTTCCATCGGGAAATGCGGGTGGGGAACGCCGGGAATCGGTCCGGGGAAAGAGCCAGGATAGCTGCCCGGATAAGGATAACCATTATAACCACCACCTGAACCGTGCGACGAAGGCTTTGCATAAACCGTAGCAAAGTCTTCGAAACGACCGGCATCGAGCAGGGCTTTTTTCAATTCATCCATACGCTCGAAATCAGTTGGACTGCCTTCTTCGCTGGCAATTCCAAGAGTTTTGCAATACCACTGGGCATCATCACCGGTGTCGGGATACTGCTCATAGTTGATGATCTTGGCGACCTGATAGCTGACCCGATCGACAGTAGAGGCAGAAATTCGGCTGATGATAGCGTCCGGCACGTGATCGTCGCCGGCCAGTTTCACATAAACCGGGTCTGAATCGGCACCTTCGTTTTCACCCATATTGGTGGGAATCTGTTCGGCATCGCCAACGAGCAAAACGTTGGCAAAACCGGTTTCATCATATTGTTGCTGCAAGAAGCCCTTGATATTTTCAGGGGTTGCCCCGCCAAGCTCAGAAACTGGCACCAGAACAGTGGTTATGCCGCATTTCCGCTTCCATTCGACTAAGGGCTTAACGGCCGGCAGGAATTCATCGGCGCTGATAATGATCAGGCGCCCGCTTTCATCGAGAGGCGCAAGGCGTGAGGGCATGGTGGCGAAGT
>CAZQUE010000013.1:0-83296 GCA_964596185.1 uncultured bacterium | reverse complement strand
TACGGTGGTGTGAGAGGACAATGGGTGAAATAATCACCCATTTCCTACTCGATTCAACAATCTTTTTTGGATTAGTACCCTTTACCACCATCGGTTTCATTGCGAACAATGGCGACCGAAGCACTGGCGCCGATTCGGGTTGCCCCCATCTGAATCATGCGTTGCGCAGTTTCATTGTCGCGGATACCGCCGCTTGCTTTTACACCCATGTGTGGTCCGACAATCTGTCGCATAAGACAAACGTCTTCAAGAGTTGCACCACCTGTGCTGAAACCGGTTGAAGTTTTTACAAAGTCGGCACCGGCGAGCTTGGATAGTTCGCAGGCTTTGGCTTTTTCTTCGTCGTTCAACAGAGAGGTTTCGAGAATGACCTTCACGGTATTGCCATTTGCTGCTTCAACTACTCTGGCGATATCATTTTTGACCAGTTCGTAGTCTTTGGACTTGAGGGCTCCGACATTGATGACCATGTCAATTTCCGTGGCTCCGTTGGCAACTGCATCACGGGTTTCCATGGCTTTTACGAAGGTCGAGGTCGCGCCCAGAGGAAAGCCGATTACGGTGCAAACTTTAACTGGAGAACCCTGGAGCAGCTGGGCCGCAAGGGCAACGTTGGCCGGGTTGACGCATACCGAAGCAAAAAGGTTTTCGCGAGCTTCCTGACAAAGCTGGACGATTTCATCCCTTGTTGCATTGGCTTTTAGCAGGGTATGGTCAATATATCTAGCCAGTTCGTGTCCGGGAACTGGAGCATCGAGGCCTTTTTCGACTCGATTTGCTCCCGCTTCGATCACTTCTTTAACTTTGTTGGCACAGTAGGTAACGCAGCTGCCGTATGACATCGAGCAATTTTCAGGGGTGCAGGCGTCAACTTTTGGAACTGCTGGGACGATGGCTTTCGCGGGAGTTTTTGCCGGTGTGGCTACCGAGCAGGTGGTGCAGGAAGCACAGTTTCCAGCTGCGCAATCTTCACATTTAAATGTCGGCGTGACCTGCAGGTTGGGCATTTTTTGAAAACTTACCCCCATGCCCTCGAGTTCTCTTCTAAAACTGTCTATTTTTCTGGCAACTCCGGCAGGAAAATAGCGATTGGCATTGATAATCGATTCGTCGGCAACGGTTACTTTGATACCATCTATCAAGGCCTGGGTCAGCACGATTGTCGCAAAACTATCGGCCATCAGATTGGCTGCTTTCGAAAGGCTGTTGACTGACATGGCCGGAACAATAAGATGGTCAACTCCATTTAGGGCCTGTTGAGGTGATGTGTTCCGCGAATGAAGCAGGTTTTTGCCCAGGCTTTCCCCGCCAAAATTGTCATATACGTATGAAGAAACAATCAGCTTCCCGCCTGAGGGCACGACTGATTTAATCTGCTCGGCAACCTGCCTGATGACCTTGAAATTAGCGGTCAGGAGAACTGCAGATTTTGCAGATAAGTTTGCGGGTTGAGAAAGCATCCCATCTTGTCGAAGTGGAGGAGGGGAGTAAGAAGAGCCCCTGCTAGCCGATTCTGATTTAAGTTTCAACATGACTTCTTTGGCAATCTGTTCTACAATCGCTTCCATTTTATAGCCTCCGGCCGATTTTAATCGGAATTGGATTTTTCAAATATTTTTTTTTCGTCAGCATCGATGCTATCAATTATACCAATAATTGCAGCATCTGCTGGTGCTTCGTTCTGCCCGAGCATGTCATTGACAGAACTTCCTTCCTTCATGATCAGGACAAGTTCACCCAGGTCTGCGCCGACAAAATCAATGCAAAGAACCTCACTGCCCTTGTTTTTCATGTTCAGATGAACGGGTTGAACCAGCAACAGGGGCAGATTTTTGTAAGCCTCATTTTTTATCGTTGAAACAACTTTTTTTACGACTTTGCAAATTTCCATGTTTAGTCTTCTATGTGGTCAATAATTCCAAGGATGGTTGCATCTGCAGGAGGACGGGTCTTAATAAAGGGAAAAGATGCCTCTGAACCACCACATAAAAAAACGGTCTCGCCGTTTCCTGCTCCCACAGAATCGCAAGCAACAAAGGGCTTGCCTTTTGGGTTGCCGTTTCCATCAATTTTTGTTACCAGAAGGAGTTTCAAGCCTATTAGTTGTGGATCTTTACAGGTACAGACCGCTCGTCCAATAACCTTTCCAAGATACATGCTTTCTTTCCGCCTCTTGCATTGACTATCAGAAAATCTACCAGAAAAAAAAGGGCGGTGCAACTTTAAATTCTTGATTTTCAAGGTATTTAAATGTTGAACTTTCAGACCAGACATCTGACTAGAGTCGATGCTTGATGTGACTGAACGAGACTGATATAATTTTCAAGCCATGCGTTTATGGCAGAAAAGAATCAATCACACCGAAAGTCAGAGTGTTCAAATGAAAAAATACCAGAACATCTTCTGGGACTGGAATGGTACACTGTTGGATGATGTTGATGAATGCATCGAGATTATCAATGCCAGCCTGGCAAAACGACAACTGAAGTTGCTTGAACCTGTTGAGTATCTTGAAAAGTTTCAGTTTCCGGTAAAAAACTATTATGAAGCCATCGGCTTTGACTTTTCTAAAGAATCTTTCGAAGAGGCCGGAAAAGAATTTATCAAAGCTTATTCGCATAAAATGTTCTCATGCCGGTTGCACCACGGCGCCATAGAGGTTTTACAGCTGCTTGGCCAGTCTGGGGCTAATCAGTTCGTTCTTTCAGCTCTAAATGAGGACGCATTGAACAAATGCATTGTAAAATTTGGGTTACAGAAGTATTTTTCTGCAGTTCGCGGCCTGGACGATCATTATGCCTACAGCAAAGTTGAGCTTGGCATGAAAATGATCAGTGACCTTAAAATTCCATCAGATTCAGCTGTGCTTATTGGGGACACTTTGCACGATTTCGAGGTGGCTCAGGCCCTGGGGATCGACTGTATTCTGGTCGCTTCGGGGCATAATTCGCGTGAAAGACTCAGCAGCTGCAATTCCCTGGTTTTTTCAAGTCTTGCCGAGCTGAAAAGTCAAATCGAAGAAAATCTCTGAGGTTCAGGCGTATACGTCAATTCGACTGCCAAGAGTTTTTACTGCCGGTCGAGGTTTGCGTGCTACGCTTTCGGCCCTCTGTTGATCGGGAGAAAGTCGGGCGTAAGACCTTGCTTGATTGTTCCTTGCCGGCGCCTCTGAAGACTCGGCCGGTTTAGGCTCAGGCTGATATTGAGGCCTTTGTATTCCTGAATTCGAAACTCTATCCATGTTTGCCACCTGCTATTAATGATCTATTTTCAATATATTTAAAAATGCACGTGCTGGCAATGCTTCGACAAAAAAACATTGTTTTCGAAACATTGCCAACCCATCATTTTTGCAGGTTTTTGGCAAAATGTTGCAAGAGGCCTGCGGTTGAAGAATCATGGTGTGAAAGCTCGACTGGTTTGCCCTGAAGCAGTTCACTTTCTTCGCGAAGAATGGTTTTTGCAAGAACCTTGCCGAGTTCGACGCCCCATTGATCAAAGCTGTTGATGCGCCAGACAATTCCCTGAACGAAAATTTTCATCTCGTAAAGTGCTGTAAGCAGGCCAAGATTGAATGGAGTCAATTTCTTGAGCATTATCGAGGTGGAAGGGCGGTTGCCTGAAAAAACTTTATGTGGGAGCAGCATGTTGATTTTTTCCTGGGACAGGCCTTCTGATTCAAGATCAGACTGGACTTCGGCACGGGTTTTGCCTTTCATTAATGCTTCTGTCTGGGCAAAGAAGTTTGCCATGAGTTTCAAATGGTGATCACCTATCGGGTTGTGCGAATTGATGATCCCGATAAAATCCGTGGGAATGAGCTTGGTTCCCTGGTGAATAAGCTGGTAAAAAGCATGCTGGCCGTTTGTCCCCGGTTCGCCCCAAATGATTGGTCCGGTTTGATAATCGACCTGATTTCCTTCGCGGTCAACGTATTTGCCGTTGCTTTCCATGTCTCCTTGTTGAAAGTACGCAGCAAAGCGGTGCAGATACTGGTCATACGGCAATATTGCCAAACTCTCTGCGCCAAAGAAATTATTATACCAGATCCCGATCAGAGCCATTATTACAGGAATGTTCTGATTCAGTGGCGCTTCTGCAAAGTGCTTGTCAAGAGCATGGGCGCCCGAAAGCAATTGCTCAAAGTTGTCAAAGCCTATGGCAACGGCTATTGGCAAGCCTATGGCCGACCATGACGAATATCGTCCACCGACCCAATTCCAGAATTCAAACATATTTTGCGAATCGATGCCAAATTTCTCAACTTCAACTTTATTGGTGGAGAGTGCAACAAAATGCCGTGCCACGGATTTTTCGTCTTTAAGGGCGTCGATTAACCATTTGCGGGCCGAATGAGCGTTGGTCATCGTTTCCTGAGTTGTGAAGGTTTTTGATGCAACGATAAACAGAGTTTCTTCGGGGGGGAGCCCTTTGGTTTTTTCTACGAAGTCAGTGCCGTCGACGTTGGAAACGAACCGAACCTGAGGTCCGTCAGCATAATGTTTGAGCGCCTCGGTAATCATTACCGGACCCAGATCTGAGCCGCCAATGCCAATGTTAACCACAAATTTTATGGGTTTGCCGGTGAACCCTTTCCACTCGCCCGAACGAATTTTTTCGCTAAATGAACGCATTTTTGCAAGAACCTGGTTTACTTCAGGCATTACGTCCTGGCCATCAACAATAACCGGTTGATTGCCACGGTTTCTCAGGGCCGAATGAAGAACCGCCCGACCTTCGGTCCAGTTTATGATTTGGCCTGAAAACATCGCTTTTGCAGCTTCCTTAACTCCAGAGGCTTCTGCCAGATCGATCAAAAGGGCAAGAGTTTTTTTGCTGATGATATGCTTGGAGAAATCAATCAACAGATCCCCGAATTCAAGATGAAATTTTTCGAATCTTTCAGGGTCGTTGGCAAAAAGGTCGCGCATCTGCACATTTTTCATCTCGGCATCGTAATGTTGTTGCAATGCCTTCCATTCAGCCGTTTCAGTAAGTTTTTTACCCGCCCTAACTTCCTTGTCGATCCTGGATGTGAAAATTTCCATGCCCGCCTCCGCAATTAATTTATTGCTTTATACTGCAAATTCACCGAAAACTTCAAGTCCATAACTTTGGATTGAATGATGGAAAACCTCTATTGACAGTGGCAGGCGAAAATCAGAAAAATATGCTATAATCTTAGGCTGATCTTAAGAATTTGCATTCTGTAACATAGCATTCAAGGAGTTGTATATATGCAGAAAATAGTAGCAGCGGCAGTTCAGTTCTCTGTTGAGCCAATGGCTGTCGAAAGAAATATGAATCGCGCTTACGAGCTGATTTCAGAATGCCATCAGGCTTCCAACGCCAATCTTATCGTCTTGCCCGAAAGCGTTACGACAGGGTTCACACCACGTGGCAAAGCAGAAGACCTCTGGGAAGCCGTGGATACCATCCCGGGAAAGCTAACCGACCAGGTCTGGGCCTGGGCGAAAGAATTCAATTGTTATATATGTTTTCCAACCTATGAACGCGGTGAGAAAAAAAACGTCGTCTACAACAGTGCCGCATTAATCGGACCAGAAGGCCTCATCGGGGTTTATCGTAAAACCCATCCCTTCCCGACCGAACGTCTCGAAGGCGGCGGTTGGACCACTCCCGGCAGTCAGTCGGCATGTTTTGAAACTCCTATCGGAAAAATTGGCATTGTTATCTGCTATGATGGTGATTTTCCTGAACTGGCCAGGGTGACTGCCCTAAAAGGTGCTGAAGTGATCTGTCGTCCTTCTGCTTTTATGCGTACATTCGACCATTGGGAACTAACCAACCGTGCCCGAGCATACGATAATCACGTATACTGGATCGCTGCCAACAGTGTCGGACCAGACGCCAGCGGCGCATATTTCTTTGGCTCTTCAATGATCGTTCACCCATCGGGCGTGAAGCTCTCTCAGGCTCGTTCCTGTGATGAATACGTCTGGGCAAATCTTGATCCTGATCCTATTAGAACTGTTGTTCCAAATGCATCAACTCCGCAATGGTTCGATCACATTGAAGACCGCAACGTTTCTGCTTATGCAGGCATTCTTGAAAATGGCCGCTGCTCTTTTGAACCAGCTCGCCGCATTCCTTACACTCGCTGGAGATAAAAAATGGGTCCTTTAAAAGGTTTGAAAGTTATTGACATGACCCGCGTTCTTGCCGGGCCTTTTTGTACCATGATGCTTGCCGATCTCGGCGCGGAAGTGATCAAAGTCGAACGACCGGGGACCGGTGATGATTCAAGAGCCTTCGGCCCGCATCAAAATGGCGAAAGTGCTTATTTTATGAGCATTAATCGCGGCAAAAAAAGTCTTACCCTTGATCTGAAATCAGAAAAGGGCAAAAATGTCCTGCGCCGTCTAATTGAAAAAGCAGACGTTCTTGTCGAGAATTTCAAGCCAGGAGTAATGAAGAAGCTAGGCCTGGGTTATGATGAGTTGGCAAAAATCAATCCCCGCTTAATTTATTGTGCTTCATCCGGATTTGGCCATAGTGGGCCATACAGCTCCCGGCCGGCTTACGATCTGATTATTCAGGGCATGGGTGGATTGATGAGTATTACCGGCCCAGATGAAAACACTCCAACCAAGGTCGGCAGTTCTATTGCCGATATTTTCGCTGGAGTTTTCTCAACTATCGGCATTCTGGGAGCACTAAATCATCGCCATCAAAGTGGAAAAGGGCAAATGGTCGATGTTGCCATGCTCGATTGCATGGTTGCAATACTTGAAAATGCGGTGGCAAGATATACCACCACTGGAGTAGATCCAGTGCCCATAGGCAACCGACACCCTTCAATAGCGCCATTCACTTCTCTCAAAACTTCCAATGGTTTCATCAATGTTGCCTGTGGTAACGATCAACTCTGGAAAAAATTCTGTGACGTAATCGGTCGCGAAAAGTTGGCGCTTGATGATCGCTATCAGAACAATGCAGATCGTTGCCAGCACATGGATGAATTGATACCGGTTCTTAACCAGTCCATATCTCAGAATACCACTGAATTTTGGCTGGAAAAACTTGAAGAGGCGCACGTGCCGGCTGGACCGATCAATCGCATCAGTGAAGTTCTCAAGGACCCGCAGGTTCTTGCTCGCAACATGCTTGTTGAGCTGATGCATCCGACCGTTGGAAAGATTCATGTCCCAGGAACTCCGGTCAAGTTTTCGGAAACCGCAGCTGAGATTAACTCACCTGCGCCGACTCTTGGCCAACATAGCCGTGAAATTCTTGCCCAGGCCGGTTTTTCTTCTGAAGAAATAGATGCTTTGATAAATGAAAAGGTTGTTTAAACAGCAATAAAACTGTTGCAAAATTTTTCGGCATCTGTTAAAATACGCAGACATGGTTCGCTTTAAATAGCACCATCTCGGGGCGTAGCGCAGTTGGTAGCGTACTTGAATGGGGTTCAAGTGGTCGCTGGTTCGAGTCCAGTCGCCCCGATAGCAAAAAGGCTGTCACATTTGGTGGCAGCCTTTTTGCTATTTATGTTCGTTTTGGTTTGTAATATTCGGTAATACAAAAAATCTGGACAAAAGATAACATTAGTCCTATCATGGCAAAAAAAATTGCGACAGGCGAAAGGAGCCGATAAATGAAGCATTCTGACGTAAGTTTTGATACCGCTTGTATCCATGCTGGACAGGAACCCGACAAACTCTTTGGTGGTGTCAGTGTTCCGATTTTTCAGTCATCGACATTTGCATTTGCCGACGCCGATGTTGGTGCGGCAAGATTTTCCGGCAAAGACAACGGTTACAAATACACAAGAATTGGTAATCCAACTACAGCTGCTCTGGAAAATTGTATTGCCGAACTTGAAAACGGGAAAGCTGCTTTGGCAACTGCTACCGGCATGGCGGCCATCTCAACGGTATTCATGACCTTTCTTGGCGCAGGTAAACATTGTGTTTCAACCGGTTCCGTTTATGGTCCCACCCGAACCCTTCTCGAAAAAGAATTGCCCAGATTCGGCGTGAAATCGACCTTTATCGATTCTTCAAAACCCGAAAACATTAGGGCCGCTATTACTCCGGAAACCACGATGATTTATGTGGAAACTCCGGCCAACCCGACTTTGAGCATTACTGACATCGAAGCTGCCGCAAAAATCGCTCATGAAGCCAATATCATTCTTGTCGTCGACAATACTTTCTGCAGTCCCTTGTTGCAGAAACCTCTCGACCTGGGTGCCGATATCGTTCTGCATAGCATGACCAAGTTTTTGAACGGTCACAGTGATGTTGTTGCCGGAATTCTTGTTGCAAAAGATCCGGCTTTGATCAAAAAGATGCATGGTGTTCTCTGTCAGATGGGGGGAACTATCGACCCGCACCAGGCATGGCTTGTACTTCGTGGCGTAAAAACCCTGGCAATGCGCGTTAAAACCGCTCAGGAAAACGCCACTAAACTTGCTCCAGAACTCGAAAAGCATCCGAAAATTGAATGGGTAAAATATCCTGGTCTGCCTTCTCATCCACAGTATGAAATGGCAAAAAAGCAGATGAAAGGCCCTGGCGCGATGATTTCTTTTGAGGTCAAGGGTGGGGTAGCCGCAGGCAAAAAAGTTATGGACTCGGTTGAGCTTTGCACTTTGGCGGTTTCTCTTGGTGGCATCGAATCACTTATTCAGCATCCCGCCAGCATGACTCACGCCAGCATGGGTCCGGAAGCCCGCAAAGAAGCTGATATAACCGATGGGCTGGTTAGACTTTCTGTAGGTTGTGAAGATTTCGAAGATATCAAAAAAGACCTCTGGCAGGCTCTCGATAAAATCTGAAGCCTCTTTGTTCAATAGCCTTTCAAAGGCCGTCTCACTCGTTGAGACGGTTTTTTTTATTCAATGATTCTCGAATAACTTAAAAATTTGGCTCTGCCCCGTTTTCAAACATTTGTTATGCCATGAATGTTTATTTGCTCAATCAATGGGGCAAGAGAAATTTTAAGTCAGAACCAAAAATCTATTTGTGAAAAAACGGGGGCCGCCTTGAAAAGGCAGCCCCCGCTTGTTCGATCTCTTATTGGATCAGGTTGCGTTAACCAGTTTCAACATCGGCATGAAAACGGCGAGAACGATACCACCGATTACGATACCCATGAATACGATAACGATAGGTTCGATGATTGAGGTTAAGCCCTTAACCGCCGTGTCAACTTCAGTATCATAGAAATCGGCGATTTTTGACAACATCTTGTCGAGTTCCCCGGTTTCTTCTCCGACTGCGATCATTTGCACAACCATGGGTGGAAAAACGCCTGAATTCTTGAGCGGGTCGGCAATCGATTCCCCTTCGCGGATTGATACGCGGGTTTTGTCAACAGCTTCAGCAATAACCACGTTACCGGCCGTCTGAGCTGTAACTTCAAGTGCCTGAAGAATGGGAACCCCTGATGCGATAAGCGTTCCAAGGGTTCTTGTGAATTTGGCAACCGCAACTTTCCTCATCATCATACCGATGGCCGGCATACGTAGAATGTTGGTGTCAAAAATGCGGGCTCCTGTCTTTGTCTGGAAAAAGTTCCAGATTAGAATCGGCACCGCAACCATTCCGGGAAGAATGATAAACCACCATGAAACCATGAAGTCAGATGTTGCCAAGAGCAGAGTTGTAGCCATGGGCAGTTCGACGTTCATGCCCATGAAAATTTCCTTGAACTGAGGCAGAACGAACATGACCAATGCTACAACAACTAGAGCTGCGATACCGAAAACGACGATCGGATAGGTCAATGCGCCTTTAACTTTCGCTTTGAGAGATTCAGAGCTTTCAAGGTAATCGGCAAGTCTTTCAAGAATCTGATCGAGAATACCGCCGACTTCGCCTGCTTTAACCAGTGAACAGAAAAGATCCGAAAAAACCTTCGGGTGCTTTTCAAGAGCTTTAGAAAATGTCGAACCGCCTTCAACGTCTGAACGAATCTGGCTGATGATCTTTTTGAAAGTCGGGTTTTCGGCCTGGGCCTGTAGAATGGTAAGACAGCGCACCAACGGTACGCCCGAACCGATCATGGTCGCAAACTGTCGGGCAAAAATACAGACTTCCTGCGATGAAACACCTCTTTGCAGGAAACTGATCGATATGCCTCCCGAGCCTTTTTTCTCCTGGATACTGGTGACGAAATAGCCCTTTTCGCGCAACTTGGCGATACAGACTTCTTTACTTTCGCCTTCCATTTCGGCAGAAACGATTTTTCCATCCCAGTTTCTCGCCTTATAACTGAAGGTCGCCATGAATAACCCTCCTTCGTGGCTTATGACTAAACAAATTCTGCCGCAGGGGCAGAGCTCTTTATTCAGATTTGACTAGCATTATAATATAAAACGCATCGGTATGCACGAGCAAATAATTAATCATTTTACAAATTCTCTTTTCTGGACATTAAAAAAATCATAGGTTAGCATAATGCCATGAAAACTCTGGTATTCGCAGAAAAGCCATCGGTTGGGCGTGATATTGCCCGCATTCTTGGGGCAACCCAGAAGGGCAAGGGCTTCCAGGAAGGCAACGGTTACATCGTTACCTGGGGTTTTGGCCACCTTGTTTCCCTCGGAGCCCCTGAAGCCCAGAACCCAGATTGGAAAAAATGGTCGCTGGCTACTTTGCCAATGTTGCCGAAAAAATGGGTGCTCAGTGTCATACCATCGGCAAGCGAGCAGTTCTCTACTGTGGCGAAACTGATGCTGCGTGAAGATGTTTCAGAATTGATAAACGCTGCTGACGCTGGTCGAGAAGGGGAACTCATCTTTCGCCTTGTTTATCAGCATTCAGGCTGCGCGAAACCCTTCAAACGCCTTTGGATTTCAAGTATGACTGACGAAGCCATCAAAGACGGTTTTGCCGATTTACGGCCTGGCGAGAAATACGATGACCTTGCCCGGGCTGCCGCGGGCCGAAGTCATGCAGACTGGCTTGTCGGCATGAATTTTACCCGTGCCTATACCAAGAAATTCAATGAAATGTTAACCCTGGGAAGGGTTCAAACTCCCACCCTGGCAATGGTTGTTGGTCGTCATCTTGAAATTCAGAACTTTGTCTCCAAAGACTACTGGGAAATCGTTGCCGATCTTGGTGATTTTAACGCAATCTGGTTCAACCCGGATGCCACGGATTTCCCCAGTCGCATAGATGACCAGAGCAGGGCTCAGCAACTTGCCGAAAGCCTGTGTGGCCAAATTGCCAAAATCACATCGGTTAAGAAAAGTAAAAAGAAGCAGGTTCCGCCATTCCTTTACGATCTTACCAGTCTGCAGCGCGATGCCAACAGTCGTTATGGTATGACTGCGGCCGATACGCTGGCAGTTTTACAGAATCTTTATGAAAAGCGCAAGGTTGTCACTTATCCAAGAACTGATAGTCGCTATCTTTCCGGTGATATTTTCCCAACCATCGAAAAACGTCTTGCCTCTCTGCCGCACGATTATGAGCAGTATCTTGATTACCTGCGGCAAAACCGACCCAAAAAAGAAAAGCGTATTTTCAACGATGCCAAAGTTTCCGACCACCACGCAATTATTCCTACCGAAAAAAAAGTCTCTGATATTTCTTCATGGCCCCGCAATGAACAGAATATTTATGATCTGGTCGTTCGTCGTTTCCTTGCCGCATTTTATCCTGATCACGAGTATCTATCTACTCAGGTGCTGATAAAAGCAGGCGAAGAAAATTTCAAAGCCGGTGGAAGAGTAGTTACCGCTGAAGGCTGGCGGGCGCTATATCCCAAAAAAGGTCAGAGCGAAGACAAGAAATCAGACAGCGAAGGCGATGAAGAAGAAAATGATCAGTCTTTGCCCGATCTTAAAAAAGGCGATCATCGCGAGATTGTCAAAACCGATCTACAAACCAAGAAAACCCGTCCGCCCGCAGCTTATACCGAATCAACTCTGTTGCAGGCGATGGAAACCGCCGGCAAACTTATTGAGGATGAAGAATTGCGCGATGCCATGAAAGATTGTGGCCTTGGCACACCCGCAACCCGCGCCGAGATTATTGAAAAATTAATCAGGGTCGGTTATATGCTGCGTGACAAGAAAAAACTTATTCCAACCGCAAAAGGCATTCATCTTATTTCACTTGCCGAGCCGGAAATAAAAAGCCCGGAACTTACAGGCAACTGGGAAAAACGCCTCGCCGATATCGCTCGTGGCAAAGACAGTGCCGATGACTATATTCGCGATATTTCGCAGTTTGTGGCCGAGGTGGTCAATAAGATAAAAACCGCCAGAAACCTGGCATCCCCTCAGCAGGCTGCCAAAAGAAAACCCGCGGTGTCACGTCCAACTTTCGGCGTTTGTCCGGCTTGTGGCAAGGGCCAGATTATCGAGGGCAGTCGGGGTTTCGGATGCAATAGATTTAAAGAAGGTTGTCATTACGTCGTCTGGAAAGAGTTCCATGGCAAAAAGCTTTCACAGAGTGCTATCGATCTTTTGATTGCCGGCAAAACCACAAGAGCCATGAAAGGTTTCGTCCTTGACGATGGCACCAAGGTTTCCGGCAAAATTGGCATGAATAAAGAAAAAAACTCAATAGAGCTAATTTTAGATTAGAAGAAAAAAATTATGGATATCGCCTACCGACTTGTTCTCTACATCATTATGGCTAATGTCGGCTATATGATTTTTTCTCTTTTTCGCAAAGGCTTTCGCCATTATTCGGGGTATATTTCGCAGCTGTTTTTTCTTTTGTGCCTGATGATTCTCCTACTGGCCAAGGATGTTGCCGGGGGCATTGCAATCGGGATTTCGCTCACCGGAATTTTCCTGATCGTGATTCTGCCAATGTTTCTTCAGCGGCAAATCGATGTTCTTATGGCCGAAAATCGCCTGGGCGAAATTGAGCCACTGGCAAGATGGAAGGCTCATCTCGCCTGGTCTGAATTAAACGTTCATTTGCACAAAATTGCCAGGGTTGCACATGAATTGGGCGAAGATCCACATGCTCTTGAACTGGAGATCCGGAAACTGCTCGACCGTGGTGAACCTTATGATTCGATGACTCGCGTGTTTATCGGGCTGATCCATTTCAATAACCGCAATTTCGAAGGAATGGTAAGAGACCTGGTTGTTGAAGGAAAAAGCATCGATGATTACAATTTTGAGGAATTACTTTACCTGGTGCGAGCCTATCTCGAGTTAACCCGTTTCCCTGAGGCAATAGACGCTCAGTTGGCTCTTGAAAGAAAGCTTTCCGATCCAGAAGATTTCAGCCCTGAAAAGCAGGCCAACCTGGTCATTAGTCGAATGATATTTTTCGCATTTTTGGGTTGGCGCGAAGACCTGGAACGCCTTCTAAAAGCCAGCGAGGAGGGCATAGAACGCTTGCCTCCCCAGATTCGCGATTTTTGGCGCGGCGTTTGCGTTTTCAATTCAGGTGATTTTTCAGATGGCGAACAGATGATGGGCGCAGCTATGCGGGCCTGCGAAAACAATGCCGAGGATGAAGAAGAAGGTGATGGCTCGGCCGAGGCGTGGTTGCCCTTCATGCGTAAAAGATTTTTTGGTCTTGTCGAGAACAAAGAGTTCATGGCTAATCGTTTGTTGATCCAGATGAAGAAGCTCGAGCAGGAGAATTCGCCAAAATTCAATCAGCTGGTTTCGGCCGAAAAAGAAGGCCTTGAAGTTGGCACAGAAAGCAGTCGCTGTACTGATTTACTTGTCTGGGCAACTCTCCTTGTCTCGGTCGGACTGATGATGACCCTCGGAATCGAAGATCTGGTAACTTTGATCAGGGTAGGTGCAAACAGCGCTTTTCTCGTGAATCAGGGTGAATATTTCCGCTTGTTTACCAGTCTTTTCATTCATATTGGCTGGGTGCACCTGTTCATGAATGTTCTGGCCTTAAGGTTTTTTGGGCCTCCGGTTGAAAATGTTACTGGCTGGCCTTTGTTTTTGGGCATATACTTCTTTTCAGGCTTCACCGGCAGCCTTGCCGCAGTATATGCGGGGCAGACTCTTTCAGCCGGAGCCTCGTCAGCAGTACTTGGCTTGCTTTCTGCTGCGATTGTGCTTGAATTTTTCCGGGTACGTGGCTCAGAGAGGCTTGCGGGTAAAAACAATTTTTCTACCCTGATTTTTATTCTGGTGATCAATCTGGTAATCGGTTCGGTAGAACAGGGCGTTGACAATAGCGCTCATATCGGTGGTCTGGCCGGGGGAGCTTTACTAAGTCTCGTCCTTGTGCCGGTTTTGCCAATGCGACGTTTGCGAACATTCGCCGGTGCAATAGCTTTGCTTTTTGTATTTGTCTTTGCCGGATTCTCTCTGACTGGTATTGCCAGAAGCTTTACTGACGGTAGTTATCCTGAGCGTGTTGCCGGCTTTCATAAAATTGGCAATGCTTCCCAGACCATCGAACTCGAGTTGCCCATTTCCTGGAAATTGGATGATAAAGAAACAGATTTTCGCGAGTTAGCGGCCAGTGGCCCATTTCGTGAAAAGTTTACGGCATTTGTTGGAATCAACGAGCAAACCGAAGAGGATACAATAAAAGAGCACGTAAATCAGCGAACTGCAGAGCTTGAGAAGACCCCGGAGCTTTCTTTGCGGCTACGGAAGGGACCAGATCTGATTGCTTCCGATTCGATGCGGATCTATCAGATTAAATGGATGATCAGTTCTGGCAATGGCCCTTTAACAGTTGTTGATTATCTGGTTTTTGACGAGCAATTGCTATTCTTGCTGCGCTTTTTCATTGGCTCTGAAAATGAGCAGGCCTATGAAAATATATTTAGCCACGCGATTAAAACCTTCAGATCACCGTTTTTTGAAGTGAAAGACTGAAAAATTGGGAAAAACTGACGATTAAAGTTCAATTCCCTCTTGAAAATGTTCTGTGAAAGTTATACATTCCCAGACATAGGAATTCAATAAATACAGGGGGCTTTATCCGAAATGAGGAAAAGACTATTTAGTGTTGTAGTAATCCTGTCCATGCTTTCTATGCCCGTTTTTGCCGCAAGCAAATGGACCAGCTGGTGGAAACCGGGAGAATGGTTTGGCAAAAAACAGCGTTCAACCACGGTTACCGGCATGGTTGATTCAGTTGCCGAAGGCAAGGTGCTGTTTAAAACTCTCGATGGCCAGGAAATCATTCTGATCGGTGATAACGCGGCCAAAGTCGCTGAAAACCGTGCCGTGAAGATTAGAGTTTTCGGCAATGTTTTCAAACCTGACCAGAAATATCCAGTTGGTGCGCTTCAGGTAAGAAACTTCAAGGTGCTTGAAGATGCTGTTGTGCCTCCGAAAGAAGTGCCCGTAGGCGATGAAGCCTCACTGGTAACCGAACAGCCTGAGCCCTATCTCGAACCCGAACCTTATGTGGAACCCGAGCCGGTTGCAGAACCTGAACCAGTTGCCGAGCCTGAACCTTACGTTGAAGAACCTTCTCCCGATCCAGTTCCGGCTGATGAAGTCGTTGCCGATGTCGAAGAAGATTCTGAACCTGAATCGGCTTTCAGTGAGTATGTTGTCGTTTCCGGTGACACCCTTGGAAAAATCAGCAAAAAGGTTTTTGGCACTACCGCAAAGTGGAAAGAAATCGCCCAGTTCAACGGTATTACCAACCCAAAACTTCTTAAAGTTGGTATGACTCTGAGAATTCCCAAAGACTGAACTTTTTAAATCAGCGTATTTCCACGACAAAAGGCTGGAAATACGCCTGATTTTGTGTTACCCTTGCCTCACCGATGCAGGCGTAAAATAAATGGAGGAATGCATGAAAAACGTTGAAATGAATATCGAAGGCAATATTCTTACCATTAAAGTTGATCTGACCAAAGAATTTGGCGTATCTTCTTCCGGTAAGTCCATTATTGTTGCTTCAACCGAAGGCAACTATGCTCTGCCTGGCAGAGAAGAAAAAGTTGGCCTGAACGTTTATCGCAAAAAATAAGCTCGCTTTTAAAGCTGACTAAAAAACAAAAGCGGTAGTTAGAAAATATTTCTGACTGCCGCTTTTGTTTTTTGAATCTTTTATTTTTCCTCTTCAGAATTTTCAGGTAGAGGCGGCGAAATTTCAGGCTCGGCGGCTGCAGAATGCTCATTTGATTCTGGCCGTTGGCTGGCCTGATCGCTGCTTGCCAATTCTTCATTCTCCGGGGCAACCTCTGAAATGCCCTGAGCATCATCAGGGGTGTTGTCTGGTTTGGTTGCTTCTGGCGGGGCTTTTGTCGCATTTGCACCTGAATCCTGCTGATTGCCGGGCTTCTTTTTGCGTATTTTGTCTAAAAGCGGCTGAAGCTTATCGATCAGAGGTTTTAGTTTGCCTGCAAGGCCTGAGCTGGGCAGAGCGGGCGCTTCCTCCGTAATGCCTTCCTGGGGTGGGCTCTCATTATCATCAAGAATGATCTGGGCCGCCTTTTTCTTTTTGATGACATGATTTATTCCACCAATTATTGCCCCGAGAATAAGCAGTCCGACAATCCAGAGCTTTTTCAAAAGGTTCATCCAATAAAGCTTTGAAGCTCCGGGAGGCGGTTTCTTGGCTTTCAATGCTTCGTCCAAATGCTTGGCACCTTTGGCGGCATTCGGTTTTCTGCTGTTGTAATAATAATATGCCATGGCGTAATTGCCCCATGCACTTTTCTTGTCTAACTGTAACAGGCTGTTTCCGTTACGCCTGATAGAGTTTACATCTGGTTTTTCCTGATTCAGTAGTGCTTCGAGAATGAATTCAAGCCCTTCTTTCGTTTCTCCTGCATCCGGATTTTCTTCAAAAGTTTCGATTATTTCTTTCCATTTTTCTTTCTTCTGCAAACCTTTGACTTTCGCAAATACAGAATCGAAAGATTTTGAGTCGCCTGGTTCTTCAGCGGATTCATCTGTTCCCTCTTCAGTTTCTTCTTTATCGCCTTTGGGAACCGTTTTGTCTGCTATCGGCTGCTGCTGGCTCAGTTCGATACAATCAGAAACCAATTGCAGGTTTTTTTGTATAGCGACTTGCCATTCTTCTACCAGACTATTCTTTTGCAGGGTTCTAAAGCTTTGATATGCTTTTGATGGTGCTTCAACTACTTTTACTTTTGCAGTCTGAATTTCTGCCGGCTTCTCATAGATAGCTTCATTTTTTGTAGATGCCTTGAGAGGCTTTGTTTCACTGGCAGGTGAACTCGAAATATTTTTAACAATACCCGCCAGGCTCTTAAATGGTTGAGGAGTGACCTGATCGATGAGCTTTTCGGTATCCACTGAAACGCTTTTGGGCTGTGGTGTTTCGATTTGCGTTGGCAAAAGTTTTTCTGGCTCCGTTTGCACTGTCGGGTAAGAGTTTTCTGGAGCAGTTTGATATTCAACCTGGGGTGGGGGCAGACTTTCCAGAATTGATAAGGCATCCTGAGCCGTCAGCGTTGAAAACGGCAATAGAAAAAGCAATATCAACCAGACTGCCGATTTCACCTCTGCTTTGCCGCCTTATCTCTTTCGATTACTGCCAGTTCATCACAGCGTTCATTCTCTGGATGGCCGGAATGTCCTTTAACCCATTGCCAGCTAAGTTGGTGTTTATTGGCTTGAATCAGTAGTCTTTCCCAGAGTTCGCGGTTTTTTACCGGTTTCTTGGCCGAAGTTTTCCAGCCATTCTTCTGCCAGGTGTCGAGCCAGCCTTTTTCAAAGGCATTCGCAATATATTGGCTGTCAGTGCAGATTTCAACCGAACAGGGTTCCTTAAGGCATTCGAGGGCAGAAATCACCGCCAGTAACTCCATTTGGTTATTGGTAGTCTCTTTTTCTCCACCACTTATTTCTTTCTCATGCCCTTTGTAACGAAGAATCGCTCCCCATCCGCCAGGGCCGGGATTACCGCTGCAGGCTCCGTCTGAAAATATCTGAACTGTTTTATTGTTGGTGCTGGTCATCTTATTTCTCCAGGTGTATAACTTCGGGTAGGAATACTTCGAATTTGCTTCCCTGGCCGATTTGGCTTTCTACAAGAATTTTGCCGTTCATTTCTCCGACTATTTTTTTTACGATGCTTAAACCCAGGCCTGAACCCCCAAATTTTCTCGTCGTTCCATGACTAACCTGAAAGAAGGGTTGGAAAATCTTTTCAAGGTGCTGCTGATCCATGCCAATGCCGTCATCGCTAACAGCTAAATAAAGATCATTTTGGCCAGAACCTCTTATCTCAAGCGTAACAGTGCCGGCCTGACAGAACTTGAATGCATTGGTGAGAAGGTTGACAATAATGTGTTGAATTGCCTGTTTATCTGAAAACAATATCAGTTCGGGTTGCTCAATCTTCTGAACGAACTTGCTCTTTCTGGTCTTGGAATGATCTGCTTCAAGCGAATTTATGTATGCCAGAATGTCGGAAATGGCAAAGCGCTCTTTTTTTAGAGAAAATTTGCCGCTTTCGAGTAACGAAAAGCTCAATAAGCCCTCAATCATCGCGTGTAGATTGTTGGCATTGATAACGATCTGATCGGCAAGATCAAAGATTTTTCCCGATTCGATAAGGTTTTGCCTTGCTGGCCCACGCAGTAATTCGCCATAACCTTTGATCGCCGTAAGTGGGGTTTTAAGTTCATGACTCATCATTGCCAGAAAATGCGACTTGGCAAGGTTGGCTTCTTCTGCCTTTTCTTTTGCAACAATCAATTCCCTTTCAGTCTGTCGGCGAAGTTGTATTTCCTGTTCAAGCTCACTTATCGCGACCTGCTTTTGCTGGCTTTCTTCTTTGGCCTTTGAAAGTTCCTGCAACGTGGACTTTACGCTTTCTTCAAGTCTTTTATAGACGTCGAGTCCTTCGCTTTTGCCGAAAAGCTCGACCAAAGTAAGCCATGGCGGCAATTTAGAATCGCGAAGATTGAAAATGGTGTTGATGATACTTTCAGTTCTTTTGATGCCGCAGGCAGAAATTACGTAGCCAAGAGCGATGATTAGATGCACCGGACTGGAGGGGATTTCCGCCGCCGGTATTCTGGGAAAAAGTCCCGCATAAATTGAGCAGCCAAAGCTCATCGCAATCATACCGATACTTATTAGCTTGGCAGAGAGAAAAAGTCGACCTTGAGCAGCGCGCCAGAGGTGAATGGCTATGGCAGCCATGTAACCGATGCCGATGGCGTAAAGAAGTCCAAAGACGAACTCTTTTAGATTGCTGATGGTACCAAGCTGATTGACTGATAACAACGAATGCGAGTTCATCAACAATGGAATCATAATGTAGATCAACATTATCGCAATATAGTAAATGATTGGTTGTCGACCGAATTCTACTCGACAGACTTTGCCCAGAAGATGTATTCCAGGCAGCGAAAACAAAATCGCCAGAATGAAAAATAGATTGGTGAAAACACTTTGTTTGAATGCCGCAATTTCGGTAATCCAGAAAATGAAGTCGATACTGTTGCCAATGGCGGCGCTGAGCATGGAAATGGTAAAAAACAGCATCGAATCTTTGGCAATGCTGCGACTGGGAATTCTTGACCAGGCATACAAAGAATAGAGAGCGGCAGAAACATTGATCATGACAAAAATCGAATACATGATTCTTGCATGCAGCAATGACCCGTAACTTACGCCAAAAGCCTCACATATTACATAGGCGACAATGAACAGCAGCGATGTTACCCAGGCGATGCCAATTTCAAAATTGGTAAACCGGTTAGTCAAAACCTGATAATGCTTAAGCTCTTTTTCTTCTTTAATGCCGATCTGGCTCAAATCAAAAGCTGGATTTTCAAAATTCTCTATTTTCATTGGCTTGACCACACTTCATTCGTTAGACCTTCGGACTTTTCTCCACCAACAATGAATATTCTATCAGTAAAAGCTGCGGCGGCCAAACCCGTGGTTGGGGAAAATTGTGAGCTTGTCCCTGCTGAATTCTCAAGTATCTGAAACCAGTTCAAACCGTCAGTGGTTGCCCATACATCATTGAATAAATCGTTCGTTCCACTTTCTGAACCTGAACCGCCTGCCAGCCAGAATCTATCTGAGAAAAAAGTTTGCGCCATGCCGCAACGGGGCGAAAACATGCTGACTGAATTGTTTAACAGCCAAAGATCACCATTGCTCGTGCTCCAGTTGTCATTCAAAACCTGAGTTTGGCCTTGAGAATTCTTTCCATAGCCGCCCCAAACCCAGAGTTTTCCGGCGACAGATGCTGCAGCAGCCTTCTTTCTCGGGAAAAAAGCGGTAATTTGCGATTTTTGCTGCCATGTTACTCCATTTGAAGATTGCCAGCAATCGTCGAGAAGCACCTTAGTCCCATTGGCGTCCTGGGTCTCGCCGGCAATAATCCACAGCTGATTATTGAATACTACAAGGTTGTGCCAGGCCCTCTGGAAATAGTCTGCCTCGGCGACAGCTTTTACCCATGTAGAACCATTTTCAGAATACCAGACATCGTCAAAATATCTATTGCCGGTATCGGTTTCAGCGAATCCGCCGGTCAGCCAAATTTTGCCGTTGAAGACGACACAGGCATGGCCGGCACGGGGTGCAAATTGTCCCGCGCCCTCCGATGAAGTCGGAGCTAGTATTCGGGTCCAGTTTTGTCCATCGCTCGAGCGCCAGACATCATTGAGATAGGTCCCGTCAAATCCGCCAATAGCATATAGGTTGCTCCCAAAGGCTACCAATGTATGATCACTTCGCCCGGAAAGCATTGTGTCGGCAGTGGTTTTTGCGACTTCAAGCTCCCAAACCTTGCCTTGTTCAGGTGCGGTTGTGAAAGACCAGTTCTGCGGAGCTTTTATGAAATTTTGTGCAAGGTCATGGGCCGAAGAATTTAAAGTCAGATTATAAATCTGGTTGTAGGTAAGCACAGAAGACGGGGTAAACAAAATGGTCTGCTGGTTTTGGGACAAAGTTCCCGGAATGCTTATTCCAGCCCCTGTCATGGAAAAAGCGTTTTCAATCGATGCAAGATTCATGGTTTTGCTGAAAACCATCTTGATGGTAGTTTGCACAGGCACCCGTGTAGAATCCGGTGCCGGGTTCAATTGAGAAACAATCAGTTCGGGGCGGAAAAGAGTTTGAAATGGCAGAAGATAATCAATTCCCAGGCTTGTTCCGAATTGATCCCTGGCCTCGGCACCTATTCTGGCTTGATAAGCGGTGCCGTCGGTCAGATTTCCCTGATAGGAAAGGGTGAATTGCTTATAATCGGCTGTCCAGGCAAAAATGGCCTGATTAAGCGCCGGGGTTATCGTAAAAGCATTTTCCACCGTTTCCCGGTTCATTGGCTGATTGAATTTGACGACAATCTGTTGGTCGAGGGGAATGTCGTAGCTTCCTGCTACTGGCATGGTTTCAATTACCTCTGGCACAGCGGGCATAAGGGTGGTAAAGCTTAAAGAGGCTTCGTTTGCCAGGGATGAATCAAAAATATCCATTGTGCCTTCAAGAATCTTGACCTGGTAAGCTTGCCCGCCTTTCAAATGTCCATTTGGAATTATGCTTAAAAGTCTGGCGTCTGTTGAAAGATTCAACGAATAGGCCGAGGGTGGGGCGGGTTGATAGGATATCTGGATAGAGCCGATTGAAACCGGATTTGAAAAGCTTGCAACAACTGTTTGATCCAGCGGAGTGTTGGCGGCCCCCGAATCTGGTTGCAGAAATTCGACCCTGAAGAGGGGCGGGAGTTCAGTGGTGAAATTGGCCGTGAAGGATTGAGACATTTGATTGCCATTGCTGTCTTTTGCTTCGGTGCCGATAAAAACCTGATATTCTTTGCCAGGCCTGAGTTCTGCCGGGGTACAGATAACCTTTTGAGGACTCTCCCAGTTAAAGGCGCAGTTGATGATGTTGAAGCCCGAGGTTAATTTGCAGGCATTCTCAACTGAAGTTTTGTCCATTGCCTTGTTGAACGAAAACTCTAACTTTGAGTTCGTCGGCACTGAAGTTGCCTGGTTGTTCGGTATGATTCCTGAAATTTCGGGGGCACTTTCGGTGGTAAAGTAGAAAACAAAGGCTTTATCAAGTGCTTGGCCATCGAGGCTTTGCATTGTTTCTGCAATAGAAACCTGATATCGGGTCGCAGTCAGTGGTTTTTGCAGAAGATTTACGGTAACGACTTTCTGGTCATCGGAATAGGCCAGGTCATAATCTATTGCCGGTTGCAACGAGAATGACCCGGCAAACGAAGAAGGCGCAATGCCTCGATCGAAATAAATCTTGATTGAAGCTGAGGTGCTGACGTTATCAGAGTCCGGTATTGGTTCGGTTTGAATAACATTCGGGCCAGGAATTGGTGCGGTGCTGAATTCTAAAACCCTGTTGCCGGCAATTATTTTTCCTGCCTCACTGCGGCTAGACTCACTTACCGTAAGTCGATAATCTGTGCCACCCTTGAGCAGCAATCCTTTTATTGTCAGAGTTCTTTGGTCGGTGCTCCAGGCCTTGATAAAGGCGCCTGCTTCAGGCAAAAAAACGGCTTCGACTGAATCTGTGTTCATTCGTTCCGAAAAAACTATTTGAATTTCTATGTCTCTGGCGAGGTTTATAGAGGCGTTGGCCGGATTTGTCGAGAGAATCTGCGGTGGATTTTCGCCTCTGGTCGTAAAACTTTGATTTGCTGGCAATTTAACCGGATAGCCATCGAAGTCATTAACTGCGCCGGCGAAGCCAAACACCACCTTTTCTTCTATTCCATAGGGAGAATTGGGAACAAATGACATCCGGTTTTCGTTCCAGGAAAAATCCCCTTCTCTTTTCTCTGCTCCAGAAATGGCCTGAAAGCTGCTCTGTGCCGATTCCTGATTTACTCTAGAGCTAAACTCAATGACAATTGGACTGGTAGGGTCGATATCCAGAGATGCCGACGCTGGCGACTCTACAATGGCTTGTGTCTGGTCGCGGGTACTGAAGGTAACCTGTTTTTGCCTGCCGATTTGAATGCCTTCTTCGTTGGTTGCCTCTGCATTAAGCGTTATCTGATAGGTTTGTCCAAATTTCAACCAGTTTCCTGGGTTAATGGTTAAAATGGTGCTTTCTGCGTTCCAGGCTAAAGATGGCTCTATTTCCAGAGATGGAGAAATGTAAAAGGCCGCAGCCACACTTTCCCGATTCATGCTTTGATTGAATCTGAGTTCAATTGCTGTGTCAGGAACTATTTTCGAAGCTCCGTTAGCTGGTAATGAAGATGTAAGACGCGGAAGACTGCTTGTTTCACAGGTGAAGCCTAGAGGCGCAAAGGCCTTGATCGGCTGCCCAAATACGTCGGTTATTCCCTGAGAGAAAACGAGTTGATAACTGGTTCCGCTTGTGAAACCTTCTGCAAAGCTGATTTTTAATCTGGTGTTATTCTGATCCCAGATCTTGAAGTGCTCACCGTTAATTTGCGGTGAAATTGTAAAAGCGAAACTGTTTGGGTCAACCGTTCCTGAAAACAATACTTCAATTTCCGAATCCAGGCTTACCCCAACAGCTTTATTGGCAGGGGATGTTGATAAAATTGAAATTTGAGGATTCTGTGCTACAGAAAAAGAGTATTTGAAATCTTCCCCAATGCCGTAACCATTCACATCCACTGCATTCTTGCCGAGCTGAACCTGATAAGTCTGACCAGGGATTAATGCTGCTTCGGGGGTAAAGAACATCTTTTCGCTGGTCCAGTTGAAATACCCGGTTGTTATTTTCCCTGAAGCCTGAAGCAGCGAAAAGGCATTCTGCACCTTTTCCCGGTCCATCGGCCGATCGAAAGGAATGCAGATAATACTGTCCGATGCAACATTGGTCTCGTTTGCCGCTGGAGAAATCTGTGCTTGAATGATTGTCGGGCGGGCAATCGTTGAAAAATGGTAGAAAAATTTGTTTGCAAGCTTGATTCCTGTAGCCGATTCGGCTTTTGTATCGATAACGATTTGATAATCAGTTGAAAAATCCAGACTTTTCTGGAAAGACAGGGTAAGGACTTTTCCGGATGGTTCCCAGGAAAAATTCGCCCCGATTTCTGCTGCTGAAAATGTAAATGCCTGAGCGACCAGCTCTTTGTCCATTTCCTGATCGAAGCTGATCTGGATTAGCGGATCTATAGACAGCATCGTTGTTCCATTGGCTGGATCAAATGCAGAAATTGTTGGGGCAATAACATCGTCGGTAGAAAAGTTGAATGAGAAATCCTGTGTAGATTGATTGCCCAGCAGATCGGAAAGGCCGGATAAAAGCCTGACCTGGTAACTGGTCGCTGCAGCCCATTTATCAGAGGGAGTAACGGTAACCTGATTGCCGTTGAAATTCATGCTGGTCTCGACTGCCGGAAGGATTTCAATTTTGAAAGTAGGGCTGGCAATCTCTTCGTCAAAAATAAACTGTAGCTGGCCGTTTCGCGACAAAATTGCGCCGCTTGTCGGATAAAACTCGACCAGAACAGGGGCTTGGTCTTCACGAGTTGAAAAATTGATGTCAATGCTCTGGGCCAGTTCTGTCTGGTCTTGTCCTTTAATACCTGGCTGCAGGCGGATAATATATTCGGCATTTCCATTCAGAGTTGGTAGATCAATCGTGACTATTGTACCGTCTTCGTTCCATTTCAGGGTTGCCTCGTCTAGGCCAGGATCCGGAAAGATGGCAAAAAACTCGGCAAAACTAACTGGATCAATGGCCTTATTGAATTCAAGAATTATCGAGCGGTCGACAGCCACTGATTTTTCTCCGGAAAAAGGGCTGGAAAAGGTCAAGGCTGGAACGATCAATGCTGGTGGATCTTGTGGATCGACTGGTTCGGTGGGCTTCAATTCAGTTGAAAAAATAACTGCGGCATGATTGATGTATGTTAAATTGCCTGGGCCGGTAATCTCGCTGGAAAGAACCATTTTTGCGGGTAGGGTAATGGTTTGTTGCTGGCTGAAATCAATCTTGATGGTTGCTGATGCCTGATTTTGGCTTATAGCGTTCTCAACCGGCGAATCGTTGAAAAGATCTATGGTCGCTTTATATAATCCGTCCTGCTTTAATTGGCTTTGAATCTCCTTTGATTGGTCCTGACGGCCTTTCAGAAGAAAGGAAAATGGTCGGTCGGCGATAGCATTGATTTTGAAGTCATAATTGGCGGCATCGATGAAGCTATGACTGGCAATGAAAAAATTTGTTTTGATGATGAGGTTTTCAGCAGGAAAACCGGCATTGTCTGATAAAAGCAATGTGGGCGAAGCGCTTATCGAGGGCGCACGTGTCGGACTGTTTGGCGCAGGATTGGTGCGAGTCGTCAGGAACCAGCGGGAAAAGGCCGGGGTTTGAAAAAATATTTTCCCCGCTTCAGGATCATCGGGGGAATTGAAAATGCGCCAGCCCTGTTTCTCTGAGTAAGAAAACGCAAATAAGGTTTCAGGGTTGAATTCATTTTTTGTTCCAAAACCGATTTCAGCAAAAGGAAAAAATAACGGGTCGGCATCTTCAAGTTCAATTGAATAATTTTTTGAAATTATCAGAAATTCATTGGCCCACGGGAAATCATCAAAATACGAATTGCTTGTGATTCTGAGCGATTTGGCGCGATTAACAGCGGACTTGTCAATGAACAGTGAGAATTCTGGAGTATTAAAATTCAGGCTATTGCTATTGCTAAGCGTTCCCTGAAAAACTACCTGTTGTTGGCTTTTCAAACTTTGACTTTCGTCACCGCCTGAAAAAAAATCGCAGCCGCAAAATATTATCAGAGCAAGAAGAAAAAGATATGAATGCCATTTCCCCAGCATGGAATCAATCCTGTGTTTCACGGGAATCGGCAGCCTTATGTTCCTTTAAGTGTTCAAGGCAGAAGGCGACCCCATTTTCGCCACATCTTTCACAGGTGCAGTAGCGAAACTGAAGTTCGGGATTAGAGACTTCAGTGCGGCCGCAAACAGCGCAAACATGTCGCGGACCATCAGAAGGGCGAACCTGATTCTCAAATTCACGCCGCCGGTTATGGGCTCGATAATTGCCGCGCATGGTTCTCACAAACTCTGGACCGAAAAACAGCAGGTAGTTGGCGATTGCAATCAGTACGGCAATCTTAACTGCCAGAGGAGCTACCGCTACAGCATAGATTATCCACGCGCCAGACAACATTGCCAGATATTTTATCTTTATCGGAATGATAAAAAACAGGTATATCTCATAATTTGGATACAGACTGGCAAACCCAAGGAAAAGAGTTAAATAGATAAAATAACCATTTAAAACCATGCTTGGTAGTATCAACGCCATTATAATGTTCCCTAGAGCACCGATAAGATAATAAACGGTGAGTTTGAAAGTGCCCCATTCCGCTTCAAGGCCATCTGCGCACATTACCAGAATCAGTAACTCGAACACCAGAAAAAAGAGATTGTCGCTTGCCGGAATTAACAAAAAAGTTACCAGGCGCCATACCTGACCATGCATTACCATGGATCCGTTGAGCAACAACATCTTTTCAGACAGCATTCCACTTCTGGTAAGAAAGAATACCGTCAGCATCAGGAAGGAAACATAGCGAATAAGGCCTTCAAGCGCTAACTGTGGGAATTTGCGTTCCAGACGGTCTAACCAGTTCATTGTTCCTGCCCTTTTGCTACAGCCAGATTGAGCCCTCTGGCCTGAATTACGCCGCGTGGATTGACGCGATAAGGTACCATGGTTACCACCAGTTCGGTACCGGGATTTATACTTTCTGCTTCCGGCTTGGAAAATTTCAGCATGATCTGGCGGTCCTCATGTTTGACCACCATACTCGAATCCGAAGTTATTTTTTCTACTTTGACTGCAATGGAACAGGGACGATTCATGCGAAATTTTGAAGGGATTCCGGAACGATTGAATTTTTTCCGTTCGTCAGCACGCCAGTCTTTGCCCTGTTTTGAGGTTCGCAGATCGATGTCGGACCTGTCGCTTAAAAGCATATAAGGTAGCATTGCCAGAAATATGACAACAACAAGGCCGCTGATGGCCATCGACCAATTGATATTTGCCCAGAAACTTTCTTTTTTTTCTGCTTCTCCATCAGGTTTGTAGCCCGGCTTCCAGGTCTTTTGCCGATCTCTGGCCAATCGTCGAACGTTCTCAACCGAATAGGGCTTGGCCTCTTCCGAAATAACCGGTTTGAGAGCTTCTTCCTGTTCCTCTGGCATCGATGCTAAAATCTCGAAAAGGTCGTTCCGAGCCTGTGAAACCACCATTGAAACCGCGGGATTTGAAGTTCTGGTGATATTGTCAAGGCCTTTTAGAACGGTTTTTGATGGATTTGACAACAGGATGCTCGTGATGTGTCGGGCGATGACCGGGTGGTCTTCAGCGTCGAGTTGATCCATTAGAATTCGGTAAGCAAGATTGAAAGGGCACAAACCCAGACATGCAACCGCATTGGCCCTAATCCTCTGTTCGGTAGATTTTAAAAGATTTTTTAATATTGCTACGGCTTCGTTTTGTTTGAACTTAAGAGCAAATCTTACTGCCCGAACTCTGATATTCGGAGCATCTTCCTGCAAAAAAGCACTTATATTTTCTTTCAAATATTCAGAATCAACTCTTTCAAGAATCTGGAATCCAACAATCTTCAAACCTTCGTCTTGTTCCTCTATTGCCGCTTTTGCCAGATCGATAAGCTTGTTGTCCGGATGCAGACGAAGCAGAGTCGCCAGGGCTTCCTTGCGCACGGTGGGCGGAGCTTTTGCGGCTTCTTCAAGTAGCCATATCCGATTGGCTGCAAAGTCTTCTATTTCGAGTTGCCGCATCCTCTTTATCTTTTCAGGATCTGTAGCTTTGTCGGTTGAGTCTTGGTGTTTTGCTGTTGTAGAGCTTGGTCGATCACTGCGGGAAGGGCGTGTCAGCTGTAGAAAAACTTTTTCCGTTTGCGGGTTTCGGCCAAGTCGTTCGATCAAAAGTTGAACTCGAGGATGATTGCGGTTTTTTTCTATCCATTCAATGATCTGGGCCCGACGGGTCTCATCGGAAAAAGAAAGCTGAATTTCAAGATCATTCAAGAATTTTTCAAGTCTTTGTTTTTTCCAGGTTTTTACAATTTCTTCAGGGCTGGCTTCGGACTCAGTCATTATTCCTGTGGCTGAAAGCGCTTGACAGACGGTTTTGAAAATTACAGTCAGCCTTGATTTTTGTTCGGCAGAGACGGCATCGATGCTGTCGAGAAGTCCCAGGGCACTGTCAAGCTCTGGGTTTGACGCCAGAAATGTCTGACAGGCCTTGAGCACGTCAACATCTTTTTCTTCCGGTAACAATGAAAGAATGTAGCCTTTAACTCTCTCAAAAGGGAAAAGAAAGGCGATGGCTATTCCCGCCAGCCTGTCTTCAGGATCCCTCGACGCCAGAAGGTCAGAAAAATGTCTCTCTGCTTCTTCCGGGTCTATGCGCCGCAGAGCGCTGATCGAGCGACTGCGAAGAAGTGGTTCCCGGCTGGCCAGAAGTTGTGGCAGCGCTCTGGTTAAAACGTTGGGTGCGATTCGTTCGGCAGCCTCGATAAAGGTTAAGGCCAGAGCCGAATCTTCTTTTTGAAGACATTTTTCCAGAAATGGAGCATCGCTGAGATCGCCGTGGCGACCCAGAAATATCGCCACCGCCGGAAGCATTTCCCGGGGAAGTTTTTCACCCTCTTCGCGAATGAATCTAAGAATTTCCGGTATTTTTTCTCTGGCGGGCGAAAGCAAATCATGTCTGGTAATCCGAGTTTCACCAGACTGCTCGGTGTTTTTCTGCTGAACAAAATCATTAAAGTCTATGCCCGCTTTTGCTGCAATTTTGCCGGCTGCCTGAAAAGAAAAGAAGGCGATTTCACGGTCAGTCGAGTTAAGAAATGGCGCAAGGGCTTCAAGCGCTTCTTTGCTTTTGCCGGCCCGGGTAAGTTTGACAATCGCCTGAATAACCAGACTTCGCTTCTGTGAAGCCAGTTGTGTGATGAGTTCTTGTTCTTGATTAGACAAATCTCAGCTCATTTAATTGAATGTATGAGCCTATTGTAAACTTAGACCAGCCACACTGCAACCCTGTAATAGACTTTTTACGGCTGTAGTGTCAGACGCGGAGTTCCGAATTCCTGGCTGTCGTCATCTATCTGTCGTTTTCGGTTCGCATTCCGGTTAACGATGTGCGGTGTGATGAAAATTATCAGCTCTGTGCGAACTTCCCGCTGGGTCTTTTTCTGGAAAAATTTCCCGATTCCGGGAAGATCACCCAGAAATGGAACTTTACTGATCGAAGTGCTTTTATCAGTTTTAATCATACCGCCGATGACAATCGTGTGATTGTTTTTGCAGATGACCTGGGTAACCGCACTTCTGGTGCTTAGATTGGGTGTTGAATTGCCCCCAAGTTCGGTGAAACCCAGAACACTTGAAATTGTCGGTTGAATGTCGAGAAATACCTCATCATTACCAGTTACTGAAGGAGTTACCACCAGAGCGATATTGGCATTTGCCTGGGCAATGGTATTGGTGACCTGCCCAGTTTCGGCATTTACCTGTGATGCTGAAACGTATGGAATGGACTGTCCGACAGTAATGTTTGCCTGGCGGTTATTCAGAGTTGTAATTACCGGATTGCTGAGCACCTTGGCAAAGCTGTGAGTTTTAAGCATTGCCAGAAGAGCGGTGAACTGGTTGATATCAAGACTGCCAAATCTGAAAACGCCCGTTCCACCTGCTGTCGCATCTTCCGGGGCAATGGTCATTTCAAAAAGATTTTCGGTCGTGCCGGCAATTGGAATGGACTTCTGCCAGTTAATACCCAGTCTCTCTTCCTCGTTCTTGTCGATTTCGTAAATATGTGCATCGATGGTAACCTGAATTGGAGGAACATCAAGTTTCTCGATCAATTCGCGAATTCGCTCGAGGTTATTCTGGGTGTCGGTAATGATCATCATGTCCATGCGTCCACCACCCCCGCCGGCTCCTCCGGCAGCCCCAGCCTGAGACGCTGAGCTTGAAGAGAATTCCTGGATCTGAACCCCAGAAGAAAGCATTTCTATTGGGGCCCGTAAAGTTGTGGCATCGGCATAGTCGAGATAAAATACTTCGGTTAGCGGCCTTGAGCTGATATCAACCGTTGACTCTTTTACATCGAGCTGAGGCAACAGGCTTTTAACTTCCGCAAGCTTTGCGGCGGTATCGGTCACCATCAGTGAGTTGGTGCGGGTGTCGACCTCTGAAGTTCCTCGCTGGGGAGTGAGCATTCTGTCGACGATAGATTTGATATCGGTTGCATTAGTATGCTGAATTGGAAAAATTTTTGTTATCAGCGGCGCTGCAGACTTGGGGAAAATGCGCAGAATATTTCCTTCCCATGCAAATGAAAGATCATAGCTTGTTAGCAGTGTGTTAAAAGCTTCTTCCAGGGTTACGTCGCTGAAAAGAATGGTGACGTTGCCTTGAATGCTTGGAGAAAGCATTAGATTGATTTCGATCAATTGAGCCAATGACCTGAGAGCATCAGGGACGCTTGTATTTCTGAAATCAAGATCCTGGATTCGAATGTTTTTTCCTGGTGGAAAAGTGATTTTTGATTCGAGAACTCCAATTTCTCGTTGCTCAACCGGAGACTCTTCGTCGGGATTCACCAAAGACTGAGGCACGGCTCCGGTTATTGGCGTCGGCTGCGGGGCAAGCTGGTATCTCGGTGCCGGTTCTTTCGTCTGAAGTTCTTTCAATGTTGCCAGAACATCTGGAGACAATCCAGAATCCGGCGAAAAATTTCGATCGGAAATTCTTATTCTGGCTCCGTTGCCCATGTCGGTCCAGCCCGGCCTTGGTGCTGAATGCTTCTGCGCAGAAACAGGCTGTCTTAGGACCGGATAAAAGGATGTAGCTGCCTGGGGCGAATTGGGAAAACTCACCGCGCCTCTTACGTTGCCTTTATATTGTGCGAGTGCCGGCAATGCTGAAATGCCAACCAGGAAAATTCCGGTTAGAATTTGCTTCCTCGTGCTACTCTGCATCTAAAATCACCAGTTTCTGTTTTGTGCTTCGCATCTCTATCGGCAGGAGATCAGGTTTTCTTAACTTTATGTATCTGGCTCGAACAGGAAAAAGTTGGCTTCTTTGCTGATAAAATTGTCGTTATAATCTTTGAAAACCAGGTTTATTCTGGCAATTATTGGTGAAATGCTCGAGTTAGACAGTTCAAAAAGCTCAACGACTGCTTTGGTGTATGCCTTGATCGTTACAGCCAGTGTGCCGGCCGCATTTAACTTCCCCTCAAGTGGCGTTGAAGGAACGTTCAGTCCTGGAATCATCTCGCCTGCCTTGGTATAGTAGTTGATCGAAAAGCTTTTGAGGTTGCAGGGAATCGTGTTGATGGAAGTTACGGTGATGGTTGCCTCAGGAAGGCTTGCGGTGTCTGTAGCAGTTGGAATCAGAGCGTTGGAATCTCCGGTGGTTATTTCCATTGCCGCTTCGGGTTTAAATGTCTTGTCGATGCAGCCGGTCAGCATAAAAGCCATGCCAACCAGCCAGAAAAAAGCAATGTAGCTTCGATAAACCTTCATAATTAAGCTATCGGAAAATCTTGGCTCGATTATGATAGATTACTGGCTTTTTTTGTAAGAGTCTTCAAAAGTGTAGGTGCCGTCTGTTGCTATTTTAACTTCTACGCCAACTTTCGGAATTAAAAACAGGTTGCTGGGTGTGTCGAGTTTTACCAGTTCGGCGCCGATATCTGTGATTTTTCTGTTTTGAAAATCATCACCTTTGCGGTAAAGCCTTGAATCGATTACCGCTACGAGCTCGCGACGAGTTCTAATTGTGGCGGTAAAATTAGCCTGAAGCAACGAAGTGGTTTTTTTTATCTCTTCTTCTTCAGGTTGGTCTTCAAGTTCGCGAAGTTTTTCGACGAGCTTTGCGTATGGCGAGGTTTCAAAGGGGTTTCTCGGCATAGTTTTCAGCGCAATGATGATTGGGTCATTGAATTCTGGAGGCAGTTCATCTGTGCCTGAGGCAGTGGTTTCAACGCTTGTTGTATCGCTGGCGTTGGCGTTTTCGTCGGGTGTGTTTTGCTGATCATCAGGATTTGTCGGTTCGTCATTTGCGTCATCCGGGTTTCCGGGATCGGGTTCGCCATCAGCAGGAGTATCATCCGGCTGCTCGCTAACGTCACCGTCATCCTGTAATTGCAGATCATCCAGGTTCAGTGCTACCCGGGGCCTTTCTTTTGGCTTTTTTTTCGTTTTGGGCTTGTTCTTGAACCAATGCAGACCCATAACTACAGAAAGAATAATCAGGCTGAGACAAAACATTTGTTTCCCATTCATTGTTCTGCCGCCAATTCATCAGGAATGAGGATTGTCGTTGGCATTAACTCAAGCTCGAAAGTGCCGCTCGCATTTGGCGAAAGATTTGGGAGTGAGAGGAAAGTTATTTTCTCTTCTTTTTCGAGAAGCCGCATAAAAATCCCTAGTTTAACCAGGTCGCCATTAAAATAAATCGAAACCGGGAGTTTTTCTATGGAGATTTGCCCTAGTTGTAGTGGAACTATGGTTTGTGGATTAACACTTTTTACTGGTATTCCGGCTAATTGCGCAAGCTCTCTGATTCTTCGAAGAAATTTGGTTATTTCAGATTTCCGGTAACAAAGGCCCTGTGCTTTTTTCCAGGCTGCCTTCTTTTCTTCAATTTCCAGCTTGATATCTTCAAGGTTTTCGACCGCAGATTCCAGTTTCTTTATCTGTCCTTCGACTCCGCTGGCCCTTTTCAGTTGCTTTTTTAGCTCAAGAGTTTTGGGAGCATAAAGCACCTTGTAGCCGGCGAAAAAAAGTCCCACTACAATTATCAGGGGTTGGGCGGCAACTTTGGGGTCTTCTTTTGCCTGGGCGATCCATTTGGTTATGGAGAATTCTTCAGCCATGTCAGTCTGATTCCGCCTCTTCTTCGTCGATGAAATTGTCTTCAGATTCTTCTTCTGGCTCTTCGCCAGTGTCGCTTTTGGGCGACAAAGCGGTTGTGTTGATTTTTCCGCTTAACTCAAAGCGAAGAAAATATCTTTCCTCGTCGATCGGCATCTCCTGGGTTTTGTCAAGAACCGGGTTTGAAAAAATCTGGGATTTGCCTAGAACATTTAGATACTCGAAAATGCTGTCTGAATTGTCTGCATGACCATAAAACTTGAAGCCAGGCGGGGTTGTGTTGGTAAATTCTGCGGTTGTGAGAAAAATCTGTTTTGGCGTCAGACTGGCAATTTCAAGCAAAACAACAGAGTTTTGCGAAGAAAACTTTTTCAGCTCCTGTGAAAAAGTAGAGTATTTTGCAAGTCTTTCCTGCTCGGCAAGTAGTTCAGTAACTTCTCTTTGAGAAGACTGCAGCTGGGAAAGCTTCTTTTTCATTTTCTTTTCATCAGTTTTCGATTTTTCTATTTCGTTGCGGATTTTTATAACCGGAATTGCGCCAACCGCCAAAATCAAAACTGCTAACAATACGGCAATAATCCTTAATTTTGTTTCGTCGAGCTGGAATAATTTCGCGGAAAAATTCCCGCCGAATTTTGAGCCGACTCCCGAAAGATTGATATTCTGGTTTTTTCGATTCGGGAATAGGATATCGACAAAATTTATGATCTCGGGTTCGCCCCGATACATAGAGACGCCGATTACCGGAGAAAGGCCTGGCGCATCGATGCTTCTTTTTTCAGGTTCATACTTTACTTCACCGACTGTCAGCGAAGAGTAGGGATCGGCCAAAACCGTCGGCACCTCAAGACTTTCTTCGATGAATTCTTTAAAATTGATCATTCCGGCCGAGCCACCAGTGAGAACTATTTTGTCAACTGCAGATTCGCCGGTCTGTGAAATATAAAAGCTTATTGAAAGCTGAATATGTTGGAAAATCTTTTCCACGGTTTCAAAAATTTTCTGGGCTGCAAATTTTTCAACGCCCTTCAGGTCCTTCATTTCGTCTGGCGGCATTACCCCAAGCTTGTGTTTCAACTCAACCGCTTCATTGATGTGATTGAATTTTATCTGTTGCCCTTCAAATTCGCCACCGGCATAAATGGCTTCAGTAATGGTAAACCCTGCCATGTTGATATCGCGGGAAAACTGGATCTTCCCGTTTTTGTAAATGAGAATAGAGGTTGTGGAATTGCCGCAATGAATGATTGCGACCTTTTTATCGTTTTCTGAATATGGCTCAAGCTGTTTCTTCAGCGCGAGCTCTACAGCTTGCGGCAAGGTCAATATGCCTTCGTTATTCAAACCGCCGCCTTTGAAGTTTTGATTGGTGTAGTCGACAATGTCTTTCTGAAGGGCGGCTACCATAATTTGGGTCAGTGCTTTTTCTTCTTTAACCACGTCGCCCTGAACATGATAGCCAAGCACCGCATTGCCCATCGAGAAAGGCATTTGCTTGTTGGCTTCGGCGGTAACGGCTTCTGTTAATTTATCTTTTTCTGGGACCGGCGGGATTTCAATGCATCTTATGGTGACTTCTCTGTTTGAAGCGAAAGTAATCGCTCTTTTGGTCTGAATTTCATTGTCATAAAGCAATTCGGTAAGGTGGGTAGTAAGAAATTGTCGTAACTCTTTCAGACAATGTTCGCGCACATCGTCTTTGCTCATGGTTTCAAGCTGTTCTTCAGTCAATTCCTGCTCATAAGGCGGAATCTGCATTTGGGCAAGAGTTTTCAGCACGAACCCGCCCTCTTCGCCTTTTTCGCAATACGCGAATTTCAACGAAAAAGAGCCAATATCGATTGCGACAAAATTTTGAAATTCAGTTTCGGCCATTTTATTTACTAAAAGAGAAACAGATGCTTTTAATATAAAGCATCTGTTCTAATCTAACAACAAGCAGGAGTATGAAAAGCTTAATTAAGTTTTCTCAATTTGGTAATTGCATGAACAAAGTCGTCATTTTCTTCGTTGTCGGGATCCAGAACACAATCAAAATCTGACGAGGCTTCATGTGCCATATCAGGCCCTGCGGATTGCAGGTAAATGGTTTTGTTGCCTGGATAACCAACATATTTGAGTTTGGTGCCCCATGAGTCGAGCATGAAATCGCCGGGTTCCTGATCCATGTAAGGGCCTTTCCACTTTCTTGAGTAGTTGGTTATCGAGAAATTTTCGATGGTGGCAGGTACATCAGCATCCCCAAGAGTTTCATTTACCAACACGTTGCATTCCATTAATATCCCTAGAAGATTGTCGTCTGCATCATTATATGCGGAATCTTCATCAACATTGGCAGCGCAGCCATTGAACGGAACTCTACCAACATCTGAACGGTAGGCGAGCATTGCGCTTTTGAGGGCGCTCATTGTACCCTTGGTTGCAGATGTTCGTCCCTGGTCAGTGATCGAGCCTATCATTGGCCCGGCAACAGATGCTAGAACGGCGATTACGATGATAACTACCATGATTTCCATCAAGGTAAAACCCGTTTTTCTCATTTTCATAAACTTTTCTCCCCTGATTAATTCGTCCGTTGGTCCGTAGGTGCAATATAGTTACACCAATCGGCAGCGTCAAGGCTAAATTTAATAATAATTTTCCTGACTCGGCAATTAATTTTAAATAATGCTATAATACAGCGGCCTTTTAATCAATCTATTTCTGCAACTATTTCACTACATGGTGTGCTGATGAAACAATATTTTCATAAATACTGGTTTTCAATGGCCCTGCTTCTGTTGTGCTTTATTAGCCTTACGTTTCACTTTTCGAGCCTTTTCAGCCAAATTGAAGACGATGGTAGATTTCATATCTCTGATCCTGATTCTTTATTGTTTTTAAGGTTTTTTCAGCAGAGTTTGTTAAGGGGCGAAGACCTGAAATTTGATGAATACGGTACCTACCCTAATTTTCGTCGCTTGGAATACCCACCTCTCCATCTGCAGCTTTACTTAAACATTGCCAGATTTATCTATGCTTTATTCCCGGAAACGACGATAAATCCAGAGTTTATGATCGGATGGCTGCCTCCTGTATTAGGGTGGGCAGTTGGTTTGATTTTTATTGTATTTGCCTGGCAAAAAACCCGAAACCGCTCATTAACTTTGATCGTTGCATTTGCTTGTGTGCCAGGCATTATTTCGCAAATGAATTCCATGTTTTTGAGAGTTGATTATCATTTTTTGAATTGTTTCTTCATCTGGCTGTGGTTTTATTTTGGCTGGCGATTTGTTGAAAGCGGACAAAAACTGTGGGGTGTGATGGGAGTTTTGGCAACAACCCTTTTCATGCTCTCATGGTCCGGAACCCCATTATTCTTTGCCATCATGACCGTTTACGCAATATATTTGTGGCTTGCTGACAGCCAGATGGCCCGATATTTCCATGAATATTCTTTTGTTTCAATGTTTTGCTCTTCAATTTTAGTGTTCCTGTACCTTCTAAAAAATGGTATCTGGACAGTGGAAATTGGCTTTTTCGGATGGTTTCAACCGGTTGCAATAATGATTGGCGCGATATTCATCAAGGGTATCACCTTGATAGATGAGAAGTTCAAGCCCAGAATCTGGTCTAGATTAATGGCCATTTTTTTGCCTGCTGCGATTGGAATTGCTTTTCTTTACCTGATCTTTCCCGAACAGATTGTCGGCAGCTATACCTTTTTCATGAAAGGCGACTTGCTGATGAAATCTATTTCAGAATTGAAGCCTGGAATTAAATTGAATAATCTGATCAAGGATTTTGGCTGGTTTAAAGAACCCTTGCGTTGCCTGGGAATCTTTTTTTTCCTCTTTCCATTAACTTTAACCACTAATCCTGGCGGTATTTTTTCCGGCTCTGGAAAACTGATGCGCGATGCGCTTATATTAATAGTCCTGATGGGACTTCACAGTGTCAGATTCTATCGCTGGCTTGGCATGGGTATTGGCTTTCTTGCCGGCATCTCAATATATGCCCTTTATTGGTGTGTAAAACCAAAATTTGAAAAGGAGAAGTTGGTTGTTTTCAAGTCTGCGGTTTTGCTGTTGCCATTTATGTTGTTAAATTTTGTCTTTAACTATTCAAATTTCCATGTGGGTTTTATAATCAAACCTGATGAAGTCGATGCTTACGAATGGATTAAAAAGGAAACGCCTGTTACCAGTGGCTTTTTTGACAAGGGACGACCGGAATACTGTTTCTATAGTTACTGGGATGAAGGAAATCGCATTGCTTATTATGGACAACGGCCTACTCTTTCAAACAACGCGATGTGGGGTTATGGTAAGATGGCAGAAATTCTCACCGCAGAATCAGAGCCAGAGGCTTATTATGCTTGCGAAAAATATGGCGTAAGATATTTGTATATAACGCAAAGAAAGATTCCCAATTCGATAATCCGTTTTCAGAAGGCCTACAAGTTACGACCAGATATCCCTCAAGACGGCTACAAATTTTTCCCTGAATTTAAGGATCATTTGCCGGAAAAGCCTGATGATAAGTTTCCTGACGAAGATCAGACAAATGTTGCCCCGGAAGAGACATCTGAAAATCCTTTCGAAAAGATTTCAGAAAAGCCTGGTGATATGGAAAAAACTTTTCATTTTTGGCTTTCTTATTGTGGCGCAATAAAAAGCAATGAAAATTTCAGTCATGCGGCCAGTCGACTTAGAATCGTTTATTCTTCAAAACAGACACATCGGCTTGTCGCTCCCCGAATTTTGATATATGAATTTGTCCATGGAGCAAGAATAGTTGGCCATGCTGATCCTGGAACCGAAGTAAAACTTTCGCTTGAATGCCGCTTTGATTTGACGCAAATGCTTTATGCGCGGGAAACAATAACTGACAAAGATGGAAACTATGAAATCGTCGTTCCATATTCAACGGGTTATGAGAATGGCCGAATAAAAACAGATCCTTTCTACAAGCTTTCGTGTACAATTGGGGGAATCTTGCAGAAATCGACATGCAATGTTTCAGAGGATGATGTTTTAAAAGCAGAAGTTGTTTCCCCGAAGCCTTTTAAATAGTAATGCCTGGTATGCCTTGCTGGTTCAAAAGTTAATTTAAAAATTTAATTGACGATTTTTTATCTGGAGCTTCTGGTTTGAACAGGAAATTTTTTTTCATCTGCCTGACAATTATTGGCTGCTGGTCTTTATTTCTTTTTTTCTCGGATTACTTTTACCAGACAAATCTTAACGATGGGCAATATTTCGTCCGAGATCCTGACTCCCTCTTGTTTTTAAGACTTTATGAGCAATCTTTAGCACGAGGGGAGCTCATAACAATTGATGAGTATGGTTGCTATCCTGATTTTCGGAAACTAGATTTTCCGCCTTTTCATTTGCAGTTGCTGATGAAAATTTCTAACTTTTGGCTTTGGATAACTCAAGGATCAAAATTGACCGTCGGCATGATGATCGGTTGGCTTCCGCCGGTCGCCGGTTGGCTGATTGCTATGTTCATGGTTTTCTTTACCTGGAAAAAGACCACTAACAAAAATCTGACTTTTTTTGTTGCTTACGCATGTGTTCCGGGCTCATTGGCCGCTATGAACTCGTTGTTTTTGAAAATCGATTACACTTTTTTGAGCCAATTTTTCATTTGGAGCTGGATTCTTGCTGGTTGGCTTTTTGTTGACACCGGGAAATATTTTTGGAAAGTCATTGGGTTTATAGTTGCCTCGGCTTTTATTTTCACCTGGCCTGGGGTTCCTCTTTTCTTTTTGGGTGTAACCATTTATGGCACTCTTTTAATTTTGGATAATGATGAGGCATCAAAAGGATTTTCGGAATACTGTTTTTTTTCAATGGTTTCGGCTTCCCTGATTACAATTGCACATCTTTTCTTCAGTAAAGCAGCGGCCTCTGAAATCGGGTCTTTTGGCTACTTTCAGCCAGCATCTATTATGATGGCAGCAATTTTCATCAAATCGGTTTGGTATTTAAATCAACTTGTGGTTCAGTCTGGTTACAATAAAATACGGTTGAATCTAGCTTTGATTAGCTGTGTTGTATTTTTTGCAACTATAATGATTGTATTTTTTGCACAACAGCTGCGATCAGGTATAAATTTTTTCCTGGTTTCTGATGTTTTGATGAAATCGGTTTCAGAGCTAAAACCAGGTTTGAATCTCTCTGCTGTAATGCGTGATCCGCGCATTCTTTTCAATTCGATTTACGATTTGAGCCTATTTTTCTTTTTCTTTCCTTTAATGTTTTTTGCAAATCCGAATGGAATATTCAATAAGGGTGGCAGAATCATTCGCGATTTCTCGGTCATTTTTTTGCTGATTGGCTTTGGTACAATTCGTTATTACGCTTGGATTGGCAGTGTGATAAGCTTTTGGTGCGGACTGGCCTTGTATTCAGTCTTTGAATATGCTCGTGAGCATTTGGAAAAAAAGCCCAATTCTGTCAAGGGCAATGGTTTGATCTTCCGTGCTGCAATAATCGTTTTGCCATTCATGCTGATGCACTTTTTTCTAAGTTATCCCATTTTCTTTCAATCTCGAAAAATGTCGAAAGGCTACATTGAAGCTTTTCGTTGGATTAAAGAAAATACCACTCAAACCGGCGGCTATTATGATCGGAATCGGCCGGAATATTGTTTCTACTCGTTTTGGGATCGGGGCAATCTGATAAATTACTATGCAAAGCGTCCAACTCTTGTCAATAACGCTATGTGGGGATTCAAAAAGATGTCGGCTGTTTTCACTGCTGAAAACGAAAACGAAATATATTCTTTGTGTGAAAAATATGGGATAAAATATTTTTACATCGATGATTATCGCGAATTTACCAATGAAATGGTGCGATTTCTCCGGGCTTTTAAAAATAGATCGGGAGTTCCAGATAATTCATACGTTTTTTTTCCTGAGTATGTTGATAGTGGCGATGAAAGTATCAATGAATACGAAAAATCACTGCATTTTTGGCTGAGTGATCGCTTCGCCATTTCTGAAACAGTTATCTTTAAGCAACCGGCTTCGAGGCTGCGAATTGTTTACTGTTCTGGCAATCAGCCAATAACTGAATTGCCTGGAATATTAATCTATGAATTGGTTAAGGGTGCCGTAATTACCGGTAAAGCATTGCCGAAATCTGAAGTAAACCTGTCTCTCGAATGTCGTTTTCAGGAAAAAAGTCTGAATTACCGTAAAAGGGCTCAGGCCGATGTTAACGGATCATTTGCTTTTGTCGTACCCTATGCGAATGCTTATGAATGTGGAAATGTCAAGGTTGGCGAAAAATATCGCATATCATACAAAGTCGGGCAAATAGAAAACTTCGCTGAATGCTCTATATCTGAGGATGATTTACTGAAAGGTAATGTCATTCGTCTGGAATTTTAGCGCCGCTTTTTGATTCAAGCTTTTCTTTGAGCAGGCCTAATTCCTGAGTGAGCTTTTTTATCTTTTCATTTTGCCCGGAGACAACGACCGAAAATTGAATCAAAATGAGAATTATGGCGATGATCAGAAATAGAAACAGAAAAGCCGGCGGGTAGTAAATGCCAAAAATGGCTGACAAATAGTCCAGGCCGCCTTTCCATATTGATAGAACAATGAAAATTGCCGCAAAAAATAACCAGAGAATGGCATAGGCCTCTTTTACTTTTTTCCTGCGTATCAGTTCAAAAATAAAAAGCAAAAAAGAAATGCTAAGAGTTAAAGAGATTATTTGAATTTTTTCAAGAATCATTTTCTTTCTTTTTCTGCCAGGTTTTTTCTTTCGCTCTTAAAGCTATAAAAAACATGGCAAGACTGACTTTGATCATATAATACAGAGAAATTGACGAAGAAATTGACGAAACTCCAGATTTTCTCGGACGCATGATTACGGAATGCTCTTTCAGGATGAAACCATTTTTGCAGGCCAGAATCAATTCTTCGGGTTCAGGATAATCAAAAGATGGGTAATGCTCGGCCATGAACTCAATCGCTGCCCGATTGTAGGCTCTGAAGCCCGAAGTCGGATCTGAAACAGCCAGGCCGGTCAAAATCTTTGCCCAGCCTTTTAGCACGGCGATGCCGATTCTGCGGCTGAAAGATGATTGAAAGCCACTATAGTCAATGAATCTAGAGCCAATGACAATGTCGCTAGAAGAATTTTTCAGCTCGTTTATTAAACTTGAAACGAACTCAGGAGGGTGCTGAAGGTCACCATCAAGCTTGACGGCATAATCATAATCGTTTTTCGCTGCAAACATGAACCCGGCCTGAACTGCCCCGCCAACTCCCAGATTACATGGAAGATCGATAACTCTCGCCTTATTGGTCTTTTTGGCAAAATCGCTGGTTCTGTCCAAAGAGCCATCATTGACTATCAGAATCGTCGCCGCCTCATTGTGTTTGGCAGTTTCTTCAATTACTTCAACGACATTATTCTGCTCATTGTAGCAGGGTATGATTATGCAGATTTTTTCTTGCATCTGAATCTGGCAGCTCCGTTGAAAATTCCATAAACAAAACCGGCAGTTCGCCAAAAAGCCCTGAAAAACATTATTTTAACCGCATAAAGTCTATCCTTTGAGCTCAACTTTAGTTGCTGCGCCTGCCACATTTCCAGCAAAAAAAGAATCCCGAAAGGAATCGCTGTAACGACGTGTTTTTGTTTCCCGCGAAACAAAAGCGATTTTGCGGCCAAAAAGACTCCCAGAATAGCTAATGGCGGTTCAACTATATCTTTCCAGAAAGTGTAATCATCACCACCCATTTTGTCTGGGTGTTCAAAATAAAGCCTGGCACGCCAAAAACCGTGTCGATATTGTTCTTTAAGATATTTTAACGGCTTTTCGGTGTGAAAATGAGCAACCTTGGCTTCTTCGACGAATCTGATCATATTGCCGGTCTTGCCTATTTTGTAACAGAAATCATTGTCTTCGCCACTCGCCTGACGGTAGGCCTCGTCAAATCCGCCGGTCTGATGAAAAACTTCTCTGGTTACTGCCAGGTTATAGGTTCCGGCAAAACGAATCATTTTATTGAAGCTCTTATATCTGAATTCGATTTCGCTTTGGATGATTCGTGAAAGAGAACTTTCAGAGTTTGCGATGCAATAGCTGCCGGCACAGGCTTTGACATTTTCATTCTTGAAAACCCGGTAAAGGTTTATCAACCAATTGGGTTGAGGAATTGTGTCTGAGTCAGTGAATACAATGATGTCGCCTGACGCCGCGCGGGCCCCGGCATTTCTGGCTGCGGCCGGCCCACGATTTTCCTGATTGATCAAAATGAGCTGATCTTTGAAGCTTTCAAGAATTCGCTTGGTGCCATCTTTACTGCCATCATTTACGGTAATCAATTCAATGAAGAACCCTTCGGTGCCCTGGTTCAAAACCGCTTTAACTGTATTGGCGATAAAAGCTTCAGCATTGAAAACAGGTATCACGACAGAAATTTTCATCTTTGATCTTCTTTGCTGGCAATAACGAAAAGCAACATTCCAAGCTGTGGACCCAATAGTTTTTCCGGCGAAAATGCAATCGGAAGAACATTCATTCCACCAGAGGCTTCTACCTTAAGTTTGCTGGTTAAATGCAATTTACATAATCTTCTTAGGGTGAAGGGCATTTCATAAATTCCCGGCATAAAAAAAGGTCGGATCAGCTGCCATGGCGAAAATCGGTTCGGAACAAAAGTTACTATTTTTCCATCAGGTTTGAGCATGGAGGTAAAATTGGACAAAATGATTTTTTGTGCACTTAAGGAAAAATGCTCGAGCAGGCCGTCGGTAAAGATCAGATCGAATCTGTTTTTCAATGTTTCTGGCAAATTGGGGACAAGCAGGTCGACATTTTGACAGTCGACTCGATTTCCACAGATTTCTTTACAAGTTGCAAGGGCTGTTTCAGAATTGTCTATTGCAACAACTTCCGCTCCGTTTTCAGAAAAAAAATGGCTGAAAAAACCCGAGCCACAGCCGGCATCAAGAACCGTGCTGCCATTTTTAAATAACGGTTTGAGGATTTCAATTATTCGTTTTTTTGACCAGCTCAGTCGGGATTTTTCCGCCGCCGTACCTTTGGCCCAGAATTTGTTCCAGCTGTTTGTTTGATTTTCTTTATTACTCATTATTTTTTGAAATAGTCCAAAAAGTTTTTCAGGCCAAACAGTTTTCGTCTGACATCTGCAAAACTGCGAATGTTCAAAAGCATTTTGAACATTTGTGAGGGTCTTAAATAAAACTCCTTCAAGCCTTTGTCGATATAATAGTCGATTTTTTCCGAAGGAAAATCTGGATAGCTGAGCAAAGTGCATTGCTCATAAGTCTCACTTACCCATTCAGTCCAGTCTTTTGGGATTAGATAGCCTTTTTCTTTTGCCCATCGGTAAAGCGGGGTTCCAGGGTAGGGGCATAGCCCTGAAAACTGGACAGTGTCACAGGGCAGAGATTTTGCAAAATCAATTGTCTTTTGGGCAGTAGATTCATTTTCACCCGGAGCACCAATCATGAAACAGCCATGAATGATAAAGCCGAGCTCATGAGCGCGATTGGCGAAATTTCTTGCCTGCTCGATAGTTGTTCCTTTGTTTACAGCATCAAGAGTTTCCTGCGAGCCGAATTCAAATCCAACCATGAGCATTCTTGCGCCGGCTTCCTTCATTAGCGGCAAAAGATCCAGAGAAATATCGACCCTGGTATTTAAAGACCAGGGAATTCTACTGCTGATTCCTGAACTAATGAAGGCTTTGCAGAGCTCCTCGGTATATTCCGGAACCGAACCAAAATTATCGGTTTCAAACATTATTTCCTGCAGCTGGGGGTAAAGGTCAAGATCGTATCTGATTTCATCAACTACCAGATCAACATGCCTTGAGCGAATGTTGTGCGGTGACTGGGCATGCTTGTCGCGACAAAAAATGCAGCTGCCAATGCAGCCCCGCGCATTGATCATCGTCAAAAAGGGAAAACGCTTGCCGGCATCGCGATAGTCTTCTGGTTTGATCAGCTCCCAGGCAGGAAAAGCTAGTTCGTTAACATCTTCGGGTGGCCTGAATTGCAGTTTGAAAACACCGTTGCCTTTTGTCGCCAGGCCTTTTATCTCGGTAATCCTTTTCGGATTTCCTGCGGCTTCGGTTATTGACCATTCATATTCGCCCACGGCTGCCGCATCGATCGAATCTCCATACTTTTCGCGGCTAAGATCAAGAGTTTCTTCAGGGAGTGCCGAAGCATGCGCGCCGACGATAATAATGGTCGTCTGTGGGAGCTTGTCTTTGATTAGACGACAATACTCAAGATCGTTGTATAGCGATGGCGTGGTTACGTGACATACCAGCATGTCGGGCTGTGATTTGACAATGCGTTCAACAACCTGGTTCTGGCTCAATGCCGCTACTGGGCCGTCGATGAATTCTACCAGATGCCCGTGTTTTTTCAACATGCCGGCCAGAAGCAACAACCAGTCAGGATGTCGCTGCACTCGCCCGCGAGAAACGGCTGCCCATCTTGCAGATCGGCAGAAATTTTTAACAAACGGAGGATTGAGAATGAATACTTTCATTATTTCATACTCTGCGTCATTTTAAATAGTGGCATGAATACCGAAAGTGCAATGGTCCCGATAACGATACCCATGACCACTGTAAGAATTGGTGTTAGCGCTGAAGTCAGGCCATCTAGCGCTTCTTTAACTTCGCGGTCATAAAAGTCGGCGGCTTTGCTAAGCATTACATCGAGGTTCCCAGTGTTTTCACCAACCTCAATCATTTTTTTGACCATGGGTGGGAAAATATCGACTTTAACAAGGGTGCTGGCAAGGGTGTTACCCTGCTGGACGCCAAGGGACATGTTGGCGATCATTTCTTCCATGAGCGGATTTCCCATTACCGAGGCGGTAATCTGCAGAGCTTGCATGATTGGAACACCTGCGCCGAGAAGAGAGCAGAACGTCCTTGAAAATCGGCTTACGGCAATTTTTTGGGTAAGCGGGCCAATGATTGGCCCTTTAAGTGAAAGATAGGCAATTGTTTTTTTGCCAAAAGGGGTGCGCATAAACAGGAAGAGCCCTACAACAATACCCACTGTGCCGCCGAATACCATCACGTAATTGTTCAACAAGGTATCTGAAGCAAACATCATGATCTCGGTAATTTTGGGAAGCTCAACCTTCATTTTTTTGAACATCGCCGAAAAGTTGGGGAAAATCTTTACCAGAAGAAAAACTACCCCACCAACCGCCAAAACCAGCTGAATAACTGGCATGGTCAGCGCACCTTTAATTTTACCTCGGATTTCAGCATCGGCTTCAGCAAAAGCCGCCAGTCGATCGAGGACCTGGTCGAGCATACCGCCGGCTTCACCGGCTTCGCACATATTACAGTAAATCTTGTCGAAAACCTTTGGGTGCTTTCTAATTGCCACAGAAAAAGATTGCCCAGAGTTCAAATCCTTGCCGATTGAGTTGAGAATGCCTTTAAAATACATGTTTTGCGTTTGGTCTGCGAGAATGCCTATTGCTTCAACAAGCGGAATTGCTGCGCCAACAAGAGTTGCCAGCTGAACAGTGAAAACCATCATGTCTTTTTTCGATACGCTTCCACCGAAACTGAAGCCACCGCCATCTTTAACTTCTTTGGCTTTGACCAGATAATAACCTTTATCAGAAAGGCGATTCGCCAGTTCCTGCATGTTCGGCGCTTCAAGAGTGGTCTTGATTATATCGCCTTTTGAATCTTTTACTTCACAATCATACTTGGGCATCGCAATCTCTCCTGTCGGTTACATCAATCTGCGCGGGCAAGGGCGAAAACTTCTTCGGGGGTGGTCAGACCCTGCTGAAATTTTACGACGATATCTTCTTTCAAACTTTTCATGCCAAGCCTGAGAGCCTCGTTCTTAAGATCATCGGGGCCGACCTTTTGAATGATCATTCGTCGCAGGTTCTCATGGGTATACATTACCTCATGAACCCCAACCCTGCCTTTATAGCCGGTCTTGCCGCATTTGTCGCAACCCTTGCCGCGATAGTAGGTTTCATTGATCGCTTCAGGAGGCAAACCAAGGTCGGCAATAGTTTCCGGGGTGATCGTCGTGTCGACATCTTTGCAAAACTTACAAACACGGCGGGCAAGTCGTTGCGAAACGATGCAAAGCAATGCAGAAGAAACCAGGAATGGCTCCACACCCATGTCGACCAGGCGGATTGCCGTGCTTGGCGCATCATTTGTGTGCAATGTCGCAAACACAAGATGGCCGGTCAACGCTGCTTCAACGGCGATACTTGCCGTTTCTTCGTCGCGAATCTCACCCAACATGATAACGTCTGGGTCTTGACGCAGAAAAGCTCTTAGCACTGTCGAAAAGTTCAGGTCGATTTCTGGTCTGACCTGAACCTGGTTGATGAACTTAAGCTTGTATTCAACAGGGTTTTCAACCGTACAGATGTTCAGGTCAGGGCCTTTGATGGCATTGAGACATGAATAAAGCGTTGTCGTTTTGCCTGAGCCGGTCGGACCCGTGACCAGACACATTCCATTCGGTGAACCAATTGCTTTTTTGATCATCGAAAAATTGGTCGGGGTAAAGCCCATTTGATCGAGCTGAACATTGACGTTTGATTTGTCGAGAATTCGCAGACAGGCTTTTTCGCCCCAGGCGGTCGGAATGGTGTTTACGCGAAAGTCGATGGGCTTGTCCATGATTATCATCTGAATACGACCATCTTGCGGAATACGACGCTCTGAAATGTCCATGCCACTCAAAATCTTGATTCTTGACATTACCGATGGCAGCGCTTCTGGCTGCAGATTCATCGTAATGATCAGTGTGCCATCAATTCGCAGTCGAACTCTCAACTCGCCTTCATCGGGCTCGATATGAATATCTGATGCACCCTTTTGAACTGCCGAAGTCAGAACCAGATTTACCAGTTTGATAATTGGAGTTTCTTCGCTGGCCTTTTTCAACCCGTCAAGGGCACCGGAGCTACTTCCGTCGTCTTCCCCGCTGGCTAATGCATTCAAGGCTTCTGCCATTGCGCCGGCAACATAAAGCCTATCGGTAGCATCGGCAATCTGGTTTTCTGAGCAGATCGCTCTGACTACTTCACAGTTATTCTGAAACTGAATTTCATCGATGATGAAAACATCGAGCGGATCAGCCATTCCTATCATCAGGCTTTTGCCGTCAAAACTGATCGGAACAAGATTATGTTTGCGGCAGATTTTTTCGGGAACCATCTTCAGAACTTCTGGCTTGATTTCGACTTTGCTCAAGTCTACGAACGGCACCTTCAGCTGCTTGCCCAAAATTGGCAGAAGCTTGTCTTCTGATAGATAACCAAGCTCGATAAGAACCTGGCCAATACGCTTGCCGCGCTTCTTTTGCTCAGCAAGACCTATGTTGAGTTCTTTTTCGCCTATATGGCCTGCTTCTACAAGCAGTTGTCCGATTTTTTTTCTCTTAAACATGGCAATTTCAGAATATATACTAACTTATTAGCGTTGCTTTGAAAACAGAGAAATGAAAAATAACGAATGATTATTGCGCCGATTCCCAGTAGCTGCGCCGTGCGTCCATATAATGCGGGTTAAGTTGAATCGCGGTTTTGAACTCTTCCATGGCTTCGTCAGGCTGGCCTTTCTTTTTGAGAATTATTCCCAGGTGGTAATGAAGATCTGCGTATTCGGGGTGCTCCTTGATCAGGCGACGATACTCACGTTCTGCCTGATCGAGCAGGCCGAGATCGGAAAAAACCGCGCCAAAATCTATGGTGACGCTGCCCTTTTCAAGTCTGTCTCCCATGGTATCTTCGACAACCTGCCTGTATTCCTGCATTGCCTTGGCAAATGCTCCCTGTTCTTCATATATTCTGCCGACATAATAGCGAGCCGCAGCATATTTGGGATTAATAGCCAGGGCATTGGAAAAACTTGCTATGGCTTTATCCATTGCTTTGTTTTCAAAAAAAATCAAGCCGACGTTGAAATGGGCGTCTGCAAAGCGTGGGTTAAGCGTTAAAACCGACTCATACGATGCAACCGCCTGGTCACGATCACCAAGTTCACGGTAGGAATGACCCAGGTGCAAAAAATAAACCGGATTCTTTGGATTCAGATTTACAGCCTTGACATAACAGAATGAAGCCTTGTCGAACTGATTCTTCAAGAAGAAGGCATTGCCCAGAAAAAACAGTTTCGCGTGTTCGTTAGGCCTTGTTTTAAGCTGTTTGATACAGGCATCAATCACTTCGTCAAGTAACGATTCGCGATAAATGGTTTCTTCAGACATCAAAACTCCTTATTTGTCAGGGTTTAAAATTGATTTTATTTCTTTGCCAACTTTGGTTCGCGGCTCGAATCTTCTGAAAGCATTTTTGTCTGTGCAATAGATGCTGAGAACTTCGAGTCCTTCATAGTTGCGTTTGTTCAAGCTTTCAAGTAAGTCTTTGAAATAAGGCTCGAGATAACGCATTCCCTCTTCAATTTCCAGTTCCTCACGCATGAAAAAACGATACTTGTGAATGATGCCATCATCGCGGCGATATATGTCGACTTCCGGCTCTTCAAGAAGGCGTGACCGGTTTGAAAAATTTCTCACATCGAAAAAATGCTGGCGTTCGTATGGTTCGTAAATGGTGACACCCCAGATATAGGGATTTTTGAAAATCCATAGAGGAAAAATCGGGTTAAGAAAGTTTTTTAGGGTTTCAAGTAGCTCATAGTTATATTCATCTTCTCGCATACTGATGTGCAGATTGCCATTTTGAAGTCTAAAACTGCCACCATCACTGAAGTGCCCGCTGATACAAGTAATTTTCTCCGGTTTGGGAATGTTTATCAGAATGGTTTTGGTTCGATCGTTGATCGTCGAATAATGATCATCGGGACGATCTTCGTATTCTACGGAAATATCGGCAACCGGAAAGGTGAATATTTTATTGAAAACACTTAAATAAATCTCACGCTCTTTTCTGTTGCTTATGAAAACATGTCTTTCAAGAATTTCACTGTCGTTGCTCATAGAGATTTACTCGACTTTCAGATATATGCTTGTCTGGTCATCAGATAAGCATGAATTGCCTTGACTGCTGATATGAATTTCCCCGAGCAGATATTCGAGCATTTCGGCTGCGGTTTGCTCAGAAAGTTTTTCGAGAACGAGTTTGATTTGGTCTGTGCTGATTTCGTTTTTAGCATTACGGGCATTCTCCAGAACCCCATCAGTATATATGAACAGACCGTCGCCGGGCAACATTTGAATTGTCTGATTTTGATAGGGGGTAGGGGAGTTCCCGAATAGACCAAGCGGTACTCCACTTTCTCCTTGAGCGATTTCCGCGTATCCGCTTCGAGTGCGGTTGATAATCGGCGAAGTATGTCCGGCATTGGCAAAGGTAACTTCCGCTGAACCCGGCTTGAAATAGAGAACCAGCAGAGAAGAAAAAAGCGCTTCATTGGCATCATTACCAAGATGCAGCGCAATTGCGTTCAACAGGTCGCCTGGTGTGCGCATCTGGAGAGCCAGGCTGCGACTAAGCGCCTGCAGGCGTGTAAAGAATAATGCCGCATCGATTCCCTTGCCCGAAGCCTTGCCGACCACTGCGATCGTTGACCCGCCAGGCGTGATGATAAAATCAAAATAGTCGCCGCCGTATTCCGGTGTTGTCTGACAATTGAATGAGAGATCCCAGCCTTTAACTATTGGCACAGAGTCTGGCAAAATTCTTTCGAGCAGTTTTTTGCAAAGCCAGTTTTCTGAAACGCCAATCTGTTCTTGTGATTTTCTGGCAAAAATCTGCCTGTTTTGTAAAAACAGGGCAAAATGTTCAGAGAAAAAATTAATCGTTATAAGTTCGGCTGGAGAGAAACATTTTTCGTCGTTTGAAATAATCACCAGCAGTCCAAGAAAGTCGCCAAAGAAGGAAATTGGCATAAAGCAAGTCTCGGGTTCTCCAGAATTGTTGCCCGTTCGCAGTATTCTATCATTCAGGCCGCCGTTTAAAATAGACTTTAGTTCGGAAAGAGACTTGATTCTTGTGAAGATTTCTTCGACCAGCGTGTCAATGGGTTTAATTATTTCAATGTGTCGGCGCTGGCCCGACCTGATCCCTGTCAGATATGCAAGGTCATTTTCATTTCGTTCAAAAAAGAGCAGTGTCTTGTTTGAGATAGTTTCCAACAGACAATTAAGCGCATATATTATTTCAAATTCTGATTTTTTTTCGGGCCTGGCCAGGTGCAGAAGGTAGCCAAGTCGATGCAGATGACCCTCAATAAACAAATTTGATCTGTTTTCCAATAGATTGAAATTGTTGTCATTGACGGTCTTGATTGAATTTTGCTGCTCATTGAGGGTTTCGGCCGACTGAGTGAAGGGTAAATTGCTTATTTGAAAGATGCAAAATGCTGCGCTTACCAGGGCAAATAGTAAAATGCCTGTTGAAAGCTGATGAGCCAGCGAGCCAGCCGCGAGAAGCAGAAGGCTTGAAGCTAATCCGGTAAGATAGTATTTCAACATTTTATGGCCCTATTGTAAAAAACACAGCCGATTACTCTGATTTAAACAGGGTAACCGGCTTGTATTGGTAATTGATAATCAGGCTGCTCTGTAGCTTTCGTAACTCATGCCCGAGCGTTTTTCAAGATTGGTACAATGATTTGCAAGAGCCTCGATAGCGACTGGATCGCCAATTTTGGCCAGAGCTTCTCCGGCGGCGATGCTAACTTCTTCTCTTGAATCTTCAAGAGCTTCTATCAAAGCTTCAACTACAGCCGTGCCACGTCGGTCACCAAGTTGAATGCATGAAATTCTTCTTATGCGCCAATCTGGGCTTTTCAGACCGCGGATATAGCGCCAGGTTTGATCCATTGGCGTAACCGTCGCCAATGGTACTACCTTGGCTCTGCGTTCCCGATTGTTGTCTGCCCTTTTTTCGGTCAGTCTGTTCCAAAATCCAGAAAACACACGTTCGAAAAGAAACCAGCCAACGAAATAAAGCGCGGTCAGCGCCAGAATTTTAATTTCCAGTTCCCACATTCTTTTTGCCTCCAGAGTTTCTACTTTTCTTCGAAATTTATCGGCAGAAGGCGCGGGAAAACTTAGAAAAAATTACCAGTCGGCAATATCTATTGGCCATGGGCCGGTTTTGGCGTCTATTTTGCCTTGAAGCGCGCAAATAATCGCTTTTATGGCGGGAGTTCGAAAGCTAAACGATGCTCCACGAGTGGAAAACTGAGTTAAAAGGAGCAAATCATAAGGGTTTCTCAGCGCAAAAGCAGCCGCATCGGCAAAGTTTTCGGCAAGCACATTGGCAGCTTCGATTTGTGATCGAAAAAGGTGCCCGTTATATGAGAAAAATACCAGCTTGTCAGTTCGTTCAAACTCTTTTTTGGCTTTGCCAATTATTTCACCAGCCTCTGCCCTGGGCTCATACTCTATTAGAGATGAATTGGGAAAAGAGTCCTGTAGAATATTCCCAATGCCGAAGTTTCCGTGAGATTCTTCAACTTGAACCAAAGCGGAAATTTTGGGAAAAACGAAAAGGATTTTGTCTTCTTTTTTAAGCTTGAGCATGGGTGGCTGATGATCAAGGAAACGTAAGGATTCTTTATGAGTAATCTCGATCAATCCGCTGTGATTATTTACAATTGTTTCCATTGACCGATTTTCACGAGAAACATTAAGTTGATTCCTGGCTGTGGCTATTCTGGAAAGGCTTTCCTGCAACCTAAGTTTAAAATGATCACTTTCCTTTACCAGATGCAGAATTTTTTCGGCTGCAGCTTTTTGTTGTTCAAGCTGATGGCAGATTAGCAAGAGGTCGGCTCCGGCCCCGAAAGATCTCGAGGCTGCTTCGGCAATACCGTATTTTTCTGTAATTGCGCCCATTTCAAGGTCGTCAGTTATCAGTAAACCCGAAAAATTCATCTTTTCACGTAACAGCCCAGTTAACACTGATCTTGACAAGGTTGCCGGTAGATCTGATGTTTCCTCAAAGGCGGGGAAAAAAACATGTGCGGTCATGATCGCGGCAACTTTTTCTGTGATTGCCTTTTTGAACGGCAGTAGTTCATTGTTTTCAAGATGCTCCCGCGAGTGTTCAATAACCGGCAAGGTCAGATGTGAATCGACCCGGGCATTTCCTTTGCCGGGAAAGTGTTTGGCGCACGCCAGGACTCCTGCATTTTGTAGTCCGCGAATAGCAGCACACCCGTACCTGGCAACCATTTCTGCTTTGTCGCCGAAGGAGCGGGCGCCTATTCCTGGGTTGTCGGGGTGGTTTATGTCAAGAACCGGGGCAAGATTCCAGTTAAGTCCAATGGCCAACATTTCCTCAGCCATGGCAAAATGCGACTTTTCTACCAATTCTATGTCTGCGGTCGCTGCAAGTCCCATTGCTGACTGAAACAAGCTGCATTTTTGCAGAAGTCTCATGACCAGCCCACCTTCCTGATCAATTGCTGCGAATATTCTTTTACCGGCCGCATCTTCAATGCGGTTTAGAGCGTGCGGAAGTCTCTCGATATCCCCAATGTTTCGTGCGAAAACTATTACGCCGCCAATTCCCCATTCTTCGACGAATTTTAAAAAATCATCTGAGGGCTCAACGCCCTGATAGCCAACTACAAACAGGTTCCCGATTTCTTTTCTGATCATCTGCAGTTCTCCGGTAATGCTTTGAACATAATCGACATTTTACAAACTTCGCTACCATTTTGTTACTTTAAACCGTCGGCATGATAGGGTATAATTCTGTTGCCATTTTTACAAGGAGAACAGTATGTATTGTTTCAGATGTGGCAAAAAATTGCCGCCAAGGGTTGTAAACTGCCCCGAATGCGACACGCCTCAAAAAAGACGACAACGTTACCGAACCAGAATGATTCTGGGCTTATTTATTTTTCTTGCCGGCGCTGTTGCTGGAAGCCTTTTTGATACCCTGTTATTCAAGGGGGGGGCCTGGGAACATAGTTTTGTCGGAATGCTCGACACGCCACCCGCTATAACCACCGCAAGTCAAACCGGGCAATTCTCGACTGGTTCAGACTTAAACACAGAATTGCCTTCTTCCCCAGAAAAGAAGACCGAACCGGAAAATTTGGGCGCGGGAAATTCTCATGAGCCTGGCGAGGGCATTGCTTCCGAAACTGTCATTGATGAAGAACCGGTGAAAGAAATTGGCTCAAATACGGTCGGGGATAATGCTGCCAGAGTAGAGCTACAGAATGAACCGTCCGGGAGTGAATCCCCGATGGTAGAAGCCCCGACAGTTGAAAATGAGTCAACCGCGACGCAAATAGATTCAACCAGTCTGGTTTTTAAAGAAGTGGTTCCTATGGTTAAGGGTGATTTCAATTCTTACCATGGCTTTGTTGCCAGAGATTCCCAGGAAATGGTTTTTGCTGCCGATAAGGTTAAAATAGGCCAGAAAAGTCTCTATCAATGCTTTGTTGCCAGTCCTTCTGCTGATGTAGATTCGACTAGAGCCTTTGAATGGCCTGGTAATGTCTGGACTCCTGAATTGACTCCGGACCGGAAAAAAATCGTCTTTTCAAGTGATAGTCGCAGTCCGGAGCATGTTTTTGTTTACGACCGCGAAAAAGGTCAATCAAAAGCGCTAACATCTGGAACCAGTAAAAACATGATGCCGTCAATTTCTCCTGACGGCAGCTTGGTTGCCTATGTCTCCAACGAAAAGGGCAATAATGACATCTGGCTGGTGGGTATCGATGGCAGCAACAAACTTCAGATAACCACAGGGGCCGAAGATGATCGTGAACCACGCTGGCTGCCTGATGGCCGAGGCCTGATTTTTACCCGGATTTTTGAGCGTCTGAAAAGGTCGAGCATTATGAAAATCATGCTCGATCCAATGGGAGAAGCTCAGCCGTTGGTGCAAAACGGCGGTCGAAACTGGCTTGGAGACATTTCCCCAGATGCCAGAAGCCTTGTTTTTGTCAGATCCTTGTCTGATAATGGCAGCAAGAATACTATTCTGATTAAAAACCTTGAAAACCAGACTGAGAGAGAAATTAAGCCTCTGGGCGACGCGGAGTGTTTTCGACCGATATGGTTGCCAGATAGTCTTGGTCTGGTTTTTCATGCCAATGTCAATCGCAGTAAAAACATTTATAAAGCAGTAATGCAAATGGAGAACGAGCATTGAACGAATTCGAGCCGATAATGCTCTTTTTGCTTGTTCTTCCGCTGCTTGCATTTTATCTAATTTTCAAGAAAAATTGGGTTGATGCAGAACTGAAGCGTGCAGCGGTTTTCGGTCTTTTGAGTGGTGTTTTATGCATAACGCTGACTCGGCTGGTTTATTTGCCTGTTGAATGGTTTCTTGGCAGTGATTTGCGTTCTTTTATTTCAACTCCGAGAGAATGGTGGATTACTCTGTTGGCAAGCATCGGAATAATCGGCTTGATCGAAGAGTCTATTAAGGCTGCCGGAGGCTTGTTGGTCGCATATCTGGTAAAATTCAACAAACGGTCAACAGTTTTGTTTATGGCTTTTGCCGGCTGTGTGCTAAGTTTTTCTTTGCTTGAAAACGTTCAATACTATGCCTTTTTTGGCTCGTTTGTGGTTGTTCCCAGAATTATCATCAGCACCACCGCCCATCTATATTTCAGTGTAATGTGTGCTGCCGTTTCCGCTACCGCTATTCATCGACCGCGCAGCGATTCGACGGTAGCGGTTAGAATACTGCTGGCAATAGCGGCTGCATCCATTTTTCACGGCCTGTTTGATTTTATCGTTTTCAAGCTGAATCTGCAGATGCTCAGTGGCGTAATCATTTCATTTGTTGCCATGTTTCTTCTAGGAATCCATGAGTCCTGGATCTCGGTATTAAAAATTGACAATCAGCCTCGCGATGGGTTGATGATTTGCTCTGGTTGCGGAGCGTTTTCTCTTGGTCGTGCGCGATTCTGCAACTTTTGCGGTGCCAGAGTTATCTTGAGCCGGAGGGATTTTACCATTAAACTGGCGGAATAAATTTTCAAGAGGTTGAGAGGCATGAAACTGGGGAAATCTTTTCTTTTTATGTTTTGGCTTGGTGTAATCTTAATGATCGTTCTGGCCAACTCGGCCAATGCCCAGGATTTGTGGCAGTTTTATAGAATAAATGCCCAATATCGGGGAACAGTCAAAAAAAGTTTTGAAAATATAGGCTGTTCTCTTGCCTGGTTTAAAGATATCGCTCCGGGACAAAGCCAGATTATCGCCCATGTTTGTGTCGAAAATCCAGAAAAGAGAAAAGAAATTTTTGCCTTTAGAACCAACCTGGTCGTTGGCCATGCAAGCGATGGCCTGCAATTGCAGCGAGAAATATATGCCGATTTCGAAGGCGTTCAGGGCCAACGCTGCCTTGAGGTAAAACAACTCGTTTGTTTATGGGATTTTGTGCGAAGAAAGGCGCAAAATCCTGAAACGATCAATGGCTTGTTAAATGTTGCCGGGCGCCCACTGAGCCTGAAGTCAAAGAAATTACGCGGACGATATGAGATTACCTGTGTTGCCGCCGATCGAAGTCGCTTCTCCGGGAAATTTTTCATTGTTTGTGGCCCGCAGGGGGTGAATGCCATTGATAAGTTTCGATTTAGAAGCGGTAGAGTCTCGGTGTCAATGGTTCAGGATAGTGCTGAGGCGGTTTCTAGAGATTTCAGGTTTCGCCAGCCTTTTTCCCGTCTGGTTTTTGATAACAGGTAGCAGAATTTATAGATCGTGATTCTGTTTTGTTATTCTAGCTTTTGCTGTTTCCAATTCTTTTGTCAGGCAATCTTCACCATCTTCTGCTTTTTCCCGAAGCTCTTTTACCAGCGACATGATTGGCTCAGACTTTTCATTTTCAAGCTTTATCGAGGCTTTGATGGCTACGTAAGCGACGAGTATGCCGGCTAGGTCGTCGACCAGATAATGCCAACCAAAGAATAATGTGCTGATTAAAAGTAATAGCTCATAGATTGCGGAAAGAGAAAAAATTCTCGGCAAACCTTTCTTGATTGCCCAAAGAAGAATAAGGGTTTGAGCAATGTGCATTGAAGGAAATCCGGCAATACCATTGAAGTATTGAACCTGGTAAGTGGAAATGTCATTGCAAAAGAGCTCTCTTCGATAAAGCAGCCATTTTTGAGACAGGCCAATCGGTGATCCGGGGTCAATAGAGAAGAACTCCGGCCTGAAAAATACCGGGCCGTCGCAGGGAAAGACAAAATAAAGAATGTTTGCTGAAAAGTAGCTTATTATCAGGGCAGTTACGGTTGCTCTCAACAATCTGAAATTACGATTGAAATACAAGCCGGTTAAAACCACAGAATAAAAGAAAGATAATGAATGATAGGAGACCTGAAACAATTTTTCAACCGGCGGATAAACCAGCCAGGAAAACCTTGGGAAAGGAGTTATGCCCGGGATGATTTTGTTGTCGAGATCCCAAAATGCCTGATCCCATGATTCAGTTAGCCTTAGTATTGGAATCAGCGCTTTTAGGTGGCTGTAACAATAAAAAACTATCAAAATTGGCACCGCGAACAAAAAGAGTCGAAGTGCATGTCTGGTTAAATTATAACAGGCTTTGAACCAGCGGCCTGCATGTTTTTTAGGCTCTGATTCGATGTTAAAGTCTGGCCAGAGCGGCGGTTTTGCAGAATTGAAAAAATTGCAAACCAGGTCTACGATTTTAAAGCCGGCAAGTAAAAACGGTACAGGTAAAATTACCGTTAAAAAGCTGAACAGAATCGTCAGTGGCACGTCACTCAGCATTTTCAAGCCGGAATACCGGCATATCAAAACTGTGACCAGCAGGTAGATGAAAGCATAGGAGAGGGCACGGCCTATTTGAATGGGGGCGAATTCATCTTTCATTCCCAGCTCAGCCATTGATCATCCTGTTAAAACGAAAGATTGTCTTCTCTTGTCCAGCCGCTTTTCTTGCCTTCGTTGAAGTTGATTTCAAACCAAAGCCATTTTCCATCACGCTGCACCTTGCTTACTCCTACAACAACACCCTTGGGTAATTTGGCTACGCGTGCATGTCCGGTTCCAGGACCGCTTCTGACGTTGGCAAAAGGATCAGCAGAAATTTTCGCCTGTTCCGGCAATTTTGCCCCTTCAACATACGTTTTTACGGTAGTTTCAACCGGCGCTGCCTTGGCAACTGCAACGACAACCTTATTTTCTTTGAGAATTTCTTTGGCTGTGGCTTTATTGATTTGATTTGCATCAATTTTCTCGACATCACCGGTTTTTTGCACCAGGGTTGATACCACTTCTGCCGGGCCTTGAACTAGTAAATCATCTCTAACCCAGCCTAGTTGCTGGTTGAAGTCCCATTTTATGCGGGTCCAGCCGTTCTTTTTCTCGACGACGGTTCCTTTGGTGCCTTTAGCAACCTTAAATAATTGTTTATTTGAAGTTCCGGGGCCGTTGCGAACGTTTATGCCATTGCCCGATGCATAGGCAAACCATTTCGCCCCATCCGGGGTGAATGTCGGACCGGAAGGATTTTTGGGCTTGTCGGCCGAAGCTTTGGTTGCTGTTGTTTGCACGCCGGTATCTTGAATATCGACAGTCGATTTTGCTTCAACGGGTTTGACTTCTGGAGTTGGCGCAAGGTCTACCGTAGGACTTGCGCTGTAAAGAATCTGTACCGATGAAGTGGCGATGCTACTCTGAGATTGATTTTCTGGGTTAGAACCAGCTTCAATCAGTTTGAACATCTGCTTTCCCATGAAAACTCCAAGAGCGATTACCGAAAGCATAATAATAACGATTGAGATGATCTTTGCCTTTTTCAAAATCCCGGCCCCCAATAAAATTTTTTTAGAGTGTAGTACGACAAAAATCTGCTGTCAATAGTAGAATCTGTTAAAATGTCCAAAAAGATTCGGGTGCTCTGAAAATGTCTCAAAGAAAATTAAAGTTCCTGCTCGCTTTGGGTCTATTTCTATTTTCATGTTTAACTCTTTTCTGGTTTTCAAGAATGATCCATCCACAATCTACATTCGATTCTGCCTACTACCACATTATGGTTGATCAACTTGAAAAGGGAAAAGGTTTTAGCGAGCCAGTGATCTGGAACTTTCTAAATCCTCGCGCAGACATCGAGGCTCCAATGGATTACTGGATGCCGCTTGGAATAATTCTTTATTTCCTTAGTCGCCTGATCGGGGGCCAAGGAGCAGAGGTAGGATTAAACGTTATTATATGGAGCTTTGTAGCCATTTCTGTTTTTTTCAGGATAAAGAGTGCCACAGAAAGTAATTTTTCTGCTTCTCTCGGCTTTTTTTCAATGCTGTTTGCAGGCCGAAGCATTTTTTACCTCCTGACCACCGATAACATTGCTTTTTACGCGGCAATTGGTTTTTTGCTCTTTTGGTTGCTTGGACAGCAGAAATTCCAACCATTTAAAGTGGCGCTGGTATGTGCTTCAGCTATGCTTATGCGGATTGAAGGCGTTATTATTGTCGGTTTTGTTTTTATTTACACTTTATGGAAAGAGCGAAATTTTAAGTCTATTTGTCTGATGCTTTTTTTGATCCTGATTCTGACTTCGCCCTGGATTTATCGTAATTTCACTGAATTGGGAAAGTTGTGGCCTTCTAATTACAAGGCTTTGTTTCTGGTAGAATATAACGACATTTTCTGCAGTGAATATTCAGGAGATATTGATCGATTCTTCAAACAGGGAACAATAAAAATTTTCCGCCAGAGATTAAGTGGTTTTATAACAGGTTTCGTTAATCTTTGCTTTGTTCCGGGTATGATTTTCTTTTGTCTACTGTGGCCTCTTGGAATGATAGATCTCTGGCAAAGAGAAGGCAGAAGTTTTTTTGCCCTTATGCTTCTTTTCCTGGTTTTTTGTGGTTTGATAATCCCGCTTCAAGCGGAAAGGGGCACTGCAATGCACATCAGCGCCCTGTTTGTTCCATATTTTTCTGTTATGAATGGCCTCGGAATTAACAGATTGATGAAAAATGCGAATAGATTGAAGAAATTCGTTGTCCTTTTGGCGTTTTTTCTATTTGGCTGGGCGATCTGGGTTACCGGATACTCGGTAAAAATGATGGTAAAAAACCAAAATTCAATCAATCAGCCCTATCAGCAGCTAATTGACGTCTTTCCAGAAATTGAAAGGTTTCGAGTGGTTTCCGTATCACCCATTAGAGTTTTTCATGAAACTGGAGCCAAAGGAGTTATGATTTCTGCCTCATCCCAAATTAATGCCTCGCAACTGGCAGATAAATACAATTGCGATGTAATTATCCTGGATAATCGAGCAGAATTTAGAGACTGGAATATCCCCGAAGGCTTTGAAAAAATGGCCTCAACCAGTCATCTCCTGATTATGAAAAGAAAATAATCCCCTTATTGTTGCTAAATGCAACAAAATTACATTTTATCGCTTACAGTTTTTATCTCGCCCGAAATATTCTTGTAAAAGGAATCTTCAATTGTGCCGGAAATATTCATCATGGCCACTATGCAGACAAGGGCGACCAAAGCTATGATCAATGAATATTCCACCAGGCCCTGACCTTTTTTTCGATTAGGTAGTCTCATAAAGGTATCCTCCATAAAAAGCTTCCAAAAAGCAAGAGGCGAGCCGGAAGGCTCGCTCTTACTTTTTTGAGAGAGAAAGAACTTAGTTGCCAGTGCCGGCAGCAGTTTTCAGTTCGCCACTGATGTTGCCGAAAATTGCGCTGATCTGGGTTCCAGATGCAGTAAGAGCGGCAATTGCTACAACGGCGATGAGTCCGATGATGAGAGCGTATTCTACCAGACCCTGTCCTTCTTCTTCACGTACAAATCTGCGAATGAGTTCCATAAAAGTCCTCCTGAGTAATTTGGGCTTTCGCCACTTTTATATTATTGCAAAAGCGATGCCAAATTGCAATCACTTCTTATCTATTTTTGCAAAACAGCGAAAACCCTTTTGTGGTGATGGGTTTGCTAAATTCCGCAAAATTTTGCGATTATAGAATCAGGTAAAAAGTTCTCAATATTGAGGTAAAATTACCTCGCTTATGGTTTAAAGGGTACATCGGCCCGGATAATTCCCCAGACATCATCAGTTGAAGGGTAGGGTTGGCGGAGGCGATAATCATAATCATCGCCAGATATTTCCTTCATCAACAAGACATCTTCACTGGTGCTGTCAGAGGTCGCTTCACAACCTACGTAAGACTTGCCTTCGTTAAAACCATATACATTGTTTGGGCCAAAAACCGGCAATGGCAGCATATTGCCAAGATGCTCGATTCCCGTTTTGCCTGAAGAAAATACGCTTCTTTCAGCCAGAAGAATATTCTTTCTGATAACGGGGTTGCCTTGACTGACCTGAATGCAATAGGGTACATCGAAGGTGTTGTTTTCAATTATCGGGTTTTGCTGCAGAAGTTTCAACCCCCACCCATTGGGGGCGACAAAAAGATTGTTTGAGAATTCAATGCTGCCGCCAGCTTCGTTTGAAATCATGCCGGTATCAGTGAATTCAAGAAGATTGCAACCGGTAACCTTCAGCCCATCGTTGTTGTTGGAAACAACGGCTATTGCCGGGTGATAGAATGTGCAGGCGTCGAGAACGAAGTTTTTGTTGCTTTCAAGCTCTATTCCATTGCTACATCTTCTACTGAGTATGCCCTTGACCTCAAGATCTGAATTGTTACTGCATTTGGCTGCGGTCTGACAATTCATGATTTCAATCTGGGAAAATACCCCCACGGCATTGTTGATCTGCAGTCCCGTAATTGCATCTGAAATCTGTACATTAACCATGCTGTTGGCAGGATTGCTCAAATTTTTGAATACCAGACCGTTCCAGGCATCATTTTTGGCATTTACCTGACTTGAAGCAAAAACAACTGGCAAAAGGTTGCCAGCCGAGGCAACTATTGCGCCCGAAATAGTGAAATCGATTCTGTCTGGGTCATTTCGTCTATAAGAATCATAATCGGCGATCAGAACTTCGACGCCGGCATCAATATTGAGCTTGCCGGTTTCGAGGATGTTGATGTCACCTGACACCAGATAGGGGCTGTTGGCTCGGGTCCAGGTCACTTCTGTAGCGATGTCTCCGGGAACCAGCATACTGGCAATATTGTTGTAACCGCTCTCATTGTTAGCCTGGTCGATCGCCGTGACCCGGTAATAGTATTTTTTTCCGGGTATAACTGCTACATCTGTATATCTTTCCTGTCCTTTGGCAACTATCATGTTGCTGATTTCGGAAAATGCCGCATTAGCATTTTCGGCCCGGTAAACCTTGTAGCCTTTCAAATCACTGTCTGAAACCGGTGCCCAAAAAACAGTCACCAGATTGGGGCTTGAATTGATCGCTGCCTGAACCCCAGTTGGAGCATTTGGCGCCGTTTTGTCTTCGAGATTGCTTAGAGTGGTAAAATTACCTCGCTCCGAAGTTTCAGCACTTCGGCCTTGTCTTGATGAAACAATCCTGAAAAAATATTGTTTTTGCGGGCTTAAACCTGAAATCGAAAGAGAATGGCTGGTTGCATACTGGCCAGAAGGCTCACGAATGGTTCGTCCAAGCGATTCGCTTTCACCATATTCGATGAGGCCATTGGTGTAATCGCTGGTTTTCCAGGTAATTAGGGCATGGGTAGCCGAAACCTCGGGAACCTCTATGTCGAAATAGTCGAAGCTTTTCGCTTCAAGCTGCTGATCATTGGCGACAGAAGTCTGCCCCGAATATACACTGATGGTGAATTGCGCACTTCGATAGCCAAAGGCCTCAACCTGAAAAACCTGATCGCCGAAGCCGACTCCGGTTATGGAATAGGAGCCGTTTTCATCGGTCAATGCCCAGCGAGTATTATCGTAAGCCCAGGTTACCAGAGCATCTTCTATGGGCTGGCCATTCAGATTCAAAATTTTTCCGCTGACTGAGCCTTCTCTTGGGGTGACGCTGGCACCGGAACACCCGGTGAATGCAGCAATTATAACCAATAGTGCTGCGGCAATAATTTTAAAGCGCATATTTTGCAGGGCTTCAACGGAAATTTTCATTGTCATAAGCTTATAACCTGGAAAATGATTCTTTGGCGAATTTTGAGATCTGAGTATTCTTCGGAGCTTGATCAAAAGCCTTCTTATAGCAAGCTTTTGCTTCTTTTAGAAAGCGTTTGGCTTCATAGGCCTGGCCCAGATTGAAGCAGGCGTAGGGGTCGTTTGGCGAGAGATTAACGACGCGCACGAGTGCATCTATTGCCAGATCGTTTTGATGATTGTCGAGATAGGCTACGCCAAGATTGTATAACGCGTAAGTGTCTTCGGGATTGATTTCCACCGCCCTCTGTAAAGCAGCAATCGCTTCTTCGATCTGGCCCTGTTCATAGAAAGAGATGCCAAGATGTGAATGGGAATAGGCGTCGTCGGAATCAAGTTCAATCGCATGCGAAAAGGCTCTGATTGCCTGGGGCAGTCTTCCGGAGTTTTTGTAAAGAACTCCAAGACTATACTGAGAAAACGCATCGTCCGGATTCAGCTCGATGGCTCGTTTGAATGAATTTTCGGCCTGTTCGCCTTCGCCCATGGCGCGATAAATTGTCCCAAGAAGATAGTGGGAGAAGAATTTGCTTTCATCGATTCTGACTGCCATCATAACACAGTTCAAAGCGTTTTCGAGCTGATTCAGGCTTTTGTAAACCGCCCCCAGAATTGTCAGAACTGCCGGATTGTCTTCCTGGTATTTGAGCAGCTCTTCAAAAGCTTCTTTTGCTTCTTCCATCAGGCCATTGTTTTTATAAATCAACCCGAGAAGATAGCGACTTTCTACATCGGCCGGATTGAGCCTGATTGTGCGCTTAATCGCACTAACGGCTTCTTCAAGCCGCCCTTGATTCAAATAGGCCTTGCCAAGGTGGAAAAAAGCTTCCTGAAAGTCTGGATCGAGCTCAATGGTTTTATGCCATGATTGAATAGCTTGATCTGCCTTACCGATGCTTTTGTAAGCTATGCCAAGTTGCAGATGAGCGTGCGAAAATTCCGGGTCGAGTGCCACTGCTTTTTCCCACTCCCTGATGGCTTCATCAAGCATGCCCTTTTCTCTGTAGGCAAGACCGAGACGATAATGGGCTCCGGCATTTTCAGGGTTTACCGTAACCGATCTTTTCCATCTGGTTAAGTTCTGATCGTCGATACCCTTGAGACGGTAGATAACTTCAAGGTTATAGTTCGCAAAAGTGTCATAAGGGTTGAGAGCAATTACCTTGCGATACTCGATGATTGCCTCATCATACATTTCCTTGTTTTTGTATGCAGAGGCCAGTTTGTAATGAGCATCGGGGTTGTTGGGATTTTTGTTGATCTCGGCTTTGTATCTCTCGATCATCAGATCGATCTCGGTACGACTGCGAAGAATCTGAACCGGCTTTGCTTTGTCACTATGCTTTTTACGAATCTCTGATGCTTTGCGCCAGTGATAAACGGCCTGATCGCATTGACCTTTGACGTCGTATATTTCTCCTAGAACATCATGGGCGCGACTAAGTTTCGGGTCTAGAAAAAGCGAGCGCTTGAGTTCTCCGGTTGCGTCATCCAGCATGCCGCGGTCTTTGTAGGCAAGTGCCAGGTTGAAATGAAGCTCACCATCGTTCGGATTGAAATTGTTTTCGAGCTTGAACTGCTCTATTGCTTTCTGAATTTCCCCTTTTTTGCGCAGAACCTGACCGATATAGAAGCGAAGTCGAGGATACTTGGGATCAAGCTTGAGAGCTTTGCGAAATTCCTGTAAAGCCGCGTCATCCATGTTTTTCTTGAGAAATGCCTGCCCAAGGTATACATGAGCTTCAATCAGCATCGGGTTGATTGATATAACCCTTTTGAAGGCTTCTATTGCTTCATTGAAATCTTCGCTGAAGAAATGAGATATTCCCAGGTTTAGAAAGGCAAAGGCATTGTCCGGATTTATTCTGATTGAATCCTGAAGATGTTTGATCGCTTCTTCGTAATCTTCGAGGTGAATGAAGCTTCTTCCGAGCTGACACAGAGCATAAGCATCCTGTGGGTTTAGCAGAACGGTTTTTTTGAATTCTACTATTGCTTTTTTGGGTTTGCCAATCTCAAGGTAGACAGCTCCAAGTGAAAAATGCGCGTAAGCATAGTCCCGGTTTAGATCTATAGCATTTTTCAATCGCACGATTGATTCATCGTATAGTTTTTTCAACTTGTAAATGAGGCCAAGCTGAAGGTGGGCGAATGCGTAATCCGGTTTTAGCGAAATTGCCTTCTTAAAGCGGATTATGGCCTCGTCGAACATTCCCTTAAGCTTGTAGATAACGCCAAGATTTGCATAGGGATAGGCGTAGCTGTTATTGAACATTATCGCTTTCTTGAATTCGGTGATTGCTTCATTGAGCATGCCTTTGTTGCGGTAAGCAAGACCGATGAAATTGTGGGCATAGGAATCTTTGGGATTTATGGTTATGGCATCTTTGAAGACATTGATTGCCCGGTCGGTTTCGCCAGACATTTCCAATGCCCTTGCAAGCTGGTAGTAAGCGAAAAAATCGCGGGGATTTGCGGCGATTCTTTTCTTACAGTCTTTTATTATTTGTTCGTATTTTTTTTCTACCATGCCTGCCTCCTGCTTTCAGGGAATCCATTCCAGGGTTTTGAAATTGAAATTGTTTTTATCATCTAAATAGGCGAAAATGTCTTCTTTGATGGCTGGGTAAACCGGTTTGTCGCGAATCTCTTCGGCGTTGAAAAAATCATAGCCTTCGACCCGTTCATCTTCACCAACTGCTATCGAATTAAAATCAAGGCATTCGCCGGCAAAAACCAGAAACTGTATATGCCGCCCAATTTCTGCATTGAAGCTTTCTCTTACAAAAGCAAGGCGCAAAGGAGCGCCGGAAAGCTCAAGCTTGAGTTCTTCAAGAAGTTCACGTTTTGCCGTTTCGGTCGCTGACTCAAATGGGTCTTGCCCGCCACCCGGAAGCAACCAGTAGATTTTGCCATTCTTATTATGCCGGACAAAGCACACTCTTCCGTCATTCCTTTGCAGAATTACGGAAACTCTTACCCTTATCAGGGGCGAAATCTGTTTGTCGGTGACCTTGTTCACACCTATTGTTATCGGCAGGTGTGCCCTTACAGATGAATGATTTTATTTTTGAAACGGATGATTTCCGGTTACCTTGATCGAGCTCAGCGAAAAAAGTTCGTCAGCACGACGAGAATCTCTTTGGGAAATGAAGATGCCCCGTTTAGGCGCCATACTGTGAGATTGCTTTATCTTTTCAAGTCCATAATCAAGTCCGGTCTGATTTAAAAGATTGAGAGCCCTGAGCAGGTCTGATGGGGTTTCAAATCGGTAAAGCCGATATTTTTCCTTTTCATTGGTTTTCTGGTAAAGATATTCATTTTCAACGAAAAGTTTTTTCAGCCCGATTTTGGTCTGCCAATGAATAGATTCATTGGCACTGGTCAAATAAAACCCATTTTCGTTCAAGACTCCGAGAAATTTTTCAGTTACCTTTTGCTTGTGCTCTTCACTAAAATAAATCATGACGTTTCGACAAAAAATCACGTCAAATTTGCGGGCCGGCCAGGATTCAAGAAGGTTCAGCACCTCGAATTCAATCATCTGACGATATTCTTCTTTCACCTGATAGCAATCTCGTTCGCAAGGCACAAAATATTTGTTCAGTATGTGTGTGTCGACCATCTTAAGCTCGTGCCGAAAAAACCTCCCGGATCTGGCGCGGTTGATGGCATCTGTGGAAATGTCGCTGCCGATCAGATTCAGGTTCCATTTTTCAATCCCGCCAATCTCAAGAAGGGAAAATAGAATCGAGAAAGTTTCTGCGCCGATAGAGCACCCGGCTGACCATATTTTCAACCGATTATCGCCGGTTTTTTCCCGCCTGCTGTTCAAAGCCGGCATGATATGCCTGGTCAGAATTCGAAAGTGTGACGGGTGGCGAAAAAACCAGGTTTCATTCGTTGTAAGGGCGTTAACAAGATCCATTCGCAGGCGAATGTCCTTTTTGCTTTCAATTATGACATCGCAGAGTTTTCGAATGGAAAAAGCTTGCAATATAGGTTGAATACGGTTTTCCAGCTGCTGATATTTTTCGCTTGAAAAACTTAGACCGAATTCCTGTTTCAGAAAACCACAGAATTCTTCAAGCTCTGATGGGCTGAAGCGTGTGTGCATAATAATTCTTTCTAGAAACCAAATTTTGTACTTTTTGGAAAAACTCTTCCCGAAATTATCTGCCAGGTTGGACGCATATGCCCCTTTATCTCAGCTGCACATTTGGGGCAGACGAGTCGCTCAGAATTCTGAAAGCGTAAATAGCTTGTATTTTCAATATCAAACTGAAAAATTTTCAGGCATAATGGGCATCTGTCTTCCATGATTGGCTCCGAAAGCCATCTTAACACATGTGATGCGGCAATTTCAAGGGTTAGAAATTATCAAATTCCTGATCTGTGGCAATTGTGTCCTGCCATGAAAGAACTCGATAGCTGGCCATTTCAAATTTGCTTGTATTGTCAAGGCCAAGGTTTGGCAGACTTTCATCGTAGATTTTTCTACGGGTTGGCGGCGAATAAAAACCACCGCTAAGCCTTTGAACGTCATTTTTACGCAGATAAATTTCCGAACCGTAAACCCGGTGCACCATGCCTTCCATTTCCGAATGCACCAGACCGACATGGCTTGAAGTGCACAGAGTTGAACAGCCTATTTCATTGAAGATTTTAATGTAATCCGGACCTGCATAAAATTCATTGTTTCTCTTACCCCATGAAATGAACATGCCATTGGTGGTCATTTCGGGGAAATACAGATAATCACCGGCGGAATCACCACTGCTTAGCTTGCTGCGCAGATCATTGAGCAGGCGGTATACCCCGAAATCGTAACTCCGGGCCGTAGTGCTGATTTCGCCGTCTTTTTCAGGGTCATAAACCTCTTCGTATTTACTCCAGATTTTGCGGCAAACCTGGTCATAATCATTGAAATTGAAACTGCCCCCCTGATTGTCGTAAAGATCCATAAGGTCTTCCTGAACCTCTTTTTCGATGTCGCCTCCATCCATTTTATATTCAGAGAAAAACTGGGCAACCCCCGAAGCAATGCCTTCTCTGGACGTGGCAGAGGCGACGATTTGCCCTGAATGATTGTGATCGAGAGTATTTGTTTTGGCATTGTTTTCAGCAGCAAGATACGTTGCCAGCTTATATTTCATGAAGGGATAAAGCTCATTGCCGAAACAGTCAATTGGGCTGCGATAATCGTAGACGACTCGCTTTCCGGCAATAACTTTGGCAGCAACATGATTTTTAAACGGTGCGGAAACATCGTCGGATAGTCGCTGGCTGATGTCCTGCTTGTAATTGTTGGCGGTCAATGCGTTTTTGCCGTGGTCATAGTCTTGAGGCAGTCCGTAAAACTCATCGATCTGGTTTTTATCTCCAGCCTGGTTGAAATCACCGGCAACGAATACATTGTTTGGAGTCACGATATTAAGGTCTTTGGGCGGGTTCCCTTTGATGACGATATTGTCTTCTGCGTAGATGACTCCGTTGAAATTGGCTGGCAGAGTTACATTGCCGGGTCGAATGTTGTTGCCGAAATCAAGCAGGATAGATTTGACCGTTTTGTTGCTGTTGCCGGTCCAGCCATTGGGAACTCGATAGTTTTTGGCGAATTTATTGTCGGCGTAATTGGCGGCGAAGTAAAGACCCTTGCCCGACTCTTTGGCCGCATCGCGGTATTTATAGTAAGAATCTGCTTTTAGTTCGAGAAGAACACCATCATCCTTCTGTTTAACCCATGGGCTGACTTGAGCTTTGATGTCTTCCGGGAACTCGGGTTTGGCTTCAAGCATTTCCGGGGGGTATTCGCCGAATTTCTCGCCTTGAGTCTGCTTATAGGTGGCATGTTGGGGAAATGTGAAGTTCCTGGGAATTACCAGTTCTGGGCCTGGGAGATTGGGTTTGTCGCGAAATTTAACCTTGATTGGACTGAAAAAGAAAATATGACCTTCGCCGCTGATGATTGCATTCATATCGTCCAGGGCCTGGTCTGTTCCAGGGGAGATCGGGTTATGGCGCGTCATGAGAATTCGACTTATCTCTACACCTTTTTGTCCGTAAAGATGTCCAGTTGAAAATACGTTGGTAACCATAGGAACACCGGGTTTGGGTGGTTCACCGTAAACCAGTGAGAGAACGTCGGCATCGTACATTAGAAATTCGCGGGTGGGGAAGCGGCGGTTGACTACTACGCGAACTCTTTTGATCGTATCCTGGTATTTTCCAAGGGATTCAATCAGAACGTAGGCAAATTTTTCATTGATGTTCAGGGTTCTGGTGTCATCTTCGTAGGGAATATTGGCTATTCTGACCTTGAATTCTCCATCGCCGAGTTTGCCGGAATATAGCCCCTGATTTGATGAATCTACTGAAAAATTGTGGTCAGAATTGTTTTTTAAAACCTGGGGTCTGGTCTTTTCTTCCAGCCATTCAAGGTTTAGGTTCGTTTTGTTGGTAGCAAAATTATAGCTGTATGAAAGCTCAGCGATAGCTATTTCAATTCCGGCTTCGGCGATTGCGAGGGCTTTTGCCTTTCTGCTTGTTTGAATGGTTGTTTGGATTCTATGGCTGGAAAAACTGTGCAGGCCCATTATTACCAGCATCAGCACGATGCCCATGCCGATGGCAGTAATAATTGCCGATCCTTTCCTGCTGCTGACCAAATTTTTCAATCTGGCGGGGCCCCCCGTTCTTTTACCGAAATAAGGATTTCATTCTCGTATGTCGATAAAGATTTTTCTTCTCGATCACGTCTGGCTATCTTTAGTTTAATGTATAAATTGCCAGATCTGGAAGAGTCGGGGTCGTACAATCGGTAGAAGATGCAATCGCTAAGTCCTTTGAGAACTTCGTATTCACGAATTTCCGAGTCTAGTTGCTGTCTTTTGTTGTTAAACGGAGTGGTTTTGCGTATCAAAACCCAGTTGCTGTTAGGATCGGATTCATCTTCTTTCTCAACATAATAATGCACTTTGAGCTGGGTGTAATTATAAGTGCCGTCAGGAAGGTCTTTAGGTTCTTTGGAAAAGTCGTAGTTTATCTTGGTAAAAAGCAGAAAATTCTCGGGCGATGAAGTTAAGTGCGATGCAAGTTCAGCCTTGGTAAGGGTTGGCGGGCAGTATTCATCGATATAATTCGCTTCACGAACGTCTTCGATTAATTTCTGCATTGTGCGATCGACCTCGTCGTTTATCTGGTGCGCCTCCATTATTTCGTTGGCGTTTTTTCGGCTCGACGAAAAGGTAAGATATAAGGCGGTCAGGGCAATTGATAGAATTATCATGGCGACCATTACTTCTATCAGATTGAAGCCTTTTTTCATGATCAACCCCGACGGGAAATGGCGGTGTTTATTCTGAGATTGTGATCCCGTCCATCCTTTCCCCTGTATTTTACCGTAAATTTGAACAACAATAGAATTACCGACTGGTTGGTATCCGGGTCTTCTTTATTGAAGGCTGGATCAATAGCAACTTCATCGATAAGATATTCTATACCGTTAAGATTGTGACGCCGAAAGTCATCTTCGTTTTTCAGCTTCCATTCATAGGTCTTCTTTTGCATCGTTAGATCCGATGCATACTGGTCACTTTCGATCAAATCAAATTTGAAGGCCCTGGCGGTTTCCTGAACTTTCTGGGCGACGAATGCCGCCTGGGAATGGTCGCGGGTCGCTGTTACAGTGCGTGTCTTGGAGGTGATTACGTTGAGAGAAGGAATAATCATCAGTGCTAAAAGAATCACACCGATCATGACTTCAACCATTGATAATCCGTATTTTTTGCTCATAAGCCGTCTGGATAAATCAGAAATTCCCGGCGTTTTTTGAGGTAATCAGCCAGGTCGGGTTGCAGAGAAGCATACATTTCCATCAAGGGTTGGCCATTAAGGATACCCTTGCGGATTTTACTGCTCCCAAGGAGAGTGTCCAGAGCTTCGGCAGCAGCAGGGTTCATCAAGGGTATGCGGGCTGGGTAGAGCTCCCATAATGCTTTTAAAATGGCCGATCCGGTTAGAAAAGGGTCATAAACAACCCGATCGGTTATGACAAGTTCGATGCCGCTGATGTCTTTGTTGGCATAAAGACCATAATAGGGTCTGGTATTGGCCTGTAAAAAGCGCACGCCGGGAAGGTTGTGCTTTTGTAGTTTCTGGGCAAGCATTTCCCCGTCTATCCAGGGGGCAAGAACATAATGGAATGGTCTGGTAGTTCCGACGCCGGTCGAAAAAACTCCCATTTCACCGAGAAAGCCGGTTGTTGCGTAGAAAATCGGCGAATCAGCCTCTGGAATGTGGTCTGAGGGTGGCACCCAATGAAGGTTGGTCTCCCGAAAAGACATATTGCGAGAGTAACCTTCCATGCCGACCACGGTTAAATTTGCCCCAAGTCCAAAAACCTTGTTAAAAAAAAGCGCGGTTTCGCCAATTGTTAGCCCGTAAATCAAGGGAATTGGATAAACCCCAAATCGGCTGCGAAATTGAATTTCCAGCACCGGACCAGCAACCGTGCTTGCGTTTATAGGGTTGGGACGGTCGAGAATGATCAGTGGGATCGAGGCTTCACTCGCCAGATCCAGGAACTGGGCAAGAATTGTCAAATAATTGAAGTATCTGATTCCAATGTCCTGAAAGTCGACAACCAGAAGATCGGCGTCGCCAAGACTATCCTGGGTTGGCCGGTTAAGTGGATCGGTCAGCTCGATGACCATGGCATTGGTTAACGCATCGCGCTTGATTTTTCCATCGCTGCTCGGAATAGTTTCACGAAAAAAGGTTTCTCCAGTAAAAATTATTTTAATTTCTGCGGCCTTGGCCAGGCGATCGATGCAATGCTGCAGCTGGTTGTCAACCGCCGTTTTTGAGGTTAGCAGTGCCAGTTTTTTTCCTCTGACCATTTCGGGGTGCTGGCGGGCAAGAACCTCTAAACCGATCTTAACCTGTGGCAGAGCATGACAACGAAAACTTGCCGAAAAGACAAAAACCATCGGCAAAAAAATTAAAACTGGAAAAAGAACCTTGAATCTCTTTATCATAATATAATTGTAATTGATTATTTAAGTGGCTTCAACAAATTCCCTTTCAAATCTACAGGAGTAATTTGAATGCAGAGAGAACCAATTGTCGCCGGCAGGTTTTACGAGGGAAACCGCGATTCATTGTTAAAGCAGATAGAAGCTTGTATTGCTCACCCTCTCGGCGTCGGCGGGAAAACAATGCCTTCTTCAGGCAAACTCAAAGCCCTGATTTTGCCGCACGCCGGCTACATGTTCAGTGGGCCGCCCGCTTCATTTGGTTTTGCTAGATTGAAAAATGAAATGCCGCTTCCTGCAAGAATTATTCTTCTTGGGCCAAAGCACACGCATTACGGTCCGGCTTTCTCAGTGAGCTCCTCAGAATCCTGGAAAACCCCTCTCGGATCTGTTGCAGTAGACAATGTTTTATGCCAGGAAATCTGCCAGAAGGTTAAAGGATTCAATCTTGATTCTTCTGCTCACCAGTTCGAGCATTCGCTCGAAGTTCAGTTGCCGTTTTTACAGTATGTTTACGGCGCCAGGCCATTTTCCATTGTCCCGATCGCTGTTGGGTATGTAGAATTTTCTGATCTGCAGGAAAAATTCAATGGTTTACAAGAATATCTGGCCACAAAAGATCTTTCTGAAACCATATTTCTCGTCAGTTCGGATTTTTCGCACGATACGCCAAGAGAGCTTGCCTATCGTCTCGACGCAGAAGTTATCGATCTGATTACCAGTTTCAAAGCCCGGGAATTCTACGAGACGATTATTGAAGAGAATCGCAGTGTTTGCGGAGTAATGCCAATCACTGCACTTCTTTTGCTGCTTGGGGAAACCTCTTTTAAAGCGGTTAAGCTTGCTTACTCAACCTCGATGGATGTTATGGAGCACGATAGAGGGGTGGGGTATGCTGCTATCACCTTTGAGGAAAGACAATGACGCCTCTTGAAATAGGCCTTCTTGCCGGAATCATGTGGGCTTTTGCCCTGGTGGTATGGACCCTGGCAGAGTTGACAGGTGGCGAGCCCAGTCCGTGGCTGCTGCTGATTGCTTACATTTACGAAGGCTTCAATTTCACTCCGAAAGGTATATTGATTGGAGCAGGTTGGGCTTTCGCAGATGGGTTCATATCCGGTTATGTGATCAGCTTTTTGATCAACTGGATTTTTTATTAAAACTGAAAACTGCCGTATACTTCGAGCTTGCGTTCACGGAAATAGCGATTGATACGGTCGCCCAGAGACGCATAAAGACGCCCTGAAGTAAAATTGTAGCTTGCGTGAACCATTGCCCCCAATCCGGTGTCCTGAATTTTATCATCTCCACCAAATTCGTAGCTGTTGCCACTTAAGAAAGTATCGATGCCCCACCACCACCTGGAGCCAACCGACCTTTCCCAGCCTAGAGTCAGTTCTCCGCCGACAAAATCGGAAGGTGCCCAGTAATAGAGGATGTTTCCAGCTTCGTTGAACTGCTTGTCATAAGACATTTGCGAGAGTTTCAGGTTTAGTGAAAGAAATGGCGCACCCTGACGGTAGATGAAATGCATCAGTTCAGCATCATATTGTCTTCTTGAGTTTCCGTCAGAAAAATCTGTTGCAGTTATCGTTTGACTGGCTCTTGTTCTTGGATGCAGGTTCCCATAAAGACTTATGCTGGAGGCTGTTTCTGAAAGTTGATTCTGAACCGTCTGAAGATTCTCCTTAAAAGTATTGCGACTTGTGCGCAGGCAGATATGCAGATTGTCGGTTCCGGTTATGGCCTGGGCATGATAACCCCCAATGCTGTCTTCTCCGGCAAAAAGCTCCGGGGCGTAGCCAATGGATAATATTGTGTTCTTATCCGAACGATAATCAAAGGTCGAAGATAAAACCTGTGAGTTTACGCTTTGATCATTATCCTTGTGCATCCAGCCTTCGTATCGATAGCGGCCAGTCAGTTTGCGGAAAGTGAAAGATGGGAAAATTCCTTCTACGGAAGTTACGATTTCAGAAAGCCCTCGATCGTCCTCTCTAATACTTAAGCCGAACTGTGCCTGATTTTTCAGCGGGCTGGCGTAGTCGGTAATTTGGTATTTCAGGCTTTCGGAAACAGTCTCCAGTGGGTGAATCTTTTCAATCATGTCACGGGCCATGTCGAACTCGCCCTTGTGATAATGAACCATTACTAAACCCTGATTCGCGATGCGGTTTTTCGGATCGATCTGCAAAGCCATTTCGTAAAAGCGCTGCGCTTCAAGAAGTTTTCCCTGAGAAAGCCTCAATTCGCCAAGTTCAAGATAGGCCTCAAGCTTTGATGGCTCACGGGTAAGCTTTTCAATCGCCAGATCTCTTTCTATCGCATGAAGGTCACGAAGTTCGCGACTGAGGGTGTCAGGACTGTCCGTGCCAGGGACAATCAGGTCAAAAGGCTGTGCGCCGGCTGATACTGCAGCCAGCAAAAAAATAAGCAAAACTAACGTCAATCTTTTGTGCATGCAATTTACCTATCGACTGCCGGCTTAAAAAGATTGACAAAGAAAAAGAGCTGCCCGCGGGCAGCTCTTTACCTTGATTACTATTTTCGCTTATTCGCGGCTTCCTTCTTCAGCAGCACCTTGCTGTTTCATCTGCTTGATTCTTTCTTCCATTTTTTTCTTGATTTCTTCAAGCTTGGCTCTGGGGACGTTCAGGTTGATTGCAACAGTTGTACCGTTAGCGGTCAATTTGATCATGTTGAGAACTTCAGCAGCTTCCGGAGCCTGACCGGCGAACATTTTCAACATGGCCAGAAAGCCATTGAGAGAAGTCATAACAGTTTCAACGTTTTCTTTCTTGTCAACTTCACCGTTGAATTTGAAATCGATGTTTTCTCCGTGATTGAAAGAAAAGAAGAAATAATTGAGAGCCGCCAGAGGTGCAGCCTGGGGGTTGGCTTTTACTTTATCTTTGAGGTCAGCGGGAATGAGTCCGGCGCCGCTAACAGTAGCTTTGAGATCAACCTTTTTCAGGATGTCAAAAAATTCTTTTCTGGCTTCGATTCCTTTTGCTTTGCCGGTCTTGATTTCTTTGACCTTCATTACGCCTTCTTCGGCACCAACTACTGCGGTGGTGGCATCAAGGAACATTCCGTAGCCATCTTTTTTATTTTTGGGAACTACTGCATCGAAACCATCGATTTTTTTGATTTCTACTTCTTTGGCAGCTTTTTCATCTTTGCTGATTGCAGCAAGAATTTTAGCGGTATCGAATTTTCCATCGAGAAGAGCACCGGCCATCTGGCTGGGTTTCTTCGGGTCGATTTTGCCTGATGAGAAAACCATGATTTGATTGAGGTTTTCCATTGGATTGAATCCGGTATTTTTTACAAATTCATCGAAAGCAGCTTTCTGCTCAGCAGATTTTTCAAGGTTTTCCATTAGAGCTTTTTTGGCTTCAGGGCTTGTAAGAATTTTATTTACATTAACCTGAATTACAAAATCTGCATCCTGGGGTACCAGCTGAAACAGATCGGCGGCAAAAATGGCCGAACTGGCGAAAGCCACTAATAAAACAGTTACAAGCATCAGCTTTTTCATCATAACAAGAAAACTCCTCTGGTATTTCATTTGAAGACTTCGGCTTGAAATCTGTTTGCATGATATCGTTTACCCTGATTAAAAGTCAAGCCAATTAAACTTGAGTTACAGCCGTTTGATTGGCCTGTCTTGAAACAATCTTCATGGTGTGATAGCATACTAGCCAAAATTGTTTGCTGAAAGGTGCCCAATGGAAGTTAAGCACATTCGAAAACTCTATGAAGCCATGGAAACAAATGGCTATTCTGTTCTCGAACTTGAACTTGGAAAATCTGAAACCCTGAAACTGGTGCTTGACCAGTCGCTGCCGGTCATAGATGACCTGGGCTGTGTTGATCAGGAAGAGGCGTTTGCTTCTACACAGATCGAAATCAGATCCGATAAGGTCGGCGTTTTTTCGTTCACCAAAGAGATTGCCCCTGGCGACCTCATTAAGAGGGGCGAAATACTTGGCACGGTAAAGGGAATCAGTTTTCAGGAAAAAATTAAGTGTTCTGCCAGCGGCAAAATCGCCAGCGTAAATATCAAAGAAGGCGAAGTCGTAGATTATGGCAAACTGTTGATCCTGGTAGAAATAGATTGAAGAAATACTTAGTCCTGCAGGTGGAAAATCCAAAAAGCGGAGAAATTGATGTTTTCAAAAATTCTTGTAGCTAATCGTGGCGAAATCGCCGTCAGAATAATCAGAACCTGTAAACGCATGGGCATTGCAACTGTTGCGGTTTTTTCCGAAGCCGATCAGAATGCTTTGCATGTAAAACTTGCCGATGAGGCCTATTGTATTGGTCCGGCACGCCCCGACCTCTCTTACCTAAATATTCCCAATCTTCTGTCGGTGGCCCATGCCACCAATTGTGAAGCCATTCATCCCGGCTATGGATTTCTTTCAGAAAATCCAAATTTTGCTGAAGTTGCTGAAAAATGTGGCTTTGTTTTCATTGGCCCCGACCATCGTGCCATCGAGCGCATGGGCCAGAAGTCAGTTGCCCGCGAACTTATGATCAGGACAAACGTTCCAGTTATGCCCGGCTCCCAAAGCAGTATCGAAAACGTTGAAGAAGGCCTGAAAATTGCCCGTGAAATCGGCTACCCGGTTCTGATCAAAGCGACCTCCGGTGGCGGTGGTAAGGGCATGCGTCTCGTAGAAAAAGAAGAAGACTTTTCGCGACTGTGTGAAATGGCTCAGGGCGAGGCTCAGGGCTCATTTGGTGATGGGCGTGTATACGTTGAAAAATACATGAAAAATCCGCGCCATGTAGAAGTGCAGATCATTGCCGATCAGTTCGGAAAAGTGGTCGCACTGGGCGAAAGAGAATGTTCGATTCAAAGGCGCCATCAAAAGCTTATCGAAGAATCTCCCTCTCCGGCTGTTACCCCGGAAATAAGAGCAAAAATGGCAGAAACCGCGATTAAGGCAGCAAAAGCCATTAACTATCGAAATGCCGGAACAATTGAATTCCTGCTCGATAGTGACGGAAACTTTTTCTTCATGGAAATGAACACCCGACTTCAGGTGGAACATCCGGTGACGGAAATGGTATGCAACTATGATCTTGTCGAACTGCAACTCCGGGTGGCCGCAGGAGAGCATCTTCCCATTGAAGGCGACCTGGTTGAGCCAAATGGTTGGGCGGTTGAGTGTCGAATCAATGCTGAAGATCCGTCGATGTCCTTTATTCCATGTCCGGGAAAGATAGAAAAATATCTTGTGCCTGGCGGACCATGGGTAAGAGTCGATTCAGCCGTTTACGAAAATTACGTTGTCAGCTCCAATTATGATTCAATGGTTGCCAAGCTCATTGTCTGGGGCCGAAATCGTCATGAAGCTCTCGATCGAATGAGTGCCGCACTAAAAGAATATGAAATCAAAGGTATTGAAACTACTATTCCATTTCATATTCACGTTATGAAGCACCCCGACTTTCGTTCAGGGAATTTTTCTACCAGCTTCGTCGACCGCAACTTCGAGCAATTTATCAATGAGATAAATGAAAATCGACCGGTTATCGAACAGGAGAAAGCGGCGGGCGTCTGATAATGAACCTTTTCAAGCCAGAAATACCTTTTCCGGCAAAGGTCTTGAGCGTAAATGACCTTACTCTGCATCTCAAGGGTATCCTCGAAAGGGATACCCTCCTTTCATCTGTCTGGATTCAAGGAGAAATTTCTAATCTGGTAAAGGCTGCTTCTGGCCACTGCTACTTTACTTTAAAAGATGAAAAGGCTGTCATCAAGGCAGCGCTTTGGGCCGGAAATCGTCGGCGTATTTCAAGTGATTTCAAGAATGGCGATCTGGTGATGATTTTTGGTTCCATTTCCGTTTATCCGCCACGGGGTGAATACCAGATAATTGTATCTGATCTTCGTCCGGCCGGCATTGGCGCACTTTATGAGGCCTATGAGAAACTGAAAAAAAAGCTGCAGGCCGAAGGATTGTTCGATGCCGAAAGGAAGCTTCCTCTCCCATTTATCCCCAAGGGGGTCGGAGTGGTAACTTCATCGACTGGCGCGGTCATCAAAGACATTTTTCGGGTTATTCGGCGACGTTTCGTTAACATGCCGATTTATCTGGTTCCGGCAAAAGTACAGGGGGATGGGGCGGCTGCAGAAATTGTGGCCGGCATTAAGCGTCTTGAACGAGATTCAAGAGTCGATGTAATTATCGTTGCTCGCGGTGGTGGAAGTCTCGAAGATCTTTGGCCTTTCAACGAAGAAGTTGTGGCCCGTGCAATAAGTGCATCGACCAAGCCGATTGTTTCTGCAATTGGCCATGAAACCGATACAACCATTGCCGATCTGGTAGCTGACCGCCGGGCGGCAACCCCTTCTGTCGCAGGAGAACTTGTGGTGCCGGTTAAGGGCGAGCTGCTGCAGCTAATCTCGCGCCAGTCTGCCCGTTTGTCCAGTCTGGCAAAAATGAAGCTCGCCTTGGCTCAACAGCGCTATCGCCGTTCTGCCGAGTGCAGATTTCTGGTTAATCCCTCCTTATTCGTGGCCGAAAGACGCATTCGCGTTATGAATCTCTGCCGGGAGCTCGAATCAGCCTGCAAATTTTTTGTTGGTGTGGCCAGACATCGCTTTGCCCTTCTTTCGGCTTCTTTGGCTGCAATCAACCCCTATTTGCTGCTTAAGAGAGGCTATCTAATGGCAACTGATGCAAAGGGGGGGGTAGTAACCTCAGTTAAAAAAATTAAGAAAGGCCAAAGCCTGGTTTTGCAATTCAAAGACGGCAAGGCGTCGGCAGTTATCGAGCAAATTGTAAAGGAGGCATTCGATGCCAAAGATTAAAATAGATGAAATTAATGAGCTTCTGGCAATTACCCCTGAAGAAATTGCCAGGTATTCTTACGAAGAGGCCATGGAACTCCTGGAACGAACTGTTGCAGCCCTGGAACAGGAAGGAACTCCTCTCGAAATGGGTGGAAAACTTTATGAGCTTGGAACCATTCTTAGCAAGAAATGCAGTAAAATTCTCGACTCTACCGAAGAAAAGATGCTGCAATTGCTGGGTGACGCCGAAACTGGCAGTGAAGAACCTTTCGATCCAGAAAAAGACGGTCGGTGATTCCGGTAAATGTCGACTAAAGAATTCAAACAGCGTTTGAGTGTTTATGCTCAAAGAGCCGAAGAGGCTCTGGAGCTTTGGCTGCCCCATTCCGGTTGTGGCAGGTTGCCTGAATCATGTCGCTACTCGACCCTTGCAGGCGGAAAAAGAATCCGTGCCTCGCTGGCACAGATAGTTGGGGAATGTTTTCAACATGAAACAAGTCCAGCGATTATGCGGTTTGCCTGCGCAATTGAGCTTATTCATGCATATTCTCTTATTCATGATGATCTGCCGGCCATGGATAACGATGACTTTCGCCGCGGCAAGCCCACCAACCACAAGGTATATGGTGAGGCTATTGCTATTCTGGCTGGCGACAACCTTTTAACCACTGCCTTCGCGTGGCTGGCCAAACTAGTCGAAGAAAAAGTCGCACCCGATAAGGTGGTGAAATTGATTGCTCTGGTAGCCGAAGCTGCCGGTGAAAATGGAATGATTGGTGGCCAGGTTCTCGATATCGAAGCTGAAAACCAAAAAATCAGCATTGGCCAGCTTGAAACCATTCATCTGCTGAAAACCGGCGCTCTTTTGTCCGCTCCGATTATTGGGGCTGCCATGCTATGTGATGCTGCAGAATCGGATATCAAAGCTTTGCAGCAATATTCAAAAAAGATTGGACTTCTTTTTCAGATTGTTGACGACCTTCTCGATGTGGAGGGTGATCTGAAAGAGCTGGGAAAAGCCCCTGGCAGTGATGAGAAAAAGGGGAAAGCGACTTACCCCTCGATTCTTGGTCTTGAAAAAACCAGAAGCCTGGCTGCTTCAACTCATGCTCAGGCTCTTGATTGCCTGAAAAGTTTCAGCGCTGACAATACTTTGCTTGCACAAATGGCTGATTTTATTTATTCTCGTAGGAACTGATTCTGGAGGACGAAAATGCCAAACCGAGGTTCGGTTACCGCGCTGATAGTTGCCGGAGGGCTTGGAACTCGAATGAACGCTGGAGTTCCAAAGCAGTTTCTCTCTTTGAAAGGAAAGCCGGTCGTACAATGGAGTCTGGAATGTTTTGAGCAGACTCCGGGCGTTGACAAGATTGTCCTGGTTCTGCCTCAGGATTGGGTTGATGAGGGCCGGGATAAATTGATCAGTTTCGATCCGGAAAAGCCTTTTGCTATCGTCGCCGGTGGAAATACCAGGCAAGAATCGGTTGCTGCAGGAATCAACGCCGTTAAAGATGACGATGGCTGGCTGATTATCCATGACGGAGCCAGACCTGGCATTACTCCTGAATTGGTAAGTCAGGCTCTTGAAAGTGCCCGGAAACTGGGCAATGCCGTTTGCGCAATACCTTCAACCGACACATTGGTGAGAGTTGCCGATGGAAAGGTTGTTGAAAACCTTGATCGAAGCAAAATTTTCCGTATTCAGACTCCGCAGATTTTTCGTCTGAGTAAAATGCGTATGGCTCTTGAAAATGCCAGTCGCAATGGCATTGTCGCCACTGATGATGCCGGCCTTGTTCGTGAGCTGGGCGATAAGATTTTTCTTGTCGATGGCTCGGAGCTTAATTCAAAAGTTACCAGACCCGAAGATCTAAATCTGCTTGAAGCTCTTCTATAAAGCAGCTTTGGTTAAATTATGAAAAAGACACTTATTGTTTCGGCTCCGGCAAAAATCAATATCGGGCTCTGGGTAAAACACAAACGACAAGATGGTTATCATGAGCTGGCGAGTATCATGCAGACCATCTCACTTTCCGACACAATCACACTGAAAGAAATCAGCGAGTCAGGTATTCACATTTTCTGCGAACATCCTGATGTCCCACTGGATTCAACAAATCTTGTTCATCGTGCTGCAACGGTTTTTCTGGAAAAGTTCGGCATTGAACCCTGCCTGGCAATAAATATTGATAAAAAAATACCAGTTGCAGCCGGTTTGGCAGGGGGTAGTACCGATGCCGCGGCAGTTTTCACCGGACTGGCCAGGATGTATGACAAACCTGTTACTTTACCTGACCTGATGACGATTTCTTCCAGTCTTGGTTCCGATATTCCTTTCGTCATGCATGGTGGACTTGCATTGGCTGAAGGGCGCGGCGAACAGTTGAAATTTTTTGAGCCACCCAGACCCCCTCTAGCTGTTGTCATTGCCGTGCCGACAGGGGTTAAAGTCTCGACAAAATGGGCTTATGAAAACTATATTCCGGGCAACAACCCAGCGAAGGCCGAGGCTTTTACCGGAATTCTCGAAGCCTATCGTCGCCGTGATCTCGACGCTTTGCGAAAAATCGTTTTTAACGATCTTGAATCTGTCACCCTGCACCGCCACCCTGAGGTTGAAATGATCAAACAGCTTTTGTCGGCTTCTGGCGAAGGGGTTGTTCTTATGTCTGGCAGTGGCCCGTCGGTCTTTGGCCTTTTCCCGGATCGCAAATGCGCCATGCGTGCGGTAAAGAACCTGCATGGTCAGGCCGTAGAAGTTTTTGTCGAACATATAATCAGAAAGAACTGACATGAAAAAAGTTGCTCTGGCAGGCTCTACCGGTTCGATTGGCTGTAACAGTCTTGAAATAATCCGTAATAATCCCGATAAAATCAAATTGGTTTCTATTAGCGCGGGAAAAAACTGGCAGAAACTCGTTGAGCAGGCCATTGAATTCAAGCCCGAATTCGTTGCTATAGCAGATGAATCTGCTTTCCAGAATGTTAAGCAGGCCCTTGTGCCCATCGGAATAAAAGTCGGAGCTGGCCAGGCGGCGGTAGAAGAGGCTGCATGCTATTCTCAAGCCAACACCCTCATTGCTGCAATCGTCGGGGCAGCGGGGCTGAAGCCAGTTATGCGAGCTATTGAAGCTGGAATGGATATATGTCTGGCCAATAAGGAAACTCTAGTTGTTGCTGGAGAATTGGTTACCAGAGCCGTCGCCCAAAAAAAGATTGCGTTGATTCCTGTTGACAGTGAGCATTCTGCAATCTTCCAATCCATGGGCACCGATGGCCAGTTCCTTGCAAAACTTATTATAACGGCTTCTGGCGGGCCGTTTCGCAATCATTCCGTTGAAGACATGCTTGATATAACGCCTGAGCAGGCATTGAAACATCCTAACTGGAATATGGGCGGAAAAATCACCATAGATTCTGCTACACTGATGAACAAGGGGCTTGAGGTTATCGAAGCTCATTGGCTGTTTAATGTCGATTATCAGCAGATCGAGGTCGTGGTTCACCCTCAGTCGATAATTCACAGTCTGGTAGAATTTACTGATGGTTCAGTGCTGGCCCAGTTGGGTTGGCCTGATATGAAACTGCCGATTCAATACGCACTAAGCTATCCGCAACGCTGGGGCAGGGCGGTTTCGCCCCTGGACCTGGTTAAAGTTGGCAGTATGACTTTTGAGAAGCCAGCTTATGAAAGGTTTCCCTGTCTCTCGCTGGCTTTTAACGCCGGAAAAACTGGCGGAATCATGCCATGCGTTCTCAATGCAGCTAACGAGATAGCTGTTTTGGGCTTTTTGCAAAAAAGAACGGGTTTTACCAGAATTGCCGAAATTGTTGAAAAAACCATGGGCCGATTTGCATTTGAACCATCAAAATCTATAGAGCATCTTCTTCAGATAGATTTTGAAGCAAGAAAATACGCAGAAGAAATTCTGGAAAGTTTGAACTGATATGGATATTAGAGTGGGTTTGGGTCATGATATTCATGCGCTGGTCGAAGGGCGCGAACTTTGGCTGGGTGGCGAAAAGATTCCCTTTGAAAAAGGACTTCTCGGTCACTCAGATGCCGATGCTCTATTGCATGCAATAATGGATGCCCTATTAGGTGCATTGGCTCTTGGAGACATCGGTCGCCTTTTCCCTGATTCTGACGACGCCTATAAGGGCATTGCTTCTTCGAAGTTGACAGAAATAGTGGTCGGCAAGGTCGAGAATGCGGGATACCAGATTTCAAATGTGGATTGTATTATTCATGCCGAAAAACCCAAAATCAGTCCGCATCGATATCGAATAACCTCAAGTATTGCCCGACTCTTAAAAATTGGCGACGATCGTGTTTCGGTAAAATCCGGTACCAATGAGGGCTTTGATGCCGTCGGTGAGCAAAGGGCGATTTGTTGCCAGGCAATAGTGTTGCTGGTTAAGCCCTGAAATTTTTCTTTTATTGTCGGTGTCCGGGTTTATATGTTATTTTTACAGACAGGTAAAATTTAATGGCAAAAAGAACCGACAAGAGGACTTCAAATCTCATTATAGCCGGGGGCTACTGTCTTGTTGCGGTCATAATTCTTTTCAACTACCTCGGCCAGACTTCGCGAACACGAACTGCAGGGCAAATCGTTTCGGTTGTTCCGGCTACGGCTGAAGGAAATGATTTACAAAGCTTGAGAAAACAACTCGAAGAAGAGAAAAAGGTTAACTCGGAAATGCGCACTTTACTCAGGCAGATTCAAAGAACCGGCAGCATAGTTCCTGCCCAAAAAACTGGTTCTCAAAATCCAATTCAGGATCTTGACAAATCTCTGCCGGAACTGAATACAGATTTATTGCAGGTTGCCTTGAAGCCGCGACAAAATCCTTTTACCCCTGGAAAGAATCCTTACGCGCCAATCAGAAAAACTGAAAGCATACAAAAACCTGTTTCTTCGGGCTTTCCTTTTGCCCGTTCTCTGAAATGCGATCCCCGCTTGCCATATCTTTTCAGCGGTGCCAATTCCGCCTCTATGTTTCTTGGCAACTAAACTTTGCTTTATTGATCGCTTTTTTTTTATTTGCGATAAGTTCTTGTTCGCCTCATGCCGATAATTGTTCACAGAGACTAAAAAAGACAATTAAGGAGATTTCAAACAATGAGGCAAACATTTAGAGCCGCAGGAATATTACCTTTGTTTCTGCTGAGTCTGACAGGAGTGTCGGCGGAGCCAGTCATTCGCGGATTTTTCGTCGAAAAACTGCCGACACAGGCAACAACCCGAAAGCTTGCCCCGGGGAAAAGCCTGGTCCTTGCCCATGTTCTCAATACCAACGATGAAGCCATCAAAGCCGGAAAATATGAGGTTGGCATCGAAATTGAAAACGCCGGAAAAACTGCCAAATTTGCTCTTAAACCTCAGGAAAATATTGTTCCGGGCACTATAAAAACCTTTAGAATGGCGGTGCCAGTTTCAGATCAAGCGAAAGCCAAAGGCAATTTCAGGGTTTTCAGCAAGATAGATGGAAAAATCTACTGGTCAGAAAAATACTCTTTTTTGCAGGGTGTTCATAGTTCGGGCGACAATCAGATAACTACTCTGTATACTGAAGCACCGCCAGAACCAGGCTCAATCAGACCACCAGAGGAAATCAGGTTTGAAAACGAAGTTGTTA
>CAZQUE010000012.1:57601-89661 GCA_964596185.1 uncultured bacterium | reverse complement strand
GGTCCGAGAGTCGAGAACCACTTCCCGAATTCGCGCCATTTGAATGGCAAAACGAACCTCTCTGTATCAACCATAGTTTACCTCCCTTCTGATTTCATTGTACAAACTTTATCAGCTTTGCGCCAATCGAAGGCATTCATTGCTTCAGACACGACTTTCCAAGTCAGAAATTTTGTTCTATAATGCACAAAGCTGCTGAACTCAAGGGGATCGAAAATGAAAAATTATTTCATTGTATTACTTATACTCTTTTCAGGCTTCTCGCAACTTTCCGCCAAAGATTTTTCCTCCACTATCGTTAATATTAATGCGGCGGGCTTTCCAAAAATCCAGGTTGATTTGAAAGTCTTCAACAAAAATGCTGAAGATCTACAATCGGATCACTTTTCGATCCACGAAGACCAGCAACCGATTTCTTCATTTGCAATTTCTGTACAGAAAAATCGACACTTCATGACCCTTGTCATTGACAGGTCTTCAAGCATTCAGCCCGCAATGAGCCAGGTAAAAAATGCAGCAGCAGCATTTGTTCAAAGTATGACAGATTCAGTCAACATCTCGATTTTATCATTTGCCAGCGACCTCGACTTTAATCATCGCTTTTCAAACGACACAAAATCACTGACAGAAGCCATAGATAAAATAAGACCCTGGGGCGGCACAGCCCTTTATGATGCCATTTTTGCGGCTGCCGAAGAATTACATGGCAAAGCATCACGCAATGACCTTAAAACAATAGTATGTCTAACCGATGGCCGGGACAGTCGTCCAAACGGAGAATCCCCAATGTCCAGCAAAAGTCCACAGGAAGTTATCGAATACGCAATCGATAAAAAAGTAAGAATCATTACCGTCGGCCTCGGAAATGATCTGGATGAAGGAATAATGAAGTCTTTTGCACAGAATACCGGTGGCTGGTATTTGAAATCGACAACCGCCGAACAGTTGAGCAAACTTTACCAGGCACTCAGCCGGAGGATGAAGCTTGAAAAATACTATCGGCTTGTTTATACCACCCCGAGACCTGAGCCTGATGGCAGCAAAAGAAAAGTTGAAGTTTCCAGTCGGCTAAAAGGCCAAAAAGACCAGGGTACCGGCTTTTACACGGCACCGACTCGCACGGCACACATTCCTGATGAGACTTCCAAAACAAATCAGCAAAATAAAATGTCATTTGAAATGGTTTTTTCTGATCTGAAAATAGAAGGCCCTGACACCGTTTTTCTTACCGGTCCGATAACGCCACCGCCAGATTCTCCCGTTATCGGTCCCAACGCTGCATCTTTTCTAGGAAATTCCTCTGAAGAAAACCTGGCAATAATTGAGCAGGCTAGAAACCGAATTGCCGCTGAACATAAACAAAACTACGACCAAACGACAGAATATCTTGATAACTATTTGCTCAAATTAGAACGCCTTCAGAAAACCAACGATGAAAAAGCAGCAAGGTCTGATTTGCAGGATTTCGAAAAACCTAGAATCGATTATCGCAACAAATATCTTGAAAATCGACGCCAGGAAATAAACCTTCACAAAAATATGGCCTACGAAAAATACTGCATCAAATTCAGAAAATCTGAAGATGAACTTGAGTATTTTCATCAGATCCAAGTTTTACAGGGCTCGGAAATAGATGATTTCTTTTTTACCAATAACGCCAGTGCCGAAGCCAAACTAAGGGATATAGAACAAAAATACGATCTTTTGATTGAAAAATGTCGCCTTGAAAGAAACGAATTATTCGATAGTACAATTGACCAGCGAGGAAGTCACGTCACCCACACCACTCATACCGAAACATTTGAAATAGACTCACAATCGCTTCCGGAAGAATCTGATGGCCCAGGCCATTCAGCCAAAGATATAAAGAATTTCATGAACCGAAGCATCTCTGGTCATAGACAAAACCTTGACGAAATGAATAACGAAATACCAGAACTTAAAACAATAACGCCATTCGATTAAGCGACAAAATCCTTTTTTAAGCAATTGTTTAACAATGCCGGGGCAATTTTTTTTCCATGCCCTGGCCAGATGAATCGACAATTTAGTCCAACAATCTTTTGCCAGCTATTTTTCAAAGAGGGCAAATCATCGGCAAAAGGCGGAAAAACCTTTCCTGGCAGCAGATGAAAAAGAGTGTCGCCGGCAAAAAAATGATCGCCAATTTCAACTCCCATAGATCCCTCAGTGTGGCCGGGGAGGTGGTAGCAGGTTATCTTACCTCCTGAGAAGGGAAACTCCCGCCTTTCTTCAACCACAACATCCGCTTCGAATCCTCTAAACTTTATGCAATGGCGGAAAAGGACGCAGCCAAGCCAGGAAATTTTCTTTGAAAACCACATCGTACCTGCAGGAACAGGACTTTCACCCCGGCGAAGATTCTGTACCGAGTTTCTCTGGGCAACGATTTGCGTATCACAAAGATTCTTAACTCCGACTATGCTTCCAACATGATCGTAATGCGCATGAGTTATAAATGAATATTTGATTCCTGAGAAATCATCGACCATAGACCTGGCGACGTCAAGAATCTTCTCACTGTTATCGCCAAGCCCGCCATCAATCAGCGCTATTTCATTGCCGCTACTCACTAAAAAAACATTTGAGTTTCCAAGAAGCAGTTTTTCTAACTTAATCTTCATTGTCTCTTTCCTTGGCGAGTTCTTACTTGACGATCCAAAAAGGAAGATACCAGTCTAAAAAATCGAATATCCAAGGTATCTCCGTATTAAACAATGGCCAGTATAGCTTTTCGAAAAAATTCGTTAACTCCGGATAAAGATTGGCGAGATAAAGTGCTGGCCCCACAGAAAGCAGGTAGGCCAGCACTGTTATCAGCGCAAGTCCCAAAAAATTGAATACAAATTGAGCTGATTTGGACTCAACTTCAGACATTAATTACTTGTACAACAAAAATACATGGGCAGGCTCAACCTTTGGATTCAGCTCCACGTAATTCTTTGAGCCACGCCAGAGATAACGACGATCACTTAACAGGTCATGCACCTGATATTCCTGATCCGCTCCAAGACCAAACCTTTCAACCGGTACATGAACAAAAGAGCTTTGGATTAAATGCGGATCAAGGTTCACCACGACCAGAATATGTTGGTCTCCCAGAGATTTTCCGTAAAAGAGCACTTTCTCATTATCGGCTCGGTAAAAATTCAAATTATCATATTCCTGCAGCACTGGTAACTCACGACGAATCTGGTTCAGCCTGGTAATAAGATATTTGATATTTCCCGGAGCATTCCAATCCCTGGTTCTAATCTCGTATTTGTCGCTGTTAAGATACTCTTCCTTGCCTGCAACTGGAATTCCTTCACAAAGCTCGAATCCCTGAAAAATGCCGTAGACGGTTGAAAGTGTCGCGGCCAGCACGGCCCGAATTTTGTAGGCCGCCGCACCCCCACCCTGCAAAAATACCGGGAAAATGTCGGGAGTATTAGCAAATAGGTTGGCACGGTAATAATCTGACTCAGGTGGAGTTGTTAACTCTTCAAAATACTCGATCAATTCCTGCTTTTCATTTCTCCATGTAAAATAGCTGTAGGACTGAGTAAATCCCAGTTTAGCAAGCGCTTTCATTACTTTCGGTCGAGTAAAAGCCTCGGCAAGAAACACGACATCGGGGTATTTTTTATGCACCTCTTCAATGACCCACTGCCAAAAAGCAAAAGGCTTGGTATGCGGATTGTCGACCCTAAAAATCCTGACTCCTTTTTTCGACCAAAAGAGAAAAATCCTTAGCATCTCTTTCCATATACTCTTGTAATCAGATGATTCGAAATTTATCGGATAAATATCCTCATACTTCTTAGGGGGATTTTCAGCAAACTTGATAGTTCCATCTGGACGTTTGCTGAACCAGTCAGGGTGCTCTTTCAGGTAAGGGTGATCTGGTGAGCAATTTATTGCAAAATCGAGAGCGATCTCCAGACCATGCTTTTCGCATTCAGCAACCAATTCAGCAAAATCTTCAAAATCCCCGAGAGAGGGTTCGATTTGGTCATGACCGCCAAATTCGTTGCCAATCGAATACGGGCATCCAGGATCCCCGGGTGCACAAGTCAAACTATTGTTAGGACCTTTTCTTTTACTGAAACCAACCGGGTGTATTGGCGGGAAATAAAGAACATCGAAACCCATGCCGGCAATATCAGGCAACCTCTTGATAACGTCCTTGAAAGTTCCGCTCTTTCCGTGCTCAAAACCACATGAGCGGGGAAAACACTCATACCAGGCCGCGAACTTTGCTCTAACCCGATCAACCCAGACTCTATATTCATGTCCTTCGACTCTGGAGGCCGGATCCGGATTGTTTTCAAGCATTAAAGCAAGTGTTGGACTGCTTATCAATTGCCATTTTTGCATGTCTCCGGCAGCTCTTTCAATTTTTTTAAGCAAACCTTTGACAAAGCTTCGTTCATTTTCAGGAAGCCAGGAGAGATAGTTTTTCAACAGTACTATGCCTTCGAGAATGTCTGAATCAAATTCAGTATTGGCTGCAACTTTTTTGCCGGTATCGAACAACCAGCTGCCAAAATCCTCGCAATATGCCACAATTCTATATTCATAAAGGCCAATCTGCTCAACCTTGTAATTAGCTTCCCATAAATCAAGACCAGGGTTGATACAGTCCATTTTAACCTTGTGCCACTTTTTCTTACCAATGTGGCGGTATTCCACCCAAGCACAGATTTTTTGATGCCCGTCTCTGAAAATATCGGCGGTAACCGGAACAACATCGCCGATCTCCCTCTTGATGGGGTACACACCGTTATCGACCAAGGGTCGCACGTTTTCAATAAGCACCCGCTTGCGATTCTTACTGCCCATTACTTTTTCTCCGCTATCAATGATTTGTACAGCTCAACAGTTTGTCTGGCAATTGATTTCCAGCTAAAAACATCTTCAACCCTTTTACGACCAGCGATCTCCATTTTTCGGCGCAAGTTTTCATCGCTCATCAGTCGATTAATCTGGGTTGCTAGATCCTTTGAAAACTTTTCTGGTTCAGTCGCCTCGAATGGTGATTCATCCATCTGCTTCAATCGAACCAGAACCCCGGTTTCTCCATCAACGACAACTTCCGGAATACCACCGACCGCGCTTGCCACAACTGGCGTTTCACATGCCATGGCTTCCAGGTTGATTATGCCAAAAGGTTCATAAATTGAAGGGCAGCAGAAAACGCCAGCATGAGAATACAACTCTATCAGAGTTTTTCGATCAACCATTTCTCTTATCCAATGCACGTTATCTCTGGCGATCGATTTTACTCCAGCAACCATTTCAGCTTCGATTTCCGGGGTGTCTGGGGCTCCGGCGCATAAAACAACCGGGATATCTTCATTCAGATGCTTAATCGCATTAACCAGATGAATGATTCCTTTCTGCCGGGTAATTCTACCGACAAAAAGAAGATAAGGGCGAGTCGGATCTATGCCAAATCGTGCAAAACACTCAGTTGTCGAAACTTTCTTAAACTCGTCTGTGTCGATACCATTGTAAATTACCTGCATACGCCCGGGCGCAATGTTAAAAAGCTTTTCAACATCGGCTTTCGTTCCATGACTGACTGCAATAACCGCGTCGGCCATTTCTATCGCCATTTTTTCAACCCAGAGCGAAAAATCATATCCACCACCAAGTTGCTCGCGCTTCCATGGGCGAAGTGGCTCAAGTGAATGAGTGGTGATTACCAAAGGCACGCCATAGTTTAATTTTGCCCAAATTCCAGCCATGTGCGTATACCATGTATGACAATGCACTATATTGGCGTCTATTCCATCACCTACCATTTGTAAATCACGATCTAATGTTTTAAAAACCGATTGAAGACCTTTGTTTACAGAGCTGTAACTACTTAAAGATTCATAGCCCCTGGCGACTATTTTTTCGTTTCGCTTTTGATCACCATAACATCTGACTTCAACCTGAGCGAGTTCAGCGACTTCTTTTGAAAGATATTCGATGTGCACGCCTGCGCCGCCATAAACATGCGGAGGATACTCATTTGTAAAATAAAGTACTTTCATCATTCTCTCCTTGCCTTTACCATTTTTCATTCATCCATAATAATCTGATTTTGATTTTTCTGCAGCTTTTCTGCATTTATACCTCTGCGATATCTTGGCATTGCAAAGGCTCTCAAAGACTCCATTCCAACTACGATTGCCCCAACTAATGCATCCTCAGTAACCCCTGAAACACTTAAGCAAAACCAATCATCTTCTGACCAGCACTTCATGGATTCAGCGAGTTTTACTGCAAACTTCTTCTGTTCTTCCGGAAGGTGTCCCATCTGATTCGCCGCAAGATGCTGAATAGTCTGAATCTGCATTTTTCCAATTGCGACCCATTGTTCAAGCAAGCTGTTATCGATTATCTGCAATTTTGCCAGAACCTGCTCTTCACCTATTTGTAACTTAAAAATCTTGAAAGGCTCAAGACGAGGATCCATATCAGATTTCTTGAATCCTTGAAGCTTTTTTGGACTTTCGATCGACCCATGAACCGAACATGAAATTACAACTCCACTTTGATTTGTAAGCGAATAATGTCCACCTTCACTGCATTTGTAGCCAAGCGGAAGATAATGCTTTTCCGCCAGAAGAGTAAGATCAAGTTCCTTCATCAAATCTCCACTTTCAAGCTGGTACATTTCAACGGCATTTTTGATTGCCATTAGATTACCCAGACAAATAGAATGCCTCCCTTGTTGCGCTCTCATTGCAGTCAATTTTTTCACCACATCGAAATTGATCTGCGCATCAAGCAGAATTCTTGGGTCAGTCGAGCTTTGCACTAGACTCTTCCAGAGATCTCCGGCCTTGCCTTGGGCTTTGTGATCTTTTGCCTGCAAAACTATTGAATCAGTAGCAATCCTGAATAAAACTTCAAATTGCGGGCCAGGAATTGCAAGTTCTACCAATTCAGCATTACGTTTGGATGCAATCAACCCTTTTGGCTCGCCCAATTTTTTGAAAAGAATTTCATACAAAGGCTCCGGCTTAAAGGCGCCGCTGATCCTCAAATTTGGCCGATACAGATCGTCGATTGAAAACCATATTGGCCCGACAATTTTCATCGTTTCCTTTTCAAAAAAAAGATTGAATTCCTTGATCTGGTTGTCGAGATTAAATCCATCTCGACCAATGATTTTTAACAAATTCCCATTTATTTCTTCAACCCGATTTCTGTTTTCTGCCAGGCCAAAATCATGCATATGCTTGACAAAACTTTCAAAAATCACCCCACCATTTAGATAAAAAGCGCCCAGGGTATCTTCATCTGAAATGGTCGGCTGAGCATAAATACTCGACGCAAAAATTAGAACTAATAAAAAGCCTGCTTTGAATAGTTTGCTCATAATTCCCCCCGTGTTTCACGGCCAGATTTTACTACAAAACATCCCAATTGTTGAATGATAGCAGTTTTTTCAACAAGAATCGCTCGAAAGGCAAAAAAGTTTGCAAAAAAAAAGGCTTCGAAAAGCCTTTTTGGAAATCGGAATTTTTGCTGCGAATCAATAGCCGGCTGCTTTTCTCAATTTCAGATAATTTTCCTTGGCTGCCTGATACTTGTTAAAGGTATCCATAACTTCATTCATCGGCGCTTGTTGCTGAACCTTGTACTGATAAAGCTGCTTGTAATATAAATAGCTTTCATACGCACGCTGCAACTCAGCCTTTGTTGGCTTGGCAGTAGACGAATAGCCAGTGCTTGAACCATTGCTGGAGCCTGAATTTGTAGTAGTTGTCTGAATGGGCGACGATGCCTGTTGCGGAACGTCGCCTGCTTCATCATGCTGACGGGGAAGTTTTGCAATTTGCTTTTTGACAGCCTTAATTCTATCTTCAGTAGGCGGATGTGTGGAAAAATACTTGGTAACCTTGCTGAGTTTATTATCGTGATTAATTTTATCAAAAAATGAAATCAGACCGTTCGGATCATAGCCCGCGGCATGAGAATATTTTACCGCGCAGGCATCAGCTTCATACTCATCGTTGCGGGAAAATTTCAAATTGGCGAAATAAGCAGCAATTGCCGCATAAGGAGCATACTTTTGGGTTTTTTTGTATATACCCATCCCGGCAACCAGAACGGTTAGCAAACCGGCTTTTTCAGCCTGCTTAACACTGTGCTTGCAGTCTACGTGACCCATCTCATGGGCAATAACTCCCGCTAGTTCGTCATCTGATTCAATCATTTTCAGCAAACCCTTGGTGACGTATATATATCCACCGGGAGCAGCAAAAGCATTGACTTCGTCCGTATTCAGAACCGCGAAATGCCAGGTCAGATCTTTCCTTTCAACATGCTTGATCAATCTCCTGGCAACTGTACCAACTCGATTGAGATAATTTTTGTCTTTTGAAAACCCGGGATCTTTTTTTAAAGTTTCATGGGTCTTTTCGCCCATGGAAATTTCCCATTTGTCTTCAAGCCCCCCTAAAAATGCTGAGGTCTGCGGTGCCTTTTCCCGAGATTGTTCCAGCACTTTGTAGTTGTCTTCAGTTGCGCCACCAAAAGTACGATCCAGGGTGGTAGAAACGCGATCCAGGGCCCCGCTGACTTCGCCGAGGAATTTCCCGATATCCAGTGCCTGAGCAGAGGAATAGGCTGAAACCTGGAAAAGCAACATAAGAACCAGAACAAAAACATATTGCCTGTTTCTCACAATGTACCTCTTTTTATTAAGAATATTTTCAATTCTATTGATTATCTACAAAAGCGTCAAGATACTATGGTTGACAATCGATTTGTATTATACTTTATAAGACAAGATAAAAACGAGAGGACGATTTATTATGATACCCGTTATCACCTCTGACTCTGTTCAGTTCAAAACCATTGCCGACATCCTTAAGCATTGCGAAAACGAACCCGACGCTCTTCAGCTATTAAACGCAGAAAGCGCCATGGAATACCTGAGCATAGAAATGCCCGAACTGGTAATTATCGACTTTTCTGACGAAAATATCGACATTGACCATCTTGCCGAAGAAATTCGCAAAGATCCTTGGCTCCTTAATTCCGGAATAATCGGCTTAACCTGTCATCCACGCGAACTAAGAAAATCCTCCAGACTCAAGGGCTTGAACACCCTGGCATTGATACACCTGGGCATGCTTGAACAACAGCTTCCTGGAGTTATTCGAATCATCTGCCACAATCGCAGAATTCTTTCACAACGCTTCATCGGCGCAGATCTTGGCAGCAACATCTCGATATCTTTTCAGCTGCAAAACGACCCGCTTGAAGCCTACTGCTTTACCAACCTTATCTGCAACTTCCTTTATAATCTCAACAAGATCGATGCAAATGGCAAGGATGCGCTCAATATTGTACTGGTTGAACTGCTTATCAACGCCATTGAACACGGGAACTGTGGCATCTCATACAACGAAAAATCAAGCTGGCTTGAAAGCGGCGGCGATATTTTCCAATTGATAAAAAGCAAGTGCCAAAATCCTGAAATAGCCGAAAGAAAAGTTCAGTTGGACTATACAATTCACCCAACCCACACCTCCTTTCATATCAAAGATGACGGAGAGGGCTTTGACTGGCAGGAAATACATTCTAAAACCGACAAAAAGGACCTGCTCGACCTGCATGGGCGAGGAATACTCATCTCGTCTGGCATGACTAGAAATCTCTCTTTCAACGAAAAAGGCAACGAAGTAATTTTCGATTTCTTGCATCAGGAAGGCATAGCCAACGTCACCCCTGCCCTGTTCAAAAATCTCAAAACCGTTGATATCAAAAAAGGAGATATAATTTTCCACGAAGGAGAGTTTTGCAATTTCTTATATTACATTGTTAGAGGCACTTTTGTCGTTCTGGTTGAAGATACGATAATTTCATCGCTCAGCCCCGACGACATATTCATTGGCGAGATGTCTTTTTTGTTAAACAATAAAAGAAGCGCAACAGTCAAGGCCACTACCGACGGATGTCTGATCAGAATTACCAAAAAAGATTTTGTTGAAGGAATCAGAGAAAAACCCCACTACTCTCTTTTCTTGTCAAAACTTCTCGCGAAAAGAATTGAACGACTCAATCACATGGTTTGCAAAAACCCAAATGCCTGAAAACCCATCAAACAGATAACTTCTCGTTTCTCAAAAGAAATGTCCGCATCTGCCCTTTACCCTTAACCTCTATCACACCACGTTCTTCAAAGACAAAATAGTCTTTGAAATACTGGCAGGTTGCCTCGGTGACCTGAATTTCGCCAGAAATTCCGGTAGATTCCATTCTACTAGCAATGTTAACTGCATCTCCCCATAGGTCGTAGATAAATTTATTCAACCCGATTACGCCGGCTACAACCGGGCCAGAATGAATCCCAATCCTTAAGGAAAGCGAGGTTCCGCGCTTCCTGTTAAACTCCAGAACCGCCTTTTGCATATCGATAGCAAGCTTTAAAATTGCTCCCTTCTCATGCTTTTCTGGCTCGGGCAACCCTTCAACTGCCATATAGGCGTCACCTATTGTTTTGATCTTTTCTAGTCCGTGGTGCACTGCCAGCTCATCGAATCTTGAAAAAATATCATTCAACATTTCAACAAGTTTATCCGGGCTTAGTCTGCCTGACAATTCTGTAAAGTTAACAATGTCCGCAAAAAGAATGCTCGCTTCGTTGAACTGGTCAGCAATTAAATTTGAATCCCTCTTTAACCTGATCGCGATTGGCTCTGGCAAAATGTTTAACAAAAGTTCTTCTGACCTTTTCTGCTCGGCCCTTATCCTGTAAATGAAAAATTGCACCAAAAGAAAAAGAATAAACGAGATACCCAGCAAATGACCGACAAAAAACCAGGGTGAAAAAGTTATTAAGCGCGCAGCTTCTATTTTAGAGGCATTGGCATCTAGTACCGCCGCCAGGCTCACTAGACCGGCATAGGCCAAAAACCACTTCATCGACTGCCTCGGACCATGAAACAATACTGCACATATCGGAGCGCCTAGCGACCAGATTATCGCTGAACCCGAAAGAACAAACCCACCATGAGTCAACTGCGCAATGAAAGGCATACTTAAGATAAATGCCAACTGGGTAAATCTAAAAAGACGATACTGCTTAGTTACCTTCAAATGGATAAAGCCTGCCAGGGTAACCAGTGAATAGCTGAATGTGACGATGCCCATTGTTGGGTATTCAAAAATGACGTCGTGTAGACCAAGACATACCCCGGCAATGAAACCCAAAAATGCCAGAAGAGACAATAAAGCCTTTTGCAGTTTTTCATCGTCTGAATCATCTGCAGTGATTCCAGCAAACAGCAGGCCATGCAAAAATCTGTAAAAAAAAGAATCTGAACTAAAATAAACCCCTAGTCGTTCATCGATTCGCGCAAAGGTCGATTTTCTAAACTTGGCCAAAAAAACCTCCATTTGTTAACGATTAATTCTATTACTTATTAACCTTGTTGCCAACTGCCTATATATTTTAAGCCTGATTCGCCAAATTTGACCTTTAACGACAGATGGATTAAACTTCTCAACAACAAATTGAGCCGTTTGAGGGAGACACCATGTTTGAAAACAAGAAACATTTTCTTTTTGCCTTTTTGTTGGCAGCTGCTTCTAGCTGTGCTTGCCATGCCGTAGACTTGTCTACCACTGAAATTATAGATATTAACGGAAGAGTAGAAGTCAAAAAAGGCCAAACCGAAGAGTTCAAAAAATTAAATAAAAACTTGAAGCTTTCCGGATCACTCAAGCGACTTGATGGAGGGGACAAAGTTAGAACCTTCACCTCAAGCACTGCTGAAATGGCCCTAAAAGAAACCTGCATCCTTGCCGTCAAAGAACAAAGCCTTTTTGAAGTTCCCCAAACCCTCGGAAAAGAAGCAATAACCCAGCTTAAGGCTCAGCAGGGAGCCTTGCTTTTCAAAGTCATCTCTGGTAGCAACTTCGAAGTAAAAACCGCTGACGTTATCGCCGGAGTGAAAGGAACTCTGTTTGAGATGGACATCGTCGATGGATTCAGGACTATGCTCGAAATACCGGGAATGCAGTTCGGCACTGCAGTTAGCGGCGGCACAATCGTAAACGTATATCGTGGAGAAGTAGATCTAACCCACGCTGTTACCGGGGAATCAGTAAAACTGAAAGAAGGCCAATCCATAAATGTTTTCAATCGATCAGCGCTAAAATACCTCCAGGGATTTTACCGAAATGGATTTGGAAACATCAATCCGATAAAAAATGTCAGGGAGTTTCTGCAAAATAGCTTCGGCAGCAACGCAACCGCCTTACTCGACATTGCCCCTCAGATTGGTCCGATAAAAGGGTTTGCCGGGGTTGGCAGCATCAATCCACTGCGAGGAACAAGAGCCGAAAAATACAATATCCTTTTTTCCAGTGCCCCGAAAAATATCATTCGCGACCTTCAAATCGGCAACGGATTCAGCGTCGGCGAAAGCATAGAAATTTTGGAAGGCCTTCAGGATGAAAAATTCCATGCTGACTTCTCAAGCTACTCACCAAACAAAAGAAGTTTTCGGGTTAATGACCGCAATTTTACTGAAGTTTACCTCGGAAATCAGGCTTTTGCTGCATGCAAATCCTGGGCGGGCGATCGCAACGCCACAATTGAGCCAACTGAAGAGGGCATATTCCTCGACGATGGCAACGGATTGTTCCGATGCATACAATACAAGGGTAATTCTATAAATCTTGATTTTGTTGTGTCTTTTCAAAAAAATGCAGATCGATGGGTTACCATTACCAATGTCATCAAAGGCGAACTTTTTGGAAGATTCCCGGGTGAACTTGATTATTTTAAAATCCCGGCCGGAACAGCTTCTTACATTTTCGACCCGACAATTGCAAAAGGACAGTGGGTGAAGGCTGAAGCTAATTCTCCCGATTCTTCGGCAATGAAATATGAATTCAAAGTTTCGAAAAAAATCAATGAAAACAGAAAGAAAGTTGATCAGAAAAATCGCCGCAAAAAAATAGAAACCGGCAAAAAGCTGCTGAGAAAATTTGGTTTCTGATTCATGATTGAAAAAAAAGCCCCTTTGCTGCAAACAGCCACTTCAGACCATGGCAAAAGGGCTTTTTTTGTCCTCGTTTTTCTTGTTCTTTTGACCTCGTTTGGCAATCTTAGAGAACTTTTTGCCTGGCTCGATCTCAAATCGGTAGATTTTTTCTTCAGCCTTAAACCGATTTTTAGCCCAAGGCAAATTGACCATCCAGCAATTGTAATCGCTAAAGATCAGACATTTTTCGATCGTTTCGCCCGGGACCCCGATCGAAGCGACTTTGCTACAACACTGGACAAACTAAAAAAAGGGGGAGTAAGTGTCGCAGCCTTTGATTTAATTTTCGATCAGGCCTCCACACCCCAAAACGATGATCGCCTGACAGAGGCCTTGCACAGCTTTCCATACCCAATTCTCGCTCAACACCATCTCGCAAGAGGAAAGCAGACCTTTGAAAGAATCAATTTCATCGATAATAAGGCTGACCGACCACCATGGCCATTGCCTTTATTCAAGCCATTTTCCGATGCTGCAGTCTGCAAGGGTAGTATTAACATTCTTCAAGATTTTGATTCGACCATAAGATACCTCCCTCTGGCATTTCATCCAGCAGAAAAAAATGAATTTATCCCCAGCCTTGGCTTCGCGACATACCTTGTCTGGCTATTTCATCAGAAGGAAAATGAAATTGACTCGGCGATAAAATCAGCTTTGCATGATAAAAAAACAATCTCCGCTAAAAGCATTCTTAACATGGCCCCTTATCAATTTTTTTCCAGCGGACATGAAGGCTTGGACGAACTAATAAAATTAACCGAAATAGATTTGATTAACCGTAAAATTGCCAAATTCTCCTCTTTAACCCACGAAAAATGGGAATCTTCACCTACGGAAACTGCTCATTCACTTGACAGTTCAAAAACATGGCTCGCATTGCCGACAAAAACATGGCCATTGATAGGGAACTACCATCAACCATGTTTGCGTCTTAATCTTTTCAAAAATCCACCCCCAATTGTCGGCGACGGAATCGAACAATTCTCGATCGGAACTCTTTTACAATCCGAAAAGGATCGCGAAAACGCTGAAAAAATCCATTCCTCGGATCTAGTAATCGATGAGAATTCTCCTGCTATAGTTCCGGTAGATTTTGACTGGAGCACACCAGGAAAAGCCAAAGTTTCGGGCCGAATTTTGAATCCTTTTGACGAACCATTGCCAAAAACCGATATTCGCCTGGAAATGATCGATTCTGGTTTCTGGTCGCAAACCAGTCCTGAGCCAGAGGGAACGTTCCTATTTTCAAACATTCCAGAAGGGCGATTCATCATCAATATTGTTTTTCATCACCCAAATGGATGGATAAAATATGCCCTCTCGGCATCCGTATCCAACGACACCCCCCTGATATTGCCCGAACTCCTTTATCATCCACCATCCAGCAACCTTAAGGTTCTTTCTCAACAAAAAACTAGTGAAACTTTTTTGTATTTTTTCGGCGAAACCATTCTTCTGCAAAAAACCGATGCTTCAGGTTCTCTTAAGATAGCTGGCCTTGGCCAAAATTTCCAGAACTTGCCTCTTGACGACGAGATTCAGGTTAAAAGCCAAATTGGCAACACCCTGATTGACCAGAACGGCAAGGCTTTGCCCAATATTTTGGTTGCAACTTTGCCTAAACAAGAAAACTGGACCAGCAGATTTCTTTTCCAATACCCAATTAAAACTAATATTTTATTGCCCACTTCAATTGATTGTCGGGTAGCTGTTTTTTCGAAACACGCCACAGATCAGCAACAAAAAACAATCGACCTGACAGTTTTTCCAGAAGAGCAAAACCTTCTTGAGAGTCTACCCAGGCCAACCAAGCTTGAAGATCGCAAAAAGGAAGTAGTTTTCTCATCCAAAACCCCAATTGAAAAAATCATCCTGATTTCAGAAACAGAAGAGACTCTCAATCTTCCTGCAAACGAAACTGTTTCTATTCCATACGGGAGCTACAGGGTTTTTTCGAGCAAAAAAACGGAACGGGGAAAATTCAACCGGCTTAAATCAATGTTTTCAGGCAGAGTTGCCTTTATTGGCACCACCCTCCAGGAAGACCAGGATCTTGTATCAACCCCGATAAATTTTTTCGACCCCGCTTTTCCGGTTCTACCAGGCGTAAATCTCCACGCCAACCTTTTTTCGGGTTTGGTCAGAAATGATTTCCTCAGTGCAGTTTTTTTGCATTCTGACCGCCAGCCTAATCTTTGGCCAATTTTGCAGGCTCTATTTGCCCTGCCATTTTTGCTGGTCTGCAATCGAGTTTTCTTTAATAACGGAGCATACTGGGGCGCAATTTCTATTGTCTTTTTAGCAACCGCCTGGACCATTATTGGCTTTATTTCATTTTTAAATGGTATTTTAATTCCATTGTTTTTTCCAATCTTGAACTTTATTTCATTTGGGGTCCTGCGAGGTTATTATGCCTGGGAAATCGCCAGACGCAAAGAAAACGAGACCAGATCTACATTTGGCCGGTTTATTTCTTCGGCTGTAGTTGAGGAAATTCTAAAAACGCCTGAAAGTCTCAAGCCCGGGGGAGAAAAAAAAGAACTCACCATTATGTTTACAGATCTGGCAGGATTCACCACAATATCAGAGAAACTGGCCCCTGAACAGCTTACCGAACTAATGAATGAATACCTTGGCGCAATGACCGATCTGTTATTCAAGCATCAAGGTACTCTCGACAAATATATCGGTGATGCAATCATGGCTTTCTGGAACCACCCGCAGAGCCAGCCGAATCACCCAGAGCTTGCGGCCAAATGCGCTATTGCCATGCAGGAAAAACTCGGGGAGCTAAGACAAAAATGGCTGAAACAGGGGCTACCTGAAGTCCAGGTCCGTGCCGGCATTAACACATCCAATTGCATGGTTGGATTTATCGGGAGTCAGGTACAAATGAATTTTACCTGTCTGGGCGATGGGGTGAATCTTGCATCAAGACTTGAGGGAGCCAACAAAAACTATGGCACCTTGAACATGATTGCCGAGTCAGTGAAACAGCGACTTGATCCGAATGTTTTTTCAATCAGGTTTCTCGACTACCTGGCCGTAAAAGGAAAAGACCAGCCGATAAAAGTTTATGAACTGCGCGGGCTGCAGAAAGATGAAAGCGATGGCTGGAAAAAATCATCCCCAAGTTATCACCAGGGCATAGAGCTTTACCTGCAAAGAGATTTCCAGAACGCCATCGTCGAATTTAAAAAAGTTTTACAAATGGTTCCGGAAGATGAACCCACCGTAATCTTTATCGATCGTTGTCGGCACTTTTTGCTCGAACCACCGCCAGAAAACTGGGATGGTAGATATATTCTCAAAACAAAATGAAGCTTGACGAAAACTGAGCCAAATCCAAAGAAATGGCCTTTGAACTATTTTTTAAGCGACTTTTCCATCTCGACATGCTCGATGCCTGCCTCGTAAAATTCTTTGCCAATCCTTGTAAATCCAAGCCTGGCATAAAATTTTTCTACGCGGGTCTGGGCATGGATAAGTATTTTTCCAAATCCTTGCTGCTCTGCATGCTGAATCAGAATATTGCAAATAGTCCTGCCCCAGTCTTGCCCTCTAAATTTCTGGAGAACGGCAACTCGCCCAATCCTGCAAATTTCGGAGTCTGATTTGTCGGCGTAAATTCTCCCAGTAGCGAAACCAACACCATTATCATGCAAAAGCACATGCGTGGCCTGCGGGTCAACTTCGTCTCTTTCAAGCTCTTGAGGAACTTTCTGCTCAATCACAAAAACTTCGAATCTTACTTTCAGGGCTTCCTCCAGCAATTCATCACTTCCCGGGAATATTTTTACGACCATTGGCGATTTCCTGTTAACTATAAATTTTTGCGCAAAAGATTTTTGTAAGGTTATTTATATGCTCTACCCAATGCATTTTCAATCAATTTGTTCATTCTTAAAAACTCTTTTGCAAATATCGTGTTGACAATCTTCCTGTTTGCCATTAAACTGACTGACCAGTCAGTCCGTTTAAATTTGTATTTAATTTTTAACCATGAACAAAAAGAAAACCAAAGCAGAATTATTAATGGATGCGGGTCTAGAAATCTTTGTCGAAAAAGGTTTTGAGAAGGCAACCATTGACGACATCGTAGCCAAGGCCAGTTGCGGCAAAGGGACATTTTATCGTTACTTCAGTAACAAAGAAGACTTGTTTGAAGCCCTCGATCAGAATTTTCTTAAACAAATGGGTGACACACTCAAGAAAAATTGTAAAAAAACAATGTCACCACGAGAATATCTGTTAACAAGCATGAAGACATTTCTCGAAGTCTTCAGCAAGAACGACAAAATCGGTCTGGTAAGGTTCGAAAGGGATTTTCGGCTGACCACAGAAGAGCGCAAGCGCTCCGCAGAAAAGATTTTGAAAAACCTTTCTTTTATTGGCGCTTATCTTGAAAAGGCTAAGGCCAGCAAAAAAATACGCAACCTCAACACAAACACTATTCTGATTACACTGATCGGCACCGCCCACTTTTTTCTGTTTAGAGAATTTAAACTCGGCATTCCTTATTCCACCTCTGAAATAGAAAATGCCACCGACGTCATTTACTACGGAGTAGAACCAGAATGAAAAAAATTATCATCTCACTTTCTTTTGTCACTGCTTTGTTCTTATCCCCCACCGTTCTGGCTGAAAATCTTGGACAACTCTCCAAACTGGCAATTGAACGCAATCTTAAATTAAAAATTGCTGACCTGGAAACCCAGAAAAGCTTTATTGATCAAAAAACAGCTCTGAATGCACTGATTCCAGATCTATCGTTTCAGGCTGCAAAATCCCACACCACCTTCAAAGACAATTTTCAAAAATCCAGTCCAACAAGCATTGACAGCACTCTTCTTTATTCTTTGAAATTGACTCAGTCCTTTCCTGGTTTGGGCCGGATTCCCTCTTTGCAAAGAGATATCGCCCGCCTGAAAACTCAAGTCAGGGAAAACATTTTTGAAAATCAGAAAATCCAGATCCTGCATCAACTTTGCAAAGTATTCTTTCAGCTGGTTCGCGAACAGGAACTGATAAAGGTTCACAAAACCGATCTCGTTCTGATTGCAGCCCTGATGAAAGTTGCCAAGCTGAATGAAGAGGTCGGACTGGTCCTAAAAAACGACATTTTGCGCATTGAAGTTGAGCAACTTAACTCTCAATCAAACCTGATAAAAAATGAAAATGGCTTTCACGACCTGGAATTCGACCTTGCAGCAATTCTTGATTTTGACTGCATCGCAAGCATTAGCCATGAACTTCCTGCAGGATTGAAATTCCAACCCGGGAGCTTTACCAGCGAAACTCTTTTGCCGATTCTTTTCGAAAAAGATAAGGACATCCAGCTTGCCAGGCTCGATGCAGAAATTCTTAAAAAAGCAGAAAAAGTTGCCAAAAGCGCGCACCTGCCAACACTTTCATTCGAAGGCTCCTACAATCACGGTAAAGAAGTGGGGCCAATTCATGGAACAAAGGATCTGAAAGCAACCTTCGTTCTCACAACCCCAATATACAACGGAAATGACATCGAAAATGCAGTTCGACTCGCACAGAAATCAAGAGAAATAGCTGAATTACGAATTCAGGATCTGCAAAACACCAAAAAGGCAAGCCTGGAAAAAGCTGTTGCCGACTATAATGAAGCTCTAGCCAGAATTAGTTTTGCTGAAAAAATGATTGAGCAAAGCTACGAAAACATGCGCATTGTTTTTACAAGATATCAGGAAGGCGCTTCATCGATCGTTGAACTCGTAGATGCACAAAGAATCCTTACCAATTCCGCTCAGACCGCCATTAAAACATATTACGACGAACGGGAACGCCTTGTTGAAATATTGCTTCTGATTCATGATTTTGAATCACTCGCGAATACTGACCAGAATCCATCTCCACTTAATTTCGACTTTCTGCTTAAACAGCTCAACTTTAGCATCGGAGACAACTAATGCATTCACACAAACTTCAACCGTTATTGCTGATAACCATATCTTTCTTTCTTGCAAACATTGGCTTTGCTCAAGTAAATGTCGAAACCGCAAAAGTCGAAGCCGGTACTATTAGAAAACTACTTCGTTTTACTGGAGAAACAAGGCCATACGTAGAAACCTATGCTGCTGCCGACGTCATGGGTCCTGTAGCCAGAATTCTTGTCGAAGATGGCCAGAAAGTTGAAAAGGGACAAACCTTGGCCACCATCGACGAAATTCGCTTCGAAATTACTCTGCGAATGGCTCAGGCTTCGCTTGAAAGGGCAAAACAGCAGCTTATCGAAGATCAAAGAGACTTTGACCGAAACAAAACCCTGTTCGATAAAAGCGCCATTACCCAAAAAACATTTGATATGGCAGAAACCGCATTGATTAAATCGAAAACCAATGTTAAGCAGGCTCAGGCCGATTATGACAAAGCAAAACTGGACCTGGAAAGATGCGCAATCAAGGCTCCTATCTCCGGATACTTTGTCGATCGCTCGATCGATCTTGGACAGGCAATGAATCGTGGGCAAAACATGGGCAAAGTAATCTTTCTTGACGTAATATTTGTCGAGGCCAAAATCCCTGAACATAACATACGCGAAATTGTAATCGGGCAAAAATGCCTTATTGAAGACAGGTTCCCCGGAGAAGTGGAATTCATAAATCTTTATGCCGACAATTCGAGGGCTTTCAAGGTAAAGATTAAAGTGCCCAATCAGGAGCTTTTTTTCAAGGCTAACATGTTTGTCAGGGGCTCAATCATTCTTGAAAGCTTCGAAAATGTTCCGGTATTCCCTTCTCAAGCCATTCGCAACAATCGTGGCGAACAATTTGTTTTTATCGTTAAAGATGGGATTGCAAGACGCATTCCGATCCAGATAATCGCCCAGGAAGGCGAACTCAGCTTCGCCAGGGAAATCCAGGAAAATATGGAAATAGTTACTGTCGGTCAGGATAACCTTGAAGACGGCAACAAAATTGTCCAGAGAAATGGCCGGAATGGCCAGAAATAAATATTTATGAGCATTCCAAGAACATCGATCGATCGTCCTGTCACCGTAACCATGATAACTCTTGCAATGGCACTTGTCGGTATTGGTGCCGTTATGATACTGAATGTTGCCCTTTTCCCCGATCTCGACATTCCAGTGGCATTCATTCAAGCTCCTTATCCCGGAGTCGATCCGGCTCAAATGGAAACCATCGTTACCCAGAAAATTGAAGATGAAGTCAATACCGTAGAAAATATCGACAAACTCGAATCATATTCAGTCGAAGGCTTTTCACAGGTTGTCATAAATTTCAGATACGGAACCGACATTGACCTGGCGGCTGTGGACGTTCGTGCAAAAGTTGATCTGGCCAAGCGCGAATTACCAAGAGATATCGAGCAGGTAACCGTTTCAAAAGTAGATATAAATGCTTTCCCGGTAATGAATATTGCCCTCGGCGGCAACTATGATCTGGTAGAACTAAGGCGAATAGCCGAAAGAGAAATCAAACCGGCATTTCAACGAATTGAAGGCGTTGCTAACGTTGAAATCAAAGGCGGATTTGAAAGGGAAATCAGAGTCAAGGTCATTCCAGAAAAACTATTGGCCCTGAACTTGACCATAGACGATGTTATTTCCGCAATATCCCGCGACAACCAGAATACACCCCTCGGCAACATTACCGAAGGTAATTTTAAATATCTTATTCGTTCAGAAGGTGAAGTCGATCACCCACAGCAGCTCGCCAGCATTATCGTTAAAGAAATCAACGGCAGACCAGTTTATGTTGAAGAGCTTGCAACGATCGAAGATTCATATAAAGACATTGAATCTTTGTCAAGACTTAACGGCAAGCCTTCGGTAAATCTCGAAATAAAAAAAGAAGCCGGAGCAAATCCGGTCGTAATCTCTGACCAGGCACAGAAACTCATTCCAAAGCTTGAAGAAAAATACAAGGGCCGACTCTCGATTGCTGTCGGCAAAGACGAAACTTTTTTCATTCGAGACACAATCCAAATGGTCAAAGATAATGCGCTACTCGGTGGTTTTTTTGCCATCAGTGTACTTTTCATTTTTCTCCGCAATTACCGCTCAACCATAATTATTGGCACCTCAATCCCAATTGCGATTCTTGCAACTTTTGGCCTTTTGTCACTCAAAGAAGACATTACCCTAAACCTCATGACACTTGGCGGACTTGCCCTTGGAATCGGAATGATGGTCGACAACGCCATCGTCGTTATGGAAAACATCTATCGCTTTCTCCACGAAAATCCACACGGTGACAGAAAGGAATTGACGGCTAAAGCTGCAGAAGAAGTTTTAATGCCGATCATTGCCTCCACTGCAACGACTGTCGCAGTTTTTCTGCCGATTGGATTCGTTCCCCAGATTGTTGGGGAAGTATTCTTCAATATGTCTCTGGCAATCATTTTTTCATTGCTGGCCTCACTGCTGGTCGCAGTAACCCTTATACCCATGCTTTGCTCAAGATTTCTCGAAGTCAACAGCCAGTTCCTTGAACAAATCATTATCAGAATGTACAAAGCACTTCTGAAATGGGGAAAAAATCATCCGGGAAAATCATTTATCGGGCTTGCCGGGCTTATTGCCGCACCAACATTTGCCGTCAACTTCAGCCTTAAAAGCCAGATTTTTCAAAAAATCGCCGAAAAAATCGGCATCTCCAGTTTTGTTTCCAGCAGTTCTCCAGCCGTTTTCAGCATTGGCCTGGCGCTGGCGATTGTCGCTGCCGTAGCAATATTGCCACTTATTCTGGCCGCGATTCTTTTTGTGTTTAATCTGCTTGTCTACCGAATTCTTGGACCTGTTTTCGAATTTGTCATAATGAAAATCCTGCGCAACATTTATCTGCATGTACTGCGTATCATCCTTGGGCATTGGTATATTCGCGCTGGCTACATTTTTCTGGTTTTTGTTTGCTTCGCCATGAGCCTGAAATTTCAACCTCCGATGGCATTTTTCCCAGATATGGATCGCGGCGAAATGTCCATAGAATTCGAAACCCCAGAAGGTACAAGCGTTGAAAAAACTGACGAAATAACCGTGCAAATAGAAGAAATACTCAAAGATTTCCCCGAGATAGACAAAGTAATTACCAACTCAGCAATCGGCAAAGGCACATTGTCGGTCATTTTAAAGCCCAAAACCGAGCGCACCAAAACCACTCAAGAGATCATCCGTGGGGTGCGCGATAGGGTAAATTTGATTGCTGGAATCAACACCATTAACTATAAAGAACCCAAAATGGGCAAACCATCTCGAGGAAAATCGATTCAAATTGAGGTAATGGGCGACGATTTCGCCATCATCGAAGAACTTTGTCGCGAAGTACACTCTCGAATCGAAGATGTCGAGGGACTCAAAGACCTTGAAAATGGTATCAAAAAAGGGCGACCGGAATTTCGCCTCGTATTTGACCGCGAAAAAATCAGAGATCTCGACCTGAGCCTCGGCAAGATTGCCGACATGGCAAGAAGCTATGTATACGGATCTCTAGCCGGAAAATACCGAGAGACCAACGATGAATTTGACATCCGCGTCGAAGCCTCCGACGAAGCAAAAAGCAAAATCGCCAGATTTCAAGAGCTTGAAATTGCTCTTGAAAAAAACAAGTTCCTCAAACTATCTCAAGTTGCTGATTTTGCTCCAGCAAATGGCTACAGTACAATTGAAAGAAAAAATCTGGCCCGCCGCTTGATTGTACAGGCAGACCCCGACCAACGTCCGATTGGCGCAATCATGAACGACATTTCCAATCGTCTGGCCGACATCAAACTGCCTCCCGGATACAGCATCAACTATGGTGGTGAAAATGAAGAAATGGTAGAAGCATTTGGCTATCTGGCAATTGCTCTTGTTGCATCGATACTGCTCGTATACATGATCATGGCCTCGCAATTTGAATCAATTGTTTACCCCTTCATAATTATGTTTACCATACCCTTGTCATACATGGGAGTTGTGGCAGGCCTGCAGATATCAGGATTCGCCTTTTCTGTAACCGCAATGATCGGCATCATCATGCTTGCCGGCATTGCTGTTAACAACGGAATTATTCTTATCGAGTATATTCTTCAAAGGCGCGAGCACCTTAATGAAAGCAATTATGAAGCTGCAATCCAAGCCGGCAACCTTAGGTTTCGCCCAATTTTGATGACCGTGTGCACAACGTTTCTGGGAATGCTGCCCCTGGCCCTTGGAATCGGTGCAGGAGCAGACTTCTACCAGCCACTTGCAATTTCTGTTTCCGGTGGACTTCTGGTATCCACACTGTTGACTTTAACATTTGTGCCTACCGTGTTTATTTCAGTTGAAAAAATACTTGAATTCTTCAAAAACTTTTTTGCCAGGTTTTCCCATGATTAATCAGTATCAACGGCCGGTTGCATTGCCCGACCAGTTAGTGTAGACTCCTCGCAAATCGATATACAGGAAAAAAACATGAATACCGCTCAAACAAAATTCAATCTGTGCATAAATTCCGAAATAGGCGAGCTTAAGGGAGTCATTCTTCATACACCCGGGCTCGAAATTGAGAACATGACCCCAATGAATGTTGAAAGAGCACTGTATAGCGACATTCTCAATCTTTCGGTAGCAACCTGCGAGTATCGACAATTGCAGGGAGTGCTCGAACGGGTAAGCCAGGTTTTCCAGATTCGCAGTCTTCTTGAAAGAACCCTGCAAAACAGCAAGGTAAAACAACGCCTGATTGAGCAAATCTGCACGAATGAAAACGCCCAGGAAATTTCCGGTCAACTTCTCGAAATGCCCGAAAAAAATCTGGCCCGCTGTTTGATCGAAGGAGTGTTGTTACAGAAAAACAACCTCAGTCGCTTCCTCAGCCGTGAAAGATATTCTCTCAAGCCATTGCATAACTTCTTTTTCACCAGAGATTCCGCCATAACCATTGGCGATCAGGTATTGATTGCCAACATGGCAAACAAGGTAAGAAGTCGGGAATCTATGATAATGGAGGCCATATTCGATTTCCACCCAATGTTTGCCACCAGAACTATCAGTATTCCAATATCTGGCGAATTCTCCGGCGCAAGAGTTGAAGGTGGAGATGTATTGGTCGCGGCAGAAAATATCCTTTTGATAGGAATTGGTGCAAGGACGACGCCGCAGGCGGTGGATTTCCTGATCGATCATTTTTGCCGAACCGGAAAAACTCAGCATATTATTGTCCAGGAATTACCCCAAATGCCTGAATCATTTATCCATCTCGACATGGTATTCACTCTTCTCGATTATTCGACCTGTATGATCTACGAACCAGTGATTCTACAGCCCAACATGTTCAGAACCGTTCGAATCTCGATTGAAGACGGTGAAGTAAGAGAAATCAGCGAGCAACAAAACCTGCTTACAGCTCTCGCCGGACTCGGGCACGAACTTGAACCAATAAGCTGTGGCGGCTCCGCAGACACCTGGATCCAGGAGCGTGAACAATGGCACAGTGGCGCGAATTTTTTCGCTATCGCTCCTGGAAAAATCGTCGGCTATCGGCGCAATATCAATACAATCGAAGAACTTGACCGCAAAGGCTTTACCATTCTTGACGCCACAGACGTGGCCGAAAAAAAGGTTGATCTGACCGCCTATGCAAAATGCGTAATAACCATCGATGGTTCAGAACTTGCACGCGGCGGCGGTGGATGCCGATGTATGACCATGCCCTTGAGCCGAAAAGAATTGTCCGCATAAAAACTTTTAAATTATCTCAGTCTAAGCTAGAATTGAATTAACAGCTTCAATTCTGGCGAAACCGATGCGTTTTTGGCTTTATGAAAAATTGACCCTGCTCTTCATGCTGACAGCGATTTTTCTTTCGCTGTATTCAGGCATCGACAATTGGTTTGCCAACCAAATCAAACAGAAAAAGCATAACGCAGAAGAACTTCGTCGCAAACAGCTCGCTAGAATCGCCGCACTTACTGATAAAAAACTCTTCATCACCAGGAAAATTCTGCCTATTTTACCTTCAGTAGTCGAATTCGGCGCTGACATCAGCCAGCTTCACATTTTTTTTAAAAAGCATTACCAGATTGATTTGAATTTCTACAAGTTTTCCCCCCGTGGCAAACTTGAAAAAACTGCGCCGGAAAGACCTCCCAACCTCTGGTTGATGAAAAACCTCTTTTCAGCTGTCTCCGAAAAAAGACAGGAAAAAATGCCACAGCTGGCCAAGAACCTTGATAAAAAGATTCAATTTGCTTTTGGCTATGGCAAAGACCTTGTTTCGATCCGAGAGAACCCGGAGAGGATTATTCAAACCGTTTTTGAAAATCAGGAAGGCTTAATTTGCTGGACATCGCGCCCAAAAGGCGGCCTTATCATTTATGCCTCAAGTCTTCCTGAACAATATTCAATTTTCAGAAATGAAGCGACAAAGATGCGTAAACCGCCCCTGCTTTATCAGGTCGGGATTCTCAAGGAATCGGGACATAAAAGCCGTTATTTTTTACCACTTCAAGCCTATCGTCATCTTTTTGAGCGAGGGCGAGAAAATGGCGAATTTGCAGGAAAAAACTGGGCTTTTCTTAAATCCAACTCAGGGCAGATTTTCTTTGCCAGCTTTTTTGCCAAAGACTGCCTACTTAACAAGAGCCTCTTTCGTATTCGCCTGATCCTTGCAATTGCTTTTTTAATAACCGTTTACATGATTGTTTTTACTTCAACCTCGCTCAGTTTAAAAGCTCTTTTGATAAGCATGTTTTTTGCATCTTCTTTGATTCCGCTTTCAGGTCTGGCGGTAACTTCTGTTGAAAATCTAGAAGTCTTTCAGCAGATTGAAGCCAGAAAGATTAGAGCACAACAGGAAGAAACTCTGGGAAACATCGCACAAAATTTCTCAGCATATCTGGCCTCATGCTCTGCAACTTTGATGGAACTTACCCAGAATCCGGGTGGGGGCCCCGAAGATCAAAAGACCCTTAGAATGGTCGACAACATCTTGAGAGTTTTTCCTGACGCCCGAATCACCACAAGAAACTCTGGTGGACAGATTTTGTTTTATCATGGCCCAATAGTCTCTCAGGGGCGCGAAACAGTTTTTAAATCGTTATCTCGCAAGCTTATTGAACGCTACGCCCCCGAAAGGCTCGATGAACACAAATACAATGGCAATCCCTTTTCTGACTCTCTTGTAAACAAAGACGACATGGGCTTTGGCACTCTGCTTAATTTTCCAGACATTCTCCAGGTGGTGAGTACCGGAAATTCAGAGCTTTTGCTTTTTTACCGAGTTCTTCCGAGCAGTGCGGGAGATTGTGCCATAGTAATAATCGAGTTATCGACTTACCACACCATCAGAAATTACCTGCAAAGCCTCAATCAGAAGCAGTTCAGCGTTGAAAACACACTGATGCAGGTCTGTGCATTTTTTCCAGATGGATACCGCTGGTCACTCTCACCTTTGAAAGAAAATGAACAGGAATTGCTCAAGCTTGGTGAAAAAGTCTGGCTGACGGGCACGACTGAGTTCAGTAAAGTTGCCAAAAAAAGCTCTGGCTATGCGCTTGGAATAAGGTTTCCTTCATTATCTGGCAATTGTCTGATGGCCTATTGCAGCGATGACCACATAAACCGGGCTCTGAATAAAATGCAACAAAGACTCTATTTTGGTTCAATTATTGCACTGATATTGCTTTTGTCGGTATCAATGTGGTTGCATCACCAACTTCTCTCACCGCTCCAGCATCTTGAACGAGGCGTTGAGGCCCTTTCACGAAGAAAATTCGAGGCAAGACTTCCCGAGATCCCAGGAAAAGACGAAATCTCCGGCCTGTTTCTGGCCTTTAATGATATGATGGCAGAAAGCTACGACATGCAAATCGCCAAGAATGTTCAGGAAGGGTTGGTTCCGCAAAGCTTTCCCCAGCTGAAAAATTTCTCAGTTCATGGAATGCTGCGAGAGGCCTCTGAACTTGGCGGCGACTGCCTGGACTGCTTTATGATCACAGATGATAAAATGCTTTTTTTAATCGGTGACATCACTGGTCACGGAGTTGGTTCGGCTCTGATGATGGCCTTTTCACGTGCCGTAACCTTTCATTGGAGCCAGTCACAGCATAACAAGTCTCCAGCAGCTCTCGCAGACCAGATCGATTCAATGCTGCGAAAAAATAAAACGAGTAGAATGTTCATGGGTATCATTTGTGGCATACTCGACACCCAAAGCGGCAAACTCGAACTCGTTGTCAAAGGGCACATTTACCCTCTTCTAGTCAAGTCCGACAAATCTCTGGCCTGGGTAGGCACTCCAGCCTACCCGCTAGGAATCGGGAAATTCACACCTGCAAGTTCAATTTTGCTTGACTTAAACCCTGGTGACAAGCTTCTTTGCCTAACCGACGGAATTCTAGAAGCAAGATCAGCTAACCGCCCTCTTGGGTTTGACGGCATTGAGCGATGGGCTTTAGAAACAATGAGCGAAGACACCGTCGAATGGATTAAAATTCTCGAAGAAAAATTCAACGCCTGGAGCAGCGAAAAACAAAACGATGACATTTCAATTCTGGCAATCACACACTTCGCGGAGAAAATTTCATGATTGAAAACAATCAGAGAAAAACCTCTTCATTTGCCAGATTGTTAATGCTCTTTTCATCGATACTGCTGTTTTTTCTCGCATTAACAGCCAACAACACCCACTTAAAATTAGAAAAAGAAGAAGAAAAACAGGCAGAGCTCATTCAAATCAACTCTCTCGACGAAGTTATTGCAGCGACCGCCAGAGAAACATTCGTTAAGGACAGATTTGATTCAATTGTCCAACTTGTCGAATCAGACAATTTTACCCCGGAAATGCTTGCAAAAAAGATCGAAAAGATCAAATCAGAATACCGAACGGAAATAACATGTTTTTACTATGAAAACCATCTTCTAAGAAGCAGCTTTGGGGCAACTCAAGAAGAACTTGAACTACTCTCGAATCTTATGCATTTTCTGAACCTCGATGGCGATGAATTCAAACTGGCACAGCGCAAAGCTCATCAAGCTTTGCTTAGCCGGTTTGGCCCGGGAAATCGCCTGGAATTGGTAAAATCCCACCGATCTCAGATAATCAATTTCAACTATCAGAAAAAAAAGCAGCACTATTTCTGGAACAACTACCCACCAAATCGTTCAATCTTCCTTATAGTTACGGATATTCCCGAATTTATCGACAGATTTAAAATTATCAGAAATCAACTCGGCAGATTTGATTCTGGAGCAGGAAAAACCAGCAACAAGAGTCTCGTGCCCCCGAAGAACTTAGGCGAAGACCAGATGCTTGCCGCAAAAATCAAGGCCAACCTCACTGGAAAAAATACAGTCTTTGAGTTTGGCCATAGATGGGCCTTCATTGAAGACCAAGACGGTCAATACTACTGTGCTGCCGAACCGTTGAAAAAGAATCCAAAGACTTTCCGTATTTTTGCATACTATGTTTTTCTTGTTTCTTCAGGCTTATGCTTAGTTTTCCTGGCTATCTACGTTTTATCATTTTTTGGAATATTCCCAGGTCGCAACATTTGTGATTGGCTTGATTCATTTTCAATTCGATTTAGAATTATTGGCCTTTTTACAATGGCATCAGTATTTCCAGTAATTTTCACCGCATTGATTGGTGCAACATCGATTTCTGAAAGGGCGGAAATTATTGAAAACCAGGTTGCCGCAGAAAGCATTGCCAATTTGAACCGCCTGGAATCAATGATCTCAATCAAGCTGGAACAGAGTGAGAAAATGGCAAAAACAATGCGCCATAAAATTGTCCAGGAACCGGTTAATGAAGGATTTTTTCAGAAATATCTAAAACAGTTCGGCATCCCACGATCCCTGACTCGACTAGAGGTCCGAGATTCCGACGGGGGAATCATTTTCTCTACCGATGACCCTGAAGTCCACGGAGTAACACAGGCAATGGATGTTTTCAGCAGAGTTGCCCTGAAACTGCACGCTCCACATCGCCTTGGAAAAAATGCCAATCTGATAACCCCGGCCGAAATTGTCAGCGAATCAGTACTTTCCACAGATGAAATTGGTATGGCAACAATTCTTCGGCAAAGAGGTCGACAATGGATCTTCCGCATGGGAACCTTCCCAACGGTCTGGTTTTATGACGTATATCCAGAACTTGCCTCTGGTCCAGTTTTTATGCATTACACGGCTCAATTGATAAGGGTCTACAATTCCCAAGTCGAAGAGAAGCTTGCTCTGGATCGACAAAACATGGAAAATCTGAAACTTACCACGCAAATCAATTACTCATACAATGATCGGAAAATCTATCCCAAAATTCAGGGAATTGATCAGGAAAACCTGTTAAAAGCCGCTTTGGTAAGCTTCAAAACAGGAAAAGTTCTTTTTCGAAACACTGTTATCAACCATATTCCTTATTGGGTAACCATTAAGCCCGAAAAAACAATCAACGCCCACATCTTCTTCAATTTAATTTCAAAGCCAAACCGACTTGCCAGCTTGAACCCATTGAAGAATCAGCTGATTATCGCAGGAATTCTAGCACTCCTTGTTTCATTCGCTGGAGCAATGCTTCTGATAAGGCTTTTCATCAAGCCAATTGGCAACATATCTCTTGGAATTAAAGCAATTAGAGAGCGCGAACACGATTTTCGCATTGAAGTCACCCGCAATGACGAGTTCGGTGTATTGTCAAATGCATTTAACAAGGTAATCGAAGAACTTAAAGAACTCGAATATGGTCGCGTGGTTCAGGCGAGCCTTCTGCCAGAAAAGCTTTTCATTCCTGAAGGGTACGATCTGGCTTGTTTTAGAACTTCTGCAACAGATCTTGCAGGTGATTACCATGACATCCTACCTTTGAATGATGGCAGATTGGCAATTATTCTCGGCGATGTAACCGGTCATGGCATTTCGGCGGCCCTTGCAATGGCCATGGCCAAGGCAACCGTTGACTATCTCAATCTTGATGGCACCCTCTTCCCCACCTCGCTGATGGATAACCTCAACGCCCTGTTTAACCGAGAATTAAAGCCTCGTCACAAATTCATGACCCTGGTAACCCTGGTCTTGAATCCTGATTCAGGCGAATTAATAACCGACAATGCCGGGCAATCTTACCCTTATTATTATCGTGCCAATTTAAAAAAGACGGAAGAAATACAGATCCCATCAATGCCTCTAGGAGCAACCAAAAAGCGTCGCGCAAAACCTGAAACTAGGGTAATGCAATCTGGTGACGCAGTTATACTCTACTCTGATGGGATAATTGAATGCTCAAACATGTCGGGCGAAATGTTCGGGTATGAAAGACTCAACCAAACTTTCATTGAATTGCTTGAAAAGGATCTTTCTGCACAACAAATACTTGATGAAATGATGCAGAGACTTGATGCCTTCAGAAAACCGGGCCCATACCCAGATGACGTCACTTTGGTTTTGCTCAAGAAAATCTAACCTCCTTCTTTCTTCAAACATAATTTTGAAACTAACTGATCAACGCCATTACATGGTTGAAAACTCAATCATTTTTCCATGGCATTTACCAAAACTTGAATCAATCGGGCAGCATTGTTGATTTTATTTTCCCAGGCTAAAGAAAAAAAGGTCGCCTCAATTGAGGCGACCCCTATTTGATCTATTAATTGCTTAGAGTTTTACTTGTTAACCGCAGCTTTCAGTCTGAGATCATCATATTCTTTCTTAGCTTTATTCATAGCTTCAGCAACCGAGATTGCGTCTTCCTGTCGTCCCTGTCGGAGCATTTCATTATAAAGCTTGTAAAGTTCCTGGTATTTGCTATAAGCGAGAGCAACTTCTGATTCGTAATCGCCAATTACTGCTTCATCTCCGCCAATAACCAGTATGTCATCGCCACCAGTAACAATTGGAGCTGCAGCGTCATTGATCACGAGCTCATCGCCACCAATTGAAACTTCGCCACCCTGATAGCCACCAAGAGGATTTCCTGTTCCAGTTGGCATTGCCATTTCCGGCAACTGAGCGGCCTGTCCCTTGCCGAACAACCCGGCAATCTTTTGAGCAGCCCAGTTACCCAGGTAACCGCCGATCATACCACCAGCGATAGTTCCTATCGGACCAAGAGCCGAACCGAGGGCCGCACCGACGGTTGAACCGATTGCCTGACCAGTAACCCCAACCCAGTCAATTCTCTTAAAAGCTTCTTTAATGGAGAATCTGCCATTTTTGAGATCCCCGGCCATGTAAGCACCCATTGAAGAGCCAACGATAGAACCGAAAGCAGGGGCCAAAGCACTCAAAGCTCCGCCGACTACCGGAATGGCAGTAAGGAAAGGAACAAAGAAAGAACCAGCTGCGGCACCAACGACTGCACCACCAACACCACCGACAAATTCAGCGCTGCAAATAGTTTTCAAAGCCTTTTTGGCACTGGGCTTTTCACCACGCATAATTTGAGTCGCAAGATCGACACCGACGGTTATACCAGCTGTAATCAACAGGTTTTTCGCACTGAATCCAGATTTCAAACTGTCTTTAACGTTCTGGAAGCCCTGGTTAACCATTCCCTTGCCAGTATAGTAACCGCTCTGGAATTTGCCTTTAACCTGTTCACCAAAACCCGGCTTGCCATTATTGGCAACATCGTCGGCAACCTGACCGGCATTTCCAGCCTGGGCAACGTCATCGGCAACCTGACCGGCATTTCCGGCCTGAGCAACGTCATCGGCAACCTGACCGGCGTTTCCAGCCTGGGCAACGTCATCAGCAACCTGGCCGGCATTTCCAGCCTGGGCAACGTCATCAGCAGTAGAACCTGCTGGCGGATCCATTAAACCACGCTTGATAGCTTCTTCATGAGAAATGAAGCGACCAGTCTGAGGATCGCGAGGGTGTCTTGAAGGATCCCATGTCCGGGTTGAAGGAGCCTGAGCCAGATCATCAGCGACATTGGCGGTATTGCCAGTCTGAATCAGGTCATCTGCTACATTGCCGGCATTGCCAGTCTGAACAAGGTCATCAGCCACGTTGCCGGCATTGCCAGTCTGAACAAGGTC
>CAZQUE010000012.1:47826-57501 GCA_964596185.1 uncultured bacterium | reverse complement strand
CAGTCTGAACAAGGTCATCAGCCACGTTGCCGGCATTGCCAGTCTGAACAAGGTCATCAGCCACGTTGCCGGCATTGCCAGTCTGAACAAGGTCGTCAGCTACGTTGCCAGCATTACCTGTCTGAACCAGGTCGTCTGCAACCGAAGTACTCTGGGAAATATCGTCAGCAACACCACCGCCCATCGGGTTCGCACCCGGCTGAGCCAGGTCGTCGGCAACATTACCGGCGTTATTGGTTGTTCCGGTGTTAGGACGTGTATTATTGCTACTCGGACTATTACTGTTACTGGGAGAAGTGTTACCAGATGGACTGTTGGCTGAAGCCACATCATCGGCCACGCTTCCGGCAGCAGCACCTTCACCAAAAACTATTTTGGTATATTGCGCCATTTCAAGCGCAACAGGGCGCCCATTGACAAATCTCACGTTATAGTGCGTAACGTTGGGGCCGTTTCTAACGGTTACCCACTGACCGGGTGTAACATTGAAGGTTTGATTGCCAACTCGAACCGGAATGGTTTCGACAGCCATCAAGGGAGCCTGCAGAATTACACTGGCCAGAAGAATGAGGCACATCACACGACTGAGAACTCTAAGCGTTTTTTTTCTCATATCACTCACTCCATTCTGGAAAACTTTTACAAAAGAATATTCAACGGGTGTACCGGTTGAACTTTCCCTTAATTCTAATGAAAGTTTCGCTTTTCGCAATACCTTCTTGGATTTTTTTGGGGAATTTTATTCTGAGGAAAACCAGATATGGGCTTTTTCCCATCTTTTTTTCTATTTTCTTTACTTTTTTGCTATAATCCTACCTGGAATTTTTTGTCTTATGACCCAAGAACATTTTAACAATGGAAATTTTATAATGAAAACTCGAACAATCCTGTTTTTTATGGTTTTTGCGATATTTTTTTCGTTCCCACAGGAGTTAGTCGCAAAAGAATCGCTACAAAATACCGAAGTTTTTGAAAAAACAGAAACATACAAAGTCTTTGGTATAGATGAAAACTCTATCAGATCCTACATGAAAGATCATTCACCATGCCGCCAGGGAAAAGAAGTTTTTGACGCTTCGACCACCTGGTATGTGGAATGGTTTTTTAAATGGCAATATGCAAACGGCATGTACCACATCACCGAGGCTAACAGTAATGTTGAAATCAAATATATAATGCCTCAATGGCTAGATAAAGAAAAAGCACACCCATCAATTCAAGAAAAATGGGAGTGCTATTTTAAGGCCTTGTCAGAACATGAATTTGGTCATCGAAATATCGCCATAGAGGCGGCAAAAGCAGTTAATCTCGCCATAATCGACATTCCGCCAGGTTCAACGAGCCAATCTCTTGAGATTTCAGCAAATGCTGCAGCAAACAGAGTATTGGAAAGATACCGAACCCAGGAAAGGGAGTACGACCGACAGACTGATCATGGAAAAAAAACCGGCGCAGTTTTTCCCTGACAGGGTCAATTTCACCAAATTTAGCTCTCAAGAACAATACCTGGCCCATCAATGACCTCAAAAGTTTTACCAACAAGAAACTTCTGCCGAATTTCTATCTGGTTACTTCCCACTTCTTTTACAACAGTGAAAGACGGTAGTTGCTCTCCGGATTCCATATCCTTCTCAGAGGGACAGAGGTAGCCATTATTAACATATACCCTTGGTTTTCCATTGCCCAAAATTTCCAAACGACTATGATGAGTATGCCCCATAATTACAACCCTGCTGAAGGGATTTTCACAAAAATGCCTTTGAGCAAACCTGCCAAGGCCAGAATACGCGACTTCTGCCTCATGCATACTTTCAAATAGATCGTCTGAGCTTATAAGTCCTGAAAAATAATCAGGAACCTCTGAACAATGAATCTCTGAGAACCCCTCTGTTTTCATGTTGAATTCAATCTCGAAGCTTCTATTCCTGGATAGCAAATTCTCTAATAGTATTTGAGCAGAATTAAACCCACGCTCTTTTATCGATTTTTTGATTATTTCATCAAAAAACTCTTCAGCTTTCATCCCGAGGCTCTTCTCTCCTATCCCCGAACAACCAGACAGGCAAGACGCATCTCTCCGATGCATGCTTGAAATTTGCTTTTCAAGATAAAAACAAAATAGGCGGCTCAAAAAATAGCCGAATGGCAATGGTCGACAGGCATTTTGATCGCTTAAAACCGGGCGATTGAAAAGATCATGTTGATTTCCGTGCTCAGCCCAAACATGCCCAGAATTGTAATAAGTGTTTGCGATCGGATCTTTTTCAACCGAGTTTCCATGCCCCGGCAAAACCTTTTTATCCGTATAACGTGAAAACAGGGAGTTTAAATCCTGCAAACGAACCAGCATGTCGTGCTCGCCGTTTATGAAACGAAAGTTTCCATTAATTGCCTCCATAACCGAAATGAAGTCTCTTTTATCTTTGGATCTTGAAAACAAAGAAGGATTTCGAGCAAAAACTTCTTCCAGTGTTGGAATAGTCGACTCAGGAGGATAATTCCAAAATTCGAACCAGTCTCCCAAAACTACCACGTCTTTTACAATCTCGGAATTTTGCATTACGAAATCAAGAACACTTTTTATCAACTCTGTGTGCAAATCTCTTTGGAACCAGTTTGTTTCTGCACTGGTTCCAATATGCAAATCGGATAAAAAAACTGTAAGACTGGACATTAAGCGCCTCCCTGTATTTACTCTTTATTTACAAGAACTTCTCCGTTCCTCTACATTAAATATACTCATTTTTCCAATTAAGAGAAATAGAACTAACCCTTCATAAACCGATCGATTAAAATAGAAGCCATTGGAATCACCAGGGCAGAAAGCAAGCCTGCGACTTTGCTCATATCGAACGGCCAGGTATCAACAGAATGGATATGATTCCGAATCTCTATCAAATTTTTGATAGCAAAAATATTTTCTCGTTCTATCTGCCCTCTCCCGAGGTATTGATTAAGCTCTACGGCGACCAGACCCAGCTTTCTATCTTTCTCACGAATCATGGCATGATGAATGTTGTAGATGGGATAAAAAAGATAAAATAGGATCGCCGCGCCAAAACAAGCAAACCAGCCGATCAAAGCAAGATTGAAATTCCACCCGCCAATTTGCCTGGCAAAAATGCCGAGAAAATAAGGGATAACAACAAATAATGCGGTTTTCAACAACATTTTCCCCAGCAGCCTTATCCCGGCATTTTCCTCCTGAATAAGGAGAATGTGAAGATCAAGATCTCCCAATGCCCTTACAAAAAGGGCAAACTTAAAGAAAACAGCTACCAGACATGCTGTCCAAAAAAGGTACATTGCCTCATACAATAGAAAAACCCACGCGGAAATTTCGCTTTTAAATGGCGAGCCAACAAGGTAAATATCACCAATCACAGCAAGTGTACAAACCACAAAAGCAGTAATAAAAGAATGCCGATCGGCAAAAATGTATTTTTTTGCGTCTTTAAAATAGTCTTCGCATTTTTCCTTATTCCACCCGGTTATTCCAGGTAATTCAAGTTTGAATCTCTCCAGCAATTTTTCAAACCAGACAACCCCCGCAGAAGAAAAGAACATCTGGATGGCATAAAGAAAAAACGAAATCAGATATATACGCTCTTCATCACTGAAAGACCAGTATACTGCAACAACGCTGAATAGAAAAACGCTTAAAGCAAGATAAACAAACCAATAATTTACCCTGGGAAATTTTGCCGCAAGTCTTCCCTGAAAAGACAAAAAATTTTGAGTTATGTCAGGCCTTGCACCGGATCCGGAATCCCCTACAAAGCAAAAATCGCTTTGCAACCTGGGATGGGTCAGCCACTCTCTGCAATGATGACATTTTTTGGCTCCCTTAAAAATTTTGTTCAGACAATAAGGACAAACATAATCAGCTGAATTTTGCATTTTTTTCTCCCAAAAGCGAAGCTATTATCACTTTTTCATTAAACGACTATACTCAACAGCGATTTTTGAACATAATTTTGCATTGCTTTTTACGAGCTCGATGTTCGTAGCAAGACTTTTTCCTTCTGTTATTTCGAACAACCTCTTCAACAAAAAGGGGGTTACCTTCTGACCGGTAATTTTTTTTCTCTCAGCGTCAAACAAAGCCTTTGAAATACATGCCTCAATCTCAGAGCGATCCATAGCAAACTTTTTATCCACCGGATTTCCAACCAGAACACCGCTGTTGTAGCCAAGCTTCATAGCTATTGCAAATATTTTCGCGGCATCAACGGCCTTATCAATTCGACATGACGCAGCACAGCCGCTGTCAGGATAATAGAATGCCGGAACCTGGTCACAACCATAACTTAAAAACGGGACACCTTTCGTTTCAAGATATTCAAGAGTAGCAGGAATATCCAACACAGCTTTTGCGCCAGCACAAACAACAAGAACGGGAGTTTTAGCCAATTCTTCGAGATCGGCGGAGATATCGAAACTTTCTCCTGCACCTCGATGTACACCGCCAATTCCACCGGTTGCAAAAAATTTCACCCCGGCAAGCCGTGCACAAATCATGGTTGCTGAAACAGTTGTTGCAGCAGATTTGTCGAAGGCCAACAACTCAGGAATATCTCGCCGGGAAGCCTTAAAAATCTCTTTTGAAGTTCCAAGCAATTCAATTTTTTGATCATCCAGGCCTACGCAGATTTTTCCATTAAGAATGGCAATTGTTGCAGGAATTGCGCCATTTTCTCTTACTGTTTTTTCAAGAAGCCTTGCAGTCTCTATGTTTTGAGGATACGGCATGCCATGGGAGATTATTGTCGACTCAAGCGCAACTACAGGGTTGCCACATTTCAGTGCCTCTCTTACCTCAGGAGCAACATTCAAAAAGCTTTTCATTTCAGGTCTCCGCCTTTAACTGCATTATACCTGCATTCATAGTTCACACAGCAGGCTTTTTTTTCACAGACTCCACCAACGATAACTACAGCCCAACGTGGAATCTCAAAATCATCAAAACTTTCAATCAATTTCTCGATGCCATTAATCGCCTCTTGGCTAATTTCAACAATATCACTGGCAAACTTTGCTCGCTTGCACCAGTAAACGTATGAGACTTCAAAATAATCAGCAGCATCTATTAGCGTCATCCTAACCTGTCCACAAGACTCGCATTTCAAAGCGATTTTATCAGAAAAAATCTCGATTTCTCTCCCTCCGCATCCGCAAATTTCGCAGACTCCGGCAAAAAGCCAGAACCTTGTATTTCTCGGGTAATCTGGAAGAGGATCTTCTGTCTCACCAATTCCGATCAAAATTGTTTGAGATTCTTCTGTCATTAGATCAGGATAATACCACTGCAAAAGAAATTCCAGCTTTTTGAATTTAGTTGAAACGTTTTTTTCTTCTACCTCGACATTCAATAAACTTATTAAAAAGAAAAGAGCGCGAAAATCAGAAGCCTCCATTTTTTAAATTTATATTTTTATTTTTTCACATTGATTAAAAATCAGCGCCATCTATTTTTAAAAAATTATTTTTTATGGTTAATCCAAACATGATTTTCCTTTTAAAAAAGAAAATCAGAGATTAAAAAATAAAGCTTTATTTAAAAAACGCCGTCCCAGTTTAGTCTTAACCGCGCCAAGGGCCCAGAGAAAATCAAGAAAATTGCCCAACTTTGTAACAGCTAAAATGAAAACCGGGTCGCAGCGCCATTTGGCGTCACGACCCGGTCAGCAGTCTTAAAAAGTCAGTCTCTAAGCCACTCGCCAGAGCGTATCAGCTCATTCACCCTCCTGCTGAAGCTACTGCCCGAACCAGCATAACTCTTATCGCCTTCTGAAGAAGGAGTTATAGTTTTTGGCTCTTCCTCGAATTCACTGTTTTCTGCAGCTTCCGAATTTTCCAGAACCGTTATCTCTTCATTTTCGACATCAGCTTCTAATTCTGAAGAATCCTTACAAATAAGCTGAAGCATGTCTTGAAGCCTTTTTAAAGCAACAGAAGCTGGTCTGACAACCTCCGTCTTCTTTGAAATCGTTTTAACAGAAACCTCGACGCGCTTTTCTTTCAACTTTGCCATTTTTAATAGAGCTTTTTCAAAAGGCTTCTGGGCATTCACGCTTGCTGCATTTCTCTTTCTTTTCAAATCATCTTTTCCAGCCTTTTCAACCTGGGCAGCTTTCTTAATAGGCGCAACCTGACGAGAAACAGCAGGAGCAGCATTTTTTGTCTGGGGCCTGATTTCAACGGCTGGAACGATTTCTACATTGCCACCATCGACTTCGAGCTTTAGTGGAGTCTGGAACCAGTTCCATTCAGGCGGGATCTCTGTGGGCACCTTAGCCCGTCTTGGGGATTTATGCTCAATTTTGATCGGACGCTCTACCTCAACGCCGCCAATTCCTTTTTCATTGCCCCGGGCGGTTTCCCGGCTATCTTTTTCGGCTTTTGTTACCGCCGAATTTGAAGGAGATTCTTTTACATTCTTGGCTGGCAAAGGCTTGGCTGCCTCTTTTTTTCCTTCAAGCTGTCCCTTTAAAACCTGTTCTGGCTTTTCATCCACGACTTCAATCTTCTTCAGCTCAGCTTTCTTCGGTTCAACTTTCTTTGGCTCGGCCTTTTTGGGTTCAGCTTTCTTTGGCTCGGCTTTGCTGACAACGACGGTTCGCTCTTCAACAACAGGCTTTAAAAGGGCCTCTTCAGGTTTTTCAAGTTTTACCGGAGCTTCTACCGTGGCCGACTCAACCACTGGAGCCTCAACAGACTTTTGTTCTCCATAACCACTTACTTTTGCAGATTCGCGAACTGTTTCTTCTGAAACTTTTTCTTCAACGGAAGAATCTGGCTTTTCTGCAGGGGGGGGTACAATCGTAGGCGCGTTAAGATTCGGCGGAATCAACGGAGCCTCCAAAGCCGCAGCAGCTCCCCTTAGTCCATCTTCGTCGGACCAGAGCTGTACAGCAAGAAAGCTTGACGACAATATAAACATGACACCCAGAGCAAGCAAAAATGGCAAGCCCTGCTGCTTTTTTATCAATTTTATCATAGCCCTTCCTGGTGTTAACTGGTATTCTCCAGACAATCAGAGACTTTATTCAGTTGTCATACGAATGTCAAGAACTTCTCTGACAGCCTTAAACTTTTGTCGAGACCAGAAAAGGCCCAAACGCAACTACTTTTTCGCTCGTTCGAGATAATCGCCTGTTCTGGTATCAACCCTAATAATCTCGCCAGCCTCGATGAACATCGGCACATTAACCACGTGCCCTCCGGCACAGGTAACAGGCTTACCGCCACTGGTCGCTGAATTTCCCTTAACATTTGGTGGAGCTTCGATAACCTCAAGCTCTACGCTCGGCGGAAGTTCAACACCAATTGCAGCACCATCGTAAACCTTCACATAAACTTCCATTTCTTCTTTGAGAAATTTTATCTGATCACCAACAACATCCTGCTCCATTTCTAATTGTTCATAGGTTTGCGTATCCATGAAATGAAGGAAGTTATCGGATGCATACAGATATTGCATCAAACGCGTTTCAACAATGGCTTCATCAACCTTTTCCGTAGTCTGATAACGCTGCTGAAAGATCGCGCCGGTTTTGATGTTGCGCAATTTGGTCTGTGCCATTGCACGCCAGTTTCCCGGGCGAACAAATTCGACATCTACGACCTGACAAAGATCACCATTATACATGATAACCATGCCTTTTCTAAGTTCATTTGCGGTAATTGCCATGATAGTGTTCTCTCCTGGCTGGATTTTTATCGGCAGATTATAACATATTTTGAACGATAAAAATATTAAAAAATAGGCGGGACAAGTATATCAAAATATCAAAACAAGATTTATCATTTTTTAAAAATAAGTTATTATCAAAATTTTAACACAGAAAGACGATAAACAATATTCTGATAATAGATAACCCGTTACTGCTTTTGCTAAATCTTTTGTGCAACCGTACCGATAACCCTTATACAACTACAGAGAATAGATCTCATTTGTAATGCCGAAAAAAGGAGGCAGCAATGTTAAACATTGCTATTCAAGGACTTATTCAGGGTTTAACCGAATTTTTACCCGTTTCAAGCTCCGGACACCTGACCCTTTTTCAGTTTTTTTCCGGTCGCACCAATTTCGAAGAAAACCTTGCCATTGACGTAACCCTTCACTTCGGAACGCTTTTGGCTGTCATCTTTTTCTTTCGCCATGATCTAAGGCCATTTTTCACAGTTTCCGGCTGGAAAGAGCCGGCCAACAGAAAATTGGCTGGATTAATCATAACCGCAAGTATACCGACAGCAGTTCTTGGCCTGGTTTTCAAGAAGCAATTTGAAAGCCTGTTTGCCAATCCAGTCGCAGTTTGCATCGCTCTTTTTGCAACCGGCCTGATTCTACTTCTTGCAGAAAGAACCAGCAGACGCCATCAGACCGGACTGGAACTTGCCCACCTGACCACCGGCAAGGCTTTGATCGTCGGACTAGCACAGGGCCTTGCAATTACCCCTGGCATATCCAGGTCCGGCTCAACTATTGGCACAAGCCTTCTGTGCGGCTTAAATGCTGAGGCAGCCGCACGCTTTTCGTTTTTGCTAATGATTCCCGCCGTTGGTGGAGCTACAATTCTTGAAGGGCGCAAACTAATCAACGGAGCAAGCCAAATACAGATTTCCGGGATTGAACTGTTGGTTGGAGCTGCTGTATCAGCAATTACCGGGTTCCTGGCCCTCAATCTACTTGTATTTATGCTGAAAAAACAAAAACTTTCAATTTTTTCATATTACCTTTTTTTGGTCTCAACAATTAGCCTGATTGCAATTCTAGGAAGATAAAATGAGCAACAAAAGAATTCTTCTGCCAGAAAACAACATAACCAGCAGGCGAACGGCAAAAAAGCCAAAAGCCAGCTCACCCGCCAGCCCCAGGTCGACAAAACCAAGGCGAAACTCTACCCCCCTACCCTTCAACGTATCTTCAAGACAACGCAATGAAGCCGTAGGACTTGTAATGATTGGAGTCAGTGCTTTTTCACTCTCTCTCATTCATTATCTGAGCTCATCACAAATCCCCGGCATCATTAATTTCACCATGGTTCACCTGGGCATGGGAGTATACATCGTGCCGGCAATGATAGCCCTCATGGGAATACAGAAATTCATGGAACGTCCATTTGAAAATCTACGCTGGAGAATAGCGGGCTCCTTGGGAGTACTTATTTTCGGACTGGGACTTCTGGGTCTTGAGGGCGGAAAAGTTGGCACCAATGCTTTTAGCCTTGCATCAGGCATTTTCGGCCCAGTGCCAAGCAAAATTTTATTCTTTTTTCTGCTAATGTCTTCGCTGATTTTTGCCCTGGATATTCTTTATAAAGATGTCCTTGCTGCAGGAGTTGTATTGGCAGGCCTTGGAACCAGGCTTCTGTTTTTTACCTGGGAATTAACCATAACCATGCTGGCAATGCTTATCGATGCAATCAAAACCACTACTAGACTTACCGTAGTAGTTTTTTCACATTTTAAGCAGGCAGTATCTGAACATGGCTCCAGAGAACAATTCGGGAAACTTCTCTCCTTCAAGCCCAAACAGATTGATGAAGAACAAAACGACTCAAGCCATGCAGACATTGGTAAGACCAAGTTATCTAATGAGCAAAATAAAAAATCATTAGAAGAAGAAGAGGCTACGATAATCCCAACTCCGCAATGCTGGCAAAGCAACTG
>CAZQUE010000012.1:0-47726 GCA_964596185.1 uncultured bacterium | reverse complement strand
AATTCGGAAGATGATTATGATGAAACTGTATATCTTGAAGACAACCGAATAGATGAAGAGATCAAAAACAACGAAACCGAATATGACAATTCGAAAGAACACGTAAACCCATATTCCGAATCACAACTTCCCCCTCTCGATCTTCTCAAGATTCCTCCCCCCAGGGATACCCAGGAATCTCAATCCGACCTAAGCCACCGATCGGCCCTTTTACTAAAAACGCTCGACGAATTTGGCATTAAAGCAAGCGTTACTGCCATTGTAGAAGGACCGGCAGTATCAAGATTCGAGCTTAAGCCAGCTCCTGGCGTAAAAGTTTCTCGAATCACTTCACTGGCAGACGACATTGCATTGGCTCTGGCTGCACAGGCCATAAGAATAGAAGCGCCAATTCCAGGAAAACCAGCCCTTGGGATCGAGATTCCGAACACTAATCCAACCCCGGTGTATTTTTACGATCTTCTAAAAAATGAAAAATTTAATAAGAATTCTACTCCACTCAATCTTGCACTTGGAGTAACCATTAGTGGCAAGCCTGTTTTTGCCGACCTTTCCGACATGCCCCATCTTCTTATCGCTGGATCAACCGGCTCAGGAAAATCTGTGTGCGTAAACACAATCATAGCCAGCATTCTTTACCAGGCCCGGGCTGACCAGGTCAAGTTCGTCATGATCGACCCCAAAATGGTTGAACTCTCTACCTACAATGGCATACCTCATCTGATTTCCCCGGTAGTAACTGATCCAGCAAAGGCTTCGGCAGCCCTGATGTGGGCAGTCGAAGAAATGGAGCGACGCTATACACTTCTTGCAGAATGCGGGGTCAGGAAAATTTCAACGTTCAATGAAGAACTCGATCGCCTGAAAAAGGAAATTGATGCAGACCTTGAGCCGATGCCATTTATTGTAATTATTATCGACGAATTGGCTGACCTGATGATGACTGCATCAGCAGAGGTTGAAAGCTCTATCTGCCGTCTTGCACAAATGGCCAGGGCAGTTGGCATTCATTTGATAATCGCGACCCAGAGGCCGTCGGTAAATGTTTTGACCGGAGTCATCAAAGCGAACTTGCCAACGAGAATTGCATTTTCAGTTACTTCTGCGATAGACTCCAGAACTATACTCGACGCCAAAGGTGCAGAAAAACTTCTTGGCAAGGGCGACATGCTGTTCATTCCCAAAGGGCGCAACAAACCTTTGAGACTGCAGGGTGCCTTCATTTCCGATCGCGAATTGATGGACATTACAGAGTTTGTAAAATCTCAGGGTGCACCGGAATATCTCGACATTGCACCGGACCGGGATGATAATGATGAAGAAGACTATGATCAGGACAACGAAGTTCAGGATGCAGATTCTGCTTTGATTGACAAGATTGTAAAATATCTTGAAACTCAGGAAAAAACATCTACCAGTATGCTACAAAGAAAGTTTAGAATCGGTTATAATAGGGCGGCCAGAATTATGGATCAACTTGAAGAAAATGGAATGGTCAGCCCAATGGACGGATCTAATAAACGAAGAGTTCTCATGGGAAGGAGTAATTCTCAGATATGACCAAGGAAATATGCCCCCTTCTGGGTAGACTTAAAGGAGACAATCGCCTTGAAGGTGCATGCCTTCAAGAGCAGTGCATGTTCTACCATGCAGATGAATCAAGGTGTATTTTCCTTGAAATAGGCAGCGCTTCTCGAGAATACCTCAATTCTCTGAAAAAATTAGCTGAACACAATGACCTGCTTCTGATGAAAGAACGGGTTAACAGCTTTTCTGAAGATGAAAAGTCAGAAAGAATACAACTTTACCTTAATCAGGCTGAGATAGCAAAAAACAAAGGCGATCTTGAAAAAGCTCTTCTGGATTTCAAAAAAGCTTTGGTGCTTGGTCCAGAGAATGCTGCCATCCATAAATCGATGGGAGATATTTTCTCAATCAAAGGAATTATCGACGAAGCAATCTCATCTTATCGCCAGGCATTGAAACAGACTCCGGAAGATGGAGAAACATGGATCCGGCTGATTCTTCAGTATCGGGCACTACATTCACACATGCCCGATCGTGAAGCCCGATATAAGCAAACCATTGAAAAACTTCGTGAAGAGCTGCGCAAGCTCGAAAGCGAATCGATGGCAAACTGCATAATGGGCAACATTCTGCTGATCCTTCACTCCCGCGACAATGAAACCTTCATTGAAGAGCGGAAAGAGGCCAAACTTCTCATGGAAAGAGCATTAGAGATCAACCCAGCCAACATCTGGGCTAACCTTGGCCTTAAAGATCTGCTAATTTATGATGGAAACTATGATGGTGCGATTGAACAGTTAAAAGCTGCTCTGGCAAAAACCCCTGAAGATCCACGTATCAGCTTTGAGCTTGGTGAATGTTACCTGATATCTCAGGCTGAGCATGCAATGATTGCCGAAGACGCGCTACTGAAGGCTCAGGAAAGTTACTCCAAAGCCCTGAAGATCAATCCCAATTATGCACCAGCCTATTTTAGACTCGGTTTCATTTTTGAGCAAAAAGCAAGTTACGACCAGGCGATAGATTTCTATCATCAAGGCCTGGCAATAAATCCGACCAATATTTTTGCCCATTATCGTCTTGGCAAAATCCATCTGCTGATGGGCATGGTTGAAATGGCCACCAGCAGATTCAAAGAAGTAATAGATCTTTCCCGCAATCGCACCCAGGAAATCTACCAGGAAGGCTATCTTTTCAACAAACTTCGCTTCTTCAAAGAAGCAAACGCTCTTGGTGCCTGGATTGAGCTTGGTAAAATCTATGTCAAGCGTCGCCAATATGACGACGCCTTTGAAAGTTTCCAGCGTGCTCTTGAAATAGATCGCTCCAGTCCATTGGCGGTAATGAATCAGATCGATTTGTACAAAATTCGCAGTAGTGAAAGCAAAGACACCGAAACGCTCTACAGTAGATATATTGAGCAGTATAAGAATGCGGCGATGGTAGATTTTCAAAATCCAGTGGCCCACTATTCTCTTGCCTACGCCTGCCAGGTCTTACCCTCTGTTCTTCCAGAAAAGCAGGAGGAAAGACTCGAAGAAGCCCTCAATGGCTATCAGATGGCGATTAACCTTGATCCTAACTTCAAATGGGCATATTGGGGACTGAAGAACTCTTATCTGACAACTCTTCAGGACTCATCACCGCTTTTTGAGGCCGCCCTTGAGGCTTGCCAATCTGTCGTCAGTCTTGATCCAGAAGACCCGCGCGCCTATTTCGAATCGGGTGACGTCTATAGTCAAATGGGTAATCTTGAAAAAGCCTACGAATGTTTTGAAGAGGCTTCCGAAAAAGACAAAACCTATATTCCCGCCTATCTTAACATGGCCGAAATAAGGTTTGCTGAAAACCGACCAGAAGAATCGATAAGACTCTATCAAAAAGTGATTCAGATCAATCCGAATTTTGCCCAGGGATATTATGAACTCGGGAAGGTTTACAAAGCAATCAACGAGAACGAAAAAGCTCTCGCAAACCTCAGAAAAGCAATTGAGTTAGACATAGACTACACCGAAGCCCATTTCGCAATCGGCCAGATTTGTTTTGACGAGCATCAGGACGAAATCGCTAAAATACGCTTCAGCCGAGTAATAGAGCTTGACCAGAACAATGTTGAATCCCATTATTATCTGGGCAGAATCTTCCATCGTGGCAATAAATTTCAACAGGCAATCGAAGAATTCAATCAGGCCATAAGCCTTTCCGAAAATCCGAGCCGGGTTCAGTTTGATCTGGCAAAACTCTACATCGACACATCAAATTGGACAGAAGCCTGCAGTATACTTGAAAAGATTCTTGATCAAGATGCAAACTACGTTGAAGCAATCATTGAATATGCAAAAACTCTTGAAATGCTTGACAGGCATAATGACGCCGAAGATGAATATCTGAGAGCCATTGAAATAGCTCCTGAAAATCTTCAGGCCCACGAATGTCTCGCCCACCTGTACGAAGCAACCAATCAAATATATAAAGCTGAAGACGAATATCGAAAAGTCGTCGCAATCAAACCTGATCACGTTGAAGCACAGATGGCCCTGGCCAAGATTTATATCATTCGCGATCTTCACGATAAAGCCTTGGATGCTCTACACACCGTCGTCGATATCCGTCCGGATATTTTTGAGGCACATCTTGAGCTCGGAAGAATATATCATCACCACCATGCACTCGACAAATCTGTCGATTCTTACCGTAATGCGATTAGAATCAGACCAAAGGCGCCGCAAGCACATGTTGAGCTTGCCAACGTTTTCCTTGATCTTGAAAGAACTGCCGCAGCAATGGAAGAATTCAAATTTGCACTTGAAATAGACCCATCACTAACTGAAGCACTGACAAATCTTGGTGATCTTTACTATATTTCAGAGCAATATCCCGAAGCGGGAAACTGCTATCGCAGATTGGTAGAGATGGATCCGCAAAATCATTCTGCCCGCTTCCGCCTCGCAGAGACCTATTACCATTGTGGCCAGCTCGAAAAAGCTCTCGACGAATACCTCAAGGTTGCAGAAATAAACGAAGAAAGAACCGACGCCCTGATACGCCTTGGCAAGATATACGCTTCACTGGAAAAATGGGAAGACGCAGCCAAATTCTATAATAGAGTCTTCGAGACAGACCCGCAGAATTCGATCATTCATCTTGAGTTGGGTAAAGTTTATGATCACCTCAATCGCCTGACCGATGCCCTGCGTGAATTTGAAGCCGCGCTGCAACATGAACCCAACAACGCAGAAATAGTAACGCAAATAGGCCTGATCCACCGCAAACAGGGCAATCTCGACTTCGCCATCGACAAATTTTCCAGAGCTATCGACCTCGATGGCAGTAATCCGATTCCGCATCGAGAACTGGCTATGGCATACATCAACAAGGGACGCGTTGATAAAGCAATCGGCGAATTCAAAGAAGCGCTGCGATATGAACCAGAAAATATTCTGGTTAATATTGAACTTGCAAAAGCCTATGCGAGCCAGGGAATTATCGATGAAGCAGTTGAAGCATACCGCAAGGTAATTCAGCTTGATCCACGCAATTCTTCAGCCCATTTCGAACTGGGTATCATTTATTCAACCCAGGGACAGAACGACAACGCTATCAGCGAATTCAAAACTGTTATTGGCCTTGCACCTGAGCACAAAAGAGCGCACCTTGAATTGGGGCGTCACTTGCGCGACATTGGCAAAATCGATGAAGCGATTGATGAATTCAGAAAATCCATTCATCTTGACCACGAAAATGCAGTCATCTACTATGAACTGGGAGACATTTTCTATCAACGCAATGAGCTTCAGGATTCGATGCAGATGTTCACAACAGCCCTCGAGTTACAGGAAGACTACGTTGATGTATATCAGAAGCTTGGTGCAATCCATGCTGCCTTTGAAGAATGGGGAAAAGCCAAGGAACTGTTTGAAAAAGCTATTGAGCTTGAGGCTGATAATTACCAGGTCTACAAAGAACTTGGAGAGGCTTGCGAAAACCTCGATGATTCCAAAGGGGCCATAAACGCCTTTGAAAGGGCTCTTGAATATCGACCGGGCGACTTAAACATCATTTACCGACTCGGCGCAAAATACAAGCAGACAGAGAACTATGCCGGCATGATAGAGCTATATTCAAAGGCCGTTGAAGCAGCCCCCAAAAACGCCCTGTTCTTTTTCGAGCTTGGCGAAGCCTATCGTCATCAGGGTAATCAAAGTGAAGCGGCCAGCAATTATGAACAGGCTCTAAACCTAAATGAAAATCTCATTGAATGCATCTATGCTCTAGGCAGCATTTTCTGGGAAAATCAAAATTACGACAAGATGGTCAAGCTTTACAAGAAAGCGATCAATCGTTATCCGACCAACAGCAGAGCTCACTTTGAACTGGGCAAGGCCTATTACAAGCTTTTGAAAGTCAGCGAAGCCATTGATGAATTCAAGAAAGTAATAAATCTTGATTCTAATCATTCAGAAGTGTATTTTGAACTGGGCAAGCTTTATCTGGACAATGGTATGCTGGCAGAAGCAGCAGATAGCCTGGAAAAAGCGACCCAGATCACGCCAGAAAATGGCGAAGCTTTCTTCTGTCTGGGCAAAGCATTCGAAGGCCTTAACAACAGAGAACGGGCTGCTGATGCCTTCAGACAGGCAAAGAACCAGCTTGACGAAAATTATGAGATCCTGCTCAAGGTTGGCGCGGATTATCTTGAAAAAGAAGCATACGAAGAAGCTCTCACAGAGCTGAAAAAGGCTGCCGAGCTCGATGAAGCCGGCTACGATGTATACTTCCTGCTTGGAAAGGTCTACAGAGGCCTTGGACGCAATGAAGAAGCTGTAAAAGCATTTGAGAAAGCCGATCAATTAATGGAAGAAGAAGAGGAAGACTGATGCTTTTCCTCAATCAGAAAGTAAAAATAGAAACTGATAAGCAGCTAAGGAGACAGCTTAATGATTAACCGCTGGGAAATCCTTCTGGAAAAAGGGCAGACATACTACGAACTTGAAAATTACGAAAAAGCCAGCAACACATTTGAAAAAGTCCTGAAGGAAAAACCGGACTTTGTTCCGGCATTGAAACTTCTGGCCGATTGCCAACAAAAAACTGGCAAGCAGCAGGAAGCGATAAGTAACCTGGAAAAAATCATCGAGCTTTCGCCTGAAGATGCCGCAGCCTTGAATTCTCTTGGCTCTCTTCTTTTGGCCAGTGGAAACACAAGCCGCGCCATTGATATCTATGAAAAGGCCATAGAGCTTGCGCCTGACAGCAAAGAACTTCAATTCGACCTTGGACAGCTTCATCTGCAACGCAATGCCATCGAAAAAGCTGAAGAGCGTTTTAATAGAGCAATTACCCTGGATCCGAAGTTTTCCAAGGCTATTATTGAATTGGCAAGGCTGAATATTACCCGCAACAACATTCAAGGTGCAATCGATATGTACCTGAAAGCCATTGAAAACGACCCAGAAAATGCCAAACTGCATTTCGAGCTTGGCGAAGCATACGAATTCAATGGACAATACAATGATTCGATAATGGAATACAAGAAGGCCGAGTACCTTGATCCAAACAACTCAGAAGTCCATTTTAGAATCGGCAAAGATCTTGAAGCCAGAGGCAAGCTTGAAGAAGCCCTGGAAAAATACCAGGCGGTTAAAGAACTTGACCAAAACAATGTTGAGTTATATTACCGTTGCGGAAAACTCTTTCAGCGCCTTGGCATGAATGACGAAGCCCTACTGGAGTTTGAGCAAATCAGACAATTAAAGCCTGATTGGCTGGAAATAAGATACGAACTGGCAAGTCTTTACGGAGAAAAAGGCGAATATGAGCTTCAGGTAAAAGAATATGAAGCTATTGCCGAGCAGGACACCTCATCATTTGAGGTAATGAAAAGCCTTGCTGCTTCATATGCCGCGAGCGGCGAGCTCGAAAAAGCGATAAAAAGTTATCTAAACGCACTTGAAGCAAATCCTGAAGATTATGAGATTCTTGAACAATTGTATGCAATTGTCCAGGCTGGAGGGGATCCATTAAGCTGCTATGAAGCCCTTGAAGCTCTCAGCATAAGTCAGCCTGACGACGCCGACCTGGCGCTGATAATGGCCCGAGCCTCCGCAGAAAAAGGGCTGATCGAAGAAGCCAACTCATACTATGCAAGAGTGCTGGAGCTTGATCCGACCAGGTCTGACATCAAAGGGGAGCTGCGAATGATTTACCGCAGCAAGGGTATGATCAACGAAGAAATTGAAGCAATTCAAACCCTTCTCGAAACTGATCATTCCAATATAGAATTGCTCTCAGATCTACAGGATCTACAGATTAAAGCAGGCAAGGAGCGCGAAGCAATCAACACTCTGGTGCGCCTGAATCAGATAAGCCCTTCGGCAGAATGGCTGAGCAAATTAGGCGACATCTACATGCGGCTTGGTTTTATCAACGAAGCCGTAACTTCATTGCAACAGGCTATACAACTTAACCCTGAAGACATTGCTCCACATGCAACTCTTGTCGAAATCTACAAGCAAAGAAATATGCATGATGAGGCCATTCGTTCCTATCAGGCAATAATCTCCAGAAACCCTGACAACCTTGAGGCTCATATTGGCCTGGGAGAAATTTTCAAAAAGCTTGGTCGAACCCATGACCAGATTTCTTCGATCAAACAAGCTATTAATCTTGGAGCTTCAGAACCAATACTTCTTCTTGAACTCGGAAGTCTGCTCATTCAAAACGGCAACCGTGAAGAAGGTCTTGGTTACCTTGAACAGGCTCGAGAAGCCTCAGGTGGCTCAGAAGAAGTTACCAAACGGCTCATTGACATTTTTCTCGTGCAGAATTTGCATCAGGAAGCTCTCAATGAACTTGAAGCCTTGCGCCAAAAAACCCCTGAAAACATTGATTTGTATTTGAAGATTTCCAAAATTTACCAGAGTCAAAAGATGTTCAATGAAGCTCTTGAGATTCTTAGCCAGGCAAGAATGGTAGCTCCGCAGGAACTAAATATTACCTTGGAAATCGGTAACATCTATCTTAGCTGTCAGGAATTCGCAAAAGTCATAGAAATCCTTCAGGAAGCCAGACAAATGAATCCTGATAACACCACTATTGCAGCAATGATTTCCGAAGCCTACGCCGGAGCAGGCGACCACGAAATGGCAATCTTGGAGCTAAAAAACATCATTACTCAGAACCCTGGTAATGTTGAAGCAAGAGTTCAGCTTGGCAAGATTTATTCGATCAGCAATATGATCGATCAGGCAACCATGGCATTTAAAGACATCGTAGCCGAATTTCCCGATAATCCTGTTGCCCATGTCGAACTTGGCAAGATTTATTTGAACATGGGTAAGGCATACAATGATAACAGCATGATTGAAAACGGATTGAATGAACTCAAACATGCGATTAAAATTGACGAAAAATGTATCGATGCAAGGTTTGCTTACGGCTCTGCTCTTTATGAGCTTAACCAGGTGGATAATTCACTTAGAGAGTTCAATGCGGTTCTTCAGCTTGATCCATTACACGCGAAAGCAAAAGAATACCAGAATGCTTTAATGAACGTGAAAACTGGTGCCCAGGCAGAAGAAGGCATTAAACAGGCGAGAATTTTCAGCGAACGTGGAATGTTCAAAAACGCCATCATGGAATATGAAAAGGTAATCGAAATTCAGCCCAATAACCAGGTCGCCTGGTATGAACTGGGAAATCTGCAGATAAGCCTTGAACAATATGACACGGCGCTGAATTCAATCCAGAAAGCAAAAGAAATTGATCCCGAACAGGCTGAAGTATACATTTCTCTGGCACAAATTTTCCTCAAAACCGAACAACCCGACGAAGCTTCGATAGAGCTTCAAGAGCTTCTAGGCATGCATCCCACCCATTTCCATGGTTTATTCATGCTTGGGCAGATTTTCCAGGAAAAAGGCTGGGTCGACGAAGCGATAGAGAAATTTGAAGCTGCGAACCAGGTTGTTCCAAATGAGCTTGAGCCAGTACTGCAACTTGGAATTCTCTATCGAGAAAAGGGCGATCTTGAAACAGCCAGAGTGTGGTTTCAAAAGGTTCTTGATCTTGATGCAGGAAACTCGACAGCTACAGATTTCTTTGCCAACCTTTCTGCCTCTCAAAGATCCCAGGAAATCGACGAAGCCTTTGCAAAAGCTGAAGAAGCAGAAAAAGAAGGTGACATCGACACTGCAATCATGCACTATGACAGCATTATTGATCTAGATAATCATAATCTCGATGCCAGATACAAACTTGGACTGCTTTACGAATCAAAAAACATGTTTGACGAAGCTTCTTTTGAATATGAACAGGCTCTGGATCTGGACAAAACCGCCAAATACAAAGATATTGCCGTGCGCCTTGGCGATTTGAACATCAGAAAAGGAAAGATTGTCGAAGCGGTCGAATCTCTTAAACTGGCCAAGCAATACTTCCCCAACGATGTCGACATCCGCATAAACCTTATCACTCAACTGAAATTCAAAGCTTTGAACAATTTCTCATCGCCAGAAGAACTTTCAGATATGAACTCTGAAATACGTCAGGCGGTAACGCAAGGCTCTAACCCTTGCGACTGGCTCGAACTGGGCTTGTTTGTTTCCAAAGGCCTTGATAATTCAATTGACGAAGAGAGTGCCATTACCCAGTCGATCGAATGCTTCCAAAAAGTGCTTGAGCTCGACCAGGGGAATGTTTTTGCGATGACGGAACTGGCAAAAGTTTATTTCCGCCGCAATCTCATTGCCGAAGTAGAACAAACTTACAAGGCCATTCTTGAAAAGGATCCCGAAAGCATTTATGTACACACCAAGCTCTCGGAACTTTATCTTGCCCAGCAACGATATGAGGAAGCCTTGTCTGAGATACGCCAACTCCTGGAACTTCAGCCTAACAACGGTGATTACCATATGAAGTTGATCGATATCTACAAGGAAATGCATAGCAAAAACGAAGATAAAGAAAAACAACTTGCTGCTTTGCTAAAGGATTATCACGCCAGAGCAGAGTCCAACCCCAAAGAAACCATGGCCAATTTCAGCCTGGGCTATGCCTACATAACCCTTGGCACTGGGTTTACTCCCACCGAAGAGGAGCAACAAAAAGCTGTTTATTATTTCAAACTAGCCAACAGCTGCGACCCCAACAACTTGTGGCCGTATTGGGGTCTGAAAATTGTTTACAGCAAGCAATCGATAAGTGGAAAACGCATGTATGACGAAGCAATTGCTATCTGCAAAAAAGCACTGAAGGTCGATGATAATAATGCCCGAGCCCACTATGAGCTGGGCGAAGCTTACAACGAAAATTATGATGTAAACATGAAAAACGAAGCAATGCAGGAATACCGCAAGGCCATACAACTTGATCCCAATTATATTGAAGCTCACTTTAGACTGGCAAGTATTTATCGTGTTAAAAACATGTATGATCGAGCGAGCGAGGAATACAACAAAGTTATTGAGCTTGATCCAACCGGACCGCTGGCGAATGATGCCAAGCGCTCTCTGGTTCATATCGAGCGTTCTCGCGGCGAAGTCTGAATTAAAAAAAAGCGCCACAAATCTATCAAACTTGTGATAGATTTGTGGCGCTTTTTTTTTGATGTTTTCTTAGGTAAATTGACTTTGAGCTTGTCAGCAAGTTATTCTGTTTGAGGCCTGATGAGGGCTAAAACCGAATTAACAAGAGAGCCAAAAAATTATGAAGTCTTTACATAAATCTCGCCGACTGCGAAGCCTTATACTCGTGTATGTCCTTTTTTGCATAATGTTTCCTTACAGTCTTTTTGCAGAGAATCAAACTTATAAAGTGCCCAGAAATTCAATTAGCTATTTTGTTGAAAATTCCGGATCCGAAAAAGTAGCTATTGTTGAGCCACCAGAACCACTCCCGCCTACAAAAACCCCAGAAAAGGCTGCACAAAAGATCATCGTTGAGCAGTCGCCATCTCTGACAGAGCAAAACAATACTGGCTCGGTTGAACTAAAAGAAGAAAAGTTTTCCATGAGCTGGAAAACTGATCCGAATGAGAAAAAAGAAAACCGCGACACACCCGATCCTTACAAGAAAACATCGCAGAAAGTCATAGTTCGAAGCCAACAGAAAACTACGCCGGCTCCGATCGTTACCCAGGTAAAAGCTCAAAAACAAGAAATTAAAGAACCCGAGAGTCAGGAAGTAGTCACCACCACCTCCTCTTCTCCGTTTGCAAAAACACTTGCCAGAATGCAATCCAGAGGGGCTTCAAGAGCAGCTGAAGCAGAGAAGCTCGGCATAGTTCTTCCCAGCCAGGGAGGCGATATGCAAGCCGTATCCCCGTCTTTAAGCAAGCTGAACCTGGCAATCAAAAATATTATCAGCCGAAATTGATTTAACTAAAAAAGCAATTGAGGTTTTTGCAGGATTTCTCAGAAATTCAAAAAACTTTGGCATGCGTGCGGTTTTTGCTAAAAAATCAGGCTGGCCTTGATTGGTTTATCGGCTTTTAGCTGAGATATCATTGATAAGAAGAATATCAAAAGGCTTTAGATGAATATCGTGTCTTTTGTCGCCAGACCATATTTTAGCCAGATCCACAATCACAGATATAGATTGAATCGATCCGCCATCTATCTGTTTTCTGATAAGCTCAGCCACTTTCCCCGAACCCTTTTCCAGCCCACCTGCCATCTCAATCAAATCAGAAATTCGCAGGTTTTCTCTCCATTGAAAGATCTGCTTGCCACGAATACCTTGTTCAATGGCTACTTTTGCAAACATCCCAAGCTCTTCCTTTGAAAAAATGACTATTCTGTCATTGTTCTTCAGAAGAATCTCCGCATGAGAATGCCCTTCAATAACAGATTCCACAGAAAAACTCAAGACTTTAAATTCTCCCGACTCCGGATCAGGTCTGAGAATCTCGGCGTAGTCCGGAGCATAGTCCGGGGTAAGATTCGTAGAAGAAACAAAATCAGAAAGCCTTACCGCCCGATCTGACTGAATCTTTCCGGGATGTTTAAAACAACCAGACAACTCGATCTCAATACTCTTGCTTTGAATATCTTTTTCAGAAACTTCTATTCTATCATTGTCTTCGAGAAGAAACTGAAGAGTCTCGGCCTGAACAAGGCTTCGAGGAGAAATTTCTTCTGAAAAAATATGTCGATAATTCCCTCCCGACAACCTGAAAATGTTAACCAAAACCTCATCCTTGCCAGCCTTATCAATTCCGGAAAATTTTAAGATCCAGCTGAGGTTTTTTTCTTCTGGCTTCAATTCGTAAATACCGGGTCTGGCAACCATTCCCATCACCTCTATCAAGCTTTTAACAGGTTCGACAACGATTGTTTCACCGCCAGAAAGAGAAGGACTGGAATCAGAACCATCTGTCAGAAAATCATAAAGGTCGTATTCCTGACAAAATGCCCCCCTAAAGATCTTTATATTTCGACATGACCCGCTCGGGGCAACACCTCCGGCACAAGACAAAGCGTCTAAAGCAGTTGAAGGCTCGGGCAATTCAAATTGACCAGGATAAACGACTTCGCCAACAACACATACTGATAGACATTTTGAACCCGGCAGGCATTCTTTACAGACTGCAAATTTAGAAAAATATTCTGCCAACTGAACCCGACCAAAAACAGAAGACTTACTCAAACCATGGGTTTCTTCGGCAGCATACGCGGAATTATTGGTAAGGAGATTTGATAGCAGGCTAAAAAAAGTATTTGAATTCGCCATAGCCACAATCAAACCGAGAACAAATATTAAATTATAACCGTTATGCCTGCCCTTGCCGGACTTTAGCATTTCAACTCCTAAAATGAATAGTATAAATGTTATCGACAAAATTAAATTGAAAAAGGAGATTTATTTTAAAAGATAATAATGATAAAATTATCAATATTTTAACAATTTGTTTTTTTCCTTGCTTAATCGGGCATTATTAGCAGCTTCTTCTTGCCAATTAAGCAACAAAAAGGTATTCTATCTGCGTATGAAATTTCATCTTATCTCTCTCGGTTGCTCAAAAAATACTGCCGACTCTGAAGCAATTGCCAACAAGTTTTCGCGATTTGGCTGGCAATGGTCTCAGTCGCCCGAAAATGCAGACCTTCTCCTCATTAATACATGTGGCTTCATAAAAGACGCCAAAGAGCAATCAATCATGACAATACTCAAAGCTCTTGAACTTAAAAATTCATCTCCCATGCTCAAAGTCGCTGCTTTTGGCTGTCTGATTAAACGTTACCACAGCGAAATCCGCCTGCAAATCCCTGAGCTAGACTACCTTTTTGAGTTCCTTAGCGACGACAACATTGAATTCCTCTGCAACCTCAAACCTGGCGGCAGGAAAATCGAGAGAGATTACAACAAAAGCTGGCGTTTTTTTACCCCTCCACACATTGGAATACTTAAAATTGCTGAAGGTTGCAGCAACCGTTGCAGTTATTGCGCAATTCCTTCTATTCGCGGGCCTTTTTTTTCACGCCCGGAAACAGAAATTCTCGATGATGCAAACAGACTGGCAGCATCTGGGGCAAAAGAGCTTTCTGTCGTCGCGCAAGACACTACACGCTACGGCACAGATAAAAAAGGCTTTTGTTTGCTGCCAGACCTGGTAAAAAAACTTTCAGCAATTGAAGGAATCAAGTGGATTAGACTCCATTATATGCATCCACGCGGTCTAAGCACTGAACTTATCGACCAATTGTATCAGATTCCCAAAGTAGTCCCCTATTTCGACATTCCCTTTCAGCATTTTTCAGACAGAATGTTGCGTCTCATGAACAGACACACTTCACCAGAACAGATTGTCACCATCATTCGACACATCAGAAAAAAATATCGTTCCGCGGCCATCAGAACCACTTTTATTGTTGGTTTTCCGGGAGAAAATGACGAAGATTTCAATGAATTGATTGAATTTATAGAAAAGTATCCTATTGACCGGGTTGGCGCTTTTGCCTATTCTACAGAAGAAGGCACCAGTGCTGCCAAAATTATTCCGAAAATTCCAAACAACGTAAAACAATCAAGACTGGACCAGTTGATGACTTTGCAGCAACTTCTAATTGAAGAAAGAAACCGAAAGCTCATCGGCAAAAAAGTCGATGTTATGATTGATAGCGTTGAAGATGGACGGGCATTTGGCCGAACCGCATGGGACGCCTACGAAGTAGACAACCGGACGATAATCGAATCAAAGAAAAAGTTGAATCCAGGCCAGTTCTTAAAGTGTAAAATTACTCAGGCTGACGCTTACGATTTCAAGGCAGAAATCTCATGACTATTGCCACAAAGCTAACCCTGCTTAGAATTTTTTGCATACCATTCTTCATTCTGGCTTTTTGTTGGCGGACACCAACATCTCCTCTTGCAGGTGACTGGGGAAAAATCATTGCTGCTCTAATCTTTATTTTTGCGGCAATTACCGATTACTACGATGGCTACCTGGCCCGCCGATACCAGCAGATCACAACTCTCGGGAGGTTTATGGATCCCATTGCCGACAAACTTCTCGTTTCTACGGCACTGATATTGATGGTCGAGTATCGCAATCTTACCTTTACCGCTGGTTATATTGCAGTAATAATTATTGCCAGAGAGTTTGCGGTAACTGGCCTGCGACTTGTATGCGCCGAAAAAGGCAAAGTTATCGATGCAAGCAACGCCGGCAAACTAAAAACAACCACCCAGTTAACCGCTATAATAACCGCCCTTTGTCTTTTGAGTCTGCAAATTATTTTCGAAACCTACCAATATTCGGACTGGACAGAGACTCTTGTCAGATTCCACTCCCCCACCATCCACCTGCTAATGTATATAGCAGCAATATCCACGGTATATTCAGGCTATGACTATTTCAAGAAAAATTGGCACCTCCTGGACCAGTAGTTCAACTGGATCAGAAGCGATAAAACTTCTCGGCGCCTGCTTTGGACTCGGATACCTGCCCAAGGCTCAAGGTACTGCCGGCAGTCTTTTTGGCTTGCTGCTTTTCTGGTTGACTAAAGATTTCAGCAACCTGGCTCAGGGAACTTGTCTATTCATATTTATTCTCCTGGCAATAGGCATTTCTGAGAAGGTCGAAAGAATTCTTCGCAGCAAAGACCCTCAAGAGATAGTGATTGATGAAGCAGCAGGAATGTGGACCGCTCTCATTTTCATCGGTGATTTAAGCTGGACAGCGATCATTGTTGGTTTTATTCTTTTCAGATTCCTGGACATACTAAAACCTTTCCCAATAAACCTGTTTCAAAGCTTCCGAGGCGGCACAGGGATTCTAGCAGATGATATTGCAGCTGGAATGATTACCAATTTCCTCCTAAGAATTCTCGTATTGAGAAGCATTCTCTGATCCTTCAGCAAAAGCCCGCATTTATTTTTTGACTGCTATGGAATTGCAGCGGCGACTTCCTTTTTGCCAAAGTTTCTCCCCCACGATTATAGAAATTTATCGATTGCCTCTTGAAAACCATCAATAGGACCGCCTCACATTTTTCAGAGCGCAAAAAGAAAAGCGATGCACCAAATTCCGAGAAAAAAAGAACCGCTCCCAAGGGAGCGGTCCATTCGAACTTGGTTAGTTTAGTTTTTTATCAGAAAGCGATTTTCTGATCAACAACCGGAACTACATCGGCGCCGATGATAGTTACATAGCCTTCAGTCATTTCTGCGGGCATGGTAACTACTGCTTCACCATTGTCATTGGTAGTTGCAACCTTAACATTTTCAACGCCTTCAGTGTAAACAGTTACACGAGCGTTGCTAACCGGGTTTGCTTCTTCATCGAGAACATATACGCTTACAGTTACGCTATCTTCACTGCGAACGGCTCTTGCATCGGCTTCAAGCTTGGTGGGAGCTTTGAAGCGACAGATCAAAGTGCTGTCACCGAAAATGTGCCACTGTTCATACATCATAACGCCTGAGCCATTGGAAGCTGTTCCATAGATTTCGAGGCCTTTGATGATACCGTTGGTGAAAATGCCACCGACAGTTTTATAAACTTCTTTTGCAATAAGTTCTTTGTTGAATTCTTCCTGAACTTTGATCGGGGGAACCCACTGCATGTTAGTAGTAGAACCACAATAAGTTACTGCGCCAGCGGGGTTTGTGATCGTGCCAGAGCGCATCCAGGCTTCGCCGAAGCAGGTGAAGTTAACGAATTTGCCGTTAACACAGGCTACGTCGAAGATGATTGGCTGCATCCAGCCATTGGTAAGTTTGCTGGCATCAGTGTTGTTGAAGTAAGTAGTACCCCAGCTGGTGCTTGAACCATGGCCCAAGTAATTAATAAGGCTGCGGCCATCGTTTACAGCTTCGGTTACTTTTGCTTTGGGAGCGCTGGGATCATAAATCTGATCAACATGTTTGAACATTGCGCCAAGGAGAGCCTGGCGGTTTTCTTCCATGTAAACTTTGTCAGCGGGATTACCTTCAGCAGAAGCAATGCCAACGCCTTTTGAATACCATGCGGTATTTTCGGTGGGGAACTGTTCGTAGTTTACGAACTTGGCTACCTGATAGGCAACCTGTTCTTTGTTTTCGGCAGAAAGGCGGCTGATAATTGCATCGGGAACGTGGTCATCGCCTGCAAGCTTGGTATAGCAGGGGTCAGAGTCAGCACGTTCTTTAACGCCTTTGTTGGTTGGAATCTGAGCAGAGTCACCAATCAACATGATGTTAGTCAAGCCACCCTGATTGTATTCATCCTGGATGAAAGCTTTGATTTCATCATTGGTTTTTCCGGCTGCAGATACAGGAACCATTTTCACATCAAGGCCGATTTTCTTTTTCCACTGGACGAAAGGAGCCATTGCATCCATGAAATCATCGTAGCAAATGATGAGGAGGCGGCCATTTTCATCAAGACGGGGCAAACGTTTGGTAGCCTGATCGAAGTTTACGAAAGTATTTTTGTAAATTGGTTCGAAAACCTTGCTGATCGGAGCAGATTTGGTAATAACGTTTTTAGAAGGCTGATTGTCGGAAGAAACAGCCACACGAATTTTGCGATGAATTCTGAGTTTGTTCTGAACAGGGTTATACTGAACAGGATTTACAACCAGGTTTACACCACGGATTTCGCGGAAGATGAAGGGTTCGCCCATGCTGACCATGCTGTCATCAGAGGGATACCATGCATCTTTGGCATAGGCTTCGCCAAAATTGAAAGGTACTTCGTCGGGGCTGATGTTACGGGTAAAATTTCCTTTTGAAGGAACTACGCGAGCATCGAGTTCAACAACTTCTGACTGAAGGCTGGTAACCTGGAAAACCGGGCGTTTCGCCGGATCAACCATGACCATTGCAGTATAGCGCGGCAGAACAGGAGCGTCTTTATCATAAGAAAGACTTGCATCCTCAGCGGTAACAGTGATGGCTTTTGCACCAAGAACCTGTGTTTCTCCAAGATTGACCTTAGGACAATCAATTTCCAGGGTAGTGGTATAACCACGGGTATTGCTTACACTGATACCGGCACCAAAAACAGTGCTGGAACTCAGCAGACAAAAAAGAACAAACAAACTAGTATAACGCCTCAAGCTCTTTCCTCCTTCTAAAATACTTATGCTTAACAAGGCTATATGAATAACATTATACGAAAGCGTACCCCAACCCGCAAGGGGTGTCAGGAAAAAAAACCGTTTTTTACACGCAAGTTTTTTTTGAAACGAAACCCTCTATAAAAAAGGATTTGCTGAGTTTTTCGTTTTAAGCGGCGTGCATTTTTCTTGTAACCGCTCAGGTTCCTGGTCTTTTCTTGCGCCGCCGTTTTCTTTTTCGCAGGTTTAACGGAGGTTCCTGCTGAAGAAGAGGAACGAAATCTTCAGCAAGAATCTCAACCTGCCAGTTATGCAAAATCTCGCTGTTGCGAAATTCGCCAAGATTCGTGGGCCTTAATCTTGCAAGTTCGTATAGAGCTTGAGAAGGAGCAAGCAAAGAGGCGGCAAGACCAAGACGGTTTGCCACGTCATCCCGTAATTCTCGCAAAGATTTAGCCAGTTCGCCTTCCCAGGCGGTGAGCATCATTTGACGGTTTTTGGGTTTAATTGGGCGATCCAGTCCATCCAATGGAGCCTCAAGTCCAGATCTAATAGCGGATTGCAGCTCATTTGCATGGCGATTGAGAAATTCCCGACCAATAGTTTTAATCACTGACAAGCCAGCAATACTTCTAGGCATTTGTTTTGCGATGTCTAAAAGAGCCTGATTACTCAAAACCATGAAAGGAGCTCTATCGATCCTTTCTGATATCTCTTCCCGCAAAGTCCAGACTTCCTTCAAAACCGCCAAAGATCTCGCAGAAAGCCTTGAAGAGCCTTTTATTCGGAATGCATAAGGATCCAACTTGATTTCCCTGGCTTTACGGGCTTCCGTCGCGATAAATTCACATTCTTCAAGAACCCAGTCCATGCGTCCCATTTCCTCTAGTTCCTTTGAAAGAAAATCATAAATAGGAATCAGACAGATTGCGTCGAGTATTGCATACTCGCGCATTGCCTGGGTCAGTGGTCTTCTGGACCAGTCGCAGCGTTGAAGCTTCTTGTCGAGGGAAAAGCCAAGATATTTCTCAGTCAAGGCTCTAAGACCAAGCTCATTCATGCCAATGAATTCTGCAGCCTTTCGAGTATCGAACATTCTGGGAATAAAGACTTCTAGATCCCTGGCCAACATAGAGACATCATAATCGCCGCCATGAAAGATCCAGTAGCAATCGGAGTTTTGGCAAAATTCTCTAAAGGCTGAGAAATCTTCAATCTTCTGAGGATCAATAATTCCTCGATGCTTTCTTGTCGCAATTTGAATTAGATTGACTCGCGAATAGTATTTGTAGAAACCTGCTGATTCAATATCAACCGCAACGATTTCGGCCTGACGGATTCGAGCAAAAAAATTTTTCAGCGATTCAGCGTCTTCAATCAGTTCAGTCTCAGCGATCAGGGGTTGGGGATCAAATTGTTTTTTCATCAATGACCTGTGCAATATTTAAAAGTAGCTGATTATATTTTCTTATCACAATTTCAATTTAAAAAGCACTATATTTTTGCAAATGGGCAAACGGTTATCATATTGTTTTCATTAGAAAGCCCAGCTTTTTTTGCAGTTGGGCAGGAAGCAAAAAAGTCTTTTAGCAAATTACTCTATTTATGAGTAAGAATATATCTTCCATCCCAGCCTTCGGGAGGAGGATTCTGAATGTATTCATGACAGCGATGCAGATAAGTCTGGCTTGGGCCATCTTCTGGCCACCGGGCAAGGATCTTCTCAAAATTGGCGATTGCTTCGTCCCATTTTCGATCCAGGTGCAACTGAATAGCGTTGTCATACATCTGGTGAAGTTCATCCCAGTCAGGAGGTTCATTCCCCTTCTCACAAACCAATTCAAAAACTTTCACCGGCTCTTTCTTGCCTTTAACTGCAAGAAAATCCAGGAAGCGGGCGGTAACCACATTCTTTGCTTTCTGATAAGTTGCATCGCTTATCATCATCGCTGTTCCGTATTCTTTATTGGCTCCCTCCAGGCGAGAAGCCAGATTAACTCCGTCTCCCATGCAGGTGAAGTTCATTTGAGCCTTGTTTGAACCCATATAACCAACAACGACACCTGCCGTATTAAGGCCTGCGCGGGCGGAAACACGTGGCAAGCCTCTTTCGGCCCAACCGATCTGTAACTCATTGATTTTACGTTGCATTGCAAGGGCGCAAAGACAGGCCCTTTCGGCATGATCGCCCTGCTCTCTTGGATAATTCCAAAACGCCATAACCGCATCACCAATGAATTTGTCAAGGGTTCCACCATATTCGAAAAGAAGATCGGTCATTGCGCCAAGGTATTCATTTAGCAGTACAACCAACTCTTCCGGAGTAAGAGCCTCTGATATCGAAGTAAAGCCAGCCACATCAGAAAAGAAAATAGTCAATTCGACCTTCTGTCCACCCGGTTTTACTAATTCTGGATTCTCAAGCATGTATTGAACGACGTCTGCGGCCACGAAACGCGAGAACATGTCTTTGGTATTTTGGGCTCTGGCACGCTGACGAAGATAATTTGTCAAGGTAGCGAGAGCCCAGATCATTGGATAACTCACGACCATAGAAGAAACATATATAACCTGTCCCAGCTGATTATAAGAAAATGCCCCATACCATGAAGCAGCGGCAAAAAAACCAAAGGCGATAAAGGCTCCGACGAAAGGCGAAATAAAATCCAGGATCAAGCCGAGCAGCAAGCAGGTTACCAATGTGGCAAAATAGGTATGTCGAGGGTCAGGATGTCTGAGATAATTTTTCTTCATGATGTTCAATACCGCATTTGCGTGTATTTCAACACCCATCAGGGGGTCGTTTTGAACAGTAAATGGTGTTTTAACATTTAAAGGCGTGGGGTAGAAATCCATGTCGCTTACTTCAAAAGGCCCAGCGAGTATGATCTTTCGCCCCTTATTCACACCATAGCTCAAAATACGGTTATGAGCACGTTTGATTCTCTTTTTTCCAATATCAGAGGCTTCGGCATAAAAAGATTTCAAATGGTTTTCGGTAAAGCATTCAAAGAAAGAAACTGATGGAAACGCAGCCTGTTCATAATTGTTTTTCTTGGTCGAACCGACAAATTTAACAAAAAGTCGGCCATTCTGGTCGACTGGAATTTCGTTATCCTTGATTTTCAAAGGTCCATTAAAGGTTCCGGAGGCAACCATAGGATAAATATTATCCAGTTCTTTTCTCATTGCTGCTAAATAACTTTCTGATGCATTTTCAGGCTGCTCGGCATCAAGGGCAAGCATTGAGGTCACAAGACTGAAAGACGGTTCTATTCTTTTTTGGTCAGGAAGAAGTGTAAACATCGGAATTTGCGTAACGAAATTCTTATCACCAGTTAAAATATCTATCATCCCAAGCTGAGTTTTTTCATTAACAAACTGGTCATCTGGCATTATTAATCTGGTTACAAATCTTTTATAACGGTCTTTACTAACCTTGGTTCCCTTTTTCTGTGTTTGCGAGGCAACATCGTCCTGCAAAGGATACCTTTTCATATCACCGTCTTTACCAGCTTCCATGTAAAAAGATCCGTCATCGTTTTCGTATTCTTCTTCCCTTACGGTGTAGGCTGCCAGCACAACATCGGACTTACAATCGGCGATAGCATTTTTAAGCAATTGATCGGACTCTAATCCTTTTTTACCCTGAAGAATAAAATCGAAAGCAATAACCGAAGCAGGAGGAATATAGTATTCAGCTGGAAGCGGTTCAAAAACCGCGACCAGTTCTATCTGGAAAAACAGATTGGAAACAAGTTCAATTTCACGAACAAATAGATTGGTCGGACTCATCTCTATATTTATCGCAAGGTGTGCCTGCTGAATCTTGGTAAGAAACATCTGCCATCTTTGTGCCAAATCGTCTACTGCCTTGCGGTTAGCCTCGAAATCAGCACGTTTTTCATCTAACAAAGCATCGAAGTCTCTTTTGGTCGGGTAAATTTTAGGCAGGCCTTTTGAGGTTCTTTCTTTATTTTTCTGATGCCATTCTTCAAGATCGATCCAGATAACTTCGTTTTTATAGAAGCAAAGCCCCAAAGTGCTTATCAAAAAAGGTCCTCGTGGTGGCCCTGCAAAAGCCTTCAAAAGATTCCCGCCATTCGGTGCAAATATTAGAGAATCAATCTTGATCAGACTTGCATAACCTTCAACCTGAGGATTTTTGCTGAAGAAATCAAGATTCTGGGATGTGTACCCCCAGTAGTCCACCATACTGTTGCGGACAATTGGTTCTTTTATATTTTTGAGAAAGCCGGCCATAAAGGTAAAAAAAGAAAATGGTCTCGCCTTTCCTCCGCCCGGACGCCTGATTTTTTGGCTTTGCCCCAGCAATTCAAATACCGAAGCAAATTCCTGACGACCCGGGTTTTTTTGAATCAGTTCTGATGTTGCCTGATCCTTTTTGGCAACGACGATCAAATCTTGGAGTTCCGGTTGATGATAATCATATTGTAAAAACAATGAAGTGAGATAATTATCCAGGGGAGTGAAAAAGCCGCCCATAAAAAGGTACATTGACAATATTGAGCAGATAAAACCGAAGAAGAGACCTGTTCTACTGGACTCTTTCTTCGAAATTTTCAAAAGCACATTGGAAAATATGCCTGACAGGCCTTTTTTTCTCATTTAGAAACCTCTTATTTACTTGTGGCGATCCCTGCTGTATATCAGATAGTCTATTTCCTGGAAAATATTATCACGTTTTTCAACTTCTTTCAGCCATGCCTCATTGATTGATCCATTGATGACATCTTCAAAAATTTTGTTGAAGCGAAAAGTATGATCTTTAACTCTTTTTCTAGCATATTCAACGGTGGTATTATTGCGCAAAATGAAAGCCCAGTCAGAAGACTGAAGCAACAGCAATTCTCGCGCGGCCTGGTTTAGTGCTCTTCTTAACAGACCCGTCGCTGCGGGAAATTTTTCACACAACTCGACCATGCGCTCAGCAGCCTTGTGTTGATGTGGGTAAATCCAGTCGTTGCTATGATCGAGCCAGAATTCATTGTACCCCCGATGCCCCCATGATGAAAGACAGGGATTGGCCCGTTGATTCACAGGAAACATTTTCAGATAATCAGAAGGAGTTGCCAGGCCGACGACATCGCTTTCCAGAGATATTTTCCTCAACACCTGACGAATGAACTCTGGCCCCTCGAACCACCAATGTCCGAACAATTCCGCATCATACGGCGAAACCACAACAGGCTTGCGCTCGATAGCCCCAAACAAATGTTTGATCTGTTTCTCGCGACAGTCGATGAAGTGGCCAGCATGAATGGCAACTTTTTCCATCGCTCTTGAATAATTGTAATACTCTTTTTCCGAATTTTCTCTGGAAGTAATCCGGTGGTATTTTATTCCGGTATTTAGGCGAATGCCGGTTTCGTGTAAAAATGGTGAAAGGTAATTTTTATCAAGATCAAAACCAATGTCTCGATAAAATTCGCGGTAATGATAATCGCCGGGGTAACCTTCATGAGCCGACCAAACCTGACGACTGCTTTCAACATCACGCCCGAATGCCAGAACACCTGATTCACATTCTATTGGAGCATAAACACCCATTGTCGGCCGAGGTTCGGCATATAAAATTCCATGGGTATCGACAAAGAAATACTTCAATCCATGGCGAGCCAGTATCTTGTCATCACCGGGACTGTATGCACATTCTGCCAGCCATATTCCCTTGGGTTCACAACCAAAATGGTGTCGATAGTCTATGACCGCCATTTCAATCTGAGCATTGATCGCTTCAGGCTGATGCTGCATCAAAGGCAGATAGCCGTGGGTAGCGCAGCAAGTTATAATTTCAAGTACACCTGCTTGCTGAAAATAAGAAAACGCATCAAGCAATCTATGATTCCATAAACATAGAGTTTTATCTGCCGCAGTAAATTTTTGCAGGTACATCCTGGCATTGGCCTGAAGCTCAGGAACGAGAATGGTTCTGGCCAGTTCTTTTTCAGCTAAACCTATAAGCTTCTTAAGATATATACAATATCTATTGATCAATAATTCATCGGACAGCATCGCTGCAAGAGGCGGTGTAATCGACATGGTCAACCGAAAGGGTACATGATCTTCAAGAAGGTCCGAAAAGATTTGAACAAGGGGAATGTATGTTTCGGTAATTGCCTCGAACAACCAGCGTTCTTCCATCATGTCGGCATGTTCCGGGTGCCGCACAAATGGAAGATGAGCGTGCAGAATTAGGGTTAAAAACCCCTTGCGTTCAAAATTAGCAAGCATTACAGAACTTCAAATTTTACCGTGGCGCGAATGGTTCTAGTTTTCCCCGACTCTGGCTCCAGCGCTTGAAGTTCGAGAGATTTCTGCTGATTAACCGGCAGCACAAAGCGCATTGAAAAACTGCCGTCAGGTTCGACTTGAACCTTCTGCCCATTGAAATCAAGCAAACATCTTTTGTCGACCATACCATAGAGGATAAGCTCTGGAGTAGCAGTAAGAAAGATGTCGGTGTCGGCAATTTTCGATTGGCTGGGGTTATGGACGAAGCTTCCGGCAGCCGGGGATGGTATCTGAAAAGAAGATACTGGTTTGGGTGCCTCAAAAGATGACACAGGCGCTGGAAAGGTCTTTTCATCCTCAGATGGTATTACAGGGGCAGGAACTCCCGGACGCCCCGATTCACCTGAAGCATTAAACAGCGCAGGAAGACCGGTTCCGGTTGAAATAGCCTTTTGAAAAACTTTTTCCGGTTCGGTTATCTCTTCAACGGGTGAAGTCTGTAGAACTTCTTCGGGTTTTTCGGGCAAAGCATGACCAGCAATACGATCATCATCGCCAGAAGAAGATTTTGGGGTAACTGGAATAGCCCAGTTGCTGGACACACGATCGGGCGGAGTTTGAATAATATTGGACAGAGCAATGAAAGTGTAGCCCTCGGTTGGACTTTGTAATCCAAGTTCTGCCTGATAAACCGTATTCGCATTTTCCAGGTAGATATAATGACTTCGAGCATGTTCGGAAAGAGAAAATTCCTGGGTAAAGCCATCAGAGACATTATGAATCCTCAAAACAAAATGCGAATGAGCAAATTCAAAAATGCCGACCTGCATTTCAAGTCTTTTTAGTTCAGATCTGGGAATTTGCCAATAAGCGTGTGCCCAATGCGGGTCACGAATTTGAACTACGATTCTGGTTTCTCCGTAGTCAGAGGGCAAGTCGCCAGTCAGGTCCTCTTCTGAAACCGGTTTGGCTATTTCTGGAGCTGGCGCACTGAAAACAGGAATTTCCATAGTAGTTTTCAACGAGGCATGTCTGCGAGAGCGTTCTTCCTCAATCTGTCTGGCTTTTGGCGAAGGCTGCTCTGGCTTAACACTTGTTATCAACTCTACAGGAATAGCAACCGACTCAACGACTGCGCCTTTCTTGTTTCGCTGACTCGACTCCTTTTTCTCCTTGGCAAAGGAAAGAGAAAGAATCGATTCCTTGCTTGATTTATCACTAGAAAGGGTTTCCCGAGAAGAATCAAAGATTTTCGGTTCTTCGGTCGTTTCTTTAGGTTCTGTTTTTTTATTTTCAGCAGCAGCTTTTTTTCTTTTTGTTGGCGCTTTTTCAACTTTTGGTTCAGGCTTTGCAGTTTCAGCTTTTTTAGCTTTGGTATTTTTCAAGACAGTTTCTTGATCAGGTGAATTCTTTTTTGATTGCTTTATGGACTTTTTAGGATTGGAATCTTTTTCTTTGGATTTGGTTAAAGGTTTTTCCACAGGTAATTCCGGCAAATTTTCCTGTGCAATCTGATTTTTTTTGGTCCTGGCAGTGCTTTTCGATGCCGTTTTTTCTTTTTTGCCGGCCTTTTCCTTCGAAACGCCAGGCTGAATCGTCGTTTTTTCTTGCTTATCGCTAACAGGAACGAAACTTTTCAATGCCTCGATCAATTCGGCCTTTGCCATTTTTGAACGGCCCTTGATTTTGAATTCCTGGGCCAACTGATAGAGCTCTTCTCGCTTTAAACCTTCAAGGTCTCTCTGATTTATTTTTTTTGCCATGCCAACTAACTCCAAAGCCAAATCCATAAATTAAATATCAATGATAGCAGAAAACCGAAAAATAATCGATTTAATTCTCGTCAAGCAAACTGCTTATCAAGGCAGGCAAAAACACGAGGAAAACATAATAATGCAGAGCCATGAACAATCCAAAAGCATAGCCAAATATCTGAAAAAACATAATCCTCAGTATCCTATTCGTTCAACTTTCAAGTGCACTCTGATGTCAGAGAACAGATTGACCTGCCTGCGACCTTCGCCATAGAGATCCTGGATGAATCCCCGGGTCAAATTAACCGCCGCAAACGTCATGGTATATTTGAATTGGGGAGTTTCAAAAACATGCTGGTTTTCTTCAATGCCATCTTCTGCAGTGAAGAAAAAATCTCGTTGTTCACTTCCCAGGCCTAGGGTAGCTGAAAAAGCCTCGAAGCGATCAGAAGGAGTTCCTGGCTTTTCGCTAATCGCCCGAAATGTAAACGCAAATCCGTTAAGTTCGCGAGAAACAATACCAGCATTTCTAAATTCGAAAACCTCATCGAATAATATTGCTTCTGCAGGGGAACTAAGTTCCTGAATTGCGTTTCTCGGTCGGGCAGGCTCAACATAGGCTGTTTTTCGCTGAGAAAACATCGCAAGCTTATCTTCGGCCTGCGCTGCTTCGTCGGAGTCAGGATAAATTATAAGAATCTGCTGCAGCGTTTCGGTTGACTTTTCGATATCGCCACGAAGTTCTAGCAGAGTTGCCAGCTTCAATAATCTTGCCGGCTCATTCTCTTTACTTTCAGAAAGGAAGGTCAGGTATTTTACGGCATCATCAATCAGGCCCGATTCGTCTTGAGCCATCAGTGAAGGCATTAGCCTAAGACTGGCCAGATAATCGTCTATGGCCTCTCTGATATTTCGCTTGCGATAAAGCGCCATGGCACTTTTAAAAAGACGATTCGCCTCTTCTTTTTGTGCCATTTCAGGCAAATGCTCAAGTTTCATGATTACTCTGCTAACGAGAATGTCAGGCAAAGAATTCTTTACGGCCTGCTGATAATGCCAGGTTGCAAAATCGTAGCGCCGCACAGCCTCGAGACATTCACCAATGCGAAAATGCAGTTTCCCTCTGGTGGCTGAATCCTCTACCAGCTGGAAAGCTTCGTAGTAAAAAATGAGCGCTTCGGAATAGTTGTTTGAACGATAAAGCTCCTCTCCACGAAGCAGGCATTTATTGAGAGAATAAGGAGGCCTGGCCTGGTCTTCTGAGAAGGCCGGCAAGTTGAGAATCGGACAAACAAAGAGAACGAGAAGAGCAATAAAAACTCGCCTGATATTCATCTCTCTTAGAAAGATCCTGAGAAGCTATCTGCAAGCAGATAGCGAAAAACGAAGTCGGAATTTCGGGTATTGGGAACGGTTTCAAGCAACAAATATTTGTCCTGACCATCTGCAATATCATTACGAATTTCTTTCAGCAAAGGAACCAGGTTCAAATCACCATTCTGAAACAAGCCCAGATTTGAATCCAGATTTTTGAAAGCTTCATAATAATCTTTCAGGGCGGCATTGAAGCGTTTCAGGCACTTTTCAGCATATTCATTATCGCCGTCTTCAAGACTTTGGCGGTATTCTTTTTTAATAGCGACATAATTTTTCAAAGATTTTTCAAGGGCGGTTCTTCTGGCTTCCCAGCGGTCTATACCCGGCAAAACCTGATGAAGCATGAGAATTGCGATGTCATTTTTCCATTTGCAGTAGTTCTCAAAAATATTATCGCTTTCAAGATGGGCAATTCCCACATTATAAGCAAGGCCACAGCCAAAAGCAGACCGAAGACGCTTGTAATATCTTTCGGAAAGACCGCCATTGCGCACGTGCAACCTTATGCCATGAGACTTTGCAGATTGATCGAGCTCTGCGAAACATTTTTCAAATTCATCTTCGGCAACGCGATCGAGATATTGCCCCGGTTCAGAGACTGGCACAACGATCTTGTTAACGCCAAATTCTGCTGCAAGCTCGATTATTGGTTGGCAATCAGCCACAGCAAGTTTTGTAAAAGATGAAGAACCGCGTACTGCCTGATGAAGAGCCAAAAAGGCCGGCTTGAAATAAACCAGTTTTTCAGGCCTGTTTTGCTGCGTTTTTCGGTTTGAGGCGACTATTTTTTCAGGATCTTCAGGTGGCAGATCAAACAACACAGGGTTGAACTGCGGCAGGGTAACGATGGTTTCGAGGCCAAGTGTTTGGGCTTTCTGCAACATCTGGCGGAAATCTTCGCGATGTTTCTTTAAGCCGGGATCATTTACCCGCAAGTCGAGAAAATGGAATTTCCCGCGCCATTTCGCCAGCGACCCATTGCGGCTGATTGAAATAGGTGGTGAAAGAGGATCTTGACGGCCGGCAACCGCCTGCTCAACATAGCCTACAAAAACTGAAGATTCTGGATTTTTCATAGTTTGAGCATTCTACCACAAAACCTTAACCGGCTCAATTTAAAGAATAGAGAATCTTTTCAGTATTTTGCGGTTTCGGAAGCGATAATTTGTTGAACTTCAGATTCGGCGATGAATTTTTCCGTGCCCCGCAATTTGGTCAAAACCTGCATAAACCTTTTGCCATCTTCATCGAGATGCATTTTCAGCATGGCATCAGCAATGTCTTTTTTCAATTTTTCATCGAAATCAGTACGGACGACCATCGGATCATTGGGAATCGGGTCTGTTCTGGCAATTACTTTTAGTTCATTCATGTTTTCGTACTCTTTGTTTTCATATTCAAGCAAACTCGCAGAGAAAACCGCCGCCGCGTCATAATCACCCTTGATTACTCCCAGAATACTGTTTCTATGGCTTTGCGAAAAAACGACAGCGCGAAAGAATTCGAGTGGTTTTATTCCCTTTCTATCAAGCAGGAGGTTTGGGTAATAAAATCCTGAGCCTGAATATCGATCAACATAAGCAAAAATCTTTCCGTTCAGATCATTTAGATTTTGGATATCACTGTCTTTTCTGGCAACGATCTGTCCGCGGTAAACGACGTTGCCGTATTGAACCGGTCTACATAGAACTTCCCAATCGTTTTCCTTTTTTAACTTTCGGTATGAAGTGTCGGAAAACCAGGCTATCTGGATTCTATTCAATTCAAGAAGGCGCCCCAGTCCTTCATAATCGGATATGGCGATAAACAAAACTTTTCGTTTCAATTTCAGCGAAAGATATTCGGTAATTGGCAGAATCTGTTTTTTTAGCTGCTCAGGTTGTAAGTAGGGAATCACCCCCATTAAAAGGGGCTTGTGCTCCTGGGTTAAAACCTCGATTTTGGGAGGAACGACTTCGGAGTTCAGAGCAAAAAAAACCGGAATAAAAAGCGCTATAACAATAACAATGATAAGGGGTATTTTCATTGGACAACCTCTTTAAAAAGCCTCGGAAGATTATTTTTCAGCCTGGATTCAGCAGATTCGATCAAACTTGCGGTGATTTCAACTCCAAATTCATCTGCCTTTCGAACAAGTTCATCTGGGTCAGATTCATTTTCCAGGCATGTTTTCAACAGTGGTAGAATGAATTCGGCCGTTGACCTGCCGATTCTGGTTTCGATGTATTCTTCAGCAAGCGATCTTGCATAGGGACTCCCAGACAATGATTTTTCGAGAGAATTCAACAGGGCAACCGGTTCTGAAGCAAGACAGCAAGCCAGTTCACAGGCAATCTGGGTTCTTTTTCTGACGATTTGCAATTGAGATTCTGTCAAAGAAATGTTCGCTGCAGCAATGTTTTCAGCCCAGACAACCCGCAGAAAATGCTTCAGGGGTCGATAATGAACAGAATCCTGGTTTTCCAATGCCCCTGCCCCAATGGCTCTGAAAAGCTCTATCCAATGAGGCAGGGTCTGATAGAACTCATCAATCGCCAGAGAAAAAGCCGGAGCCAGGGTAAAAGAAACCTTTTCCTCCCGACCCAAAATGAGGCACCGGGATAGTAGATCGAGAGTTTCCGGGTCAGCCTTTTCGAAAAAACCAATCAGTCTTTTTCGCAATGCAACGTCTTCAACGCAAAGAATCAGCGAAAGCAATTCAAGACTATCATCATCGCCAATTTGCCTGACTCTTGAAGCAAGCAATAATCGCTCTTCTGCAGTAATGCTCGTTAAAAGTCGACCGATCTGGCCAACATTCTGTCGAACGGAATTTTCCGCCAGTCGACGGGCCGTTTGGGCAACATTCTCGATCTGGTGATTTTTTAGACGCTCCAGACATGCTAATGATAAAGGACTTTGTATTCTGGAAATTGCATTCAGGGCACTAACCGCAACGGCAGAATTGTTTTCAAAAGCAAGCATCTCAAGACAGGGTAAAAACAAAGGCAAGCCAACCTCTCCCATTATTGCAGCAGCTGATGCCCGCATCATTTCAGCATGATCTTTAACCATTTCTGAAAGATTAAGAAGGGCTGCTTCAAGTCGATTTCTATCTCTAGCGATCCTGAGAAGGCTGATGATCGCGCTTGCACGAATGCGATGGTGCGGATGGTCGAGATATTTTGCTACGGTTTCCTCACCAGCTCCAGGCAATCGGCCTATTGCCTCGATAAGGTCTGCCTTCAACCGCAAATCTGGCGTCTCTGCCAGTAACTCTTCAATTTTATTAAAAGCCTGTGCCCCGGCAACACGAAGTAAAACCCTCGCCGTTTCAGCAATGCAACGAGATTCTGCTTCTTTTTTCAGCTGCTCATACAAAATTTCACATGCCGACTGAGTTGTTAATTCTCCAACTTCTTTTATTGCCGCAATTCTTGTCGGCAAGTCGCCATTTTCCAAAAGAAGTTTCAATTGTTCGATTCTATCCTGTTGGCGCAAATATCGCACTGATGTTAGCTGTTCTTCGACCCCATGATACTCCTGGCTGACGATCTGGCTTTTCAAGGTCAGCAGGTATGCCTTGTCGAGCAAAAAATGAATCACCGTAAGAGCCAAATAAACAAACGCGGCAATGATGAACATTGTTGATGGTTCAAGTCGATCTCTGATAATTAACAAAAAGAGTCCCACACCGGTAGAAGCCACAGCGCAGGCAACTGAAATATCACGACGATAAATGACCCGCTTGCGTTGGGGAATGACGCCCATCAGAAGAGTTGTGGCGGGAACGGTAAAATTCTTTGAATTTACCATCACCAGAAACTGTATCGAAGCGACTACTGCAAAGCGCATATCTATGGAAGCAGCAATACAAAGAAATGTCAGAATTGCCGGAACGATTGTCAAAACACGCCCTACCGGCAATGAAGAAAAAACAGCCTTCATGACAAATGTTTGCAGCCCAATAACCAGCAAGTCAGCGGTAGCGCCAAAAATACCCATAAAAGAAGCAATGTCTTTTCCAGAAATGAAATAGCTGCTAATCGCTGCCGCAAAAAGAAAATCTATCAGATAGCGATTGAAAATTATCAAGAAAGATGAAAAAATCAGCAGTCGAGCCAGAGGGTGCTTAATTGAAGTTTCGACTTTTCCCTCATCGGAATTTGAATTAACTATTTCATCTTCTTCGGCATTTTCAAGTCGCTCAATTTCATAGGGTCTTAGCCTTTGTATAATTAAATATCCAATTGAAGCAATCATTCCGTTCAAGAGAAGAAGTCCCTTGAAACCTGCAATATCTATGACAAACTTCAAGGTCAAGCCGCTCAAGATATATCCAAGACTGCCTGCCGCATAGACAAAAGGAAGGATTCTCTTGGATTCATTCAAGCTCAAAAAATGATTAAGCATTGCTGTGAATGCCTGGTTGGAAACCAGGTCAGACAACATTGCCGCCGCAAGAAAAACTATTAGAACCAGCGTCATTTCCGTTGGCAAGAACATGGCAGCAGAAAATGACATCAAAATCATTGGTAAGCTGACTTTGCCAAGCAACCAGTGTCCTTCGTATCCGGCAATTCTGGTAATGAAATTGAACTGGATAAAAATAAAGCAGACATTTACTGACAAATAAACCCAAGGCAAGGAGTTTGCGCCGGCTTTTTCGAGGAAGATGGTCAAAACCGATAGATACAAAAGATTGTTGACCGCTTTGATCAACATAAAAAGAAACGAGAGCAAAAATGGCAGGATCTTTCTTGAATCGCCAACCATAGAGACAGGAAACTTAGTCTGGGCTGGAAACATCATTTTTTTCCTGGCCGGAGCCCCACTCACGACTCCAGATTTCGTCAATCATTCGATGTTTTTCAAGAGCGCCAACCATCTCATTGAAAGCATTTCCGGCTTCAGCAAGTTCATCTTCACCAGAAACTTCAACACGATGGCTCACAACACCATCGGCAACCTGACGGATACCCAAAATAAGAGAATTGATACCTCCTGCGAGGGTGCTGGCCATATAATAGCCGGCCGCCACAGCAATAACCAACGCAATGGCGAAAACCAATGCAAGATCGAGCAAAAGCTGATTCAAAAAGGCCATCGCCAGGTTCCATGGTTTTGCAGCCAGTAGAAACCCGTCAAAAACCGGAACGTGAGCAATAGTTCCAAGGTATTCAACCGTTCCCAGATCGACTCTGGCTGCATAAGCACCTTTTTTTTCATGATATTCCGTAGGAATGCGAAGACCAGCGAAGTTTTCCGGCAGATCTCCCTGCCATGAAATCACCAGGCCGTTTTTGTCGGTTAAAATCAAAATGTCTTCTTTATCTATTGGGTATTCACAGATGATTTCATGAATCCCCGGGTCAGAAAGACTGATAGAACAGCTGATAACACCAATTACGCTTTCTGGGTCAACGAAATCAAAAACGGGAACAAAAACGAAAAGCATCTTTTCGTGAAAGGCCTGAGAAAAGAAGCTTGAAAAGGCGGGTTTTCCCTGGCGAATGACTTTTTCAAAGGCAACACTCAAAGGGCTTTCTATTCCGTCCTGTGAGGTAGAAAAATCCTCGGGAGCGAACTCAACCGAGTCTTTTCTGTTGCGCAAGGCTACAGATTTAATCGATTTCTGTCGGTTATAAACTGCACAACTGAAAAAGATCTTCTGCTGTTCGAGAAACTCTCTGATCAAAAAAGTTTGCTCAACGGGGTTCATACCCTGAATCATCGGCAAACGAGCAAGTGTTTCAATTTGCTGGTAATATTCAGCCAAAAGAGATTCAATACCATGCTTGATGGTTTGCGCTCTTTGCTTCTGAGCAAGAACGGTCTGTCGAATCAAATCATTTCTCAGCTTTACTGCAATCGTACTTGAAATTATAAAAAGAGGAAGAGCTGCTGAAATAACCGCCACCAGAACAATGCGGTTGCCAATGCGTTGATACCACTTTAGACCAGCTTCTTTTTTTTCAGTTATTGACATATTGAATGGCCTTTCGCAAACCCCATACCAGAATACTCATAAAAAGCTTTTTTCGCAAACGACTGTTTTATTATTAATTTTTTTAAACAATATGCCGATATTTATTAAAGGAAATAGCAAAAAACAGCAGGAGGCAGGTATGAAGTTGAATCAGGATGAAGCCTATTACATTTTGACCAATCTCGAATCATTCGTCAGTCGTTTCGAAGCAACGACCAGAAAAAAGGTAACTCCAGGAGCCCTGCAGATAATTCAGGAAATCCTTACAGAAGCCTCCTTTCCAAATGGAACCGGCACTTCGAATCTCCACTGAAAAGGTTAGCTGAAATACAGCCAGATTGCTTTGTCGCAGAGCGCTGAAAAATATTTCGGCTAGAATAAAAACAGCCCCCGTTGCACAAAATGCAACGGGGGCTTTGTATATGCAAAAATCAGTTATTTGAAAAACTGTAATTTGAAATATAAACGACAAGATCGCCTGTTCTTCGATCTACGGGCAGAACGCTGGGATCAGGGGCCTGTATGATGACATTGAAACTCACTTCAGCTCCGGAAGAATTTCGCAAAGTGCAAGGCACAGTAGTATTCAGGGCAACGTTAACGCCGTTGCCAGGGAGGCTTGGAGAAATTCCGCCCGGGGCTGATGGCAAAGAAGGATACCAGCTCCAACCGCTCATTGCCTCAATCTGAACTTCATTTCCTGGGGTAGATGGGCCATCAGGAGGAGTCTGGAAAAGCAAAACGAGTCCTTCGCTATCAGTTCGAAGATTGAATTCTCCGGTAGATGCGTTAACATCCATGCTGGCAAACAGATAGTAAGCCTCGGGGGCTCCAGAGCTCTGAGTCATTGCCACGTTTCCGGAAGTTACCCCACCGGTTGGAGGAGTGGTGGGTGTAGTTGGAACGCTTGGCGTAGTGTATTGCGATATTTTTTCTGAATACATCGCAGTGGAATCGTTAGGATTCATAAAGCTTTCGAAAACTGCTTTACCAATATTGGCGGCATACCATATTTTTGACTTAGAAACACTTGTGCTGCCGGGGTATTTCACCGTTGTAACAAAAGTTACAGGTACGGCCTGCATATTACCCATGTCTGTAGGAACAGTTTCGGGATAGCCAAAAGAAACGGCAACCGAATGAGTTATCAAATTTGATTGAGAATCACGTGAAGTGAACTGAATCGTGTGACTAGAACCAAAAGCATGTGATGTTTGAAAGAAGTTGAATGGCTCGCCATCATTCAAAGTTGGGGAATAAACCCAAAGACCACAGCTTTGATGCGAGTAAAATACTGCTGGAGCGTGGAGCACTGAAGTTTCGGCCCGGATTGAAGTACCTGATCCTGAAGAATCATAACTCTCCAGAAGTTGATAAAACATCATTCCACCCTGTTCTTCTGATGAAGATGCGAATGATCTTGTGTAAATCCCACCAGTGCTCTCACCCTGATAGTAGTGATTGAATTTGGCTACAGCTCCGGGAACCACAGGGAAATAAGTCGAAGCAACGAAACTGCTGGCAGCGTCGGTATTGGTAGCTCCAACAGTAATGGTTTCGATAATCCAGACTCCACTCTCTTTTATCAAAGCGAAGGTGAGCCAAAGCGGTTCGCCGCTTTGGAGCTTGTAGTAGGCTTTGACTGTCGCAACACTGTCAGAAAGCTGGACAATGTCTGATTCGGTCACGGTGAATGAATAATGGGCTCTTTCGTCATTTGGATCATTGATATCGCTGCCAAAATCATAAACCATCAAGGTGTGCACGCTTGATTCAGAGTGTGAGGTTTCAGCGGCAAGAAATTTGCTCGCCGCGACTGAGTCGCGATTGGCAATCGAGGCCATAAATCCACTGATCGTAGCGTTTATTCCGGCAACGTCCTTGGTTACCGGCGCAGAGGATCCGCCGCCGCCGGCACAACCTGTCATGGCAATCAGACCTATCAAAGCAATAAAAAGAACATGTCTCCTTAAAAGATTCATTTTAATACCTCTCTATTATCTTTAAAAAAGGGATCAGAATTCGTATTCCAGGCCACCATAGAATTCGGTAATCGTCATAGGTCTGGTGAATTCCCACAACAGCTCCTGAGAGCGGTTATCGAACTGGCGATAGAAGGTCTTTTCCCATGATGCTCGAAGTTTCAGCTTCAGTTCATCATTTAGAGCAACGTTGTAACGGACTTCTGTCAAAGGCTGAGCCTCTGATTCCCATCCAGTGCTGATATTGTTGCCATTTCTGAAAGAAAACTTTCTCCAGCTCTGTTCGAATTTCCAATCATATTTTCGACCGTGGGCATATGAGAACACGAGCCCGGTGAGAAAATAACGGAAATCTCGATAAACGATCTGATCGTAAATTCTTGAAAGGTATTCATTGTTCCAGGTCAGAGCAATGCCGTTTCGCAACGCCCAGCTGAGCTTGGCGTTGAAAAGGTTTTCTTTGAAATCCATAACTTCGCCCTGAACGGAATTGCGGACGTGGAAGGTATCGTCAACTCTGATCTTGAACTGATCAGTCACTTTTCGCTGCCACATGCCATGGAACTTATGATTCTTGTGGGCCCGCAGAGTCGTGTTTTCATCGTTATAAACGTAGCGATAATCGAGCTGTCCACGAGTATTTTTGTCAAACTTCAGTTTTGCAGCAGAAAAGAAGTTCATTTGCGCATAACCACGGGGCTCATCGGCCAGATAATTGCGTTTCTGGTATTGCCCTTCGATCAAATAGGCCAGTTTGTCATGAACGGGAAGGTCATAATTTACACGGAAATAGTTATCCCAGTAGCTGGCACGATAAAGGTTGATTGCTTCCTGATCATACATGCGGCGATCATAGGTGTTTGAAACGCTCAGATCTGCTTTATTACCGCTGTAGGTTTTGTTGTATTCTCCATAGAAGTTGAAGTTATCGTAATCAAGATCGTCAACGTTGCGATATCTTCTCCAGTTACCTTTGAGTTCAGCAAATATGTTGCCGTTTTCAATGAACCAGGTTTCCTGATCAGACAGGTTGAACTGATGGTAATCCGACCTGGTATAACGCGGATAAACTCTTGACTGATAGCCAAGGTTGGCCAGGCGCTCACGCTTACTCCAGCGGTCGTTGAAAAAGATTTCGGCCAGATTGTCTCGATAGTCTTTTACACCGTTATCAGGATACCAGGAATGATGCAAAGTGTTTTTGAAAGTCCAGGCCCTGTTTTGATTAACCTTGTAAAGATATGCCAATGTCAGATAGTTTTCATGAACCGGCTCATTTCTTTCACGTCGCAGGAAACGATTTTCAAGAAACAATTTTCGATTCTGGTCAATCTCGTAACTTAAATTGAGCTTTGCCTGGCTGAGGTTGTTGGGCAAAGCAGTTTCAAGATTGGTAAAGGGCAAAGTTTTAGTCTGGGTTCTATATACTTCGTTGCGATTTCTGAAATCCAGCTTCAAAGTTCCGCTTATTTCAACCTTGCGTGGCTTTTCAACTTCTTTTCCAATAGTAGTTGCTGCGGCTTTGTCATCGCTGACAACCGCAGGAACTGGAGCTGAAGCAGAATCTTCAATTTTTTTATCGCCGGCAGATTTAGTTCTGTTTCCATTAACGAATCTTTCGAGATAAAAATTCCTTGTTTCACGGTAAAGATCATCAATTCGAGAAAAATTTTCAAAAAGTTCAGCACGATCGAGAGGATAATCTCCAGAAACGGTAGTGAACAAATCTTCCATCAGATCATAGCGTTTCTGAACATAATCCATGATGTCATCGGCGTCAGAAACAACGTCTTTATATTTTTCACTTTTGAGATCCATGTTCTGGTTTTCAACTTTTCGATCTAGCTCTTCAAGTCGACGAAGTGAATTGGAGAAATCAGGTTCATAACGATTGAATGCTTCAATCGCCCGTTCGCTGGCGACGGCTAATGCGAAGGCCGGGCCGACAGCCAAAGCCAGCACCAGACTGATGATTACAAATAATGACTTTTTCATGATAACTTCCTCCCGCTATCTTTTACTTAAGCAGCTGGCGCAGCTGGCTTTCAAGGTCTTCAATGTTTGCCTGCAACTCATCGGCAACGATGCCCAGTTGCTGAAAGCGATCACTGATGTTCTGCCACAGAGTTTCGACTTCTTCCTGTTCGGCGGTTTTGTATTTTGCACTGGCAGTTGACCGCATAACACTGTCATAAAGCCTCTGGGCCGACAGATAATTTCTTCTGACACGGGAATAGTTATCCATTATTCTCAAAGATGACTGCAATCTTCTTTCGCCACCTTCTGAATCAAGTTTTGCGATGCCATTGTAAGCCGCGATTTCGTTTTGCAGAGCAACCATCTGGTCTGATACGGTGTCATCGATCTGCTGCATTTCAGTTATTGTCGAAGAATCGATCTCTACAACACTCAGATCTTTCATTATTGACGCAATACTAGCCTGGGTATCGGCAATCAATTTTGAAAGATTCAAAGCAGCAGGGTCTTGCGGATTTTTCTCAAGCATAGCCTGAACCTTTTGCATCAACTCATCTAGCTGAATCAGGCTTTCCTGCAAATCTTCCAGAGAGTCCATAAACCAGTCCTGACTTTTTCCGTTGGGGTTGTTGGCGATTTCCGCCCTGATGGCATCAACTTCATTCGACAGACTGTTGAATTCACCGAGAGCTATTTCAACATCTGCGGAAATGTCTTCATAAAGAGCACTGGTTTTGAACTGATAGCGCATCATTTTGGCGGCTTCGTTCTGATAACCCATAATAGTAGAAGAAGCTTCGGCAATCATTTTTAAATATCCGGCTAGAATTAGCTTATTATTTTCAGATGCTTCAGACTGGCCCAGTGCTTCTTCAACTTTTTTGCGCATCGAGGCTAGAATCAAAGCGTCTTCAAGACCGATGCCGATGAATCGCTCTGCATCTTTCTGAACTTCGGCAGCCTCTTCAAGCTCAACAGATTCAAGGGAGATCAACTTTTGAAACAGGGTTTGTATTTTTGCAAATTCTTCAGCTTCAGATTCAAGGATACCCTTTATGGTTTCTGGAATCTCGTTCATTTGAATGGATTCACCGAGTTTAGAGGTCTGTTCTTCCCATTCTTTCTGTTGTTTTTGAACGTCTATTTCAATTTTTTCTGGTTTTACACCTTTTTTAATAACGAGTTCTTCGCCTTCTTTAAGCTCGATTCTTTCTTTGGATTCTCTAAGCAAAATACTTGCTACACCGCGAAGAACCTGAACACGGTTTTCATTTCCACTATCATCAGAAGAACAGGTTATGTTGGTACCTTTGATCCCTGCGACGGCCTGACTCATTTCAACGTTCATCGAACCGTCTTTGATCATTTTTTTCACGTTAACCCAGACCTTACCATTCAAAAGCTGAATTTTGCTTTCTTTTTCCGACTCGGTATCTAGAATGATTTCGCTCTCTGGCTTCATGACAAAAGTAGTCATGTCCGCCAAACTGAGAATTGCACTGGACTCTTTTTTAGTCTGAATATGGTCCATTACATTGAGAATCATTTCCAGCTCAGCAAATTCCCAGCCAAGTCTATTTTCATCGGGACGAACCAGAACTTCTCCGCTCAAGTCAGAAAATCTGACGCCCGAATCCTTTGCCTGTACAACGCAGGCTGTCAAAAGAAAGAAGACAGCAAGAACAAGTAATCCAACTCTTTTCATATGATCAGAGACTCCTCAAAGTAACATTTTCTGAATAAAGGGTACAGCAAAGTTTCATTTCTATCACAAAATAAAAAAGCGGTCAAACTTATTCAGATTGTTTGTTTGACCGCTTTGTTTTGGAGCTTTTTACCAGGCAAACTCTAGCCTTCTGTATCTATAGTTTTTTAACCAGTCTAGTTGAATTGCCGGCATAGTCTTTTACCGTTAAAACCAAAGAAACAGTTTTTTTGTTGCTTTTGCGTATAACATAGATCTCTGATTTATCCGGGTCAGAATACACCTCAACTTTTTCACCATCTAAAGTCGCCGAAGAATTGAGAAAATCAACCCCTTCGCCAAGGTCGCGCGCCTTGAATTTCCAGATTTTTCCGAGATGATAGTCCTTGCCTTTGCCAAGATAAGTAACAGTCGGGCCAACTTTATCTTCCAGAATCACCCATTGCCCACCCAAACGGGTTTCAGCCATCAGCCAATCTGCAGCGACCTTTTCGCCAACATGGGAATATTTTCCATCCTCAGAAACACTATAGATTCCAAGCCTTTGTAAATTACCCTGATAATTCGCCGGCCGAATTTTTATCTTCGCAGATTCCCGAAAGACAACTCCTTCAGGTTCCAGTTTCCACACCCCAGAATAAGGCGTTAACCATCCTTTTTTGCTCGACCCGCCTCTTGGAGGGGCTGCTATAGATTTTACCAGGCGAGAATAGATTGGAAAATTTAATGAGCCCGGGGGAAAAATCACCTTGGCGACACCTTCACTGTCCATTTCCAGTCCATTCTGATCGACCAGTGAACAGTCCGGAAAGATTTGCTTATTTTTCAACCAAAGCCCCTTTTCCCATTTTTTGGAATGAGGAACTGCGATTTCGATACGATTTCCCGATAAAATACAGGGCAAGGCTTCGCTATTACCTTTTGCATCGGAACAATTTATCAGACCGCGCCAGAAATCCCTTTTAGCCTTTGATTTGCAATCGCCGGTTATGACAGTGTAAAAAGCTGTCGAAAAACTTTTCCATGAAGAATAGTCATTCAGGCTATCAACGGGCATCATCTCTGAATAAACTGCCGTGAAAGATTCGAAGTTTCCCTGCAATTCCACCTGATTGTTGCCGAAATCGACAATCTGCAAAACACAATCTTCATGTCCTGATTGGCCGGAAAAGTCAATCAAGCCAGCCCATGCAGGGTGTTCTTTTGCAAAAGGCAGGGTTTCTCCAGGGAGTTTATACATGTTTATTACATATCCGGTACCCTTTTGATTTGATTTTACAAAATCGTAGACAAAGCTGGCCTGGTCATTTTCGGGATAGGAGTAGGAATGGAAAAGCCTTGAAAAAGCTGTTTTTCCACCGACTTCAAGAAGGATTTTTTCAATTCCAAAAACGTTACCGACACCGTTGGTATCCGAGACTCCGACTTTAACGCCAACTTTTCCAGAAATTTTCGGGTTTTGAAGGGTCTTGTACATTCTGGTGGTTTTCTTTTTCAGGTTAGTCCTGAACGGCAAAAAACTTCCGTTGATTTCACATGGAAAAGAAAATGGCTCAAGATATAAATGATGAAAAGAAGGATAGATTCGATCATCGGGCCTGTAACCAAGCAAAGCTGGGGCTTCCGGCTCATCCGCGAGGTTTCGAACTTCAAAATGCAGATGAGGAGGCCCAGCTCCTGTTTCTCCAGAGATTCCAACGACCTGGCCTTTGGTTACAGGAAATCGATCAGGGCCAAAAAAATCATCGATACCAAACCTCTGGCCAATCTTTCTTAGTTTCTTCCGGGCATAATCACCAACTGGTCCCGAAAAATCCTGAAGATGTCCATAGACAACACGCCTCTTCAAAGATGGATGATCAATGTAGAGTGCATAACCATAACCTCTATACTGCACCTTGATTCTTGAAATAAAACCGTCAGCTATAGCTCTAACAGGAAAGCCGGTCTGTCGCTGAGTCCTCAGGTCTATGCCGGCATGAAATCTAAGGCCTCTGAATTCGGCAAAGCTGGAGCTTTGCGAGATGTCTATACCCAGCGGCCAGATCAACTCAGCTTTGGCGCCAAAAGGCAAGCAAACGAAGACCATTATTGTCAGAAGGATTTTTTTCAAAGTGTCACCTCATTTCATCCACCAAATGATACACAGAACCAATCTGCTGGTCAAACCCATGTAAATAAAGAGAGTGAAGCTCGGTCAATCCGGTGCAAAATGCACCTGATAAAAAAAAATAAAAAAAGACTAAGCCTTCGCAACAAAAGAGACGATGAAGATATTGGGAAACTATAAAAAAATGAAAGGAGGTGAAAAAATGAATAATGTTTCTTTTGCTGGGCAAATAAAAGAAGGTGGAAGCGTTGATCTTTTTAATGCCGCTGCAAATACAAAGTCCAGGCAGAGTGATTCATCCGGCTTTTTAGATCTATTTAGAAGTCATGTTTTTCTTGGCGCACAACAAGAAGTTGAAACTGCCCAATCTCAGGTTTTCCGAAGCTTTTCGGTTTCCGACAGTGGATTTAAAACAATAAATCCTTGGGAAAGACCGATAATTAAAGAATACCAAAAGATTGAAAAACCAGTAAATGACGGCAGTCAAGAAAAAATCGCAACAAAATCAGGTTTGAATGAAAAAGTAGCGGATGAAACTGATGAATCTGCTATCGAAAGAGAAGCCAAAACTTCCCAAATTGATTCCGAAAAGCTTTCAGAAGCCAGAGGAAATGAACCTGAAGCGGAAGATTCAAAGGTTGAGTTGATTGTAGAAGCAGCAATCTCAAACGAAAAGGTTGAAGAAATCTGGAATACCCTCAGTCAGACTCCAGAATTACAGCAAGTGATCGAAAGTCTTTCCGAAGAACAAAAGGTTGAGCTTACAACAGCGTTGCTCGATCTTCCCGCTGAAGACCTTGAAATTGTTGCTGAAAATCCGGAAATTCTGACCGGCAAGTTGATTGAAGCTATTGAAGCCCTTCCAGCGTCTGAAACCAAGGAACAACTCCTGGAAATGGTCTGCTCTGAGGAATTCTCTTCAATGATTGGAGAGCTGGCAGAAGCTATGACAGCAAAGAATACCGCTGAACACAGCCTTCCAGATTCTGAAAAAGTTCAATTGGAATCAGCGGATCAATCAGAATACCGACTGAATGCTTCTGGGAAGGAAAAGGCCAGTAAGTTCGCAAAAACGCTGGATGCAGATGGAAGCCTGAAGAATTCAAAAGACGAATCTGCGGAAACCGAAGGGCTTTCTGAAGAAAATCCCGAGCTCAAGGCTAGTGAAAATGATAAAGATGCTGTCGCGGAAAAGGTTGAAAAAGACAATAAGCAAAAAGAACTGTTGAAAAAAAATGAATTGGCGGAGCAAAGGTCGGACAATCATTCCAAAACCGATAATATTGGTCAGGAATCTTTGCGAAGCGAATTTAAAAGGCTGAATCAAAACAACCTCAATCAAAACAGTATCTCAAACACAACCGGTAATGAACAGGCTACGATAAAAGCGGAATCGCAAAATGCAGAGCCAGGCTTCCGGTTAGACCAGTCGATTATTGCAGGAAAATCTGCAAATACCGATGAGGTAGTTCGCAAAATTGCATCAACCCTGATGAACCAGACTTCCGAAACTGGCTTCAAAAAAGCAATCTTCACTTATAGTCCAGCCTCGATAGGCAATCAGAAACCCACCAATTTCCAAAACAATGCCGGGAATGGATTCAGCAACGGCTTTTCTCAAAGCCAGGCTCATTCGGCTCAACCATTATCCAGACAGGTTCCTAACGTTAATAACAGCGTTTTTCTGTCACAGTTACTGGAGAAAGCTGAAATGTTCAAAACTTCCGACGGGAAAAAAGTTTTGAGCCTGGAGATGGACCCAAAAGAGCTGGGAAAAATGGAAATGGAACTTACATCCAAGGACGGAACGGTTACGGCAAAAATTTCTGCAGAAAGTGAACTTGCCAAAGTTCGATTAGAGGAGCTTGCTCCCCAAATCAAAGAACATTTGAATACGCAGGGGATAAATCTGACAGAAATAACAGTGGATATTTCTTCCGGACATCCCGATGAAAGAAATAACCAGAACTTGTCTGAAAGAAAAAACAAATCCGGTCGAACTGAAAAAGTCGGTTTGGACAACAGTGAACAGGTTATTCGCAGAAACATTCTGCCAAATCTGCGCAAAGTTGCCCTGAACATACAATCAGTCGATCTAACCGTCTAGGAGGCCAGACAATGGCTATAGAAACCGTAGATATTGCAACCAAAAGCGTTTACGACACGAGCACGACCAGAACTCCCAGTTCAGAGCTTGGCAAAGATGACTTTCTGCTTCTGTTGACCGAGCAATTGAAGAATCAGGACCCGATGAACCCCATGGACAATATGGATTTCATCAGTCAGATGTCAAGCTTCAGTTCACTCGAACAAATGCTGAATATGAATGAAACTCTGGAAAAGTTCGTAAACAACTTCAGTGGCGACAGAAAGCTTGAAGCAATGAGGTTTCTTGGTACCACAGTAACAGCCAAAGCCGACAACATCGAAGAACCTATCACCGGAGTAGTAGAAATGGTTGGGTTCAATGGTGACGAGCCCTATTTGAAAATTGGCGAATATGCCTTCGCCATTGAAGACGTCCAACTCGTCAGCCCAACGTATTATGAGTATCCGGAGGGCGAAAATTCTTCGACAAACAGTTCCGGCTCTGGCGAAACGACAGAAAATACAGAATCTTCAGACACCAGCGAAAGCTGAAATTCTGAAATAAGCAAACAGATCTCAGATAATTGACAACTTAATCTCGACAAGAGGCAAGAACATGGATCCCAGACTGATGATTGGTCCACAGGGACCTCAACTGGGTGGTATAGCCTTAAAAGGGAACAGCGGCAAGATCGGCCAAAGCAATGGCCTTACCTTTTCCGATCTGTTCAATCAGGCCTTAAACCCGGTTTCACCCCAGATACGCATCAGTGCCCATGCACAGAAACGCCTTGACGAAAGAAACATTGCCATGACCGAAAACCTGGAAAACTCACTCAACAGCGCGTTGAATGAACTTTCAGCAAAAGGAGCGCGAGATTCACTGGTTATTACCAGCGAAGGAGCCTTTCTGGTTAATGTTCCAAATCGAACAATGATCACCGCCATGGGACTAGATGAAATGCGTGACGGTATCGTCACCAACATAGATAGCGTAAGTATGAAGTATAGATAAGGAGACAAACAAAAGATGAGAAAAGAAAAGACATAAGGCAGCAAACGGTTCTCGGATTGCAAAGGTTCTGAAAAAAGCAGACAAATCCAAAAGGTAATTGGCCGGACCCCTCCCGGGGAAGCCAGTAAGCGCCTGAATGACCGATGGCGCGAACCAAACAGTCAGAACCTCGCCAATCCATAGCAGATTGGCCGGCTGGAGAATTTCACATGAGGTGAAAAACTTCTCCGCCGGTTGGCTGCTCCCTTATTCAGGGAGCTTCCGATGGAAAGATGGAACTGACCTTTCGGCGTATCGGCACGTTTAGCCGTTATGAAGAGGAAACTGTGCTATGATTAGATCACTATTCACGGGAGTTACGGGTCTTAAACAGCACCAGACAAAGATGGACGTTCTCAGTAACAACATTGCGAACGTCAATACAACTGCATTCAAAAGAGGGCGCGTCATGTTCCAGGATCTGTTTTCACAGACTCTGAGACATGGGCAGCAGGCATTCGGAGAATACGGTGGCCTGAACCCGATGCAGGTTGGTCTTGGTGTAAAAAATGCTTCAATCGATACCTTGATGGATCAGGGTGCCATCGAAGGAACAGGCAAGCAGACCGACATCGCAATCGAGGGAGCCGGCTTCTTTTCTACAAGGAGCTATGATGGCAACGTCTACTACACTCGAGACGGCAACCTCAACATCAACCCGAATTACGATATGGTAATGACCAATACGGGCTTCAAAATGCAAGGCTGGCTGGCCACGCAAAACCCGGTCACCGGCAACCTGGAAATGAAAGAAACCGGTGTGGTTCCTTACGATATCAACATAACCAAGTATCTAAAAAAACATGCTCACCAGACCAATGAAATAAAGTATTCCTGTAACCTCGACAGCGGTTCAGATGAAAGAGACATTAAATTTGGTCTGGATACTTTGACGTTCAAAGACAGTGAAGGCAACTTTCAGAACCTGAGTTTCAAGTTTAAAAAGCTTGATTCAACCAACTGGATCTGGTCTGCAATCGACGACAGTGAAGGCAATGTGGCAACAGGAACGATTAGAACCGATGCCGACGGAAATGTAATTGAGAGCACGGTTGAACCAGCCGGAGCTACTTCATCAGTAGCATCGCCGTATTTCACTTATGATCCAGATGGAAGCCCGCAACCAGCTACATCTACCATGCCAATCAATGCGGTTGCCAACACTGGCGATGGCATCAGTTCAGGCGTTCTTGCCGATGGTAATCTGGTTGAAGATGAAACCGTTCAGATAATCTTTGATGGCGGCGATCCAACCCGCGCAACCTCTTATCGAGTTGTTGGTTCAGAAAGAGGCTTCATTGGTTCGGGAACTCTGGGCGGAACCCAGGCACGAATTCAAGGAACAACCGTTGCATTTGGTGCAAACTGGACACCAGCAGCCAATACCAGTTTCGACGTTCTCGACAATCAGTTCAACCCGGCACGGGTTGCGACGGTAAACTTTGTCGGTGGCACCACATACTCTACTTCTGACATTACCGATACCATCAATACAACGATGAAAAATAACGGAGTCAGAGCAACATGCTACTATGACTCGGTAACGCAGCAGTTTCAGATTGTCAGCGATGATATTGGCAGCAATCGAGCCATTGAAATTACCAACTCAGCTGGAAACTTCGCTGACCTTGGCCTGACCGAGCAAGCAGTCACCGGAACCGGCGGTGCTCGCCCCGAGGTTTTCAATGATGACGCACTGGCGACAGCGAACAGCACAGCCTGGGATATAGCCAATGACATCTGGGATCCGGCAAGCGATGTGTCTTTCACCGTTACCGACCGCGATGGTCATTCTGCGCTGATTACCTTTAGCGATCAGGTCGCAGGCAACAATCAGATATATACTCGCGGTGCAATTCTGGCAGAAATCAATTCAAAGCTTGCCCAGGAAAACGTTGACGCTACAGCATCCTTTGTTGACACCAACAACGATGGCAGTCCGGATCAGCTGGTAATAACCGGCAACAAATCAGGCTCAGGTGAGCAGGTAATTCTTTCAGGAAATAACAGCATGAATCAGCTGGGCCTGGTCGCAGGAACTACAACCGGCACCGCTGCGGTCAGCGAGTTCAATTATGGTGGGCTTGAGTTCACCTTAACCGAAGGTATCAACCAATGGCTGCCAAATGAAACCATGACTTTCACGACAACAGCTGAAAAAGGTGCCTCAGACTCGGTAAATATTTTTGTTCCACAACCTTCTGCTGAAACACTTAAGTTCTCCACAACAGTCAATGGTGAAACATTCGACATTACTGGAGCGGTAAACGAAGGAGCCAAGCACTCAACCAACATTATCTGCTTTGACTCGCTCGGGGCGAAACATGCTCTGGTAACCGAATGGGAACACACCAACAGCGAAACGATGGAATGGAGTTACAAAATCCGCTACTCGGATGATGATCCAGAAATCGTTTCCTGGCTGCGCGACCCGGCTAACAATGTCGCCGATCCCGAAGCACCAACCGAAGACGACCTGGAAAGGGCAAATGATGCTCTGTTAACCAATCGCGAAGGGAATCTGTATTTCTTTGAAAACGGCAAGATTGATCTAGGCAGATCTTTCATCCCAGAAGTCAAGCTGCAACCAGAAGGAAGTAATCCGCTCTCTATCAAGCTTGACGCAGAACTGATAACCCAGTTTGATTCTAACTTCACAACCAAAGCAGAGTATCAGGACGGCTATGAAATGGGTCTTCTCGAACAAATCTATTTCGAAGAAGATGGTATCATCCGTGGAGTTTACTCCAATGGTCAGAAACAACCTATTGGTCAGATAGCTCTGACAACCTTCAACAACCCGGGCGGACTTGAAAAACTCGGTAAAAACCTTTATGAATTCTCGCCGAACTCAGGTCAACCAATCGTCGGAAAAGCGGGGATGATGGACCGCGGTATTATCGTGCCCGCTTCGCTTGAAATGAGTAACGTCGATATTTCTGAAGAATTCACCAACATGATTATCACTCAGAGAGCCTTTCAGGCGAACTCCAGAGTCATTACAACTTCAGACGAAATTCTTCAGGAAGTCGTCAATCTCAAACGGTAATAAAAGGGTAACTGAAAGCCTATGATTAAACTTTCCAGATTGAACGGCAAAGAGTTCATGCTCAATTCAGATCTGATTGAGCAGATTGAAGCTACGCCGGACACAGTGATAACTTTAATCAGTGGTAAAACAATACTGGTGGCGGAATCTGTCAAGGCCGTTCGAACGAAAATCATCGATTTTCGACGACGGATCCACAGTTTCCGCCACCTTTCATCTAAAAAATGCAAAAAGCCAGGAGACAAAAAATGCACAGAATAATAACAAAACCTTGTTTGTGCATTGACTTGGCTGATTTGCTCATGGTAGGTTTGTAAATTATGTCATCAAAAACCAAGT
>CAZQUE010000011.1:0-90439 GCA_964596185.1 uncultured bacterium | reverse complement strand
CGTCGATGAGAACCACATCTTCGAAAACGAACAAACGCTTTTTGACTTCTTCGGCCAGGCTTGGCTCCTGAACTTCCATTGTTTCGATGATGTTCTTCTCGGTTGCACGTTCGACGGCGTTCAACACGCCGATAAGAGAATCGATACCGCCGACGCTGGTGAAATCCTGACCGATGATCGACGATAGGCGTTCTTCAAGGTAGTTTTCAACTTCGCGGGTAATTTCAGGGCTGGTGCGATCCATGAGGGCCAGACGCTTGGCGATTTCAACCTGGGTGTCGGGGGTCATCGACTGCAGAATAACCGCAGATTTTTCAGGCTGAAGATAAGCGAGAATTAGAGCAACCGTCTGTGGATGCTCGTTTTGAATCAAGGTGGCCAGTTGGGTTGGGTCAGCGGTTCGCGCTGCTTCGAAAGGCTGTACCTGCAGCGAAGTGCCCATTCGGGCAAGAATTTCAAGGGCTTTGCCCGGTCCAATGGTTTTTTCAAGCAGGTGTTTGGCATATTCAAGGCCGCCTTCGGCATAGAATCTGCGGGCCATCATCAGTTGCTCGAATTCGAACAGCACAGAAAGTTTTTCTTCGGTAGAAATTTTACGGTGCTTGGCGATTTCGATGGTAAGAATCTCTATTTCTGCGTCAGAAAGAGACTGCAGAACGACTCCGCTGGTTTCCGGACCGAGAAAGATCAGCAGAATAGCTGCTTTGGCCCGGCCGGAAATATCGAGAGGCGGAAGGTCGTCAAGATTGATTGGGGGAAGTTCTTCGTTTTTGGCCACAGTTTCTTCTCCCTGCCTAGTCGCTCAGCCACAGGCGCAAAACCGAAACTGCGTCTTCGGGCTTGGTTTCGACGAGCTGACGAACTCTTTCTTCGAGCAATTCGCGGGCTTTTGCCTGTTCTTGCAGTTTTTCGAGCTCTTCTTCTCTGGCGCGGTCGCGTTCGGTAATAATCGCCTGAAGTCTTTCGAGGCCGTCGGCAAGGGTGCCGTCTTTCTTTTTCTGGAAAGCTTCACGATAAATGAACTGTTCTTCCGGGGTCATTTCTTCAAAGTCAGCCGGCAGAGAGTCATTGTCCATGGCATATTGATAGGCTGCCAGGCGCAGGTCCTGAACTTTTTTCTTCTTTTCGGCAAGATCTGTAATTTCGGGGAAGAAGTTTTTGATGTCCTTGAATCGGCGTTCCCAGTCGCGCCATTGCTGCTCGGTCTGGCGATGCATCTGCTGCTCGCGGGCTGCTTTAAGCGCTTCGGCTTCGGCGGCAGCTTCCTGCAGACGTGCCTGCTCGCGGGCAAGTGCTCTGGCTCTTGAAACCCGGACAAAGATATAGATGAGTCCCAGGAATACTGGGAAGGCCATTAACAGGCCTACAACGATCATGAACATCTGTTTCTCCTGCTGCTTCTTCAGAGCAAAGGCCGCTCTGGCGCGTTCAACTTCTTCGTTCTTGAAGGGCATGGCCATCAAAGCGAGTTTGTCGCCTCTGGCCTTGTCGAAACCAACCGTATTTTTTGCAATTTCAGTGATGTTGGCTTCGATGTCTTTAACCATTTCCGGGTCGGTATTTAGAACCACAGACACGGTTAAACGTTTGATGGTGCCCTGACTTTTTACATACTTTTCTTTCGATCTGGTAACTTCGAAATTTTCAATGTTACCGGTGCGGTCATACTTGTTCCAGGTATTGTTCTCGGTGCCGGGGTAGGCCGGGGCACCGGGAGGCAGATTCGAGTTTACCCCAGGTTCACCGTCTTCGATCAGATCTCGGCCCTGGTAATGTTCTTCTTCATTCTTGCGCGAAATGACGATACCGGTGTTACTACCCTCGATGGGCGGAATCACGACGTCACTGACGGCTTCTTTCTGATCGAAGTCCATATCGAGCCTGACTCTGACGATGGCATTACCGAAACCGAACATTTGCTCAAGCTGGCTTTGCAATTCTTTGCGCAGAACTTTTTCCTGGGCTCGGGTATGCTTGACCTGTGCTGTTTTGATTTTGTCGAGGCTCATCGCCTCTTCATCTTCAATGATGCGGGTCAGGTCGCGGGCTTCGGTGTCAGAAATCCTGATGTTTTCTGGGCTTAGGCCTTCAACCGCCGAACATACCCAGTCTCTTATCGCTCTAACCTGATCCTGGGTAATTTCCTGGCCGGGTTTGAGTTTAAGCAGAACTGCTGCTGATGGTTCTTTCTGGTCTTCCTTGAACACTTCTTTTTTGGGTTTAACGATGTTGACGTTAGCTTCTTCGATCGGACCCATTCGCACCAGGGTTTCTTCAAGCTCTGCCTGAAGGCCTCTGACAAAGTTCAGGTCGAATTCCTGCTGGGTAGTGCCATCGAACATCGAGCGTTCGTCAATAAGTTTGGCCCAGCCAGGCTTTGCCAAAGGCAGACTTTTTTCCTGGGCAAGCTGTAGCAGAATGTATGACTTGTCTACCAGCGGCACCCTGACATCAGTGCTGTCTGCACCAAGTTTATATTCAACTCCGAGCTCTTGAAGCTTGGCAACAACCTTGCCGGCATCTTCGAGCTTGAGTTTTTCTTCAAAGAGCGGAATAAATTCTTTCGTTGTGCCCCACATCGAGGCGGTTACTATACCGATAACAACCAGTCCAACTATTACCGCCAGGCCAATCTGCTGGCTCCGGGGCATTCTGGCTATTGGTTCCCAGAGTTGCCTGAGGAATTCAGTCATTGTTAGCTACTCCCTACTCCTGATTCCGTGCCCTTAATTTGTTTGTTTTTTGTTTTTAGCGGGCGGGAATTTTTTATAAGTTATTTATAGTACGCAGAATTGAATCTGTAAAGACTTTATTAGAAATTCATTCGCATTATTTCTTTGTATGCTTCCAGAGCTTTCCCCCTTACTTCAAGAGTCAGGTTCATCGCAGTTTTTGCCTTTTCTGCAGCGATCATGACATCGTGTAGGTTTTCTACACGACCAAGAACCGCATCCTGCGTCAATTTTTCCGAGGTTTTGCCAAGCTGGTCGACTTCATCGACGGCAGTTTGAAACTGGTCGAGAAACATGCGCCATTGTTCTTTGGCATTGGTGCGCGCCTGTTCGGGCTTGGTGCGCAACTCGTTGAAAGGGTTTCTTTCAAGTATTCTCATGACTTATCCTTATTTGCTTCCTATATTCAATGCGGCATTAATCATATCTTTCGCTGAGTTAATGCTGGTTACATTGGCTTCGTAGGCACGGGTTGCGGTAATCATGTCCACCATTTCGTGCACGATGTTGATGTTGGGACGGCGCACATAGCCTTCGCTGTCGGCATCAGGATGGTTTGGGTCGTATTCCATTTTGAATGGAGCCATATCATCCATGATTGACTGCACGCGAACGCCTTTGCCAGGCAGTTGTGGCTGCAGGCGATCCATGAACGGCAGGCTGCCGCGCGGATTGCGCGCTTGAAAGATAACCAGTTTCCGGCGAAAGGGGTCGCCGTTTTCGGTGCGCGTGGTGTTGACGTTGGCGATGTTGTTGGAAATAACATCCATGCGCAGGCGTTCTGCGGTCAGGCCGGAAGCGGAAGTGTCAATCGCTCTGAACATGCCCATCAGGCTCTACCTCCTCTGGTGATGACGTCGTTAAGCTGTGAAAACATGCCGGCAAGCCGGGTTGCCATTATCTGGTATTTCATGGTGTTCTTGGCCAGGTCGCTCATTTCGACATCGATATCGACGTTGTTCTTGTCGTTACGCATAACGTGAATGCGGTCGGTTTGGGTTACCGGGTCGACTTCCATATAGCTGATCTCGCCGATTGGAATATGGCGATCGTCTTCGCGGCGACCGACAATGTCGATCTTGCCATCGAATACTTTGGCCATCTGGTCTTCGAAGGTTACAATCTGTCTTTTGAATTTCGGGGTGTTGACGTTGGCGATGTTATTCGAAATAATCTTGTGCCGAAGCGAAGATACTTCGAGTCCCTTGCCCAGTAGATTTAACGTCGATGTTCCGGTTAATCTTTCAAACATTTGCTTGCCTCCGTGTATGCCTTGTGCCTTAAAGGATAAACCGCGCCAGATCGCGATCTTTCATCAGAGGACCAATTGCTTTCTCTACGGTTTCTTCACTGATGATATAGCTGCCGGAGAAGTTTGCCGGAGCTTCGTAAGCGATTTCGTCCATAAGATGTTCCATGATGGTGTGCAGACGGCGGGCTCCGATGTTTTCCTGGGAGTCGTTGGCTTCGGCAGCGTATCTGGCAATTTTGGCCACGGCACCGGCGGTGAATTCGACATCAACGTTGTCGACTTTGAGCAGTGCCTGATACTGTCTGGTCAGCGCATTCTGGGGTTCGGTCAGAATTTTTTCAAAATCAGCTTCACCCAGTTTTTCGAACTCGACTCGCACCGGAAAACGCCCCTGAAGTTCAGGGATGAGATCGGATGGTTTGCTGACATTGAAGGCACCAGCGGCAAAGAACATGATATGATCGGTTTTGACCATGCCGTATTTTGTCATTACGGTTGTGCCTTCAACGAGGGGCAGCAGGTCGCGCTGCACTCCTTCCCTCGATACGTCGGGGCCAGACTTGCCAACATAAGCCGAAGCGATTTTGTCGATTTCATCGAGGAAAATAATGCCATTTTCCTGGGCAAGATCGATCGCTTCTTTCTGCAGATCTTCCTGGTCCATCATTCCTGCGATTTCTTCCTGGAAAAGGATTTCGAGGGCGTCTTTAACTTTGACCTTTTTGCGTTTGTGTCGGCTGGGAAACATATTGCCGAGCATATTCTGCAAATTGCCAAGGTTGAAGCCCATTTCCTCAAAGCCGGATTGGGAGGATATCACTTCGACAACCGGTGTGCTGGTTTCGGTCACTTCGATTTCTACCTCCCTTTCATTTAATTTGCCCGTCCTGAGCATTTCCAGAAACTTTTCTCGCGTCGATGGCGTAGAATTGGTCTCTTCACTATGTATCGACACATTTCTACTTTCATCTGAGTCTTTTTCGAAACCACTTAATGGGTGATATCGTCTTTCTTCTGGAATAAGGTAATCAAGCACTCTTTTCTCTGCTTTTTCACGAGCTTTGCCTTCAAACTGGCTCATTTTTTGTGAACGGACAAGGCCCAGACTAACTTCAACGAGATCTCGTACCATCGAATCGACATCGCGTCCAACGTAGCCGACTTCGGTAAACTTGGTCGCTTCAACTTTTATAAAGGGAACATTGGCAATGGTTGAAAGTCTGCGGGCAATTTCAGTCTTGCCAACCCCGGTAGGACCAATCAGCAAAAGGTTTTTTGGACGAATATCCTCGCGCAGCTCATCGGTGAGCTGGCGGCGGCGATAGCGGTTGCGCAAGGCAATAGCAACGGCGCGTTTGGCTTTTTGCTGACCAACCACATAGCGGTTTAGAGCAGCCACAATTTCCTGCGGTGTCAATTCTGGTCGATTCAATGCCGATTCGCTCATGGTAAAGTCTCGACTGTGATCTGGTCATTTGTGTAGATGCATTGCTCGGCGGCAATCTTCATCGCTTCGTTGGCAATTTCTTCAGCGTTCAGATTGGTGTGGCGCAGCATGGCTTTGGCAGCGGCAATGGCTACTGATGCTCCTGAACCGATAGCCATTACCTGGGAATCCGGTTCCATGACATCGCCCTGACCTGAAATCATCAGCATTTTTTCGGTGTTGCCCACCAGAAGCATGGCCTCTAGTCGCCGCAATGCTTTGTCCATGCGCCAATCTTTGGCCAGCTCCACTGCTGCCTTGGTAAGATTACCTGAAGATGCTTCGAGTTTGCTTTCAAAACGTTCGAAAAGGGTGAAGGCATCGGCGGTATGGCCGGCAAATCCCCCGATAATTTTGAAGTTTGCAAAATGTCTGATTTTTTTGGCTTTGGCCTTGATTACCTGGTCGCCAAAAGTGACCTGACCGTCACCGGCAAAGGCCAGGGTGCCGTCTTTTTGAACGGCAATTATCGTTGTTCCTTTAAAACTCATATTTTACCTCCGGCTCTCGGATGGGTATTCTTGTAGGTGCTCAGCAGTTTTTCTTTGCTGATGCGGGTATAAATCTGGGTGGTCGCAAGACTTTCGTGACCAAGCATTTCCTGGACAGCTCTGATGTCAGCGCCGTTGTTGAGCAAATGTGTAGCAAAACTATGCCGGAACTGATGCGGAGTTACATTCATCATGATTGCCAGTTCTCGGGAATATTTGTCGATCATGCGGGCTACGCTTCGAGGGGTAATCGCTTTGCCGAAGCGGTTGAGAAAAACGTTTTGTTCGTTTTCTACTCCGGAAAATCGGGCTTTGCGGCTGTCGAGATAAGTTAACAAAGCCTTGCATGAAGCAGGAGTCAGTGGCACGATACGTTCTTTGTTGCCTTTGCCGCAAACTCTAGCCTGCTGGTTTGCAAAATCGATCTGGCTGATGGTTAGATCTGTCAATTCTGAGATGCGTAGACCACTACCGTAAAGCAATTCTAGAATGGCCCGATCTCTTTTGCCAAGGAATGTGTCGGCGGGCGGCACGTTCATCATCATATTGACGTCTTCGTAGGATAGCGCTTTTGGAAGTGGCCGTTGTCTGCGAGGAGAATCCATGCCTTTAGCCGGATCACGTTCGATCAGTGACCGGCGCCTGGCAAACTTTATTAGTGTGCGAAGAGCCGACTGGCCGCGGCGCATGCTTGCCTGAGAAAGTCCGTTGCTTCGTCTGAAGGCCCAGTAAGCCCTGATTTGTTGCAGAGTAAGCTCGGCGAAGCCATTCGCTTCGGTAATGCCTAGTTTTTCATCGAGCCAGCCGCAGAAATTATCAAGGTCGGCTTTATACGCTCTGACCGTCTGTTCAGAGAGATTTCTCTCTTTCGCGAGATAAGCGACGAATTGCTCAATTATTTCGGCGATAAGCAAAAGTGGCTCTCCATGAGGGGTTGGCTTTGGGACCTGCACAGAATAGCACAAGCCTTTGCAAGGTACAAGGGGGCAATTTTTTTATTTTTTATGGTCAGAAATTTTTGGCAGAAGGCAATCAAAACATAACAAAATGCTGCTCAGAAGTAACTTTGCTGTTGGGCAACTTTATTGAATCAGTGCAGCAAATCAATAAGGCGACAAAAAATGGCTGAATGGAAATGATGTTTTTTAAGCTTCGGCTGGCGTGGGATCAGCCTTGGAACCCGCAACGAAAGTGAAAATTAAAACCCAGAAACATAGAATCAGTGAAGCTACCGGCAACTGCAGAGCTGTAGGCATTGAATAAACCAGGATGACTCCTGGTATCCAGACACACCAGCCTGCAACTACCACCGGCAGGACTTTTGCAAGCAAGAATTGCAGGGTCAAAATGCTGGCGACAGCTTCTTTTTTCAGGCCGTTTTCGCGTAGAAAGAAGATCGAAACCAGAAGAAAATTAGCCACCGGGCTGTATAGTCCCTGGTCAACCAGAGCTTTTAGCACAAGACTCTTTAGCCCGCCAGCTTCGCCAAACCACAAGGCCTGATAGCTGTAAAAAATATCGGTCAATATTCCGATCATGCCAAAGAGAAGGCCAACAAAAGCAAAATTGTATAGGTTTTTGACCGCAATTCGACCTTTCTGAAAAAAAATAATCATGAGAATTTCTGGCAACAATGCTGCCGACAGCACATAAACCGCGAAGGAGAAAGGGTAGCCGACAGAAATTTTAATAGCTGAAACCCGGCCAAGTCCGGCATTGAACGCAGGGTTCATCAGATATGCCGCAAAAAAGATCAGCATGAATAGCCAGAGAATGATGCCTGGTTTGATGTTGGCCTTGAAGGCCAATTTAATTGGTATGACGGCTTCTTTGAGAGGCATGTGTCGGTGAACTCCAGAAAATGCAATAAATGATGCCAATCTCTTAGAATAGCGCAAACCTGTAAATTTTTAAACCTCGCTGACGAATTTTTCTGGATATGCTAAACTTAAGAAAAGGAATTTAGAGAGGAACTTTGTATGGGCAGTAATGCTGTAGAAGTTGAAAAACTCCAGGAACTGGCTGAATCAGGCGACGCTCTTGCGCAGACTTTGCTTGGCGCGATCTACGCAAAGGGCATCGGTGGCGGCAAACAGGATTTTGAGTCAGCGCTGAAATGGTATCGAAGGGCGGCAGATCAGGGCGATGTCGTTGCGCAGTTCAACATCGGTCAGATGTATTACGCTGGCGAGGGAGTCATTCAGGATTATCGCGAGGCATTTACCTGGTTTCGCCGGGCAGCTTTGCATGGAAACGCCAACGCTCAGCTCAAGATGGCAAATGCCTGTTTTCATGGCAAAGGCATTGAAAAAAATCTTAAGGAAGCGGTCGAATGGTATCGCATGGCGGCTGACAATGGTGAAGAAAAGGCGCAGTTCGCTTTGGCCCAGATACTTGAAAAGGGGAATGGTGTCGAGGCAGACCTTCAGGAAGCTGCTATGCGCTATCGACAGGCTGCCGCTCAGGGAAATCTGGCAGCGCAGCTACATTATGCCAAAATGCTTATCAACGGTGTAGGAATCGAGAAAAATAGCGTTGAAGCGGCAAGATTGCTGCAGTTGGCAGCAGAGAAGGGTTGCGTTGAAGCCTGGCAGCTTTTGGGAAAACTTTACGCCAAAGGTGACGGGGTTGAACAGGATTACCGAACTGCAGCAAAATTTTATAAAAATGCGGCTGAATACGGTGATTTAAACTCGCAACTGCTGCTTGGCAGTTTTTTTGCAAAAGGACTTGGCGTCAGCCAGGACGCAATTCAGGCCCACGCCTGGTTCAATCTTGCTGCTGCTAAAGGTTTTGCCATCGGCGAAATTTCAGCGGTCAGGTGTCGAGACGACCTGGCTGAAAGCATGACCCTGCAGCAAATTGAAATGGCGCAGCTACTGGCTCGCGATCTGCAAAGACAGATCACCAAAAACTGTAACCAGATGAAAACGCTTTCCGGAAAAGCTTGATTCAAGAGGTTGGTCTGGGTTCAGATACCGTATGCCCAGACCCCATCTTTACTGCTAAAGAAATCTGCGAAGAATAGGCAGTTTTTGAAAGCTATGGAATCGCTTCACTTTTTGGGTGTTCTGGGTTTTAACTTATAGAAACGCTTTTCAAGGGTTTGCCCAGAGTCAGCATCGAACCTGGTTCCCATTGCGGCATCAAGTTTTTCAAGTCGCGCATCAGGATGAGGGTGGGTTTTGAACAGCAGCGCAACCCGATCATCGTCATCAGAACAGTGTCCAATCAGATGAAGAACTTCAGGCAGTCCGTGAGAATCATAACCAGCCCGGGCGGTCAAAACTACGGCTATACGATCTGCTTCGAACTCAGCTTTTTTGTCGAGAGCGCGGGCTACTATTTCAGCGCCTTTGCCGATAAGATTCTGAACTATCTGGTTGCTGCTTATCTTTTGAGAAATTATCTGTTTGCCGAGATCGACAATCTGGCTTTTTTGCAGAACCCTCAAGTGATGTTTGCTGATTACGTGACCTATTTCATGGGCGAGAACTCCGGCAAGCTCAGCTTCGCTGTCAAGCAATTCATAAAGACCCCTTGTAACCAGTATGTAGCCACCTGGCGCGGCAAATGCGTTCAGATCATCAGAATCGATTACGCCGAAATGCCAGTTTAAATTTGGGCGCTCGCTTTGTTCTGCAACCCACCTGCCAACTTTATTCACATATTTTTGTAATTCCGGGTCATCAACCAGAGGAACTGCACCAAGCAGATTGCCGGTAATCTGGCGACCAATAGCGACTTCTTCTTCGATTGAAACTTCTTTTAGAACCGTATCAACGGCTTTGTCGTGATTCGGGTACTTTTGCTTCAAATTGTTAATCAGCCTCTGTCTGAGCTCTGAAGTGGTTGAAGCGATGAGCTGATCTTTATCAGGAAGCCTTTCCCTGATGAAATCCTTGAGCAATTTATCTATGTCTGCCGCGAAAGAAGGGGTGAATGAGCCAGACATAATTATTACGGCAATCAACAATAGCAATCTTTTCATTTCGATTTACCTTCTTTCAGGTAGGGAATTGTTCTTGTGCGCAGCTTGCCGGCTGCTGCAAATTGCCGGGCCTGAATCCGGTTGACTATGAACGACTCAAGTTTTGATAACTGCTGTGCGTTGAATCTGGCGGTCTGGAGAGACTCTTCGTCGAGACCCCTGATGCCGGTGGTTAGAATTACTGTGCCAGTTCCTGTTCTGCCTGAGGCAAGTTCAAGAATTCCTTTGTGGGAAATTCGCCGACTGGCATCTTTGCTGGTTCGTATGCTCAACATGCGCACCCAGCCTTTTCCTTTCGCGCTACTGATTTTATACCATCCGCCTTTGCGATCCAGAATCATTACCGGCTTGCCCTTTTCGATCATTGCGATTTCTCTGGCATCTGTAAAAGGCTCAGCTCTAATTGAATCATTTTTTAGGGCGGTTCCTGGCCTGAGGTTTGAATCTTTTTTTTCGGCCGCAAGAATTGAGAAGCCTAAAAGCAGTATTGACAGCACATATAAGGTTCTGAGCATCTTGTTCATATTATTCTTTTCCTGATCTTGAAATTTGCCAGTGCAGAAGCGTTTCTGCCAGCAGCAATCGCCAGCTTTCTTCTGCGTTTTCCCCGCATGTGATTCTACCATGATGATAATGCCAGGTGGCAATGCCTTTAGTTTCCGGTAAGACTTTCAGCATCATTTCTGGCAGCACAGCGATTATTTCGTCTGCATCCTTACTGAATCTTTCTTTTGCTTCGGTGTCTTCGATTGGGGCGATCCAGCACACGGCGAAAGTTTTTTCAAACAGGGACCACATTCCTTTGTGATCGATACTGATTAATTCAATGCTTTTCTTTTCTTTGCCTGCATTCAGCAATGAAACACGAAGGCGCTCCCAGCCAGCTTCGCTTATTCCATGAGTATCAAGACGTATGAGAAGCAGTGTCGCCTGTCGTTCGCCGTTCAGGCCCATCGAGACTCTTACCATGCTTTGTTCAAGGCATTTTCTGGTCAGAGACTCATAAGTGCGGGCTATGCTGTAGAATGCCAGAGCAACTGAAATTGGTCCGGTCAGATTAATGTAAACATTACTAAGGTTTATGCTCGTATATGAAACGGCAACCAGAAAAAACTGCGACAATCCAAACCATTGATCGAGCAATATTGGATTCATGGCTCGGTAAAAACCAATAGCTGTAACCCAGACGATAAATATTGCCAGTAGCATATAAGGCACTCGAGCATCAGGAAAACGCAGATAATCACTGCTTTTCAGGTTGTCTATAGCGGTTGCAAGGATTTCGACACCCTGGTGGATCTGGCTCATCGGGGTTGGTTTTATATCAAAAAGACTTGGAGCGGTAGAGCCAATGATCAGAATCTTGTCTTTGAATTCGTTGGCTGGTCGGCTTTTATTCTTGCTTGTAAGGTCGAAAAAAACTTCGGCGAAGCTTTCATAACGATAGCAAAATGGCTTGCCACGCCAGTTTAGGAGAATGTCCTTTTCATTGGGAACAGGCCATTTAAGAACTTCGGCGATTCTGGCAGGCAGCGATGGCAGTTTCCAGCCGTATTCATCGAGATATAAAGGGTAGTGTCTGGCAATACCGTCTTCATCAGGAATGATGTTGTGCATGCCGAGTCTTTTACTTTCAATTGCAGCTGGAAAATGGGGGAGGACCATCGCCACTGTTGCGTCTTTATCTGCTTCTTCGATGGCCTTTTTGGCTCCGGGAATCATCGAGGCCTTGAGCTTGCTCAATTTGTCATTTGAGCTTGGCAGACGCAGCATTGGAAAAAAAGTGTTGTCGCTCTGGGCTATAACATCATTGAAATAAATGTCGCTATCTTCGTTGTATACATCAGCGTCGCTGAAAAGAATGTCAAAGACTATCGCTTTTGGTTGCTGCTGCTTTAACTTTTCGACGAACTCTCCAAAAACCTGTCTCGGCCATGGCCATCGACCGAATTCAGGACCCATTTTTGCCAGGCTTGCCTCGTTTATGTCGATAATTACAATATCTGGGGCTGGTTTCGGCTGGACTATTCGATAATGAAGAATTGCATCAAACGCGCTCAATCGCATCTTTTCGGTGTAATGCAGAAAAGCTGCGTCCATAATCGAGAAAAGGGTAAAAAAAATCGCCAGATAGAGATAAATCTTTCTGGTAAAAATTTTGCCCAGCCAGACTCCAAAGGCGACCCAGCCTGCATTCCATCGGCTCGTAACCGTCGTTATGAATTTCATGTTTGCCTTCAAATGCCCGGATTTTATCTATAAGTTAAAATTAACCCAAAATCCGTTATTAACAAAATAATTTAATTGCAAACTTTTGACAGGATCTTTTCGCAAACAGGACCTGGAAAAATCATGGAAATCTTGTCAGGATTGAGTCTTATCTCATCGATACTCAAGAAATCAGTAATTTCAAAGAATTTTCGGTTAATTGAGGCAACCCTTACTGCGCCTTTTTCGAATGTCGTTTGACCATTTTTCAAAATAACCCAGAGATAAAATTTGGGCAGTGATACCCCGCTTTGGGTTGGTATGTTGCGCAGCATTTCAAATTCAACTGTAACCGGAGTTTCAAATATTTCGCTGAAATAACTTTCAAGATCTCTGGTTAAAACTCGTTCAAAATCTGTTTGTTCGACCAGATTGGCTTTTATATGAGATTCGGCAATGATTTCGCCAATATTCGTCAAATCTTCGGCGCTGACAATAACTGACATCAAAAAGGTTAAAAAAAACAGAGTTGAAACTTTTGCCTTGATTCTTTGCATTCTTTTTCTTCCAGATTGGTTAATAAACAAAGTGCTAAAAATATTTACGACATTTTAAGGCCATTTTTCAATGCTGTAATTTCAGAAATACAGAGTTTCAAAAAATTAGCCACTGGCTGAGTTTGATTTCATTAGAAAAGCTATTGGCAATGATAGAAAAGATATGCCGGTGAACAATTTCATGGTTGCCGCCAAACCGTTAATGTCTCCGGCGTAACCAACCACATAGGTCATGATGGCACTTATTGTGAAAGTTGTTGTCATGTATAGGCTATTTACGAATGCCGGTCGATCGGATTCAACTTTCTGCACCAGGGTAAGAATAACTGGTCCCGGCATAAACAGAAATGTGCCAAGAATAATTAAAGTGGCGATTTGAAATTCTTGAAATTGCAAAAATAGATATGCTGACAACGGTGTCATGGTAGCAGCCATCAGCAGAATTTTTCGACAACCGAATCTTTCGGCAAGATGGCCTGTAAATATGGTGCTGACAGCTCCCGCTAGTTGCAGAACTGAGAGGGCAATCCCGGCAAACCAGATCGATGAGCCTTTTTGAAGTAAAAAAGTTGTTAAAAAAACTGTCATTGCTGCTTTAAGGCCGGCCTGGAACAATAGAAAGCCGGCAATGCCCATGAAAAAGGAGAATAAAGCCTTTTTGGATGAATTGCCGAAAACGGAATCCTGTTTTTTTCTGACTGGTGGATCGAGCCGCAAATCCTTGAGTTTGTAGAATAAAATTGCTGAGGCAATCAAACCGGGTGGAAGTGTTTTGAGGGATCCATCCAGGCCCCATTCAGCAATTGCCGCGGTTATGAATAACGGACCTAGCGTTCGCGCAAGTTCGCCGCCAAACATATAGTAGCCCATGCCGCTGGCAATCCTTTTCGGAGCAACCTTTTTGATGATGACTGGCGATGGAATGTGAAACAAGGCCGCGCTGATTCCGGCAATAAAAATTAGCAAAGCAAGGCTGAAATAGTTGGTAGCAATACCGAGCAGGCTCATGCTGAGCGCAGTAACTGCAGGTGTTGAAATGACAATGAGCTTGAAATTCATGCGATCGGCAAGAAAGCCGATCAAAGGCGTTAACATCGAGGGAATGCGACGTATAACATCGAGCAAACCTGCAGCTGCAAGACTCAGCCCCAGCTTTTCGATGAGAAAAGGCAGCATCGGCCCGAGAAATGCCGAGTAGGTGTCATGGGCCATATGCCCGAAGGCTATAGTTAATACGTGCCCAGAGCCGTTTTGGGGAGTTGATTCTGTTTTGTGTTGTGTGTATTGTGTCATTTTGTGACACAATACATCAGGCTGATGGAATTATCCAGCTTTGTCTGAGCTTGCTTCTATTTTTTGCGGTCGATAAACTTTCTGATGCCTTTGTATATACCATGGGCAATTAGCTCCTGATTGGCAGCATCGCCGATAAATGCCGCATCACTGGCATTGTTGAGGTAAACCATTTCAACCACCAGAGCTGGAACCTCTGAAAAAATCGACCCTGTCAGTGCACCCTGTTTTGAGCCAACATAAGTAACTGAATCGGTTTTGATCGGATTAAGCATAAGTTTATTGCCCAGAGTTTCGGCCAGGCCCTGCTGCATGTATTCTGCGGCGATAGCACTTGCGGCAATGACCTCCAGAGATGGTCCGGTCACTCCTTGAGTCGTTCCCTGCTGGTCAGGGTAATAGACTGTGCAGCCTGTGCCTTTGCCTGAATCACAGTGAAGTCTGACCATAAGTGCGGCTTTAGCTTCATTGGCGATTTCAGCCCGGCGGCGGTTAGTTACCGTCTGATCAACTTCGTTTTTTGTTTTTATACTTTTTAGGGAAGGATCGGTTTTTATGAGTCTTTCAAGCTTCAGAGCGACGTTCCAGACAATTTGCAGTTCAGTGAGGCCATGGTGAGCACAGCCTCGACTGGTTTCAGAAGGGTGCCCCGGATCAATTGCGATCGTGACTGGGTTCTTGTTACTGGAATTGAGATCTGTCTGAGCAAAGCAGGCATGATGTGCCAGAAAAATCAAAAATAAAAAAATCAAAAATGTAATTGAAGGCAAACGCATATTCATTCCTTTTGTGATATTTGTAGACACTTAATAGCAGGTTTCAAATCATCGAATTTGAACTACACTGGAAAAATTAGCCGGCAATGGCGGTTCGAAACAGTTTTAGGTTGTTTTCGAGCATGACACCTGACATCAGGTCATTCATCGCTTCTTCATAATGCCTGGCTTCAACTCCTGAGACCAGGGCATTTCGGCAAATTCCAGCCAGTAGTGCAATATTTTGCATTCGCGGATCAGGTAAATCTTCTGAAGAAATTCGAATCAGTTTGAAAGAATTATTTTCACAAAATTCCTTAACATTTTCGGCAGTAATCTCTTTGGCCTTGCCCAGTCGCACAGGTAGCGGCTGCCAGCGGGCATCGAAATATATCAGGGTTCCATCAGGTTTTAAATACTCGGATGCACCGCGGATTGCCTCGGTTCTTTCGAGGGAAACCACCAAATCTGCAGTTTTGGGAACGACCAGGGGAGAATGAACCTGTTTGCCTATGCGGATTTGCGAAGCAACAATGCCGCCACGTTGGGCCAGTCCGTGGGTGTCGACGCCGATAGCATTCATTCCAGCCCGATCGGCTGCCCGCAGCATTATTTCACTTATCAGGCCAATTCCCTGTCCACCGACACCGCAAAGATAAATATTGAAATTTTTCATCGTTTAATCTCCTGTTTTTTCGGCCTTATCGGCACTTTCGGGGCGATTGATCGCCTTGCTCGGGCAGGTTTGCAGACATGAGCCATCGCCGATGCACAGGTCGGGGTTGACGTCAATGCTGCCATCTTCATTGAGAATGAAGGTTGGGCAGGCAAACTTTTCGACACAGACATGTTTTTTGTCACATTTTTGCTGGTCGATCGAGACTTTTCTCGCCTTATAGCCAGACTTGCGCCTCTGTTCGCGGGTAAGCTTCAGCATACAGGGGTGCCGGGCGATTACAACGCTGAATTCATTTATTTCAAGTGCCTGTTTTACCATGTCGGTCAACTTAGCCTGCTGGTAGGTATCTACTTCAAAAATATGTTTAACTCCCAGGCCTTCAAGAACCTGGCGAACGGGAATCTTTTCAGTAATCTCGTTGAAGTTGCGGCCGCTGGCTGCGTGATCCTGATGCCCCGTCATGGCGGTAGTGCCATTTTCCATGACAACCAGGGTTATATTGTGCTTGTTGAAAACTGCATTGACAATACCTGGTAAACCGGCATGAAAAAAGGTTGAGTCGCCGAGAAAGCAAAGAACTTTGCGATTCTGGTTTTTAAGGGCGAGTCCTGCACCGACACCTGTAGAGGCACCCATGCACATCAGCAGTTCGCCCATGTTGTAAGGCGGCATGAAACCGAGAGTATGGCAGCCGATATCCGCAACTTTGATGTCATGCTCTGCAAGAGCCTGCTTTACGGCAAAGAAGGCGCTGCGATGACCACAACCAGGGCACATCTGGGCCGGCCGCGCCGGAATCTCGCAGGTTTTGTTTGTTTGATGGCGGGAAGCCGATATCATGCCTGGCCATACCTGGTTAAGCAGCGCTGCAACTTTGTCGGCAGAATATTCGCCGATCCAGGCTTCAGCGTCAGGCTTGCCGAAAATCTTGACCTTGATACCTTCTTCAAAGGCGATTCGTTTAACTTCAGATTCTATCAGATCGTCGAGTTCTTCCAATACGAAAACCTCTTCATGTTTACTTAGAAACTCGATGATTCGATGACGTGCCAGTGGGTAGACGAATGCGAGCTTGAGTAAGTCCGGCTTTTCAGCGGTTTCAACCAGGGCATCGAGAAGAGAAAGATACGGCAGGCCAAAGGTTATTATGCCGCGCCGGCTTTTATTGTCGATCTCGGTGTTAAGCTGACAGATTTCGCTCATGGCAGCCACCTTGCCAAGGTTCTGTATGGCGCGTCTTTTCATCGGGTAGACGAGGCGAGTCAATGGCATGTAGGGACCGTTTTTGACGTCAAATTTTGATTTGAAATCATAGTCGGTTGGCTGAAAGCTTTTGAAGCTGACTTTTTGCTTGGCATGGCAGACATGCGTCGTTAGGCGTAGAATTACCGGCATTTGCAGTTCTTTTGAAATTCGGGCAGCTTCCAGGTAAAAATGATAAACTTCTTCGGGGTTGGCCGGTTCAAGAATTGGCGTGTAAGCCATTCTGGCGATGTGTCGATTGTCCTGTTCATTCTGTGAAGAATTGGCACCCGGATCATCACCAAGAATAACCACCATTCCACCAGGCATTGGCATGAGGCTGAGTTGAACAAAGGTGTCGGCAGCAACATTCAAACCGACGCTCTTGAAGAAAACCGTTGAAAGGTGCCCATTAACTGCCGCACCATAGGCAACCTCAGTTGCGACCTTTTCATTTGTTGAAAATTCAAAATAGAAAGGTCGCTTTTCCAGTGGAATTTCAGCTATGGTTGAAGCTATTTCAGGAGTTGGCGAACCAGGGTAAGAGGTTACGACCCTGGTCCCTGCCTCAATCATCGCCCTGACAACGGCAGTGTTACCCATGACGATTTCGGTTGTGGCTTGAGAATTTAGAATAATTTCACCAAGTTTTTTCATTATTTTCTCCGATGCTCGCAGATAATGGCTTTTTGCAAAGAATTCGGTTCAGTCTTGATTCCAGAAAAAATCATTTCTGTATTTATAACATGAAATAAGGATTTTGGTTCAACATATAACCTGTTAGACCGGTCTGGCCATTAAATAGGGCAAATGAGTTGAACCTCATGTTATAATGAGCTTGAAAATAGCAACAAGTTGAATCAACGAAGGTGTTTTAGATGAAAATCAAGAGCCGGAATTCAGCCGGAATAACTCTGGTGGAAATTCTGGTAGCTACAACGATCCTGGCTTTTACTATTGGTCCGATCATTGCCATGTTTTCGTTCGCGTCGAGAAACATCGGTTCCAGTGTTCATCGCGTTCAGGCCCAGTTTATGGCGCATGCGGTTCTTGAGTCTCTCAGGGCCGAGGTTACCCGGTTTCCTCGCGCCGCTGATTCTTATCCCTGGCGCTTTGAGGTTACGCCGGTAAAGTTTGGCTCATATTCTTTCTTCGATCGCTCAAATACAAGATTCTTCAATAATGTTCATGGTCCAGATAAGCCTATTGATAAAGACTCTCCATTATACGAGGAATTGAGTCCCTTCAAAATTCTTGTCGACTTTTCAGGCTCTCGCGGAGTTCGGATGGTTAAGGTGACGGTGAGCTGGCATGCTGAAGGAAAAGAGCAAAACCTTGAGTTAAACGGCAGCATCGAGGTCTTGCCCTGGAAATTTGTGAGAAAAGAGAGTTATCGCTAATGAACAAGGGCAAAAAGGCTTTTACGCTCGCAGAGATAATGGTCTGCGTCGTTCTTTTCTCTGGACTGATAATCGTGGTCAGCTCTATGTATTCTTTTGTTCGTCGGACTTTTATGCGCAGTGATGGGAAAGCAGCTGCTGCAGCAGAAATAGAGCGATTGTTGCTTCATCTTGATTCAGAGTTGCGCTCTGCCAGGGAGGTAGTTGTGCCTTCTTCTGACGCACGTTCTGAAAGTCTGGTTTTTTACGATAAAGAGGGCAACCAGATCGGCTATGAGTTTTCCAAAGGTCAGGTTGTGCGAACCAGATTCGCAGATAGAAGCAAGAAAATTGTGCTGGAACAAGCTGAAATGATGGCTTTTTCAAGGTTCTCTCCGGGCTTGGTTGAAATTGTCGTTTCGAGTCGCAAAGTTTCGGTTCTTTCTGCTGTTCATGTCTGGAATTTGCCATGAGCACAAGAGGCATGGCAATTCCCATGGTTCTGGGGTTCATTCTCGTCGCTACCATTCTTGGTTCTTCCCTCATTTTTATGTCTCGAAATACTGGAAATGACAGTCATAGAAATGTCGGGCGTCTTCAATTGATCAATATTACTCAGCAAGGATTGCATGAAGCGCTGGTAATTATAAAGCCGATGCGAATTACCGAGATCATAGCCAAAAAAGGCCCCTCCTGGGAATTTAAAACTTCTAAAATACAGTATGGAAGGGCGGTTGCCTGGTGTGAAGTGAAGGTTAAAACCCTTGGCTCAAGCGAGCTGGAAATAGAGTCGATTGGGCATTGGCAGGAAAAGAGTGGGGGGATTCAGAAAAAAAAGGTCTCATGCCGTGCACGTTATAAAGAAACCATTAGAGAAAGCTCCGGTCGCCATTTCAGTACCAATGTTGAAATCGAGGGCGAGTGGAAAATTGAAGGTTTCGTCGAAAACCTTGATGAATGAATAATTGACGCCAAATTAGAATCGTCTTAGAGGTTCTTTTTGGGAAAAACCTGACAATTCCAATGCCCGTTTTGTCTTATCTTGTCCGGCGGGGCTGTCTTGACTTGTCGTATTTCTGTGAGTATACTGACCATGCAGGTATATTGTCAGTTTTTAAGCTGCGGCAAAGGGGGAAGGCTCATGCGCCTGGTCCTACAGGACAAAAGAGAGGTCGTTTTTCAGCCTGCGACCGCAAAAGATATAGATGCAATCATTGATCTTTACATAAAGGTCTACAAAGGCAAATACACCCTTCCCGAAGTAGCGCAACCTGAAATAATCGCCAAAAAAGTTGAAGACCCGAACTATTTCTGGACCCTGGCTCATATCGGTGAAAGACTCGTCGGGTCAGTCATTTTTACGATAGACCCGGTAAACAAGATTGGAAAGTCCTATGCCGCTGCAGTTCTTGGCGAATTCCGCGGTCAGGATGTAATGCGCACCATGGTTAAGCATGGTTTAAAAATGCTGACCGAAAAGACCAGAACCTGCGATGTGATTTATGCAACTACCCGAACGGTAAGCTTCGCTCCGCAAGTAGTTCTCGAACATTTAGGTTTTCTGCCGATGGGTATTTTCCCCAATGTGCGCAAGGTCGAATCATTTGAAACGCACGGGCTTGAAATTTATTTTCGTCAGCAAAGTCTTGAATTTAGAAGAACCTCACCAAAATTGATTCCTGAAGTAGTCGACTTCTTCAAAGTTGTTAAAGATGAACTGAATTTGCAGGATGAGCCTGAGATTATTGATATTGAACCGCAGGATCCCCGCAAAATGGGCAAGGCTATCGAATTTGTTTTGCATGAGAATCTTCAGGAAATTCGCGAAAAGTTCGACCATTACCAGGATAAAGACCTGATGCTGAAGGTCTTTTTCCCATTCACCGAACCCAACCTTTTGTTTACCGCTAAAGACGGCAGTGCCGATATTTTCGTCAACTTTAACAGTCTTGATGGCAACGGGGTGATCGTTGGATACCGTTTTTCCGGGAGTGATCTGCGGCGAACCTTGATGTGGTTTTGTGAAGAGGCAGCAAAATCTGGAATGCGTTATATCGAAATGCTGGTAAATGCCTTTAAACCAGAAATGCAGCGCCTGGCTCTCGATGCGCGGTTTTTACCCTGTGCCTATTTTCCATTGATGAAAATGAGCGATGATGGCTTGCGTGAAGATTTTTTTATTTTCTCAAGATCATTTGAAAAGCTGGATTTTATGGATATGCATCTTGTAGACACCAATAGAAGATTTCTCGACGCTTTCATGAAGTGCTGGTATGATCTTCTGGTAAGATGCCAACCTGATTTTGACGAGGAGTGGCGTATTGGCTGAGGGAAAACCTTTTGTTAAGACTGGCGAGCTTTTTGACTGCGGCCAGGCTTTTACTCATAATCAACATAACCGGTTTCTTTTCGAAGAAGCGATGCGCGAGGCTTTGCAGTGGCATTTGCGTAAATGTCCCGATTTTAAGTCATTTATGCGCGAATCCGGACTTTCGGAAAAAGTGGAAAAAGTTGTTCCCGAAGATATTCCGCCTTTGCTGGTAACAATTTTCAAGGAATTTCGATTGATTTCCGTTCCTGAAGAACAGGTAAAGATTGAACTGACCTCTTCAGGAACCGGTGGTCGCAAAAGTGCCATTGTTCTTGATAATCGATCTTATAAACGAATTCAAAAAATAGTTTCAAACATATTTGACTCACTGGGCCTGGTCGATCATCAGCAGAAAGTAAACTATCTTTGCTTTACCTATGATCCACGTAAAGCGGGAAGTGTTGGCACGGCATTCTCTGACAAGATGTTGACCGGATTAACTGGCCGTCGCTCAGTTTTTTATGCAATTCGCTGGAACGAAGCTATCGGCGATTTCGATTTTGACCTTGAAGCTACGGTGAAGAAGCTCATCGAGTTCGACCGCCGGCCCGAGCCGGTTCGAATCCTTGGTTTTCCCGCTTACCTTTGGCAGGTTTGTAATCGTCTTGAGGAAAAAGGCTTGAAGCTTCAGCTGGGCAAGGACTCCTATATCATCACCGGCGGCGGCTGGAAAATGCACAAAGATCAGGAAGTGACCAAAGAAATTTTCAAAGAGCGTGTTGAACGGGTGCTTGGCATGCCCGGGCAAAACATTCGTGATCTTTTCGGCATGGTCGAACACGGCATTCCCTATGTTGATTGCGAACATGGACGATTGCATGTTCCGATTTATGCCCGGGTTCGAGTTGTCGATCCGGAAACTTTGCAAGATCTGGGATTGGGCAAGCCCGGTCTGCTTCATCTCATGACTCCGTATCTATCGAGTTATCCGTCAATTTCTCTGCTGGCCACCGATATTGGTATTGTTGAAGAAAACTGTCCATGTGGGCGGCCAGGTCACACCTTTAGAGTGGTTGGGCGGGCCGGACTGGCAAAACACAAAGGTTGTGCCATTACCGCACTGGAGTTGCTCAAATGAAAAATTCAAGCAGTCGTATAAAATCTAATGTTTTTGGCCGCGAAGTTCAAAAGCTGACGCCAGATCTGATAAACGAAATTCTGGCAGAGGCAGAAGATCAGGCGCAGGCTGCTGTTCAACCAGATATTGAGTGTATTCTCGATGTTCTAAACAATGTTGCTGATTGCTGGCAGAATCCTGATTATCATTTACGTCGCAAAGCTGCGCGAATTCTTCCGGAGCTTACCAACTTCAGTCACGAAATGGTTGAAGAAGGTTTTTCGGTAATCTCCGCCATCTGTCGGCGGGAAAATCTAGAAAAAAGACTCAAGGGCGAGCTGGGAAATCTGCGCTTGCTCGACAGATGGGTGGATCGCCCGGAATACGCCTATGATTTAAGGGCCATTCCCCATGGAATTCTTTTGCATCTTACTGCTGGCAACGTTTTTGTTGGCGCGGTCGACAGTCTGGTATCGGGAATAATTACCAAAAATGCCAACATTCTCAAGATGTCACGGGTTGATCCTGTTTTCCCGCTTTTGTTTCTGGAAAGCATTAAAGAAAACGATCCCCAGGGAATAATCTGGCCTCACCAGGCAGCTTTGATCTGGAAGGGCGGCGATGAAGAAATTGAAAACATCTTGCTTCAAGCCAGGTTGACCGTGGTTTTCTGGGGGGGCGGCGAAGCTCTTGCCTCGGTTAAGCGTCGACTTGGATCCAATACGCGGTTGATTGAAAATGGCCCCAAATACTCATTTGCCGTGGTGTCGGCAACGCGAATTGGAGCTGGTCTGGCTCCTGAGCTGGTAAAAGGTCTGGCTCTCGATCTTTGTCGCTGGGATCAACAAGCCTGCTCGTCGCCCCATGTAGTTTATGTGATTGGTAGCAACGAGCGTTCTGCTCATGTCCTGATGGAACAACTCTATGATGAATTGCTTGATTTGCAACAAACTCTTCCGGTGGGCCGGCTTTCTTTCGATGAAAAAGTCGAGATCAGAAAGGTGCGTGAACTGGCGAGAATGGCGCAGGCCCGCAATGAAGCCCGACTGCTCTGCCCGGAAAGCTTCGATTTTACGCTGATTTACGAAAAAAATCCCGAATTCAAAATTTCATGCCTGAATCGAACCTTGTTTTTTAAAAGGGTAAACTCATTTGCAGAGGTTATTTTGCAAATCGAACCGATGCGAGACTGGTTGCAGACAGTTGGTCTGTGTCTGGAACCAGAGATGGTCGAAGAATGCCATGCTGCGTTGATTAACGTCGGAGCTAAAAGAGTGACCGATATTGGTGGTATGAGCGAAGGGCACGATGGGGCGCCTCACGAAGGTAATTTCCTTCTCAGACAGCTTGTTGACTGGGTCGACCGCGAATATAAGCCGGGACCGGTTGGACGCATCGAGCGTCTGCTGGCAAGTATTATCGATTCCCCTTATTATCGGCGAATTTTTGAACGGGCTGGCGGTGCCAGTTTTGAGAATTTTGAACGTTTGCCTCTGCTCGACCGTGAGACTTTTTATCGTAACTCTCCACCGGAATCTAGTGATATTCTTACCGGGCCAATGACCGATGCTTACGTATATGCCTCGGGTGGAACGACAGGCAGCCCAAAATTCACCCTGTATTCCAATGCTGAATACCGTTATGTTACAGATGTTCTGACCGACATTTATCGAAATGCCGGTTTGAATGAAAATGATCGGGTTGCGAACCTTTTCATTGCCGGTAATCTCTGGACCAGTTTCAATGTTGCCGGGCGTGCTCTAGAAAACCTTGGTTGCTTGCATTTGCCGGTAGGTGGAGCCTCAGACATGGAGAACATGCTCAAATATCTGCAGCTGTTCAAAGTAAATGCCCTGGTTGGTTTGCCGTCCATTATTATCAAACTCGCCGAGGAAATAAGTCGCCGTGGTCTTGAACTGAGGATAGAGAAGATTCTTTATGGCGGCGAGCATTTGCGCCCGCAAACCTGTGATTTTTTGCAAAAGACAATTGGAGCAACATCTATTCGATCTGCCGGTTACGCCTGTGTCGACACCGGACCCGTCGGGTGGCAGTGCGATCACCTTGAAGGTTCGGTTCACCATGTTCTGCAACAGTATTGCTATGCCGAGATTCTTGATCCGACTACTCTAAAACCGGTGGTCGGTGATCAGCCTGGGGAAATTATCGCCACAAACCTTGACAGGATTTTGATGCCGGTGGTTCGTTATCGGACCGGCGATCTTGGCCGCTGGGTCAAAGTGGAAAATTGCCCTTGTGGGTTCAGTGGTCCCTCGTTTGAGTTGCTTGGCCGTTGCGATGATTTGCTGGTGGTTGGTGGCATAAATCTTATGCCTGTAGATGTGGCCGCCGGGCTTGAACAACTTCCGGTAAGTCAGAGTTTTCAAATGGTAGCCCGTACTTCTGCGGGTAAGGATCTTCTTATTATAAGACTGGAAGCCGAACAGCGACTATCTGATACGCAAGTAATCGATTCTTTGAGGGCCGGTTCGTACAAAATTGCCGAGTCATTGCATGAAGGTTGGATGAACATCGAAATAGAATGGTTCAAGCCAAATGAAATAAAGAGAAATGAGCGTACTGGCAAATTAAAAACCGTTATTGATGAAAGATTTGGCCATTAATAGCTTTTCATTTCGACTCAGCTTTTTTATCTGATACTCTTTGCGACTGGCGTCTGCCTTGTCAGTCGCTTTTTCGGCAAAGATAAGGTGTACCGGAACCCGGCCCCGGGTGTATTTGGCCCCGGCGCCTGAGTTGTGTGCTTCAATGCGATGCTGCAGATCATTGGTGATTCCGGTATACAGAGTGTCGTCGCTGCAGCGAAGAATGTAGACGACCCAGTCACCTTTCTCGATCAAACTTTTTTTCCTTCAAGTTTGTAATAAACCAGAGGCTTGGCGACATTTTTCACTGGTGCGGATTTTGCCTCGGCAAATTTCCAATTACCGATTTTTGCGGCAATTTCGTGAACTCTTTCAGTTACCAGAATCTCATCGGCATGCGCCAGACCCTGAAGTCGTGCGGTAATGTTCATTCCGGAACTGAAGGCGGTCAAATCTTCATTCGGACCTATCAAACCTACTACTGCCGGACAGAAATTCACGCCGATAGCGACACCGAATTTGTCAAAATCTGGATGTTGGCGAATCTCCTGGTTTTCTGGCAGTTGGAAAAATTCTTTAGTTTTTTCGACGATCATTTCTGCAGCAGTAATGGTATTGGTAACGATTTCTTCCGGCGACTGGTTATAAAAAGGAGGGCCGAAGAGAAAAATGATACAGTCGCCTACAAGCTTGTCGAGACAGGCTCCAAGTGGGAAGGCATGTTCGAGCACCATGTTCGACCAATGATCGACCAACTGGGTAATGCGTTCCGGAGTCTTGAGAATCTGCTCGCTTATCTTAGTAAAACCCGAAATGTCAGCGAAAATAATGCCAATTTCTTCGTCTCGCGGCTTCAGATAAAGCGCATCGTAGTGAATTTCCGAGGTAAGTTTGTTGATTACCTTATCGGAAAAGAATTTTCGCAAATTGTTGCGCTCGCGATTGAAGTCGACCAGGCGCTGCCTGAGTGCCTCAGTGAATACCTGAATGATTTCGCGGCAGAATATCGAGAACTCTGCACCTTCATCCGGGACAAATATGACCTTGCCGATAAGCTCTTCTTCAATCAACCCGTCAAGCAAATAAGAAACGGTGAGGTTTCCGGTGCCGAGGATTATTTTTAACTCATCAGGATTGGCAGACAGGGGGTTGGATTTTGTTTTCAAAAACTTATCCAATTCTTCAAGCGGTAGTTCAAATGAATCATTGATTCTTTCGCTGCCCTGATAAACAAGATAATTGTAGTTTTCTTCACCGGTTAATTCGCGGTCAGTGTAGAGAATGATCATTTTTTCGAAGGGTACTTCTTTTTTCAACACATAGGCTGCACCGTCGATGGAGTCGATGATAGAGTGATTTTTCAAAGCTGATTGCAGCCCCATGATAATGCTGTGTTTTAAACGATTCGAATAGATTCCGAAAAAGAAATTGTCGAGCTCTTCACTCACGCAATCAAGTATTTCACCGGCAATCAATTTTTCTGGAACTTTTTCAGGCGCAAAGGCTATCGCGATGGTGCCGATCTTTTCACCAGCCATTTCCAGAGGCTGGGCAAACCAATTCTGTCCCGGAGTGGAGAAATTTATGGCTTTTTCAACTTTGATCAGCTGTGGAGTGGTTCTTTTAATGTTTTCATTTGCCTGACCATAGCAAAATACCCGGTTGTTAAGATTTTCATCCTGAGTTTCCACATAGAAAACCTCGGCATCGATGCGCTGGCTTAAGAACTCATAAATGCGGAAAATAGCGGTAGCCAGGTCAGCATGACTTATCTGAAGGCTCTCTACAAGATTGTCCAGGTCAGCGTTCAATTCCTTGAGAAGTATCAGCTGTTCGTAACTCAGATTCATATTATATCCTCGGTTTTATGATTTATTCTTCCTGAAAACAATATTCAATTACTTTCCAGGTGATAAAGATAGCGATAAGCAACCAGATTCCGCCAATCATCCAATCGGGCAAAGGCAGCATTTTTGATAATTGGTATGCATCAGATCCTTGAATTGAATTGTCGATCAAATCTCCCTTAATATCAATTAGAACATAGAAACATGAAGTTAAACCAAGAAAACGTAAAAACTGATCGCAGGCAAACTCGGTTGCATAACGGGCAAAAATTAGAATTCCGACTCCAGTCAAGCCACAAATTAGAATGCCTTGAAGATTGCGCACCCACACCGCAGTTACCACGAGCAGAAGGATTCCCAATCCGGCAGTAATTTCTTTGTCAAATTTTGTCTTTGCGGCAGCAACAAGAATTGTTGCCCCCCATATAAGACTACCTAGATAGCCTGCTGAATATAGAACGAAAAGATTGCCGCCAGCACAGCGACAATAGCCGCTTTGATTCGAATTGACAACTATTTCAACGATTTCTCCCCCGGTAAGAATCGCAGAAATCCCGTGTGAAAGCTCGTGAAAAAAAACTGTGAGATACTTTATTGGTAAGACAAGGCGACTTTCCCAGAAATATAGTGCAATCCCGAACATTATTAACGGCAGAATCATGCCCTGCCAGTTTTTATAATCTACGCTATCTTCGTTGGTGAAACCTTCAATTTCAGAATTCATCTTTTCAGCTTTCCTTTGGTTTATAAGCAAAAAACTTATAAAGCAGATAAAGGGTCATGGTTGCTGCAAAGCCAAGCTGAGCAAAGTGGTCAGCCTGATAAAGTTTGAGATATATCGCAACCGCAACTATAGCAACCTGCAGCGTCAGAAACAGGAACCACAGATAGCGACTGTTGCTGATGAAAAGCATTATCAGGGAAATCGCTGAAAGAATGCCGATCAGAATCATGATTGCCTGGAAAAAGAAGCCCAGACCCTTGCGGGGATTAACCAGCATGCCTTCGATATAAGGCACTTTGCCATCAGGTTCAATCTGCAGCATGGTAAACGAAGTTGCCCAGCTGGTTGTGGGAATTTTGAACCGCACCGGCAATAGGCCGGCTGATTCAAATACACGATCTTGTCTGGGTTCCGCTACCATCTGTTTCTTTTGATATTGACGCATCTGCATGGCCTGCTGCTTTTTAACCTGAACCTGATTAACCGAAGCAAAATATGACGAATCATTTAAAAACTTCGATTCAAAATTTGTCAGCATGCGGTCCATAGTGCCCTTTTCACGCATCAGTTCGTATCCTTCAGGCAGATATAGCATCCAGTTGAGTTCGCTGACCGAAAGATGCGTCTGCGGGAGCTTGATGGCGATGTGATTGAAAGCTTGCAAAGGTTCATCGGTGCGGATTACATAGACTATTTCAACCGGGAACGATTTTGACTCACCTGCTTCGATTGGGGATCTGACGATTGGCAGGTTATAAACTCCGTGCACATCATCGAATCCGGCGCGAACAGATTCACCGGCCACCTGAGTGCTCCAGAGCTCGGCGGGCTTACTGGCTACTTCTGGCAAACGCACTTTCAGAAACTGTTGAGAATTGTTGCGAACCTCATAAATCACCCTGGTCAGCAGGTATCCGTCTTCATTGAGAAGAGTCATGGCCTCGGCCCGGTCGATAACCGCTGTCTGTTGGCTAATATCTTCCGGTCTGCTGATGGTAAGGATAAGGCTATTGGGGTGGCGCAGATACTTGAATGCATAGGGCGTTTTTTCTGGATATCCCCGTTTCCATTCTTTAAGAAATTCTGCTGACACAATTGGGGAATAGCCCTGTGGAGTGGTATTGATAGCAATTTCAAGCGTCTGGAGACAGCCGATGCCAAGAATGCCAAACGATTGTTCGGCATCGAGCAAAGTAATTTCAGGAACTGAATATTCTTCGTTTTTAAGATTCTGTATTTCCTGTTCAAACTCGATGACCAAATCGGTACTGCCACGTATCTTCGATTTGAAGAAAACCTCAAGCTTGCGTTCACCGGAATTTTCAGCCATTTTCCAGTCTTCGATCAATTTGTTCTCAACCTTGAGAATTCTGATTTTTTCAGGAATCAGGAAGGTCAGGCTGGCTATGCCGCTGCCGCCCTTTATCTTGAGGTCGAAGCTGGTAGTGCCGCTGACAAAGCCCTCTTTGAAGTATAGGAGGCTAAGCTCTCGTGAAGTGATTCTCGTCTTTTCAACGATGACAACGGGCTTTTCCTGAATGGCTTCTTCATCGGTCGGTTTAACTTCTTCCGCTTTTGGGGCGGCAGGTACGTTGCGATAGAGTTCGAAGCTGAGGCTGTTTGTCGGGGGCAGCAGTGCACTGAACATGGTATGATCTTCAGCCTTTTCCACCGGCTTGAGAACGCCTGGATCGATCCAGGCTTCACAATCTTTTTCGTTTACTCTTATCTCTAGCGTCGACAAACAGACTGGCACCATCGGCAGATGAAACTTGCTTGTATGCTTGTATTCGCTTGATGACAGCGGAATGAAAAAATCCAGATTGACTTTACAGGTCCCGGTAGCATCGGTTATGAAGCCATAAGTTTGAAAATAATCGCCGTTGATGGTTGTCAACGAGAGTGGTTTGCCGTTCAGGCCGGCATAAGAAGGTATTGCCTGGGTAGTCAGCAGGCCGACATTTTTCCAGCCTTCATTGAAAAGATTAAGATTGAATTCAGCTTTGAAACGAACGCCTTTTTCTTCGATGACGCCCTTATAAATAACGTTCTCGAAACGATAAGACTGAGGAGCTTTGATTACTGGCGGCTCTTTTTCAATGATATCGCGTAGATACTCATAGTCTTTTTCAGGAATGATGACGACCCGGTCTCCTGCCGGAACAACCTTCTCAAGCTCTTTGAAAGGAGCCATCACCCTGATTTCTCTAACATCAGTAGCGGCGAAAGAGAATGCAGAAAAGCCAACAAAAAACAGCATGAATAGAACGAGCAACAGGGTCGGACTTGCTTTTCCGGCACTCAACCCGCCTGGTATTGAAGGAGAGTGATCGACTATTTCGTCTTTATCATCATCTTGATCGTCAAACTCGTCGAGATTTCGTCGCTTTTTGATGCGGACAGGTTTGTCACTGTCGTCAGAACCATCCGGGCCACCAAGATCTACTTTTATTTTTGTCAGCAGCCAGAAAAATTTCCAGATTACTCCACCGATGATAGCTATCCAGAAGCCGAGATTGGCCATATCCCCAATTGTTTTCAGTTGCAGGTCGATCAAAGACAGGAAGAGAATTATTACTGCCGAGAAAGTGATTTTAATTGAATACTGCATGAAAGACCCTGAGATGAAGTAGAGTCCGGCAAACAAGGCAAGAATGAAGGCAAGAATTTCGCCAGCTTTTAGTGCTGAAAACCAGACATAATTCAAAGTAACTGCCGGACAAGTTCTATTTGGCACCAGAGCGCCGTTAGAAGCGATGTCTGCGATGACCAGTTCACGTTCAAGGCTGTAGTGGTTCGAAGTCATCACGAATTTTTTGCTAATCGGAAGCGAGCCCTTGGATTTTACTGCACCAAAGCTTGAAGCGCCGCCACTAGAAGTCGGCGCCGGCATCGCGCTTTTCATTTTACGTTCCATTTGAACTTCGTTTCTTGCCATTTCGTCGTAGTCGGATCTTGCAGAAATGTCAGCAATCTGATGTTCTCGGGCTTTAAGTTCTTCGTCAGTTTCAATTGCGCCGTGCAATCGGCAGTAAACATAACCGCCGGCAGCGAGGTTGCCACGATTTTCATAGCGACAGCCTTGTTCTGGAAGACTGACATGACTTTTAAGATATTTGCCCTGCACCAGCTTGTTCAGATCCAGGTTACTCATCATCTGCTCGTTATCCATGTTATACATTTCAACAGCGCCCTGAATAACCCTGATATTGGCATAGCAGGCCTTGTGTCGAGCCTGCTCTCTGGCTTTGCGAAAGTTTGGCACAGATATGGCAGCCAGAATGCCGATTATTGCGAAAACAATCATCAATTCAGCCAGGCGAATACCTTTGCCGCTGAAAACGAACGAGAAAATGCCGCATATCAGTTCGTAAATAACTGAAAGCACCTTCAACAAAAAGCCTCGGGCAAGCACCAGCATAATCACCAAAACCAAAAATATTACCGTAAAAAGTGCTTCGGGGCTTGAAACTATGTTCCAGGCCAGTCTTAACAGGCGCATAAAGCCTCGGAAAAAGAATGGGTCTTTACGAGTTAAGCTGTCCTTTACGGTTCCTTTAAAATTGTAAAGGTAATATTGCTCGGGAGCGAAAATCTGCCAGTCGAATCTTGAAACGGGAATATCAACCAGTGGAGGCATGAATTCGAGCGAGCCGCGCCATTTAATCTCATCAACCGGATGTTTGAGGCTTACCAGAAGTTCCATCTCAACCGGTTTGCCGATTGTCTGGCTCATTTCCAGTGGAATTTGCACCTTGCCATCATTTTTACTGGCAACCAGTTTGACCGGTTTTCGGTTGCGCATTGCTGAAATGACTTCGGTTCCAGAAGCAAGCTGAAGCTGCAGATATTGCTTGTTATTGTTGCGGATTTTCATGACGACCTGTGTGTTACAAGTCTGATTGGTAGTGAATGTTGATTTCACTTCCATCCGGTCGGCAACGACTGTTTGCTGGTTAACATCCTGATAACGCTTAACTCTGAGCAAAATGTTCGCTGATCGGGCATTCTGGCGATACGCAAGAAGTATTGGACGGCTGGCACGATCTTTTAACGGTTGCGGCACTTCGAGCGGGTCGAGAGGGTAAATTCCCCCATTGAGAGGGTTATCATCATCGTTACCTGGCTGGACTTCAACAGAGGTCAAAGCCTCGATGGCCAGATTGCCGAGCTCGCGCTCAACTCCTATCGGTGACACCTCAGGCAGTTCGGTCAGGGCGGCTGTCAGATCGATGGGCGATTCAAAAGCAATTTCAATCTGGCAGGTGTCTTCGCGCCCAGCCATGAATTCGACTCGCAATTTACGACTTTCGCCTTCGCGCAGCAGGCGGTAACTGTGCGGTCTGTCGGCGTTAACGCTGGTTATTTCAACGTTAGCCGGAAGAAGGAAAGAAAAGCTTGAAACAGGCGCTTTACTGATCGTGTAATCAATCGTTTTGAAACCGTGAACAGCAGTTTCTCCAAGGCTGATCAGGGTGTTAGAGCGAGCGTATATCAACGGCATGATTACCGGTTTGGGCTCTTCAATGGCGACTGGGTCAGTAGTTGCCGATGCTGTTACTCCGGGCTCAGGCTTTATTTCTGTTGCTATTGGCTTTTTTGGCTCGCTGCGGGTATATTTCCGGCGCCACTTCAGATTAAGTTCGCTGGTTGCACCGAGCCAACCGATAAAAGCACATGAATGTCGTTCGCCGTTGCTTTCTTCTACAGAAAAATCTTTGAAAGTTGTACTGTCTACCGACATCGTGAAGTTTTCTGCTTCGAGTCGGAAAAAGGCGAGGGGGATTTGGGCCATATTGAACTGCAGATTGTAAAGATCGTCGTTGTTTTGTACCGGCACCATGAAACTGATGCGGCATTCATGACTACCTTTTCCTTTTATTGGCAGAGAGAAAATAGTATCTTTCCAGTTGTTTTGACTCAATGTTTCAGAAGACGATAACGAAGCCTGATAGTAATTTTGAAGAATGTTTTGTTTGCTCAGTTTGCCAAAGTTTACTCTACGGGTATTGTTGTCTACCCAATTGGTCTTTAGAGTCGTTGAAACACCGTTGAGTCTAACCTCTTCTACGGCAAGGCTACCCCATAGAACAGGTATTTCGTGCCAGTCCTCGGTATAGGTTTCAATTTTGAAAAACGCATCGATATGGGCGAAGTTCTCGAGCAATTTTCCTTCCAGCCTTGCGGAGTTGATCTGGTAGATTACCGGAGGGGGGGCGGTAATCGGCTTGGTTTGAGAAGCAAGCCAGGCTTCTTTGGCCTTTTTAAGCTGTTCAAATTCATCTAGTGGCAGAATGAAATATTTGCCAATATCTTGCTGAAGCACTTTATAGAGGTCTTCATAGGGAACCAGAGTTTTTATTGTGTTGAATTTCTCTGGCTCTTTCGGCACGGCGGGTGAGATAAAGTCGGGATTGTCGCTGCGGTTGATGTATGTTACCTGGCTCTGCTGCCCAACCTGAGCGTTTAAGTTCGAATAGGTTTGAATCTGTTGTTCAAAACCCGCTGCAAATGAAATTGCCGCGATACAACAAAGAAAAAATACTGGCAAAAATTTTCTGATCTTCATCAAAATCCCCCTGTATCTCAATTTACACTGGTCAGTTTAGAAAAATTAGTAATCTGTTCCCGGGTTCCCAGGACAACGAGTATGTCATGGGAGTCAAAGACGAAGCCCGGGTCTGGATTGATTGTAGTCTGACTTTCACGACGGACCGCAACGATTATTGCTCCCGATCTTTGGCGGATCTGAGCGTCTTTCAGTGCTTTCCCGTCTAGAAAAGATTCTTTTTGAATTCTGAATTCTTCCATTTGCATCGCCTGATTGTCACCGGCAATGGCTGCTTCCATGAAATCTACCACCGAGGGGCGATGCAGCATAGCGGCCATTCTCGCTCCGGCGATGATGTTTGGAGAAACAACCTTGTTGGCACCAGCTTTTCTTAACTTTGCGATACTCTCGATTCTTTCGGCCTTGGAAACAACGAAAATATCATTCTTTATTCCTTTGGCTGAAAGAGTGACAAAAACATTATCAGCATCGGTTGGAAGCGTGGCGGCCAGGCCGACAGCCCTTTCTATGCCAGCTTCTATTAAAGTAGCGTCGTTGGTTGCATCGCCTTCGATGGCATATATGTTTTCTTCCTGAAGTTTCTGAATACGGCTGCGGTCTATGTCGATGACGACAAACTGGTTGGGAACGTTGCCATTGAGGCTTTTTATTATTTCATAAGCTGTTTTGCCTGCCCCACAAATGACAAAATGTCCTTTAAGCTCGCTGATTCTGTTTTTCATGCGCTGTAGCCCCCAGATTTCTCTGATTTTGCCTTCGAATATCAGTTGGGCGACCGAAGATGCAACATAGGCGATAAAACCAACGCCGACAAAAATCAGTAGAATAGTGAGAATTCGACCCGATTCTGAAAGAGGATGCACTTCTGTGTAGCCAACGGTAAAGATCGTGATGACGGTCATGAAAAGCCCGTCGAGAAAAGACCATTTGTCACCTTCAACAACGCGGTAAGCCAAAGAGCCACCAATAATGATGGCAAAAAAGACACTGGTAATATAAATCAGGCGTTTGTTGGTCATTTTACCGTCACAGTGTACAGCAAAACCGTTTGAACTTCAATCTGCTCTTATAAGCACGGAAAAAGCTCAAAACGCTAATTGCTAAGCAAAAGACGCATTCGATAAAAATTTCCATTGAAACGAAAAAAACAGGTTCAATATCTTACCGAACGGAACTTGGGAATTACTCTCTTGTAATCTTCAGAGACATAGCGATGCGGGAAATTTCTTTTGATGGTTAAAGTATAGACTGCAACATGAGCACTATGATTTTTTACAAACAGCGAAACGGAAACTTCGTCTGAACTAAAGGTAACCTGAGCTGGAATGCGACTGTAAATTGAAACGTCATCGTAAAATGAATGCCAGTAGAAGTAGAAATTGCCGCCGATGAGATGAAGAACTGCTAATTGGATGAAGCTTTCACGGCTGCCATCGGTTTTTATGTGAGCCAGATATTCGTCTGCACCACTTTTTATATATTTAGGCATTGATCCGCCCATACTTAAGTCTCTTTTTTCAGTTTTCTTTCTCGCATACATTATCGGATTCCCATGCGGAGAAGATAGATGGTAACGATAGTCGAGAACATAACCCTCTTCCATGGTCAGGCGGTCGAGAACTTTAAAATATTGACTGACGTCAAAATCAAGCGGCAGCATTTTTTCAAGTTCCTTTTCCATGAGAATTGTTTCGTGTTTGGAAAGATTGTCTGTCTGAAGTGAAAGTTCCAATCTGCCTGCCTTTTCGTAGGTTCCGCTGGGGGGTGAATAGCTGCGCGGCGGTTGAATATTTCTGATCCAGCGAATGCGATGATGGATGTCGGGCGGAAATAGCAGGATGATAGTCAGGAAAAAAACAATGATCATGAAAATGGTGAACTTGCGGTTTTCTGGGCTGAAGGCATTATGTAAAAAAACTTTGATCTTTGTGACCGTTTCCTGGTAAGCCATACTCTTCTTTTTCACGCCAAAACCTCTGAAATTTGATGCAAAATTTTGAAATAAATGTTGAAATAGATGCTGAAATGATTAACGGCTTTCATGAATATGCTAACTTAGAAAAGCTTTAATGAAAAGAAGAAAATGGAGAACCAATGGCCCTTTACATTATTATCGCCCTTGGATTAACGTTGATTTTGCTTGTTTTCCTACCGGGGATAAAAAGAAAACTTCGGCGCCAGAAAATTCTCAAACAGGCATTTCCCGAAGAATTTTTGCCTGTTTTGGAAAGACAATTACCATATTTTGCAAAACTTCCCGATCATCTCAAGGAACGATTGCAGCGAAAAATCCTTGTTTTTCTTGATGAAATCAGATTTGAAGGCTGTGGCGGCCTTGAATTGAATGATGAAATCAGGTTGACCATTGCTGGACAGGCTTCAATGCTGCTTTTAAACGAAGAGAATTCTTATTTCAATATTCTGCAGTCGGTTCTGGTTTATCCGAGTGCTTATATTGCAAAAACAGAAAATCCTGACGGAACCGTTGAAGAATCTGTGCGCCTTGGCGAATCATGGCTGACTGGAACTGTAGTTCTTGCCTGGGATGACGTAAGACATGGTATAAGTAATACCGACGATGGTCAGGATGTAGTTTTGCACGAATTTGCCCATCAGCTTGACCAGGAGTCTGGGGCAGGAAATGGTGCTCCAATTTTGCAAGGCCGAAATTCATACGCATCCTGGGCAAGGGTGCTTGGCGGTGAATACCAAGAGCTCAAGCGGCGCAGTAAAAAATTCAAAAAAACTCTTATGGATAAATATGGGGCAACCAATCCGGCCGAATTTTTTGCAGTTGCTACTGAAGCCTTTTTCGAAAAGCCTGAAAAAATGAAAGAAAAGCACCCTGAGCTTTATGAGGAATTGAGAAAATACTATAACCTTGACCCGGAATCTTTTTCTTGATGCTTTTGCTTATCAGTTGGCTGATTCGTTCATGATATCGCTACGCATTTCATCCTTCTCTGGGATGAAGACCGGGTTTACGATCAGACGATTTTTGCGCTTATGAACTTCTGAATCGTAGCTGCGCTTGATTCCCTTCCAGTCAGAAAAGGCCAGCAGTTCCTGCAGAAAATTCAATACCCGGCGATGATCGTAATAATTGAAAACCGGAAATTCGACAGTCAAAAGATCAACCGGAGATGAGCATTCCTTGAATCTTCTTGACCAGCTTTCGCGAAAATGGCTTTGAGAATCGCAGCAATTGAGCATTATTATGCGGTAAGTCGGCGGAAAATTTGTGGCGTCTAGATCCTCTGAAGTGGCTTTGAAAACTCGATACGGCTTTACATGCCGGTCTTCAATCAAATCACCGTTTCCACAACGAAAAATATCATCCATTTCAGCAAAAGCCATTCCGCCACCATACCTCGCGTGGCCGGAATAAATAATGACATCGATGCTCGCGTCCTCAAGCGCTTGTTTGAAGATTTGTTTAGGGTTGTCGTTTACCTGGGTTATCATACCGATTTCGATCTTGACCGGTTTGCCCTGGTAATACAATTTTTTGCCGTTGAGGGTCTCAAACGCTGGAAATGTGCTCATAATGGTGTCTCGTGGATGATCCCAGCCCCAGAAAACAGCGATACGCATCTTGCCATCGGCAAACATCTGCTCATACCAGGGTCGGCCTTTGGGCACCGGGTCTTTAACAGAGCGTTTCGGGGTACGACGAATGCTGGCGCCATTCAGAAAAACCGCTACCAGAGTCAGAGCGAGCATTAACGTTACTAACTTTTTTCCACCCATAACAGCAGCAATATCGGCAGAATCTGAAAAAAAGTTAAGCTTTGTTCAGGCCTGCTTGGCAGGTTATGGTTTCAGGCGAGGGTTGCTTTCGAAAAACATCTGGTAAAATTGATCAAAGCCGCCCATTCGGTCGATCATCATGCCAAAACGTTGGTGTGGTCGGGCATTGTTTTGATAAAATTCCACCAGCGCAGCGACATAATCCAATGCCTGCTGGTCGTCAAGGTCTTTACAAAGCTCAATCGAGAGTCTTGGCAAGGCACCGCCATTGCCGCCTACGAAAAGCTTCCAGCCTTTGCCGAAGCCAACCAGCCCAATGTCTTTGATGCAGGTTTCTGCACACTGATTTGGACAGCCACTTACTCCAATTTTCATTTTTCCGGGCAATTCCATGCCGTGATAAATTTCATCGAGTTTTAAGCCAAGGCCGAGGCTGTCTCTAATGCCACGCTTGCAAAAAGTGGTGCCGGGGCAGGCTTTGACGCTGCGGACGCATAAGCCGGTTGCCGCACCTTTTTCCATTCCGAGTTCTTGCCAGATTGGGTCTACCTGATCTTCTTTTATGCCAACAATCGCAATACGGGAAGCGCTGGTTATTTTCAAGGCGGGAACCTGATACTTCTCTGCAACATCAGCTATTTTGCGAAGAAGTTGTGGTGAAACAACGCCACAGGGAATATGTGGAGCAACCGCATAGGACTCTTTGTCTCGTTGAATGATCGCGCCTTTTTCACCGTCTTTAAGCATAACAGCCTCCTGAAAAATAATCGATCAAGAGACTAACATAACTGGCCTGTTCAAACAACTGTTTTATCAGTGAAAATTGGTTTTAATCCTAAAAACCGGCTATGACAAGACTTTCTCTTCACCAGGAAAATTTATCGCAGTGAATCAGGAAACCCTTGAAGGCAGCTGAGTGCAGTGAATTTTTTTATCGCTTCGGGCAGACCATAATGACTGAAAGTCGGATTCCCAGATGCCGGGAAGGCTCCTGAACGAATAATTGCCGGAGAAAGTGCTTCATTCTGCACCCAGCGGTTGAATAGCAGGCTGGCACATTTTCGACGCAGAATTGGCAGGAATGCTTTTACCGTTTCAATTTCCCCGGACTCGCTGAAAATGCTGCAGTTGCTGCTGCTTTCAAGGCTTTTGACGACCTGCGAAAATTGCTCTGGTGAATCAAGAGTGACAAAAAGAGCCAGGGGCCCTGAGGCATATTCCTGAAATTGGCGGGAAAATTTTAAGTAATTTTTTAAATCTGTGACCATGGCCGTGTATGGATAACTGAAAGGAGTAGGTGAGTAAAATTCCTTTTTAGTCAGCTTGCGTGCCCCAAGACGAATAAAATCGCTGACCAGGTTGTCGAGGTGTCTGGCTTTAACGTCTGATAGCATTGGCTTGGGGGTTTCACGACCAAAAGCATCGCTGATCTGCTTGATCATGGGCGATGAATGCCGGTCTTCAACGATGAAAAATGGTCCGGGCCGATCTGGATTTTGGCCGGAGTTTTCAAAAATCTGCGCACAAATATCTTTCGCAAGCTTTTCCCGCTTGGCTTCGACGAATTGGGGCAGCAGCAGGGCCGGACTGACCGAATTCAGGTCGAGATAAACAGGGTTCCCTGAACGCTCCGCGTTTTCTTTCAGCAATAGACCTGAACGGAAACGCCCGTTGAAAGCCAGGGCACCAATCAATGGGTGCGCGGCCAGGCGATAACCAAGGTCTGGCGTCGTATGATGAAAATACTGAAAAAGTGCGCGAGGAAGTTGCAATTCTTCGATTGCCGCAAAAACCAGGCGAGCGAGTTTCATTCCGGTTGCGGGATGGGCTGGATTTCCTTTGGCAATAATTGAATTGCCGGCGGCGATTGCCGCCGCGAAACTTACACCGACCGAGGCACTATAAAGAAATGGCGAGGAAGAAGGTCCAAAGATGACGATTGGGCCTGGCATTGGTTGTCGAAAAGAAACGATATTCTTTGATGCATCGAGTTTATAATCGGCCCAGGTATCTTTGTCGCAATATTGAGCAGCAAGTCTGAGGTAGGCGATGGTTGAGCGAAGCTCTTTCCCGTCGAGATAGGTGTCTTTTTCCAGTCCGGTTTCTTCATTCGCGGTATTTATCAGTTCCTGTTCGGCGCTTTCAATTTTTTCGGCAATTTTTTGCAGCAATCTTGCTCTTTGCGAGTCAGAAAAACCTTCGATCTGATCGCGCATATCCACCTGAAACTGCAGCATTTCATCAAGATCGAGAAAGCTGGAAACCGGAAAGCTTTCTGTAAGTTGCTTGCCGGTTAAGGGACAGACTGCTTTGAAAGACGATACCGGAAAACTGGCTTCGGTCCAGTTCCCACTTTTCAAGACCGGATTATGAAGCATCAGGCTACCTCTTGTTCATTTTTTGGGCTTTCGTCTGTTTCGATTTTTTCATCTTCTTCGGCTTCGACCTTATCTTCAATTTTGAAGCCGCTGGTAACTACTCTAAGCTCCTCGATGATGCTATAGAGGTCTTTGGCAACCCCGTCAATAGCATCTGCGTCGAGTTTCTTCTGATCAATCGTCGATTTGAGCTTATTTCCCGCAACGATGAGTTTTTCGATAACCTCTCGATCCTTGGCAACCATGTTGCGCAATGAATCAGACATTTTGTTGAAAGCTTCCTGTAAATCGCGCAGTTCATCGCCATGACGCAGGTGAATCTGGTAGGTCAGATCGCCTGAAGCGATGATGCGCGTCGTCTCTTCTAGCCTGTACACCGGCCCCGCTATCTTATGTGAGACAAAAATAGACAAAATCGCAATCACGAAGATGAAAACAACTATCCATTTAATCAGGATACCGTTAACCGAATCAAAAATGGTTGAGAGTTTGTCGAGAGTGAGGTCTGGCGTATTGGCGATTTTGCTCCAGGAGGTGTGATAAATGATCCAGCCGACGCCAAAGGCAACCATAAGCATGGTAGAAATGATGATGCCCATATATCTCAGCTGGAGGCCTGTCTTAATCAGATAAGTTCTTCTTCGTTGCTTGCTCATAAAACCTCCGTTTCAATCCTTGTCGTTTTCGTGAAAACTGCAAATAATGCGGCCATTAGGACCGATAAAATATTTACCCTTCTCCGGGCATAGCTGAACCTCTGCAAGATAGCCCTTTTCCTTGAGGTAGTCCAGGTCGACCGGTTGACCGGGAATCATGATCGTTTTTGTATTGTTGGCGTCATGGTCTTCAACTGCCATTTTAACTTTTTTTCTGATTTCCCGGCAGGTAATGCTGTTAATGCCTGACTGCATATTCAAAAACTGTGGAAAAAACAAAAAAATCGACAAAAGCAGTCCAACCAGAAGAAAAACAATGACATAAAGGCCGATGCTGCCTCGTGAAGGAGCCATTTGTAATGATATCTTACTGTTAGCTTTTTTCATCACTCTTCCTGATATTCGTTTTATTTTTTATCGGAATTTGGCAGACAAAGTCAAAGGGGCAACTCAGTTAACTTCGAACCAAGTTCGGTTATCGCATTTTTGAAGGCAGGCGGAAGCTCGGCACGCCATTCCATTTTTTTTCCGGTGCCTGGATGAGCCAACGAAAGTCGCCAGGCGTGCAGGTAGTGTCCTGACCCCAATTTTGTCTTACGGCCGCCGTAGGTGCTATCTCCAAGCAACGGATGACCGGTAAATGCCATGTGAACCCTGATCTGATGCGTTCGACCAGTTAGAATGCGAACCTTTACCAGGGTCGCGCCATCGAGGTATTCCAGAACTTCAAAATGGCTTATTGCCATGCGACCCTTTTCTGGAGAAGTCGCCTTCATTCTTTTGCGATGAACTTTATCTCGCTCGATAGCGACTTCGATGCGCCCCTTTCGGTTAACGATGTGTCCTTGAATGATTGCAAGATATTCTTTCTCGATGTCATGACCGGCAAATGCCGTTGCAAGCTTGCGGTGGGCTTCTTTGGTCTTGGCCAGAAGCATTATGCCGCTGGTTCCCTTGTCAAGGCGGTGTACCACGCCAGGGCGGGTTGGAGCGCCGATGGGGCTCAATTTCGTATGCCCAAGCAGGGCAGAAACGACAGTTTCTTTTTCACCGCCCGCACCTGGGTGAACCACCAGGCCAGCTGGCTTGTTAATGACAATAATCTGTCGGTCTTCATAAAGAATTGGAAAGTTAAGTTCGGTGGCGGAAATGCCTGTTTCTTTCTCTTCAATTGTTTCGGGAAGGATAACTTTCTCGCCGCCTTTGACTTTCAAGCCGGGCTTGACCTTTTTGCCGTCAACGGTAATTTCGCCTGACTTTAGCAGTTCCTGGGCCTGGGTGCGAGAGAACTGGTTGCCAAATTTCTGATTGATCGCACAGTCAAGGCGATTTCCAGCAAACTCATTTTCAATAATCCATTCAATTGCTTTATTCATTAGTTGTTTTTCCCGGAATTATGCTTTCGCTTAATCGTGATGACCAACATGACAGTCATTATCAACAGGCTCAGTATCTGAGATATAGACATGTACCAGAAGAACCCGCCCCGGTCATCACCGCGTAAAAATTCAATTAGAAAACGAAAGATAGTATAACCGAAAATGTAACCGCTGACTACCGTTAAATAGTCCGCATTTTGATCAGACCGGCATCGGTTGAGCTGTAACTGGAGAAGGGGCATTAAAATAAGCAGAAAGAATGCTTCGTATAATTGCGTGGGATGACGGTAAACTCCAGCTGGGTCGCCTGGGAGATGGTAAATTTGACAGCAATTGGTGGTTTTTCCATAGCAACAGTTGTTGTTGAAACAGCCGAGACGACCGATCGCATGGCCAAGAGCCAAAGAAGGTGCCAGTCCAGCCAGAGTCGGAGCAAGATCGATTTTTTTTCGGTGGCAATAGATTATCAACCCGCTGATTGCTGCAACAAACCCGCCATAGAAAACCAGTCCGCCTTCATGCAGTGCAATATAGTCGTAAAATGTCGAAAATTGCTCGGGGTAAAGGGCAATATAAAGCAATCTCGCCCCAATAATGGCCAAAAAAGCCATTATTAAACTCATGTCAATGAAATTGTCGAAGCTGAAATTTTTGACCGGGCGGTTACGCCAGAATAAAAGCAATCCGAGCGCAAATGCTATGGTTAGAAGAACTCCATAAAGATAGGTGCTGGGCATTTAGCTGAGTTCTTTCGTCTCGGTTTCTGGTAGAATGCGCAATTTTCGGCTTTGATCGATTTGCTTGCGAACATAGAAAGAAGCAATGATTATGATTATGCCAATCAGCTGCGAAAGCTTCATTCCCATAAAAATTACCGGATTTTCAGCCCTAAAGAATTCAATGAAGAATCTAAAGAAACTGTATAAGGATGCGGAAGCAAGAAAGATCTCGCCAAAGTTGCGCTGTCGGTTGCGGAACTTGATCAATAAGCCAAAGGTCAGCAATGCTGCAAAAGATTCATAAAGCTGAGTTGGATGGACCGGAGCAGAGCTGACAAGAGGAAAAGTAACTCCCCATGGCATGCTGCACTCGGTGCCGTAGCAGCAACCATTCAGAAAGCAGCCAAGACGAGCGATTGCTATTCCAATTGGCATGCCGAAACCTATACAGTCCATGACTTGCCAGAAAGGAATGCGCCGGAACTTAAGATAGAGAAGATCAAAGACAAAACTACTGATCAATGAGCCATAAAAAGTCAAGCCACCCTGCTCAAAAGCAAAAAAGTCGCGAATGTTTAGTTTTTCGGGAGCATATTCCAGCAGGAAGAGAAGGCGTGAACCACAGATTCCGACTATGAGCTGCAGCAAAAGCATGTCGAAAATAGCTTCTGCGGGCAAACCCTGCTTTCGTGCTTCACGAATTATGATAAAAGTGCCGGCACTGTAGCCCAATGCAATGAGCAGACCATAAGAATAGATATTAAACCATGGTGTGACCCAGAAAATTGGATACATCAGAACATGACAACGCTCATGCGTTTGGCATCGGCAGCAATTGGTCGGTGCCCTCGGTGTCATCTTCCGGGCTAAGGAAGAAGATGTCGATGAACAGCATGAATACGCCAAAGTCTATTGCGACATCAGCAACGTTGAATACCGGAAAATCAAAACTGCCGAAATGGAAGAGAAAGAAATCGACGACGAAACCGTAAACGACCCGGTCGTAAAGATTTCCGACCGCACCTCCGACCAGCAGTGCAAGCGACCAACGGGTCAAACGTTCCTCTTCTGGCAGTTTAAGACTGTAGTAAGCAATAATGATTATCATGGTCAAGGCCATGATGATTGGTGGAAGCCGCCAGTCAGGAAACCAGCCAAAGGCTACTCCAGGGTTTTTGACATAGGTGATCGTGAAGAAATCTTCAACAACCTTTACGGGCAACTCATGGGTATTGTTGAGAATTATCAGCTTGGTGAATCGGTCGAGCAGAAAGAAGATCAGGGCATACAACAATACCGAGGGGGATCTTAGGTGATAACCAAGATTTCTAATCAGGTGCAGGGGATATACCACAACCGAATAGATGGCAGAAAAAAGGATTGTGGCCGACCACGCCAGAAAGGTTTTCAAAGGTTTCATATTTTTCCCGTAATTTAAAGTTTGGTTGTTAAATCATCAACCATATTCGACAGCTTTCAGATATTTCTGAATAAAAAATGAATAAAAAAACTTTGAAAATTTAAAACCGGCCTGATAAAAAGGCTAACAGTTCCGTAGTTTTATGTCGATACAGCCTAGAGACCTGTGTTAGCAGGAACAAAATTGGAGGTCACAAATCACCTATGAAGTCTTATCGCCAGCTACGGATAAATTCATGGCTGTTACTGATCCTGCTTGGTTCAGTGGCATTCATGTCAGCCGGGTGTTCGTCTTCGACAACATCAGGCTCGAATGTTAACCCTCTGGGTGCTTATCAGACGACATCACCAGTCAATACCGGCCTGGTGACTGATGGAACGGTTCAGAATCCAGGGGCGATCGATTCTCCGATCATCTCAACCCCAGCAGATGGGTCGGGAAGCATTGACGGACACAGCAATGCACCTCTCCTCGACAACATGCACCCTGGCTGGCAGCAGGCTGATTGTCTTGCATGCCATACCGAGACTTCAAGGAACCCTGACCATTATTACACTGACTCCAGTATGTGCTATCTTTGTCATGGCACTAACGGTCTGCCCGGTTTCGGAGACAATATTCCGCCGATTATAAGTGGAGTTGTCGCTAATCCGACCAGCAAATCGGTAATGATAACCTGGAAAACCGATGAGCTATGTTTGAGTCGCCTGGTTTTGCGCACCAGAATCGGTGACCGAATTGAATTTCCGGTGAGCATGACCTATGCAACCAGTCATAAATTCGAAGTTTCCGGTTTGCAGGCTCTTACCCAGTATACTTATGAGGTGATCTGCACGGACAAAAGTGGCAACCGAACAACTTCAGCTTCGTTCGGTACTCTTTCTTTCACTACCACCGATGCAACAATAGATGTTGATTCTGTTTCGACAGGGTCAGACGAAGTTGCCGATGCATTCTTTTCCAATGTTTCTATCAGCAGCAATGGTTCTTTCAAGGCTGACGTAAGGTTTACCGTAGCTGACCCGAGCACCGTGTTCATATACTTCATTTTTGCTGACTCCAATCAGCTGGCTGACCAGGTTAAGCTCAATGATCTGGCAGGTGGCGGACCAATGACTGCTTTCGATCAGACTTTGACCGGGCTGAACGCCGGCACGGACTACAAGGTATATCTTGAAGCATACGACAGCAGTAACAAGACCCATGAAAGCAAAATCTACCATATTACTACGGATTCTTTCGGTGGTTGATAATCACGATTGATTGAGCGATCTCCATAGGGCTGCCTCAACAAGAGGCAGCTCTTTTTCTTTCTCGAAAATGTCATTTTTTATTTCACTGAAGCATGTGTTAAGTTCTTTCTGCTTGAAAAGGCTTTATAAATCTGGTATAACCAGAATTTATGTGGCAGACAAAAATTTATTCAGACAGGCGGTAAGCCATGGGATGGTTTGACAAGCTTACCCGTCCCAGACGGGAAATACCCTCTGATCTCTGGAAGAAATGCCCGAAATGCGGCGAGATTCTTCTGATCAAAGATCTGGCAAAAAATCTTTATCTTTGCACAAAATGCGATCATCATTTGCGCATGCCCATCTGGGATCGAATTGCGCTCTTGACCGACGATAATTCTTTCGTTGAGCTCGATCGAGAAATGAAATCGGTCGATCCTCTTGAATTCGTTGATTCGAAACCCTATCCGGAGCGTCTGGCAATTGCCATAAACAAAACCGATGTTTTTGAAGCGGTCACCTGTGGTCGGGCAAGCATCGGGGGTAACCCGGTTTTTCTCGGCGTTATGAACTTTGATTTTATGGGCGGAAGCATGGGCTCGGTAGTCGGTGAAAAAATAACCCGAATGATGGAAGCTGGAATTGAAGAGAATATTCCAGTGATAGTCGTTTCGGCCAGCGGGGGGGCGCGTATGCAGGAAGGCATTCTTTCTCTTATGCAGATGGCTAAAACTTCCGCCGCAATCCAGCGCATGAACCGTGCATCGGTACCGTTTTTCTCGATTCTTACCGATCCTACTTCCGGCGGAGTTTCTGCAAGTTTTGCAAGTCTCGGCGATGTAAACATTGCTGAGCCGGGTGCCTATATTGGTTTTGCCGGCCCAAGAGTAATCGAGCAGACAATAAGGCAAAAACTTCCCGAAGGGTTTCAACGGGCTGAATTTTTACTAGAACATGGTATGATCGACACTGTGGTGCACCGAAGAGTGTTAAAAAACACTCTGGCAAAGCTGATAAACCTCTTCAATTACCAGGCTGGGGGCAAAAATGTCTAGAGATTTCGAATTCGAAAAACCGATCATCGAGCTTGAAGCTAGATTAAAAGAGCTGCAGTCCATTTCTGAAAACGGAAAAATCGATCTTTCGCGTGAAATTAATGCCATTGCCGAGAAAATCAATGTTCTGAAAGAAGAAATTTATACCGAACTCGAGCCTTGGCAGGTTACGCAGGTCGCCAGGCACATTGATCGCCCTTCTACTCTTGACCTGATAAAAATCCTCTGCCAGGATGATTTCGTCGAACTGCATGGAGATAGACTTTTCAGTGATGATGCCGCAATAGTTGCTGGCCCTGGCCGGATTGGCGATCATAAAGTCATGTTTATTGGGCACCAGAAGGGGCATGATACAGAAGAAAACATTTATCGCAATTTTGGCATGCCTCACCCTGAAGGCTACCGAAAAGCGATGCGAATGATGAAGATGGCTGAGCGATTCAAACTGCCGGTCGTAATTTTCATCGATACCCCCGGAGCTTTTCCTGGCATTGGAGCTGAAGAAAGAGGGCAAAGTGAGGCGATTGCCCGCAATCTTGCCGAAATGTCGCAGATTGCCGTGCCCATTCTTTGTTTCGTAACCGGCGAAGGCGGCAGTGGTGGAGCCTTGGCCATCAGCGTCGGAGATCGTATTTTTATGTTTGAATTTTCGGTCTATTCAGTAATTTCCGCCGAAGGTTGCGCTGCAATCCTCTGGAACGATCCCCTAAAATCAAAAGAAGCTGCTCAGGCTTTAAAAATGCGCGCCGCTAACCTAAAGGAATTGGGAATAATTGACGAAATATTACCTGAACCTCTTGGTGGAGCACATCGAAATCCTCAACAGGTTGCCGAAGCAATCCGGCAGACAGTCGAAAAGCACCTTCCACCTCTCATGGCCATGAGTCGGGAAGAGTTGCTGGAACATCGTTACAGAAAGTTTCGCAACATGGGCCAGTTCTGTTGCGAAGAGGAGCTGGAAAATGCCTAAAAAGGTCATCAAGGCAACGACAAAAACCGCACCTGCTGTGAAGAAACCTGAGCCACCGGCTGAAAAGCCACAGGAAAAATCACGCAAAAAGCCCATTGAAGATATTAAAATCGCTTCTCCCTATCGCAAGCGTAACGATGATGATGTCGTCGATTCTCAGGATGAAAGAGAAAAGCGCAAAGAGGAATCTATTTTTGATGATTCGGTGAAGCTTTATCTGCAGCAGTTGACCAAATTGTCGTTGGCAACTCACGACCAGGAAAAGGATTTTGCCAAGCGCATTCTTGAAAAAGATCAGGATGCCAGAGAGGCTTTGATCAAGGCTAATTTGCGTCTTGTCGTCAGTATTGCCAAAAAGTATACCAATCGCGGTTTGCTGTTTCTCGATCTTATTCAGGAAGGCAATCTCGGCTTGTTACGTTCTATCGAAAAATTTGACTACACCCTCGGCTATAAATTTTCAACCTATTCAACCTGGTGGATCCGCCAGGCAATCACCAGGGCTCTTGCAGAGCAGTCCAGGGTCATTCGCATTCCGGTTCATATAATGGAAATCGTCAACAAGGTTCGCAAAAATATTCGCATTTTTGTGCAGGAAAAAGGCCGGGAACCTAGCATGGAAGAACTATCGGAACGAGTCGATCTACCGGTCGAGCGAATCGAAGAAGTCGTTCGTCTTACCCAGGAACCGGTTTCTCTCGAAGTTACCGTTGGCAACAAAGAAGACACTTCGCTTGAAAACTATATTTCCAATGACGATGCAGTAAGCCCTGAAGAAGCAGTTATTGATTCACTTTTGCGTGATCAGATTGAAAGAGTCATGGTCGCTCTTACCGAACGTGAACAGATGGTGGTAAAGCTGCGATTCGGTCTTGACGATGGTATTCCAAGATCTCTGGAAGAAATCGGCCGAATTCTTGGGGTTACCCGCGAGAGAGTGCGCCAGGTCGAAGAAAAGGCTCTGAAAAAGCTGCGGGTAAATTCTCCACCAAAGCTGAAAGACTATTATAACCGCGATTAATCCCAGATATTGAACATGTCTTCGCCAGGTTCATCGGCGGGTTGCTCGTCCTGAAGGTCTATTTCCTGTCCTTCGTCTTGGGGCTTATCTTGAGATTCGCCAGGATCTTCTTCTGTCGATTCATTCATTTCTGAAGCATTTTCTTCTGTTTGCCCTTCATCTTGGGCATTTTCAGATTCGTCGAGGGTTATCTGCACGTTTTCGCTTTCACTCATTGCAGTAAGCTTCTCTAACTCAGCAAGCGGATCATCGAAAGATGTCTCTGCGGGCAATGGTTGCGCCACCTGAATTTGCGTTGAGATCAGCTCGGGCTCGAGCAAACGTTCTATACCCAAAGCGAATTGTCGGCGAGTTCCGCTTTCAATGAAAGCAAGAATCATTTTTCCACTCTTATCTGATGGATAAAGAGCCGAAAAGGTTTCCAGATATCCGTTGAATAGCCTGGACTCTTCATCGCTCAACTTACTGCTGGCTTTGCTGAGACGCGCAGAAAGGTCCTTATCTCTTTGTTGATCAAGTTCCAGGGCCTTGATTAGCGTGTTGTAGAAGGCCTGGCGAAAGTGTCCGGCCAGATGTCTATGCATGCCGACAAATTGCTGGTCGAAAGGTATTGTTGCCCAGATTTCCGGGCGGGCCTGCTTGATTACGACCGAAAAACGACCATTGCCAAATCTTTTGGCAAGATTGTAGATTTCATCGATTTCATCAAGCAACTGATAAAATTTTCGGTGAATCACCAGAATTTTTTCGATTGGGCTGACGGACTGGGAGGCTTTAACGGGAATAAGCACCAAAGGATGATTTATGCGTGCGGCAATCTGCCGATCGAAGCTTATTGTTGAAAGCATTCGTGCTTCGTTGTTCAATAGCCAGAATTTGAAATTGTTGGTTATTGAAAACGGCCGGGCCGATGCTGAAATGGCTAATGACGCGAAAAATAAAATCGTCAATATTTTTTTCATAAGCTTATTGCTCCAGAACATTGTTCAATTTAAGGCTATAGGAAGTTTTTTCGCCAAGTGACCACAGGTTTCTGGTAATTGCAATTTCTTTGTTATGTAATTGAAAGTTGTATTCTGTTACCCATTCGGCAAGATTTATCGTGCCCAGCTGCAGATCAAAAAGTATGCGTCCTCTTACCAGAAATTTTCTTTGTGCAAGCCGACTGACCGGAAGGTCGGGAACACAGCTGAAAAGAATTTCTGCCTGACCTTTTTCATTATCTATTTTTTTCAGAAGTAGTTGCCAGTTTGCCGGAAAGTTTTGTCGACCGATATTGACAGTGCGTTTAAGCAGGTGCTTTTTTCCAACCTGCCAGTCACCTTCGGGAAAAGTTAAAAACAATGGCATTTGTTGCCCAGCTTCTGCTGGTGCCCCGGCTATGGATCCATTCTCTTTGATATAGCGGCGAAAAACCTGGCCATTGCAGCTGATGTCAACGATAAATGCATTTTCCTGAAAATCGATGACATTGAGCCTGAAATTAATGTCTACTGGCTTGTCGCTGGTAGAAAAACTTGAGGCTAGCGCTTGGGAATTGCATGAATAACTCGAACTTAGAGTGTATTCATAAGTGTTGCCGGGTCGCAGGGCAAACCTGATCGATTCAGCCTTGAGACTCGGCGTTATCAGAATTATCAGGCTGATTGAGATCAGAATTTTCATCGTCAGACTGATCGGTTTTTTCATTTGGCCTTTTCCTTCTGGGCTGTTCCATGACTGGTTCTACTTTAAAGGTTTCTATATCAAGCCCGGTTACATTTTTGCAGATTATTCTGCGGTTAACACGATTTTCAAGTTCTTTCAATCCTTCGTTACCATTGCCGCGCAGGTGATCAAGGACCAGCTTGTGTGCATTGATGATTATCTTGCCAGTCTGATATCTGGCTGATTCTTCAATAACCATTTTTTTGACTTTGTTTACCAGAGTCTGAATTGACATGATTCGGCCACTTCCATTGCAGCAGGGGCAAACTTCTTTGCGAATCTCTACCAGGCTGGCTGAGGTTCGCCGTCTGGTCATCTGTATCAATCCGAGTTCAGAAAAATCAAGAATGTTTGGTTTGTTTCGGTCACCCTTAAAGCCATCTTTCAGCGCTTTAAGCACTTTGGCCCGATGTTCTCTCGATTCCATGTCGATGAAATCGATGATTATCATTCCTGAAAGATTGCGCAGCCTTATCTGGCGGGCGATCACCTCGGCAGCCTCAAGATTTACCTTATAGACAGTCTCTTCAAGATCCGCGCCGCCTGAAAATCTGCCGCTATTGACGTCGATGCAGTGCATGGCTTCGGTCTTGTCGAGGTAGATATAACCGCCCGATTCCAACCAGATTTTTCGAGAAAGTGCTTTTTCAATTTCTTTTTCGATATTGTATTTTTCGAAAATAGGTGTCGGTTCGCGATAAAGCTCTAAAGAAGCCCGTTGCAATGGCGAAAGAAAGTCACAATCTTCGAGAATGCCTTTGTATGCTTCTTCAGAATCGATAATCATTTCATCGACAGAATCGTCGAAATAATCCCGCGCGACCTTCATCGGCAGAGGTATATCTCGATGCAGCATGGTTTTTGCCGGAGCTTTCCGCGCTTTTTCATCCACTTTGCGCCACATTTTTACCAGAAGATCGAGATCGGCTTTAAGAACACTCTCTTCAAGGCCTTCTGAAGCGGTTCTAAATACAACCCCGGTTCCCTTGGGGGCAATCTTTCTACCGATATTGCGTAAGCGATCTCTTTCCCGATCATAGGCTATGCGCTTTGAAACGCCGATGTGATCTACTTTTGGCATGAAAACCAGATAGCGCCCGGTAAACGAAAGGGTCATCGTCGATCGGGGGCCTTTGTTCGGAGTGGGTTCCTTGAGAATCTGCAAAATAACCTGCTGGCCAACTTTTAAGGTGTCCTGAATCGGACTGCGGAAAATATCTTTGAGATCATCATCATTGCCATAATTTTCTACACCGGTCAGGGTAAGATAGGCGTCTTTATGAATGCCAATGTCTACAAATGCACTTTGCGTGCCCTTTACCACGTTCGCAACCCGGCCTTTGTAAATGCAGCCAACGATTTTTTCTGAATCAGGGATTTCATAAAGAAGTTCAACCAGCTGGCCGTTATCAATAATTGCAGCTCGGGATTCATAAGGTCCAATGTTAACAAGAATTTTTCGACTCAATGGAGTTTTCTCCGGATTATTAAAGTTTTAGCAGGGAGATACGTTCTATCAGAACAAGCTCATCCCTTTTGTTGGCAAGAAAATCAGCCAGTGCGGTGACAATCTTTGAAACGGAAGGCACTTCTGGCCGACCCTGTATAAATTCGATTTCGAGAACAAAAAGAGACTCGGTTTGTTTTTGCATGATGCTTTGCACTGAATCTCCCAATTTGAAATTCCTCACTTTTCCTTTGCTGACAAGGGAAAATGCCGTTTCCCGGTTTCCCAGAAACTGATTTGCGCGGGCTGCGGTTTCACAATTGGTAAAGCCAAGTCGGTATTTCACCAGATCGCCGTTCGCGCCTTTTTTGTCCTCAATGCATGGTATCTCAACCGAGAGTATCTTCATGCCTTGAGGCAGCTGATCTGACAACGCTTTTTGTAGCCAGGCCCCCTCTATTGGCTGTGACAGAGAAAGTACGAACTGTTCGCAAAAACTTGCATGACCTAGTGGCAAAGGGGCTCCAAAGGAGATTTTTGGCCGAATGTGGCAACCGCTGGTTACCTGATAAGGAAGCTGTAGTCGTCTGAGCGCCTTACTGATTATGTCGATGGTGTCAAGATGCGCGATGTAGCGCGACTGCCTAGTTTTTTCGTAGGTAACTCTGACCTTTATTTCATGGTTTTCGCTCATAATTCTTCGACTCCGGCAATTTTTGCAGCTGCGCGGTATTCTGATTCAAGAAAAGCACGGGGAACCTGGAAATCAACGAAGTCCCATGGCAGTTTCTCCGAGATTGGGATCTGCCTGAGATAATGTGCCGGATCTAAATCACAATCGCTAAAGGCTTTTTCCCATCCAGAACGATTGAAATGTTCATTCCAGCCGTCGAAACGGCAACCATTTTTGAATGCGGCCAACACTAACTCTGAAACTCTTTCATCGCCGCGGGAAAGCACTGCTTCAAGCAGACAAAGATATTCTTCGCGCCAGGAAATTTTGGCTTTACTGTTTGCCAGAGCCTGGCGAATCGATATGCGTTTGTTTCTGAGCTCTTCAATGCTGGCCTGCGGGCTCCATTGAAAAGGAGTGAAGGGTTTGGGAACGAATCCGGAAAGACTGATGGAGATTTGTTTGCGGGGTTTTAGTGTTCTGCAGATATCTTCAATTTTCAAGACCAGTTCAGCGATGCCGGCGACATCCTTTTCGCTTTCAAAGGGAAGTCCCATCATGAAATACAGTTTCAGGGTTCGATACATCGAGCCGCTGGTCGCCCTAACTACGCTGATAATGTCTTCTTCACCGATGTTTTTGTTGATAATGTCCCGTAACTTCTGAGTGCCGGCCTCTGGGGCAAAGGTCAGTCCGCCTTTGCGAATATGCGGCGATGCCTCGAGAAGATTCAGTGTGTTTTCGGTCATACGCATTGAAGGAATCGAAATATTCTGCTCAGCATAAAGCTTTTGCTGGTCAAGTTCTTTAATCAACTCAGGAAGCTGGCAATAATCGGAAGTTGATAAAGATAAAAGGCCCAAAGTTTCTTCGCCGGTATTGTTGAGAAGTTGCCGGCTGTAATTCACCAGGTCGCCGACGGGACGTTCCCGCTTTGGACGGTAATAATAGCCGGCATTGCAGAACCTGCAGCCTTTGATACAACCGCGGAATATTTCAAGGGCAGCGCGGTTATGAATTGCCTGAACATTGGCGATAACCGGCTTTAATGGCGGAGTTGAGGCCGCAAATCCTTTGAATACTCTTCGCTTGACCGGGCCAGGAAATTCAGGCACCCATACACCTTCCAGCTGACCAAGGCTTTTGCGGATCTCTCTTCGGCTTGCCCCGCCTTTTTTGGCTTCCAACAAAAGATCGGCGATTTCCATGATGACTTCTTCCCCGTCACCTATGACCACGGCATCCATGAACAATGATACCGGTAATGGATTCGAAGCTGAAGGACCACCTGCTATAACCAGAGGCCCACTTTCTCTATCTCGCCATTTTAAAGGGACTTTGCCGAGGTCGAGAAGATTTAGAACATTGGTGAAAGTCATTTCATAGGGCAAGGTTACCAGCAAAACATCGAACTCATTCAAGGGGGTGGCAGTTTCAAGTGAAAAAAGTGGCAGATTTTTTCGCCGCAGTAAATCTTCAAAATCAACCCAGGGCGAAAAAACTCTTTCAGTCATCACTCTTGCATCATCGTTCAGCTTTTCATAAAAGATTTTGAGGGCGAGATTCGACATGCCCAGTTCGTATAAATCAGGAAAAGCCAGGCAAGCCCGTAGCTCCGGAGCTTGTTTTATCGGTGCCTGATTAACTTCGCCGCCGAGGTAGCGTGCCGGTTTTTCTATCTGAAGTAGTTCCCAGTGTGTGATTGAATCAGTAATTCTATTCATTTTTTTGTTGGTGTGTTTTGTTTGTTTATGGTGAAAATCAGATCCAATTCGCGGCCTGAAAATTCAAAGTCTGTTTCAATGCTTGTTTCAGTTATGCCAAGAATTTTCGCAAAATTTTCGCCGATTCTTGCTACAGTTTGTTCAGCCTCTTCTTCAGAAAATTTTAAGCGATCACTTAAAATGGCTAGTTGAACGCGGGTGAGCGGCTTTCTGAATGAGCGGCGGCGAAGTTCTGGTTTCACTTTGGACTGTTTTCCAGCAACTTGTCTTCGGCCATTTTGGCTTTTCTCGCGGCATAGGTGTTGGTAGGGGAAATGGCTAGAGCTGCATTGTATGAAGCAAGGGCCGAAGCAAACTCATTCTGGTGAAAGTAGATGTCGCCAAGATTCACATAAGCATCTACATTGTCTGGGCTGAGCTCGACGACTCTCTTATATTGAAGAATGGCATGATCAAGGAGGTTTCTGCGATGATAGGCCACGCCAAGCTGATAATGAAGCCTTGGATTTTTTTCGTCGATTCTTGCAGCTGCTTCAAACTCACGAAGTGATGCGTCATGCTGCCCTTCTAGCAGATAGAGCTCGCCAAGAGCGGCAAGAACTCTGGGGTCACCTTTGTCTTTGTTTTGAAAAGCCCTAAAATGCCGAATCGCTTCTTTGTTTTTGCCTTTACGCTGGGCCATTTTTCCTAGCGCGTATCTGGCTTTCAGATGAAACGGCTCATATTTTATACAGGTTTCAAGAAGCCTGAGGGCATCTTCTTCGCGGCGAAGATCGAACATGAAAATGGCCAGATTATAATAGGTTTCTGCGTAAGACGGAGCGAGCTCCAGAGTGGTTTTCCATTCTTCGATGGCCTTTTCGATCTGGCCCTGTTTGTAGTAAGCAAGCCCAAGATTGTGATGCGCATCGACAAATTTGGGTTCCTGGCGTATTGCCGCCAAAAGATGCTTGCGGGCGGTGTCGACTTTTCCATATTGTCCAGCGAGCGTTCCATACATGTATTCGTCTTTAACGCTATCGGGAATTTCGTTTTTGAATTTGCCGGTTACTTTGGTGGCCTTTGGCATCAACTGCTCAACCGTAATTGCCCGAATGTTTTCTGGAAGCTTGATCGTCTCAACCTTTTTTGACGATCGCCTTTTCTTGCAGCCTGTAAGGCTGAACAGTAAAGAAACGGCTATGAAAAAGCAAATAAAAAAGCGAAATCTGCTGTTAATCAAAAGTTTGCGCTCCTGCAGTTAATTTGTCCGGTTATTCTATCATAGCTCCGTCTGCTTGCCAAGCTACCGTGCTCCCTGTTTTTCGTCGCTCGAAGGAAACAATGCGGTGGTTGCCAGAATCGAGAAGGAAAATGCAGTCTTCAGAAACACTGATATCAGAAGGACGGCGAAAAACGCTGCCATCGTTGAAGCGATCGATGTAGTTGAGCCTTACACCAGCCGGGGTGTAAATTCCAAGCTCGTTGGTCGTGTCGTCGCAAACCAGGATCAGTCCATCCGGATCAATGGCCACTCCGGTCGGAGATTTCAGATGGTCTTTCATTTCACGCTGAAAAGAGCCGAGTCGGTCGAAAACCGCAATTCTTCCTTTTCCCCGATCAGCAATATAGATTTCTCCGGATTCAGAAATATCGATCTGTGTTGGATCTCTTAGCTGCTGTGAACTGTATCCAAAGCCGCCAAGTTCAAAGAGTTTGTCGCCGGTTGTGGTAATTTTGTAAACCCTGTCGGCGCGGCCGTCAACTACCCAAACATTGTTTTCTGTGTCGAGTTTCAGTCCTTTTGGTCGGTCCAGTCTTTTGCGCCGATCGTTGGCGGGTGGATAAAGTGTGCCCCGGTAGCTCTGATATGAATCAAATATACAGATGCGATCATTGTTCTGGTCTGCGACGTAAAAATCTGAAAACCCACCGGTCGTGACATCATAGGGTTCATCGAGGCTGTCTTCTCTTTCTTCTGACCGGTCACCAAAAGTCAACCCGAAGCCGCCGTGCTGGGAAATGAATCTTCCATCGATTGCAAGCTTGACTATTCTGTCGTTACCGGTATCTGCTACAAGAAGCTCTTTTTTTGTTTCATCGAGGTCGATTCCCATCGGAAGATTGAACTGCCTCTCACCATTGCCTCTTGTTCCAATTGTTGCCTTTGCAGAAACTTCGATGTTGAAAAGCTCTATTTTACCTTTTCGGTTTTCGATTCTCCTGGCTGGAAATTTAAGCTGGTAGGTGCCCTGACGCATGTATCTCGGACCCCAGATTCTTTCGAACTGGTTTTTCCCGGGGATGGCCGCAAGAATGGCCAGACAACCGTTTTCAGGAAGATTTATTCTAAAGCTGGCCGTATCCGAAGCAATATTAAGAGCCGCCCACATTCTTGAATTATCTGGCATTTCAGCGGCAACCCAGTTCGACTGAAAAAGTAAAGCCAGCAGCAGAAAAAATTTCTTCATGGTAAGTCCTCTATTTTAATGGTTGTATAAGGTTTTGCAGAATTTTCAATGCTTGCAGATTGCGCGGGCCAGGTCTGACAAAAAGATCCTGATTCAAAGCGTGAATCTGGTTCTTTTTGATTGCGCTGATATTGCTCCAGCCTGGCCGCTTTTTGATTTGGTCGAGGTTGGGGTGAGGGTAGGCTACTAGTATGATTTCAGGATCTGCAGCGATTATCTGTTCAGAATTCATAACGGGATAATCGACGGGCTCGCTGATGATATTTTGTCCTCCACAGCGTCTTAGCATCTCACCCATGAAGCTTTTTGGCCCGGCCGCCTGCATTGGCGCATCCCATATTTCCAGGTATATTCTGGGACGGTAGTCGGCCTTGGTCGTTGCAAGCTCCTGTATGCGGGTCTGCCAGGTTGATGAAAATGAAGAGCTTTGAGTCGTGGGGCCGAGAATGCTCGCGATTTTCTCGGCCATAATGCCAATGTCTTCGAGACTGGTAACATTGAAATTGACGTAATTCAAGCCCAGTTGCGAAAAGAGCAGCTGATATTTTCTGTGCATTGCATTGAGATCAAGCACCATATTCGGTTTTAATGACATAATCTTTTCGACGTTCAAATCAAGTCCGCCGATTTTCGTTATCTTTTTCGTCTCTTCTGGAAAGTTACAATAGTCGGAAATCCCGACAATTTGATTCCCGTAACCGAGTTCAAACAGCATTTCAGTCTGAGATGGAACCAGAGAAATTATGCGCAGGGGGCTTGCGCTGATCGATAATATGTTGCAGAGGATAAGAAAAAAAGTTATTGCGCCAAGCTTTTTCATTTGTTCTTCCTTCTTCTCTCCTTGAAAAACTTGTTGGCATTGCGATTGTGGTCTTTCAAGGTTTTAGAAAATCGGTGACCGCCTTTGCCATCAGAAACAAAATAAAGATAGTCGGTTTTTTCAGGATGGGCAACTGCCCGCATTGAACTGGCTCCAAAATTAGCTATCGGTGTAGGTGGCAGACCCTGGTTTAAATAGGTGTTAAATGGTGAATCAATTTTCAAATCTTCATATAACAAGCGCTCTTTGTGTTGGCCATGTGCATAAAGAACCGTAGCACAGGATTCGAGTTTTATCCCCTTCTGGAGCCGGTTATAAAACACAGAAGCAATCGTGGATCTTTCACTTTCAATGGCTGCTTCTTTTTCAATTATCGAAGCAAGAATACAACCCTCATACTGGCTAAGCCCGGTGCTGAGTTTTTCGCCAAAAATGGCATCGATCTGAAATCTGGTTAGACGAAACATGCGTTCAGCGACTTTGGAAGCCGGAGTCGGTCTATTGAAATTGTATGTGTCAGGAAACAAAAGCCCTTCGCCGGCTGGAATCAGTTCCCAATCAGAAAATACGCGACCGATTAACTGGGGATCATTGCAAGCCTCAAGAAATTCCTTGCTCGTGCAGATTCCGGCATATTCAAGCAGATCTGCAACCTGGCGATTGGTCGTTCCTTCAGGAATTGTAACCGGAACGGTTTTCATCGTGCCCTGAAGCAACTTGAACACTACCTGTTCAAGGCTTTCGCCGGCTCTGAAAAAATAGGAACCCGGCCTAAGGCGTTGATCTACTGCCAAAAATCTTATATAAAGGCGAAAAAGAAAAGCGCTGCGAACAATTTTGTTGTTTTTTAAAATTTGGCCTATCTGTCTGGTATTGGCGCCGGGTTCAATGAATACACGGCAATCCGTTCGATCACCAGGGGGCAGAGACATGTCGCGGATCCAGATAATGCCACCGCCGACAAATCCGGCGAGGGCAAGGAATAGAAAAACCGCCATGTAGATAATGAGTTTCAGAATCTTCATGGCGGCAGTTTGTCTGGGTTATTCGGGCTTTTGTTTGAATTTGAGTATCTTGTTGCGACTGTTGTCGAGAATGAAAATTTCATCTTTCGACTTGGCTATAACGCCGACCGGGTAAATGAATTTGCCGCTGTCGTTGCCAAATTCACCAATTTTGGATATCAGCTGTCCTTCGGGGGTGAGTTGAACGACCGGGACTTCGCCCAAATCAAGAACGAAAAGATTGCCCTGGTCGTCGATGTGTACACTTGAAGGGCCTTTCATTTCTTCGTATTCGCCCTTTTCTTTGTATTCCTTGACCAAGTTGCCCTTCATATCGAGTTTGAGGATTCTTCGGCCCCCAAAATCAGAGATGAAAAGATGTCCGCTATTGATTATAATAGAAGTCGGAAAGATCAAAGCCGTTTTTCCGGTGCCGCCAATGGCTTCTACAAAATTCCCTTCAGCCGAATACTTGTGTATCTTGGGATTTTTGGCCATGATGACATAAGCAGAGCCGTCACGATCAATGGCTACGTCCATTGGATATTTTACCTGGGCCGTAACTTTAAGATTGGGGTCGCCAGTTGGATCGAATCTTACCAGCTTGTTGCCTCGCTGGTCACAAACCCATACATCTCCGGTCAGGTAGTTAACACCTATTCCACCCATTCCAAGGAGTTTGTAGCCATCTCTACCGGCTTCACCGGCAGTTAATTTGACTGTACCATCCGGGCGAATGATCTGATAACGGCTGTTACCATTGTCACCAACCACAAGATTGCCATCTTTGGTCAGATCGAGATTGGTGGCACTTAGAAACTGGCCCTTTGAGGACCCGGACTCGCCAAATTCCTGGTCGAATTGAAATTTTACCGGCACACAACCGGTTGCCAGTGCGGCTGAAAGCACTAAGACAAACAACAGTTTTCTTTTAAACATGGTAAGAAGAGCTATCCTTAATTAGACTATATTCTTAGTATTATCTTAAAACATAAATAATTAATTTGCAAAATATTTCTTGCAGAGTTATAATTTGGTTAGGAAAACAATATGAAAAGAAAAAAAATTGGGTTTACACTTGTTGAATTGATGATCGTTGTTGCCATTATCGGAATTCTCGCAGCAATTGCAATGCCGCATTTTCGCAAGGTACGCGACAGGGCACGAGAAGCAAAGTGCTGGGAATATTCTGCCCTTTTAACTCGCACCGTAGAATTGTACAATATTGAAAATAAAGCCTATCCGCCGGCGACCGATTTTCTTGAACACCTTAAGCCCTATCTTGGGAACAAGAGGATTCCTCAGTGCCCCTCCGGAGGCATCTACTTTATGGTAGACCAGAGCCCTTACGGCATGAAAGTCTACTGCGGAATTCATCCCCCGGCAAGCTACTCTTTCGGTGGTTAAAAAAAAGGCTCAGAATCCTGAGCCTTTTTTTTAATTCGGATTTTTATTTTTTTGCTTTGTTTTTTAATTTTCGACAATCATTTCCTGTAATCGGCTCAAGGTTTGTGAAAGATCGATGTGCCCGGTTTCATCTATTTGTTCGCTGCCATTGACAAGAATCTTAACCTTTGCCTTTGGGTCGATCTCGGTTAAAGAGTTTACCAGAGAGTAGACTGCCAAAATCTGCTCTGCGGCACCAAGTTTTTTGCATTCTGAAAAATCTCTGCTCAAATCGACGATGAATGTTCCGGAATCGAAGAATAGTCCTCTGAGCTTGGTGTTGGCTGGAATTGCCGAATAAAGATCTTTGCTCGAAGGTCCCTTTAAAAGTTCTTCAACAATTTGCGTGGCCTGGGCGGTAAGCATTTTTTTGCGAAAGACTTTTCTGATTTCCCCGCGGAAGTTGTCCTGGGCCTTTTGAGGGAAAAACAAAGTTAGCATTTGTGCCTCATCATCAGGAATGAAGGCCGGCGTTTCATCAGCCGGAAGTGCCTTTTCAGTACTGGCGACAACCCCTGGTTGCTGATTTGTATTTGAAAGCTCTGGTAAAATTTTTTTCACAAAGAGAAAGTAGCCGGAAATGATCAGGCCGACAATTATCAGTCCCATAAGAACAAAAATTATGGTTTCCTGGTTGCGTGCATTCTTTTTTCCTGAAGCCATGACCGCCTCCTCAAGGTTTGATGACGATGCCATTGAAGAAATCAATGACGCCGTTTGTGATGGCAGCGGCAACTGCCTCATGATATTTGCTGCTGAGCAGGTTTTTTCCTTCGGTCGGATCAGAAAGCATGCCAATTTCTACCAGAACCGCCGGATTGATGAGATACTTCAGTTGAGAAACAGGCAATTGCTTTACCCCTCGGCTTTCCACCTTCAGCTGGGTTTTCAAACGTTCGTTTATTCGGCGGGCTAAAAAAGAAGCTAGATCGAAGCGTGTGTTCTCAAGCCATTCTCTATAAACAGCGGCTTCGGTAAGAATTTCTTTCTCGTCGGCAACCACTGTGCCCGCTTTGCTGTAAACCAGACAGCAAACGCCTGTTTTATCAGGAGAATTAGAAGCTCCAACATGTAAGGAAATGATTAGATCGGCACCGTGACGATTTGCTATCGAGGTGCGTTCAGATTGGGTCATTTCGGTATCGGAACTGCGAATGTTAACGGCTTTTAAACCGACTTTCTGCAATGATTGTTGCAAGAATCCGGCAACCGAAAGGGTGATGTTTTTTTCCGGGGTTCGACCAGGATAAACGAAACCTGTGTCGCCACCTCCGTGCCCTGCATCGATTACCACTGTCCGACCCTTGAAGGCTTCGTTGGTGAGTTGTTCCAGTGGAACTTCGATGTTTATTTCCGGTGGCTGCTCCTGCTCAACGATTTTCACGGGTTCAGCAACGGGTTGTTCTATTTCTGGTGCGGTCTGAACAATTGTCTGACTAGCTGAAGCCGGCAGGGCTTCAGGATCGGAATAGAATGAGATAATCATGCGAAATGGATTTGCAACAGTCTCAATTTCAGGAGCTCGCTTGCTTGGCGCAATTTGAAAGTTCAGGATCAGGCCACTTCTATTGGGACCACTGTTTATATCAAGCTTTTTTATGTCACGGCCAACGGGATTCGTACGCCGGGTTGGCACCAGATTACGGCATCCCTGGATATTCAAACGATAATTGTCGCCCTTCAGTTCGCTTGAGTAGGTAACGGTTTCATTGAATTCAAGAACGATTCTCGTGTGATCTTCGCGGACCGAATGGCGCAAGGCTACTAAAACTGCTTCGGCAGAATTGGATTGAACGAGTTCCGGTTGGGGGGGCGGAGGCTGTGGTGCTGAAATATTTGCCGGAGCCGGTTTTGGTCTGACAACTGGCGGTGCGGTGTTGAGATTTTGGTTTTCGACGGAATCGACAACAGGCTGAAGGTCGCCCTGAAAGAGCTTTATAACCGCAGCTGCTGGAACCATTATTTGCCCGTCTTTTATCTGTGGCGCAGCAGGGAGTTGTATCTCGCGTCCATCAACATTGGCATTGGTTGAGTTGACGGTGAGCTTGACCGATTTCAGCCCTTTGCGCATTACCAGCATTTTTTGAATTGGAAACCATTGATATGCGATTCCCTGGGTCTCAGCAAAATCTCTGGCGCTGATAAAGCCGTCCTGTCCATGGGTAGCACCTGTGATTAGACACAGAATTACGGCAAGAACAAAGACTTTTTTGCAAAAAGAATACATTTAATACCTTCCTCCAAGCTCTCTTTCCATATCGCGTCTTGCATCTTTTTTGGCGATGCTTTCGCGCTTGTCATATTTCGCTTTCCCTTTTACCAGGGCGATTTCAAGCTTTACTCTGCCTTGTTTGAAATATATTTTTAAAGGCACTATAGTGTTGCCAGTCGTACGAACCTTTTGTCCAAGTTTGAGAATTTCATTCTTGTGGGCCAGGAGTCGTCTTTTTCTTTCGGGTTCATGGTCGAGGCGATTGGAAAATTGATTGGAACCTATGTGCATATCGTAGAGCCATAGCTGTCCTGCTTCTTCTTCTATATAAGAATCCTTGAGAGTAACACGACCTTCCCGACATGGTCTGAGTTCTGAGCCTACCAGCTGAATACCTACTTCAAGTCGGTCGAGAATAAAATAGTCGTGATGCGCCTTTCGATTGGCAGCAATCTGTTTTGTGCCGTCAGCGGATTGTTTTTTTGATTTCAATCAGGTCACCTGCTTTCACTCCTGGGCCCATTTCCCTTTTGATTAGTGCCCAGCTGGATTGTCTGTTTACTTTGGTTATCATGAGATCGGCGGTAGGTTGGTCTTGCGCTCTGCCGATAACTTTTCCGGTCTCGGGGTCGGCAATGGGTTTGCCAGGCTTGAAGGAGCGTAGATTTAGGCTATATTCATCAGATAGATTGATGCCGTCTTGCATGCCGATGTTGAGGATGACCTGACCGGAAAGTCTATCTACAACCTTGCCGGCAGCAACAATGTCGGGTTGTGGGTCAGTGGAGAAGCTGCAGCAGATTTTGTCGAACTCGGTCATTCCCGAGAATCGGGGTTTGTTTTCAATGATAAGGGGTGCGGCAACGAATTGCATGTCGGCTTTGAACATTCTGTCGATGCCTTCAAGAAAATCCTGATAGGAAACGTCACGCAGACTCAATAAATCTCGATAGAATTTTATACTGGCCGATTTTTCATTTTTGTCCCAGAGAACCCTGGCTAAAGTTCTTAGATACTCATGGTTCGCCGGGTAAAGCCTTACTGCTTCGCGAAGTTCTACTTCTGCGCCATCCCAGTGACCTTTGTCGAGAAGATAGATTCCCTTTTCAAACACCTTTTTTGCGTCTGTTCGCAGTTGAATTGCCCTTAATGTCTGAGCCCGGGCCGGATATTCATTGTTTTGAATTGAGAGAGCGATTCGTCGGTCGCGAATCAGGTCGTTGAGTCGTTCAACTTCCTCCCAATGGTAGATTGCATTTTCAAGCTGGCCGGATTCTCGATAGAGTTTGCCTAGCCAATAATGAGCTTTGATCAGATTGGGTTCAAATTTAAGTGCTTCGATGAATGAATCTTCAGCTTTGTGGAAAAGTCCGCGCTGATAAAATTTGTAGCCCTTTTCGTAGGCTTTGATTGCCTGATCTTCTTCAACTCTTATTGAAATCGGAACCGGACATTTTTGCACGGCATTGACCGGTACCAACAAACCGGCAAAAAATAGTGACAACGCCGCTTTTTTCAGATTCAATTTTGGCATAAAACTGGAGACTCCGATAAAAATGGTTAACCAGTTAACCTATCGGCAGAAATGGCTTCAAGGGCAAGCAGAAGTTAAACTGCTTTTAAAGTCGGTTGGAAAAATTGTTTCAGCGTGGGGCCAGGTAGTTTAACGGATTAGCGTATTTTCGGTTAACCTTAACCGAAAAATGCAGGTGCGGTCCAGTTGCCCGTCCTGAAGAGCCTACTGTTCCTATCGCCTGTCCCCTGGTTACCTGTTGGCCTTTTTTGCAGCTGATTTTCTGCAGATGACCAAAATACAGAAATTGTCCGTCACGGGTTTTTATTTTCACCATTCGCCCAAGAAGACCCGCTCTTCCCGCACTGACAACCATTCCGTCTACGGGGGCAACAATTTTCGTGCCCCTCTGAGCCTTGATGTCAATGCCGTTATGAAAGGATCTTACATAGGTTACCGGATGACGACGCATGCCGAAGCCAGATGAAATGCGACCTTTAACCGGCCAGGAAAATTTCTGGGCCGATACAACAGTTTTCTTGCTCTCGACTTTGACGATTTTGAACGATTTGCCGGTTTCGACTTGCTTTTGTGCATCGGCAAAACTCTGCCAGTCTGCTGCCAGCCTGTTCAACTTTTTGCCGGTTACAGCATAGACTTGCTGCAGATCCTGCCAGAAATCAAGCTTTGGGCTGGCAGGACGAAAAGTGCAGTCTGCCGAAAAGGAAGAACAGTAGCTTCTGGCAACGGGAACATTAAATTGCAGCATCAGCAAAGCTGAGATGATCAGAATTAGCCTGATCGGAGTTGAGAAATGGTTGTTTGAATTGGTTATCATTCAGAACTTTTACTGCTGGAGCCTTTGTAATTTGGGTTGATCAAGCTAAGAAATTCTGCATTGTCCTTGGTATTGGAAATGCCCTTGACCAGCATTTCGATAATTTCCTGTGAACTCTTATCTTCAAATGCGCGGCGCAGAATAATGACCTTTTTGAGATCTTCGGGATCCATGAGAAGCTCTTCTTTGCGCGTTCCGGACATTTTGACGTCGATGCACGGGAAAATGCGTTTGTTGAACAATTTTCGATCAAGGTGTAATTCCATATTTCCGGTGCCCTTGAATTCTTCAAAAATGACTTCATCCATTTTTGATCCGGTATCGATAAGTGCGGTGGCGATAACGGTCAGACTGCCGCCGTGCTCAATCTTTCTGGCTGCACCGAGAAATCTTTTCGGCTTGTGAAGCGCAAATGGGTTAACACCACCTGAAAGCGTCTGTCCGGCAGAAGGCATCGAAATATTATATGCCCGTGCAAGTCGGGTAATCGAGTCGAGCAGGATTACCACGTCGCGGCCAAGTTCAGCATGGCGCTTTGCTTTTTCCAGAAGAAGTTCAGAGACTTTGATGTGATTGTTAATGTGTTCATCGAAGGTCGAGGCGACAACTTCGGCATTGACCGAACGACGCATATCAGTTACTTCTTCGGGGCGCTCATCGATTAGCAGAATCAGCATCAAAACTTCTGGATGGTTGGCACTGATGACATTGGCAAGTTGCTTGAGCAAAACGGTTTTACCCGCTTTGGGTGGTGCAACGATCAGGCCGCGCTGGCCCTTTCCAATTGGGCAGACCAGATCGAAAACGCGGGTTGAGGCGTCGTCTTCACCAAGTTCTAGTTTGAAGCGGTCGGTGGGGAAAACGGGAATGCCTTCTTCGAAATTACGCCGATTGCGGATTCGCTCAAGACTGACGCCATTTACTGCTTCAATTTTCAGCAATGAATTATAGCTTTCGTCATCTTTGGCGATGCGAACCTGTGCGACGATGGTGTCGCCGGGCAATAGGCCATGACGCTTGAGTTGCGAAGGAGAAACGTAGACATCATCATCGTTCTGAACATAGCTGTGAGTTCGTAAAAAGCCGTAACCTTCGGGAAGAATGTCGAGCACACCTTCTGCAAGGCCCAACCCTTGCTGGGCAAGCTGTTCGGTTAGAATGCCTTTGATTAAATCCTGCTTGCGCATTTTTTCAGGATTCTCGATATTTAGCGCTTTGGCTACTGCGCGAAGGTTTTTAATCGACTCTTCGCAAAGTTGAAGATAGGTAAACGATGGATTATCCACAATTGCTTTCCTTTCAGGGAATAACAGTGTTTATTATTTGCCGGGATTGACCGGGTTTTATCTTAAAGGTCTTTTTGGTGGGACAATGGCTTTGGAAAGTTGCATGAAAAGCATATCACCAAGGCCAATTGTCATCGTCTTTGCCCGTTCCTGATCGAGCATGTCGGAAAAAATTTCTTCTGCCTGACCACCATGGATCAGGCCCGTCTTTTTAACGGTTTTTCGCATTTCTTTGAGCATCTGGTGCATGAAGATCGACTCAAAATCCGAACAGGCCTTTTTCAGCTTTTCCAGTTCCTTTTTTTTGGCTTCTGGAAGGCTTGATAAGGCTGCGGAATTCAGGCTTGAGTTGATCGGAATTGTGCTCATTGATCAGAGTCCGAGTTTTGATTTTAGTTCCTGATACTTTTTGTTCTGAGGGTCAAGATTCAATGCGTTTTTGAGGTTTGCGATCGCCTCAGTGTTGTCATCGAGTGCGTAGAGAACTTCAGCCAGAGCGAAGAATGCGTCGGCGTCGCTGTAAAGCATGCCAAAGCTGTAGTGATAATCGACGGCCTCTGTGTCAAATTCAACTGCTTTTTTGAGATTTTCGAGGGCCTTATTCAGCTCACCCATGTAAAAATGGCTTTTGCCAATATAGTAATAACCTTCGGCAAAATTGCCTTTCACTTTGGTTAAAGTTGTATATCGGTCAATTACATTTTTGAAAACGGTGTAGGCTTCATTTTCTTTGCCGACCTTCTGCTTTGCAATCGCAAGAAGATAATTTGCCATCACGTTTTCACGATCATGCTGTAGAGCTGTTTCAAGATTGGTAATTGCTCGTTCCGGGTCACCCAGTTCGATGTAGACCAGGCCAGTGTGGCAATAGGTTTCACCATGATCCGGGTTGAGGTCGAGTGCTTTGTTCAAGCATTCAAGAGCTTCGTCATATTTGCCAACCATGGCCAGAGAACGTCCAAGGTCAAAATGTGAATTTTCGTTGTCCGGATTGAGAACGATAGATTTGCGGTAAACATCGATAGCTTCGTTTACCTGCCCTTTTTTCAGGTAATAATCGCCAAGTTTGTTATAAGCCTGAGAAAAATCGGGATCAATTTCAACCGCTTTTTTAGCTTCGGTTATTGCCTGGTCAATTTTGCCGCACATGGCAAACGAGATAGAACGATCTAAATGCTGATTAGCAAGATCTCTTTCTTCTACTGAAATTGGTGCAACCATTTGTGGGGAACCTCACAGTGGGAAAATCCTGTCTGAATAAAAACATCAAACTATTTCAGTAAGTTATATCATACCCCTGGCTTAAATCGCAAGTGCTGCAACCAAATAATTTGTCAGATCTCGATTCAAAAAAGTTTTTACATTACTTTCAGCTCGCCGTGAAGAGCGCCAGCGGCATTGATTGCCTGAAAGATCGCTATTAAATCTTTGGGGGATGCACCGACTGCATTCAACGCTTCGACGAGATCATTCACGGTTGTTTCACCCTGAACCTCGATCATGCTCGCAGTCTTTGGATTTTGTCTGGAATTGCGATTTCCTGACTGGTTCGGATCGTCAATCTCAATGCGTATACCGCTGTGCGAAATGACAACTCGACTGATGCGCACATTGTTTCCGACTATTACCGTGCCAGTGCGTTCGTTGATAACCACTCGATTTGGTTCCTCTACAGAGAGGGACAAATCTTCAATTGTTGCCGCAAAGGAAACCGGATCTTCCATAAGACTGGTTGGTACCCGCACTTCTACAGTTCCGGGGTTGGTGATACGTGCCCAGCCCAAACCATAGCGACGGTCGATGGCTTCTTTAACCTGTCTGGTCAGCGTACTGTCTTTGTTTTCAAGAAGAATGTTGAATTTGCCATTACGGGCGAATTTGTCTTCGACTCCCCTTTCCATGATCGCGCCCTGCGGAATGTGCCCCACAGTCAGGTGATTTTTCTGTCCCGCTTGCGCCGCAGCTCCGGCCCCACCTCTGCCGGCATCGAAGCCTCCGATGGAAATGTGTCCTTGAGCAACGGCATAGACCTGACCGTCACCGCCTTTCAGAAGGGTCGGTAACAATACACCTCCGGCAAGGCTTTTAGCATCACCTATCGAGCTGATAGTGATCGGAAAAGATTCGCCTGGCCTGCCGTAAGAAGGCAGCATGGCAGTTACGACAACTGCGGCACAATTCTTGGTCTGAATCTGGTTGGCTGAAAGCTCCATACCCATGTTCTGCAACATGCCACGAATCATCTCAATGCTCATGGCACTCTTGTCGCCGGTTCCGTCCAGGCCTGTCACCAGACCGTAGCCGATCAACTGATACTCACGGTCGCCGCTGAAGCGGGCAATGTCTTTTATTCGAACCTGAGCCTGTGGATAAGCTGGTGCGCTTGAAAAGGTCAGAAGGATGCTGAAAACTATCAGAATTGCACTGAGTTTTTTGTGCGATGACATTGTTGCTCTGGTTACTTCCATGTTCAGATTTGCTTCCTTATTATTTTTGCCCGAAAATATCAGACTCTGGAAATACTATCGACACTTTTCTGCTCAGAATTAAGACCAAAAAATTGAAAAAATCCTGGTCATCGATCTCTGAGCTTCAGAAAAAACGGCGCAGAATAAAACCCGCACCTGATGGAAACGCACCAAACTCAGTGGAAATGCCCACCAGCCCCAAAGGAGCGGGTGTCGGGCGACTCCCTGAATTAAGCCAGGCAAAAATGGAAATATCGGATTCATCGTCAAGACTGATGTTCAATACCGGCTGAAATAGAAGAGAACGGTCGATCAGACTTAACATGCTGTTTAAATTCAAGTTTATGAGTGGCGAAATTTCTTTGCTGCTATTGATGATAAGATAGTCGCTTCCGGCAAGGTGCATCCAGCCTTGTTTAAGTGGTCCTGTCTGGTAGGCCAGAGGCAATTCGTCGCGCCTTCTTGTGCCAAAATCCTGGTGAAAAAAAGCAAGCCCGTGGCGCCAGTCATTACCGGTATCCTTCTCGATTCCAGTGATAAATGAAATGGCAAAATCGTCGGAAATGCCACCAAAATGTGTGTCTGTGCCTGATTTTCTCGTGAAAAAGCCAACTTCCCCCCAGAAGTTGATCGACCTTCTTTCCCCTTCCCAGCCTGCTGCAAAAAAGTTTCGACTCCTGAATCTGCCACCGGTAAATTCAAAGTCGAATCCGGAAAAAGTATCGCGCCAGCGACCAATGACCGCATTGTCAGCTGAATTCTCGCCTGCTGCAAAAATCAGTTCTGCCTCTCCGGTCGTGCCGGCGAGGGTTCTTATTCTCAAGGCGTCGATTCCAGGCTTGTATGAACCGTCGAGGTAGCCTGGATGAAAGGGTGAAAGAATATCCATCACGGAAACGAAGTGGCTTGTTCCAAAGCTTACCGGTTGTCGGCCAATTTGAAAATCAAACTTGCCATAACTGAAACTGATTTCTAGTCTTTCAATTTCTGAACTGAGGCGATGGTGATCCTGGCTGGTCAAAATCGAGTCCGATTTTATTCTTTTGAATCCGGTTGGCCGTCTATCTGTTTGCCAATTAGCGGTTGCTCCAGGATCGGAAGTATGTGTGCCGGCCATCTCAACTTCAAACTTTAATCTGAAATTTGAAAAATGATTGCTGTAAATTAGCCGATTAAGCGACTGAAGCTGATAAGAACAGGTCGATAAATTTAGGGCTTTTCGGTAAGCAAGTGGCCAATTGCTGGCATTGAAAATTGCTCGTGAAGCGACGCTGAAATGCTGCGCAAAAACCTGGCCTGGCGGCAGAAGAAAATATATTAGTAGAATCCACGGCAAAAAACGCATGCGTGCAAATTTGCATGAAACGTATTGTTGGCAAGACAATACGGATTTCATTGAATTTGGTTTTTGACGCATTATTTTAAATGATCCTCGAAAATTCTGCCATCACGAAGAGTGATAACTCGTCGGGCAATATCGATAACCCTTGGATCATGTGAGCTGAAAAGAAAAGTAACTTTCTGTTCCTGATTGAGTTTTTCCATCATACTTAACAGGCTGATTGCGGTTTCACTGTCAAGATTTGCAGTTGGCTCGTCCGCAAGAATTATTGTGGGCCTGCCAACAATAGCTCTGGCAACGGCAACTCGCTGCTGCTGCCCGCCGCTGAGCTCTGGAGGTCGACGATTTTCGAGCCCCTCAAGACCAAGTTCAATTAATAATGGCATTATTCGGTCGCGGTGTTCCGAATCTGGAACCCCTTGAATCTGGAGAATGAACTGGACGTTTTCGTATGCCGTAAGCACTGGAATCAGATTGTAAGCCTGGAAAACGAAGCCGATCTTGTGAAGTCTCTGTTGTGTCAATTCGTCGTCGGTTTTTTCGTTCATCGATTCATCATTCAAAAAAACTTCGCCGAGAGTGGGGCGATCAAGCCCGCCAATAAGATTTAGCAGTGTAGATTTGCCGCTTCCGGAAGGTCCTGCAAGAACCGAAAATTCGCCTGGCTCGACATTTAAGTCTAATTGATCTACGGCATTTACTTTTACCGAGCCATCCCCGTAAGTTCGCGAAACTTTTTTCAGTGCCACCGTTGCCATTGGATTTCCTTTCAATACAAGCGCATCGCTTCAGCCGGACCGATACGCAGGGCCTTATTGGTCGGGTAAAGAGACGCGGCAATTACCAACAAAAGCATCATCATCGTCATGCTTAGCATGGCTTTCCATTCCCAAATGCTTTTTATTACAGGTTCGAAAAGCATGCCCGCAACTTCCTGAGGGCCGAACATGCTGCTTAAATCAAGGCCATAATGCCAGGTATAAAGGCTCAAAATTGTGCCAACAACCAGTCCTGCGATGCATCCGGTAACACCCAGAACCAGAGACTCAGCGAAGATAAGTTTTCTTATACCATTCCGACCAAGCCCAAGTGCCTGCAGCAGGCCGAATTCTCGAGTTCGCTCGATTACACTCATTAGCAGAAGGTTAACCGTACCAATCGCTACGAGAATGAAAAAAATAAGCAACATAATTTCCAGCTGTGAGTGGTCCATTTTTATTGCGTCGGCCAGTTGTTTTGAGGTTGTTTCCCAGGAAAAGGCGGCGAATCTGTTTTGCCCGGAACATTTTTGCTGGAGTTGTCTAAGATTCTGCTGCAAACTGTGGCGATCATCAAGAATCAGGGCGATTTCATGCACCAGTCTTTCGTCGCCTAAAGCTTTTCCTAATGCTTTTCGATTTACGAAAATCGTCGAGTTGTCCAATTGTTGTACGCCACTTTTAAAAATCCCGCCGATGCGAAAAAGCTTCGATGCGATCTCTCCTTTGAAATCCTGCATCATGACGACGAATTTGTTGCCGATGCCCAGACGAAGAGACTGACACAAACCCGAACCAACATAGGCCAGACCAGTGTCTTCATCATCAGGTATTTTCCCTGCAACAAGTCTGCTCGAAGCTAAAACAGGGTTTATCGACTTTTCAGCTGAAAAATCAACGCCAAGCAAAATAGTTGCCTTCGAATCCTGACTGCTTTTGGCCAGTCCTGATGCATGAAGTCTGGGTAGCCGAGCGCAGACCCCTGAAATATCGGCGGTCACTTCAAGACCTTTGTCGGCATTGAAAACCAATTCTAATAGTCGCTGATCAGGGTATTGCGGATGATGCAGGCTGAGGTGTCCACTTCCCATTCTGACACCATCGTTGATCATTTTGTCATAAGAACCACGGGTAATGTTTTCTAGCCAGATTGCCAGGGCCAGGCTTCCGGCAATTGCCAGGAGCTGAATAAGTGTGCGACCGGGATTGCGCCAGATGTTTCGCCAGGCAAGTTTTAACCACAGCATTTTCAACCCTCCCGTAAGGCTTCAACCGGTTTTAGCCGGTAAAGTCTATAATTCGGGATTAACGCGACGAAAACACCCAGAACAAGCATCGCGGTGATAGGCATGAATAAAGAAGTTGCTGACGGGACGCAAAACAGCAGGGGCTTCATCGTCGAGCCGCCCCATGAAATGGTTGACATCCAACTGCTGAGGTCATAGGGATAATGAAAAAAGTAAACATTTGCGGCAGAACCGATGAATGCGCCAATTATCGCCGAAATTCCTGACATCATAAGACTTTCGAACATAATCAAACTGCCCATGCCAAATTTATTCATGCCGATGGCTTTAAGTATTGCAAATTCACGCTTTCGTTCGATGAATGACATGAACATGGTATTGAAAGTTATCAGTGCCAGCGCGATATAATACATTGCCGTGGTGAAAATCTGTATGCTGAGCCAGATTTTTAATAAATCCGCAACCTGTGGAAACATTTTTTGCCAGGCGGTTGCTTCCAATTGACTTGCTTTAGTCAGCTGACTGGAGATTTCTTCTGCTTGCATGGGATCTCGCAAAAAGAGCCTTAGACTATGAATTTTTTCCTCGAGAACGAAAATTTCCTGAGCTTGCCTCAGATTGATGAATGCAAGGGCAGAGTCGCGCAGATTGTCTCCAGATGAAAAAACACCTTTTACAATGAGGATCTCTGAGGCAATAGAACCATCTGCGGCACTGCCGAACAGTACAATTTCGCTGCCGGTTTTGGCTTTTAGCCTTTGTGCAAGACTATTACCGATAATAATCTCACCAGCTTCGCCGCTGAGAAAAGTGCCGTCAATCATATCCTGGGCAATCCTGCTGCAGGCCTTTTCTGCTTTGAAGTCAACCCCAATGATTTGTGATGGCTGAGTACGATTGTTCTGTTCTTCCCCGCAGCTGAGAAGAGCAAAAGCATTGATTCTTGGGCAGATACCCTTTATTGGAGTTTTTAAATCGCTTGCTATCTTGAATCTGTTTTCTGCATCTATATGATCAGCCAGCGAGGGATTTGCGTAATAGCCTTGTCTGGCTAGACAGATGTGACCATTTTCTCGCTCGGTTGCGTTATTGATGAGATTCCACAGGATTCCGTCGTAATAGCCGAGAGAGAAAACCAGAATGCAGCATGCAAAAATCATCGCTCCCATGGTTAATTGAGTGCGCCTTCGATTGCGCCAAAGGTTGCGCCATGCGAGTTTTAAATAAATCTTCATCGATTTCTCAAGTTTTTGATTGAAAATAGATTGGCATCGAGCTTAACGTTAAAGTCGATTTCCTCATAAAGCATTTCTGTGTATTCCTCGGGTTTTTCTATCGGTTGAATACGCATGCGCATTGGTAACCATCGCTGCTCGACCTGTTTAACCTCAGAAAATTCCATGGTGCGAACAATCTTCTCGTCTTCATCATAATATTCGACTTCGATGGGAACGAGCTTGACTGGGTCGATGCGGTAAATGATTTTACCCCAGACCACCGCCGCTTCAGGAAGGGGGATCCCGGTTATGGCTATTTCTTCCGGGGTTTCAGATGTTATTTTAAGATCATACAGTCGGTCAATTTTGTTTTCTTTTACCAGGTCGTCATTGGTTAAATGGCTACCCATCCAGCTGTCGCCCATCAGGCTTGATGGAATCTTAATCAGACGATCAATTCTGGAAATGTAGTTCCAGATATCGTCATCAACCTTCAGAGTACAGGTTCCCCGCTCTTTTATCGGAGACAGAATTTTGGTGAGCATTTTGTCGCGACCCTCTGACCAGCTTTCGATTATCAGAGTTCTTGACCAGTTTCGATTTTTAATACTCATTTTCATTCGACCATGCGAAGTTTCACCCTGATATTGGGTTTCGACTTTTTTAACCAGATCAATGGCGCTTAATGCTCTGGTTGAACTACTCAATTCATCTGCTTTCAGCGCAGTTGAAAAAAGTGTGCAGATCAGCAGACATATCAGTAGTTGTTTCATTAAAAGCTCCTGAGTAAAAATTTGCGCCGGATCATTGGCTGTTAAGGGCGCGAATGCTTTGTTCAAGATCATTAACCAGGACGGTCTCGTTAAGTTTCCTGGCAAGCGGCAATGCCTGGTGAAGCAGTGAATCTGCCCGCTCTTTTTCGCCGTTTTCCGCACAGGTGACTGCAAGTAGTTGAAGATGCCATGGGTCAGCATATTCACTGGTTTCACAACAGGCCAGAGCAATGCTTTGCAGATTTTCTGTGCTTGTAGCAAGCTTACCGGAAGCAATTAGGTTGAAAACCCTATCTGCCGATGGCTTGTGTTTGAATCGCTGCAAGGCTGTAACCAGGAAAGGAATGGCAACGTCGATTCGATTGTGCTTTTCATGCAGGATGCCCAGGCTGTAATAGCCCTCGGGACGATCCGGGAAAAAATGAATGACGTTTTCAAATGTTTCTCTGGCACGATCGAGCTCTTTTTTGGCTAGAGCCGCGTTGCCTGATCCAATGAGAGAATTAATATCATCTGGATTCTCGCTGAAGGCCATCTGATAATACATTTCTGCGGTTAAATATTCCTTTTTCTCGAAATACAGATTGGCCAGGTTGCGCATTGCCGCGGCGTAGCCCGGCTCAATTCTGATCGCGGCCAGATAGTGATCTATTGCCTGTTCGATTCTATTTTCTTTGCTGGCACAAAGTGCCAGATTGAAATGGGCATTTGCAAAATTGGGTGCCAGGTGCAGGGCTTTGTTGAATAGTTTGCGACTTTCTTCTATATGCCCATTGGCGTAAAAAAGAGTGCCAAGATTGTTCAGCGCATCGATATTGAAGGGGTTGTTCTTCAGGGAAACATTGAAATAGGCCTGAGCTTCAGCAGAATGGCCGCTTTGCATGTAAATCTGGGCAAGTCTGAGTGAGCTGCGGTAATCTTTTTTGAAGTTGTTCAAAGAAGCAGTAGTATTGTAAATTGATGCTGCTATCTGCTCTTTCTGATCGCGTTTTTTTATCTCATCGAGTTCCTTCTGAAATCTTTGCACTCGAATCTCGTTAGCAAATTGTCGGCTGAATGGGGGAGTTTTGAAGCTGGCGATAATATTGCTCAAATTGTGAATTTTATCTGTGTCAGAAAATCCAAGCAATCGCCAGACAGCACCTTTTTCGGGAAAGCTTTTTTCAAAAGCCTTTTCTGTAATAATGCCGGCCGAGGCAATGCCAGCATATAATTCCCTGGCAGCAAGATAATGGCCGGTCTCGGTCAGGTGCACATGATCGTAAACCAGTTCTTCGCCAATGAGCCGGTTGTTTGAAGCCTTTTCAAATGCTTCATGCAGATCGACGAACTGTGCCCGATACTTATTTGCTGTTTCCATGGCGATGCGATTAAAGGCCGGAAGCATTCTTACCCTGAATGTATCCAGGTTTAAAGCCAGATAAAAGAGGTCGCGGGCAGCCTCAATGTTGCCAAGTTGTAATTGAGCCTGGGCTCCAAGCCAGTGGGCAAGGGCATGCCCGGAAAAACTTTGTTGATTGTCCGAAAACGCCTGCGCCAATTTCGGCCAGTTTTTCTTTAGAAAAGAATCTTTGAGTGTTTCAAGTTTCTTTTTTAAATCATCATTGATGAAGTCTGAGTTGAATGGGGGGCAATCTCGAAAGTTGACCGGTACCGAACAAACGATTGTTTTAATTGATTCTTGTGAAAGCTTAGCAGTAATGTCATCAAGGTTTTTCTGCCAGTTCTCTTTGCAAGTGCTGATCCGCTCGTCATCAGCGGCAATACTGTTCTTGCTGAACATATCAAGTCCGCGCCAGCCTTGACCTAGATCTTCTGGTAGAGATTCAGATTGCAAAAGACGAATTAAATGCAGCGACGATGCCGCGATTCCAGCTTTGGCAGCCAGACGCCCGGCATTGCCGCTGAAAACTGAAGCAGGACCGTATGGGCCGATAAACTCATTGTGACCGGCGAAAACTATTACCAGATCAGGCTGATAGTTGACAATTTCCGAGGTGATTTCGTTGATAACCCAGCTGTTGATCGCTGGAATGCCCGTGTTGATCACCTCTATCTGAAAGTCGGGATTGTTTTTCTGCAAAACCGCTTCTAGAATTCGTGCAAAAGAGAAATCCGCAAGAAATTCGCCACGAGCCGCAGATTCACCGAGAATGAATATTCGCAGGCCTTTGGGGGGCTTGATTACCGAAAAAACTTCGGGCAGGGGCTTTCTTGCCAAATTTCCAGGAAAAAAACGCTTTGCTGCAAGATAATTGGCTCTAAAGACTTCTGTGCCATCGGCAAGCTTATCTTTTATGAAAAAACTGGTGGGAGGCAATGGCGCCAGGCTTCTTATGCTAATTTCTGCCAGAGACAAAATTAAAACAGGCAGAATGGCAACCAGCAATATCGCCAGCAACAGAATCTTGGCAGGACTGAATCTGAGAGCCTCTTTTTCCTGCATCAGAAAATCGTATACATGAAGGTGCCGATGCTTGAAGATTGGGCCAGGGTTAACAGAATTCCCAGCATTAACAAGGCTATAACAATTGGTATCAGCAGCCATTCTTTTCGTTGAACGAAAAAGGTGAAAAGCTCTTTAATCGTTGAGAACTTTGAGTTGTCTTGGGTCGGTGCGGACATGCTTGCTCCAGACTTTAGATTAAAATTGTCTTCTTATGTCTGATCCACCCTGCTTTTCTGGCTTTTCACGATAAGTGTCGAGCTCTGGGTCGAATGACAACTTAAGCGGATCGCGACCAAGAATTTTCAATACCAATGATACAGGAACAATGGCAGCAAAGTACAGTAGGGTTAAAATAATTCTGGTATTCAACCAGCCCAAAATATGGCCGATCATGCTCCAGATGCGGTGAGGCAACGCCAGCAATGGTGGAAAAAAAATTGCCGGCGCAATCAGGGCCGCAGAAATGACCGCTGACCAGGCGCGGATTGTTTCACCCTTGAAGAGTGGGTAAACGGCTATAAGGCCGAATACTGCACCAACAAGGAGTCCGAATGTGCGCAATTCACGTGCGTCAGGCTGTTTTTCTGGCGTTTTATTCATGGTTCAGTCGGGTGCAAATTTCTCCAGTCCAATTTTTTCGATAATTTCTAAAGGTTGTTGTTCTTTGGTAAGGTAATGATTTTCGAGCACCAGACAGTCCATTTTTGTCCGCATGAAGCATTTGTAGGCATCTAACGGCGTACAGACTATGGGTTCACCGCGAACATTGAAAGAAGTATTGACGATGACACCATAGCCGCTTTGTCGGGCGAACTCTGAAATCATCGCATGATAACGGGGATTGGTGTCAGCATGAACTGTTTGAATTCGCGCCGAGCCGTCGACATGGGTAATGGCGGGAATGTCTGACCTGGGTAGATTCAAGAGCTTGAGCCCGTTGTAAGTTTTTTCTTCTTCGGTCAATTTATACATTCTTTCAGGCTTGACCTGGGCGGTAAGAAGCATATACGGCGAATCAACATTCAGTTCGAAATAGTCGTTAAGGCGCTCGCGCAGAACTGATGGGGCAAATGGCCGAAAAGATTCGCGAAATTTAATCTTTAGATTCATTACCGATTGCATGGTTTTCGAACGGGCGTCACCTATAATGCTGCGCGAACCCAGGGCCCGGGGACCGAATTCCATGCGCCCGCTGAACCAGCCAATAACCTTTTCGTTCTGAAGATCTTGCGCGATCTGTTCGTAAAGAGAGCTGTCTTCGAGTTTCTGAAAAGGTATGCCATGGCGACGAAGAAAGCCCTCAATCTCATCATTGGTAAAAGAAGGGCCAAGATAACAGCCGTTCATGGCGTCTTTTGCTTTGCGCGGTTTCTCCAATTCGGTGTGCCATACGTCCAGCGCCGCACCAAGAGCACCACCGGCATCGCCCGCCGCCGGTTGAATCCAGATGTTCTCGAAAGGTCCATGGCGCAGCAACAATCCGTTGGCAACACAGTTCAGTGCTACTCCACCAGCCAGACAAAGATTTTTTTGCCCGGTTTCTTTATGAATTGTTTTGGCAAGCCGCAGAAAAACTTCTTCGGTGACTTCCTGAACCGAACGTGCCAGATCCATTTCGCGTTGAGTTACCTGAGCATCGGTTGGCCTTGGCGGCGCTCCTCCGAAAAGCTCATCAAAATTCCGGTTGGTCATGGTCAGGCCGGTGCAATAATTGAAATAGCGCATGTTTAGCCGGAAAGTGCCGTCGTCTTTCAGGTCGATGAGATGGTCAAGTATGGTTTGGCGATAAATCGACTTGCCATACGGCGCAAGCCCCATCAGCTTGTATTCGCCGCTGTTCACCTTGAAACCCGTATAATAAGTAAAAGCAGAATACAAAAGGCCGAGAGAGTGGGGGAATCTCAGCTCCCAAAGCTGTTCTATATTGCTGCCTTTGCCAGTCCAGGCGGTTGTGGTCGCCCATTCGCCGACGCCATCCAGACAAAGAACCGCCGCATCCTCGAATGGAGATGGGTAAAAAGCAGAAGCTGCATGCGAACGATGGTGTTCATTAAAAAGAATTTCCCCGGGCATTCCGCCAAGCTCTTCAACAAAAATTCTGGCAATTTCTGATTTCATGAATAGCTTGTCTTTTATCCAAACAGGCACAGCTTCAAAAAATGAAAACAGACCTCGTGGCGCAAAACTCAAATAGGTCTTTAAAAGTCGCTCAAATTTTACGAACGGCTTTTCATAAAAGACGACCTTGTCAATATCTGTGGCTTTGGTTTTTCCTTCTTTAAGGCAGTATTTTACAGCGTTGATCGGAAATGAGCTGTCGTGCTTTATGCGGGTAAAACGCTCTTCCTGGGCAGCAGCAATGATATCACCGTCTCTGATCAGGCAGGCGGCCGAATCATGATAAAAAGCCGAGATTCCCAGAATCTGCATTTTTTGCCTCAAAAAGAATTCTCATGCAGATATAACAGAATCCTCTAAAAACGACAAGCCCCCGCTTTGATTGTCCATTTTTTGGTGGTTAATGACTGCAGGGGCTTAAAATTAAGAAAAACGGCCAAACGAAATTGGCCGGCGTTATTTAGAAAATCACATTGATGAATTGGGTGATCAGGCCAGGTTTGTTAACTCTGCCAACAGCACCATTGCCATCAAACTTTATCTGCGCATCAGCAAGAAGTTTTGAATTGACCGAATTATTCGAATCGATATCACGAGGTCTGGCCACGCCACGTACCCGCATGATCTGGGTTTCACGATTAACCCGAATCGATCGACTGCCTTCGAGAAGCAGGTTACCATTCTGCATGACTTCCAGGATTGTGGCGGTAACTGTGCCTGTCAGTTTCCCGGATCTGGTCGTCGTTCCCTGGCCATCGAATTCATTTTTGAATTCATTCTTGCCAATGAACTGATTGACAACGTTTTTGAAAAAAGGAATCTGCGGAGCACTTTTTATTTCAGTTGTGCTGTCCTTCTGGGTTTGAGTTGTGGCTTTTGATTGCGCGTTTGATTCCTCTGAAATAACTATGGTGATGATATCGCCGGGTCTGAAATCTCTTGCGCCCTTTGACGAATACAGGTCATTCCCTCCCAGCCACAAAGATGCTGCCGGCAAGGCTGAAGAAATAAAAATAAAGGCACAGACAATCAACAGACTAATTTTTCGCATATTCAACGCGCCCCTTATCAGTAATTACACCCTGAACTTTTTTCTGGTTTCTTAAATTGATCAGGTTGATCTGGTCTCCAATTTCGCCGCCTTCCATGGCCCGGGCCGGAAAACTGAGCTCCAGAGAGCCGTTGGCAAAATGATAATCAACATTGTCGCCGGGCTTTACTACCCACTGGCTTCGGTCATTTCGCTGCAATACTGCGTTATTCAGGCTTTTTCGATTTTTCTTTTCCGATTTATTTTCGCAGATGTTCTCTTCGCCATTTGAAATGTCGCTGCTGCGCAGAATTGTTCCGGCAGATTTATAACGACCAAGACATTTGCCCAGTGCTTCTTCGTAGGTCATCGGCAAATTTGCCTGTTCGCTTTTTAGCTCGACTCGTTTTTTGCCAATCATGTTGCTGGTGATTCTCTCACCGGGTTTGGCGAGTCGGTTCATTTCTGCCGCCTCAATTATTCTTACGACGCTAACCTGGATCAATTGACGAAAACTGCCGCCGTCGGTTTCCGCGGTCAACGAAAAAAGACGCATGCCCAGGCGATTGTCAGAATTAGCTTTGAGCTCCCAGGTTTTCAAGTTGCCTGGCAACACAATGTTGTGTGGAATTCTGGAAGTGTCGACTTCAATGTCACCTTTTGATTCAGGATTACAGATACTTTTTATCGAAGCAATAACGTCCGCGCCTTTTAAAAACGCTCCCTGACGTTTAATCACCACTCTTTTGGGAATGTCGAGTTTAACTGCAAAAGACCCAAGCTTTTCTCTGAGTTCCTGCTGACTGATCGTCAATTCGCCGAGAGGATCGGGAATATGTCCAAGCTTTACACCAGCGAGTTCTTGTTTCAAAACCGGATCGCATTCTGTTTTGATCAGGCAGTCGGCTTTGATTTCGCTGTAATTGACCAGGGCTGAACTTTTCAGGGTTGCTCTGGCGGGATTGACCGGTTCACTCGTTGCCGCCATTGCCAGCGGCATGACGGTCAGTGAAAGCAGCAAACCAGCTGATAGAGTATTCCTTAAAGTTTTAATCACGTTTAATCACCTTATCTGCGGAGATTGTTAGCTATCTGAAGCATGGTGTCCGAGGTCTGAATTGTTTTTGAATTCGCTTCGTAAGCTCTCTGAGCAACGATCATGTTGACCATTTCTTCAACAACTTTGACGTTAGACATTTCGACGAAACCCTGAGCGATTTCTCCAAATTCAAGAGTTCCAGGTATGCCAACAACCGGGTCGCCAGAGCTTCCGCTGGGAATCCAGAGATTTCGGCCAATAGCCTTTAGACCGGCCGGGTTGATGAAGTCCGCTACTTCGATTTGCCCGAGAATCTCAAGGTCTACCTGATTAGGCATTTTTGCGGCGATGATCCCGGATGGGGTGATGTTTATCCCAATTGCTTCCTGTGGAATGACAAAGCCCGGCAGAACTGTGTAACCATCAGAGGTTACGACCTGCCCTTCCGCTGAAAGCTTCCAGGCGCCATCGCGGGTGTAGGCGATATCGCCATTCGGCAGCTGAATCTGAAAAAAGCCTTTGCCTTCGATGACAACATCGAGAGGCTGCTCCGTCTGCTGGAATTCGCCCTGGGTAAACATTCGCTGAGTTGCAACCGGCCTGACACCGTGACCAAGCTGAATTCCAACCGGATACTGATTGCCGGTAGCAATTGGAGTGCCTGGCTCGGCGAGGGTTTGATACATGAGGTCCTGAAAGTCAACCCGGCTTTTCTTGAATCCGGTTGTGGTTACGTTCGAAAGGTTGTTGGAAACAACGGCAATGTTGGTTTCCTGACCTTTCATGCCGGTCGCTGCCGACCACAATGAACGCATCATAGGCTTTTTCCTCCGGCTCTGTCAGCGTTACCGTCTGGTAGCGCCGACTGAATTGACTGCCTTGTCCAACAGGCCGTCGTGGGACTGAACTACTTTTGAATTGGCTTCATAAGCTCTTGAAACTTCAATCATCTTTACCATTTCCTCGACCAGGCTGAAATTCGGTTTTTCTACATATCCCGGCTTGACGTTGCCAATAGACCTGGTCACTGCACCGTAAGCCTGCACATATTTATTTGCACCTTCCTTGCGGAAGGCTTTTCGATCGGATGCCTGTCCTCGACAGATGCGAAACAGAGGTTCGCCGTCTACCAGGACCCGACCATCTTCATCGATCATCACCTTCTGCTGATCATCGACCTGAACCCGCATCATACTGACGCGAGGGTTCCCGTCGGCATCTATAAGCTCTTCACCTTCGATTTCATTAGTTGGTTCGCGCTCTGCCATGATGTAATCACCATGCATGTTGGTCAGATAACCCTCATGATCGATGGTGAGAATGCCGTCGCGTGAAAAGCGCATGCCATTCGGGCTTTGAACCACCAAAAATGCTTTTTCATTTTCCAGAGCTATATCGAGCTCGTTGCCGGTGTATTCCATTTTGCCCATTTTGAAGTCGGTGTAAGACTCGTCGAGGATTACTCCGGTGCCAAGCTCACCGATTTTTGGAAACTTGTAAATAGGCCTGGGCGGGTAGAGCTTGCCGTCGTTAACCCTTCTAAGGGTCATGGTCGGCAGTTCTTTGAAAATGCCCTGATCGCGTTTGTAGCCGGCGGTGTCAACATTGGCGAGGTTGTTGGCAACCATATCCTGCCTGATAATTTCGCACAGCATCGAAGATGAAGAAGTATATATACCTCTGATCATGGTTGCTTCCTTTCATGTTTGCCACTGCAGTTGCCGACTTGTGTCAAAATCTCTTTGCCGATGGGATTGTTTCCAAATGCCAATTCCTGGGCGAGATGAGCGTGTAAGCATTTAACTCCGCTGATATCAATACTTCCGGCTATTGTGGTTTTTTCAAGAATCATTTGAATATGTTCAGGAATTTCTTCCCCAAGAATTTCTTGGGCCATCTTCATTCTGATCTGGCTGATTTGACGTTGCCCATCGATGAATTCTTCACGAAAACTTTGATCATCAAGCAATCGAGCCGAGAAAGTCCTTATCAGACCATCCTGTTCCAGGTGCGCTGCCTTGAGTTTCATTTCTGGACAAACCAACCACAAAAAGGTGGGAAATGGCTTCCAGATGCCATCTTCTTTGAAAACCGGGTCTGCCAATAGAACCTGTGGTGAACCATCCGGGCAGCGTGTTTTTACCATGAACGGTGTTCTTGGTTCGCGCCCAAGCAGTTCAAGCGATTTCTGCAGGTCCTGTTCTGTGATTTGAATTCTGTTTGCCAAAATGAATACCTTCCCTAAACGAATTATCGGCAAATGCGACAACGAAATTTAGGGAAAAAATTAGATTTTTCTATTGATCAGAAAGAACATCGACATTATGCGCTTCTGAACTGAGTAATTTCTGGCAGTTTTTTACCGCCTGCGGTAGAATTTTTTTATCGAAGATAGGAGCCTTTATGAGTCTTAAATATCTGACCGCCGGTGAATCTCATGGACCGGCTTTGTGTGGCATTCTCGACGGAATTCCCGCCGGGGTTGAAATCGCACAGGAAGATTTCGACTTTCTGATGAAAAAGCGCTGGGCCGGTTATGGGCGCGGCGCCCGTCGCAAGATTGAAACCGACCGGGTTGAAGTGCTTTCTGGAATAGTAAACGGCAAAACCATTGCCAGCCCAATTTCCCTTTTGATAAAAAATCATGATTACCAGCCGCATAAAAGCCCGATGGCTCCTTTTGCTTTAGAAAGCGAGCGCTTGTCTGTCAAGGTTCCTTTGCCGGGACACGCAGATTTTCCCGGGGTCATTCGCCATCATTTCGATGATTGTCGTCTTGTTCGTGAAAGAGCATCAGCCAGAGAAACTGCCATGAGAACAGCCCTTTCTTTGCCAGCCCGGAACCTTTTGCAGGCTCTCGATGTCAGGTTCTTCTGCCTGGTTGAATCGATTGGCGGAATCGACGCAAAAATCGATTATCAGCAGAATCCTGAAGAATTGGCTCAGGCTGTCTCTGAAAGCTCTGATCTTTTTTTAACTCCCGATCAAAAAGTTTGTGACCGCTGGCGCGAAATTATTGATAAGGCCCAGGCTCAGGGACACTCTCTCGGCGGAACGGCCGCAGTCGTCTTTTGGAATTTGCCGATTGGACTCGGTGGTTATTCCCAGGCCGATAATCGCCTGGATGCCCGTCTGGCTGAAAAAATTATGAGTATACCCGGAGTTAAGGCGGTTGAATGCGGTTTTGCTGCCGCCTTGAGTCGTCAGGCCGGCTCTTTCGTCGATTCACTTAAGTATGACCATGGCAGGGGTTTTTACCACAGCAGTAACAATGCCGCAGGAATAGAGGGTGGTATGACTAACGGAGAGCCTTTGATAATGCGCTTTCATATGAAGCCGCTACCTGGTGGGGGCGATGCCGAATCGATAAATCTGGATACCATGAAATCGCAGCGACCTGAACCTTATCGTTCAGATACTCAGGCATTGCAGGCTGCTGCTGTGGTTGCCGAGTCAATTGTTGCCCTGGAACTTGCCGCACAAATTCTGCAATTTACTGGTGGTGCCGATCTTGAAACAGTTCATGAACGTTTCGTTGGTTTGAGCCGATTCTGAAAATCGCAATTTAGGAAAAAAAAATGCCACCCTTTCGGGTGGCACTTTTTTTATAGTTTTGTCGGAGGTTAGAAAGAAGTATCAAACGCGTTATCGAAAGAATCGTCGATGGTGCCGGCAGGCTGAACCGGTGCTGATACCGGGGCTGCAGTTGCCATTGGATCCATGCCGGTTTCAGGAACCAGTGAGGTTGGAGCCGATGATTCAATGCTTTGAGCGATAATGTGAGGAGTGATGAGGATGATAAGTTCCTGTGAAGACCCTGATTTACCCTTGAAGCTGAACAGGGATTTCAGTATGGGAATATTACCCAGCAACGGGATCTTGTTGATATCCTTACCTTCTTCATCTCTGATCAGGCCGCCGATGAGAATTTCTTCGCCATCGCGAACACGAACGGTTGTTTTGGCAGAACGGGTGCCGATTACCGGATACATGTTGTTGTTCGACCATGATTCAACGAATGATACTTCAGGTTCGGCATCGACTGTGATGTAACCATCATCGTTGATACGTGGAGTGATTTTCAGTTTGATACCGGTATCTTTTTCTTTCGGAGGCTGGTCAGCACCACCGGGATAAATAACCTTGGTGCCGACGACGATGTTGGCTTCCTGGCCATTTACTGCCGAGATTTTCGGATTACTCAAAACCTTGGTTTCATTGCGTTTTTCAAGTGCAGCAAAAGTGGCTTTGAACAGCAGATTTTCACGGTAGAAATCGCCCAGACCGAAAAGTTCACCAGACTGAGGAGTAAGAGCTTCCTGATAGAGAGAAGAATCTGGATTGGCAGCAAAATACTCCTTGGTTGAAAGAACGGGAAGCTCGTTGAAATCATGCATTTCGCCATCCTGGCCGGTTGTGCCCTGCCATTTGAAACCGATGTTTTTAGAAGCGTCAGTTTTTACTTCAACGATTTTTGCTTCCATCATAACCTGATGCACCGGAGTATCGATCGTTTCGATGAGCTTTTTTACTTCATCGAGCAGGTCTTTGCCACCAGAAACGATAACCGCGTTGATGCGTTCATCGGTAGCGACTTTGACGTCTTTCTTGATGGTTGAAGAGATGATCTTGCTCACGTCTGCGGCTTTGGCATATTGAAGTCTCTTGGTAATGGTGAGACCTTTTTCAAATGCTTCGACCAGTTTCTTTTCATCAGCCAGAATCCAGGTGTTACCGATCTTTCTGACGGCAAAGCCGTTGGTTTTGGCGATCAGATTCATCGCTTCTTCGTAGTATACGTCGGTCAGTTTAACGGTAACCTGACCACGCACGCTTTTTTCAGCGATGATGTTGGTTCCTGACTGTTGCGCAATTACCTTGATGATCTGGCGAATATCTGTATCGCGGAAATCAAGGGTAATGTTATCATCTGCTCGCAGAGCCGATGGCAACAAGAGAGCGACTGCCAGAGCCGCAAACAACATAATGATGTTACTTTTCTTCCTGGTGTAACCCGTGGAATTCATTCTTCTATACCTCCGAACGGGAATGTCCGACAAACTGTGATTGTGATAGATGCCTTTTCGGGTCTATCAGAAAAACTATCGACAAACTTCATTGATTCATCCAGTAACAATTTAAACTTTTTTTAAAAAAATAATTAAGAAGCCCGCAAATGCTTTCTACTGCTATTTTCTGTCAACGGGAAAGCATTTCGGAACAGCTTTTTCGAAAGTCGCCTTGATACTTTTCTGATGGTTTTCAACTTCTATGGCAAAGGTTTTCGCGCCGGCAATCATTACGCCAACAAGCGTCACCAGGCCCCAGATGGTCCAGAATAGATTTCTCTTCATAAAATTCTCCTGTTAATCTTTTTTTCCAGGACGAGAATAAAAAAAGCTGTATCGTAGGCCTTCCTTAAAGAGACTGCGATACAGCCGTTTTTTTATATTTCTGTTTTTTAATATTACTCAGGCAATGTGCCTGAAAAGAATCTTTTACTTCTCGTCGCCGCCGATTTTGAAGGTATGGCGGCGTTGTTCCTTGTTTGAGTAAACTACTACCCGGTCTGACATGATATCGACAACCTTGAAGCGACCATCGACAACCTGATCCTTGGTAATGGTATATTCGTTGTTTTCAAACTTGACCACTGCCAGTCTGTTTCCTTCGCTGCCAACGATACCTGCGACGTGCAACTTGATCGGTTTGATTGGCGGAGCTTTCGGTTTGTTGTCGCTGGGTTTGGCAACGGGTCTAACCGTTCTTACCGGCGGCAAAGCCACTTTCTTTTCAATAATGGGTTTGAAAGGATCTTTGTCCTTGTTTTCCGGCATAAATTTGAATTTACTGTCGAGCGCTTCAACCTGCTCTGACTCACTGAGCTTTGGAGCATCGAACCCACCTGCTGCGGGATCTGCACCAAGACTGTCTCCGCCGGTGCTTTCAGCCATCATTCCGTCTCCTCCCGCATCTGCAGGGGATTCGGTGACCATGCTGTCGCCGCCAAGATCATCCAGACCGCCGAATTCATCCAGGTCGTCCTGGGCGAAGGTATGCGGAGCTGCAAGAACGACCAGAGCCAGACAGAACAATCCCAGTTTTTTAACTGATTTTAGAATCGTCATAGTTTCCCTCCTTTGTTGCTTACAGGCCGCTGCCCATAATGTAGACTTTGGCACTCAGGACAACACTGAGAAGAGGACTCTTGGAAACGCGATCCACTTCGGCACTGACTGAAACATTCATTGAACCGGCGGCAAGATTGATAATTTTTCTTCTTTCCATGACGGTGAGAAAGCTGCCGATTTTCTGGAACGGGCCCTGAACTGTGATTTCAATCGGCAATTCTGACCATTCTTCTGCTCTAACCAGTGGCGAAATTCGAATGTCCTGGAACTTGATGTCATATTTGTTGGCGATTGTTTCAGTTGAATCGAGAAGTTTGGGAACTACGGTGCTGAGCTGATTTGATTCGGTCTGAAGCTTGTTCTTCTGCTCAGTTAACTGCGCAATTTCCGTCTTTAGCTCCTCCATCTCTTTGTCGATGTTTTTGAGCTCCTCAATCTGATTCTTCTTTTCGTCAATTTCGGTTAGAAGTTCTGCTTTTTCTTTTTCCAGCGGATCCCAGTAGTTCATCCAGAACGCGAACCCCGCACCAACGGCGATGACCAGCAGGAAAATAAATACTACTGCAAAGTTATTCATCAATATCTCTCCAGATTCTTTTCGCCAAGATCCCGCTTGATTCGACAGTTGATTTCGAAACGCCAGACCGGCTTTTTCTCATAGATGTTTTTCTGGGCACTGGTTAGAAAAACATCTTCAAAGTGTTCGTGACCCTGAATTTGCTGGATAAATTTTTGAATGCCTTCGGTTAGCTTGGCACCCTTCTTTTCACCATCACCGTCTTCGCTGCAGGAATAGCCTGAAAGCTGAACTCTGCGGTCTGAATCGATGCGCAGATTGGTTATCCAGACGGTTTTTTCTGGAACGACACTGGTAAGATTGCTGAATACCTGAGACCACTGCAACAAAGTAGCTCCTGAAAGCTGCTTGAGGCGGTTGATCTGAGTGGTTATCTGACTTTTCTGCTGGCGCAGAGAGTCTTTGATATCAAGTTTTGACTGGCCGCGATTGATTTCATCCTTCAGTTCAGTCAATTCATTGCGTAGTTCATCATTCCAGCCCTGGATGTATATGGTGCCACCATAGAAAGCTCCGCCTATACCTATCAGACCAATAATGAAGAATATCGCCGCAAATGGAATCTGAATCGGCTTGCGCCGTTTGACCGTTAATAGGTTAATTCTAATCATTTAGTCTTCCACCACCCCTCTAAGTGCGAGCCCAATGGCTACGGCAAACTGTTGCAGGTTGTCATAAAGCTCGTCTGGTTCAGGTGCAGTAACTGCTATACCTTCGAGTGGATTGCCCATATAAACATCAACACCCAATTCGTTGCTGAGGTAGGTATTGAAACTTCTAAGGTTCGAGCTGCCGCCTGAAAGAATGATGCGGTGAATGAGAGGTTCTCGGGTCTGGGCTTTGAAGTAATCGAAAGAACGGCGGATTTCTGAGGCAAGGTCATCAACCGTTGTTTTAACCACATCGGAAATCTCGTTGCCGCCAACATCGCCCATGCTGACTTCTGCTTCTTCGACCTTGATCTGTTCAGCCTGCTCGAATTCCTGCTTCATAACATCTTTGATCATGTCGGTAATGTTGTTACCGGCTATGGGAATGTTACGGGTAAACATGAGAATTCCCGCTTTCAGAACCGAGATATTGGTCGTTCTGGCACCGCAATCGATGATCGCTACAACCTCACCGCCCTCCTGGGAACTGGCGGATTGCATATAGGAATTTTCAAGAGCGTTAATGGCTGCAATGGTGTCGACATCGATTATTTCCGGAGAAATGCCCGCACCTTTGAGAACGTCAGTATAAGATGAAACCAGGTCTTTCTGAGCAACCACAAGCAGAATCGAATATTTCCCGCCGCCTTCTTCGTCTTCATCGACGGTATTCAATACCGCATGTGTGATGCTGACTTCATCGATGGCGTAAGGAACATACTGCTCGGCTTCAATTCTTACGGTTTGTTCAAGTTCTTCGGGCGACATAATCGGCAGCTTGGTAAAGCGCATGATTACGTTTTGCCCGGAAATTGAAGCAAAGCTTCGTTCCGGTTTGATTTTTTTAGTCTTCAGTAGTTCCTTGATGACCGCAGAAACTGACTGGGAATCACCTACCGAACCCTCGATCATGGCGTCGGGGGGCAGTGGTAACATCCCGTAGTTGACAAGTTCTGGGCCAGAAGGAGTCTTTTTGAGCTGGACAACTTTTACCGCAGAGGTACCGATATCGATACCAATCGATGTATTGCTTGCCCCAAAGGTGAACAAACCCATACGCTCTTTCCTCCAATTTAGTCCGGAAAAAAATTCCGTTTAAGCTGTTAAATTATAGAATGTCAGTTTTCTATCGACGAAACTTGAACCAATATTAAGTATAAAATTTATTTTACTCCAAGAAAATTAAGAATTCAGTAGCCTAATTTGCGTAATGCCACGTTTGCATAGTAGAACGGAAGTATCTGTCGGTATGACCAGTTGCGCTTTCCCATCTCTATCGCTCCAGATTGGCAAAGCCCAACCTGATGACCGTAACCCCTGCCAAAAATTTCAATTTTGTCGATTCGACCGGAAACATTGGACTTTAGGGGCTCATTTCGACTGACCAGGGGCATGCTTTGTGAGGCCGTCTCTGTCTGTCGGCAGGAAATGATTTGCCAACCCTGTTCAGGCCGCGTAACCCTTTTAAGACCTCTGCCGGTCTGCAGAATCAATTGGGGCGGACCATCGCTGGCAGTCTCACCCAGACCTCTGATTGCTATAAGCATGCGTGAAGGCTGTTTTTCGACAGCCATGTCGATGATTTTCCTGACCGCTTTCCGGTTTCCCAGGGTGAAAGTGGTGCTTTTTAAATCGAACAGGCGGCGAAAGGTGGTTCCTTTTACAGAGAATTCTCCTTTGTCGGTCGATAAAAAGACTTTGTCGACACGATCAAGCAGTGCCGGAGATTCATAGCCGAAATCATACAAATGATTGAAATGAATTTTCTCTTTTGCCATGCCTGACTTGAGCTCGCCGATACTCAAGGATTTTACCCAGCGATAGTGTGAACCGTCTTTGCAGAAAGGACAGATGACACGGCGAAGGTAACTGCAGGGCGCTCCGCCAAACACTTTGTCGTTGTCCGAGGTCATGCCGCCACAAGTTGCGTGATAAAGGGTTTGAATCGGCTTGCCATCCGAAACCATGATTATGCCGCGGGTGGCATTTACGGCTTTGTTGATGCTTTCCCTCTCGGCGGACACGCCCTTGTAAACCTGACAATGGGTCGAATCGCAGACATCTGCACCATCCCGGCCATGCTTGCCACGATTCGAATAGGCGTAGGTTCGGGCAATTACTGTCTGTGCCTTGAGTGATTCTGCTGGAGATAAAGAACCCATTTCGCTGCCGACCACTCCGCGCAGATAATCTTCTATGCCAACATGGTTAACGACCAGAGCGCCGGTCTTGCCGAATTTTATCAGCATTTTTCCACGGTATTGCTTGCCGTTGAAACTGATCTGATCGCTCTTGCCGGTAAAGGCTAGGGTTTGATTCAAATATTCGATTTTTTTTCTGCTCTTGTGGGATGGAAGTTGCCAGACGAAACTGCCCTTGTCGCGGATAGTTTTAAGTCGCCGTCCTCGATCGTTCGCAACCATGCCGCCGCCTTTGAATGAAATCTCGATTTTTTTGAAAAGACTGCCAATTTTGACTCTTAGAACCGGTTCAGTTTCCTTGGGAGTTTTGGCAGCTGCAGCCGAATCGAGCAAGGCAAGTGCGATGGTCAGAAGCAGGCCAACCATGGTCATGGCCAATCGATTATTGCATCTTTTGTCAGCTTCAGTCTTCAAATTTTTGCCTCACTCCCAGTTTCTGTTAAATCTAACGTAATGATTTCCGGGTTGGATTTAGATATTTTTACATTTCCGGTAAGCAGAATCGTTTGTCGTTTTCATAGCGTGAAAACTCGCTGAAAATACAGCCGCAGTATTTTTGCTTATACAAATCATGTTCTCGGGCAACGGCATGGGTTTGCCTGAAACCAGGCCTGAAATCACAGTAATAAAACTCGGTGCCATATTCTTTTGCTGTTTTATTGCCGACTTCTTTGATCAAATCATGGTTCTGGTAGGGGGAAACCAGTAAGGTTGTTGTAAATGCGCGATAATTGAACTTTGCTGCCGTTTTCGCCGCTTCTTCAAAGCGCATGCGATAGCATTCGGCGCAGCGGCCTTCGCCAAATTTTCCATTGAGTCGGTTCAAAAAATAGTCAAGACCGTAGCTGTTGTCTGAAGATCTTGTATTAAGCTGCAGATCTGCGCACAATTTAATGAATGATTGCATGCGTGAACGATATTCCATATACGGATGAATGTTGGGATTGTTCCAGAAAGCGTCTATCCTGGCATTCTCGACACTTTCTTTGAGGATGTCGATCGATCCGCCAAGACATGGCCCGCAGCAACTGTGTAAAAGAATGCTCACCCGTCTTGCTCCTGGTTCAATAGTTTTCCTGAGAGAGTCCATATACGGGCTTTTTCGATTCTTACTTTAACATAGCTGCCGATAAGACTCTTGTTGCCAGGAAAGTCGACTACACGCCCGGATCTGGTTTTTCCTGCTACATGGGTTTCTCTTTTCGATGAAATGCTGTCGACCAGCACTTCAACTTCTCGATGCAGTTGTTTCTGACTTTCTTCGAGAGCAATGTTGTTTTGTAGCTCTATCAGGCGAGCAAGGCGTTCTTTTCGTTCTTTTTCCGGGATCTGGTTGCCAAGATTCGCTGCTTCTGTGCCCTGGCGCGGTGAATAGTAATACATGAAGGCCGATTCATAGCGAACATTTCGTACCAAAGCCATTGTTTGTTCAAAATCTTCTTCAGTTTCACCGGGAAAACCGCAAATAATGTCGGTACTCAAGCTTACATCCTTAATGTTTCTGCGAACCTGAGCAATCAAATCCAGATATTTTTCACGGGTATAACCGCGTTTCATGGCTTTTAAAACACGATTTGAGCCTGCCTGAACCGGTAGATGGTATTGTTCACAGACTTTGCTCAATGCAGCTATTCTTTCAATCGCTTCATTTGAAAAATCCCGGGGGTGGGACGTCATGAAGCGAACCCAACGTATGCCATCGATCTTTTCTACTTCTTCGAGCAGGCAGGCAAAGCCTTCTTGCATGCCTAGATCCCGACCGTAGGCGTTGACGTTTTGCCCGAGCAGGGTAATTTCAGTTACCCCTTTTTGCGCGAGCTCCTTTATGAAATCGGTTAACTCTGCGATTGGACGACTAATTTCAGGTCCTCTGACATATGGTACGATGCAGTATGAACAGAAGTTGGTGCAACCCCGGATGATGTTTACCATCGCTGAGAAAGGTCGGTTAAGAATTATGCCGTCAGCGGATTCTCCATCAAAAGCCCCTTTGCCGGTAAAGCTGCCGAGGGTTCTTTCATTGCGTGCGCGTTGCAATAAAAGCGGTAATTGTTCTATATCGTTTGGGCCGAAGACCAGATCTACCAATGGTAGCAGCTCCAGCATTTCTCCCTGATGGTTTTGCGCCATACAGCCGGCGATGCCAATAAGTAAATTCGGGTTCTGCTTTTTCAGGTTGGCAAGGCCCTGAACCCGACTGATCAATCTCTGCTCGGCATGCTGTCTGACGCAACAGGTATTGAACAGGATCAGTCCGGCTTCATTTTCATTTTCAGTTTCCATGTAGCCCAAAGATGCCAGAATCCCGTGAATGCGCTGTGCATCGGCCTGGTTCATCTGGCAGCCAAAGGTTGTAAGTAGGTATTTTGACTTGTGCTGTTTCATAATCATTCATTTTACCATCAACAAAACCTCAAGAAAAGAGGGTTTGCCCAAAAATCAGACGCATCCGAACAACCCCGCGGCGCAGGCGGCGGAGTAGCGGGGCCGATGTGAC
>CAZQUE010000010.1:0-92080 GCA_964596185.1 uncultured bacterium | reverse complement strand
ATCATTCATTTTCTTTACTTCTTTGGCAACCATGGAATTGAACTCTGCCGATCCTTCTTCGGCAATTCCGGAAGTCTTGATCTCTTCACGAATTTCGGCCTCGGATCTTGTATAGTATTCAATCATTTTTTTGGGAATTGAGCCATCTGCCTCGGCCTGCGCCTTTTCATCATCGTCCATTTCTTCGATGGCTTTATCGACCTGGCGATCTGAAACCCGCATATCGAAAGCGCGCTTCTGCAAATCTGCCAGTTCTTTTTGTTCATCGGTTGTTGCCGTTTCAGGATCGACGTAAGAATTGCCGAAGGCTTTTTGCATGAAGTCCTTATCAAGATCTTTAATTTTGCCTTCCAGTTCTTCTATTATGTCATCAGCCTTGTCAGAGCATCTCTCACCGGAATCTTTTTCCGGAACGACCGGAATCCCATGTTTATTTTTGTATTCAAGATCTTCAAGTTTATCTTTAAGTTTTTGAACGTCTTCTGCATCCTGATTCTTCCACCAAAGTGCATTTGAAAAGAAACCGTCTCCGGTTTCAACCTTGTCTATCTGTTTATCAATTTCTTTCAAACCGTTGATCGCTTCTTCCAGATCGACCTTCTGCGATTCTTCAAGGTCATCGAGCTGGGCATCGGTAAGGCTCTTGAGCGATTCGGCGTCGAGCTCGTCTTTGAAAAAGTTTGAATCGTTCTCTTTAACGATTTCAACGGCAACTTCTGCAGCCTCTTCAAAAACGTCTGAGCGATCTTTATTGACGAGAGAATAAAACTCGTCGCGGATAACTACCGAGGTATGCTTGATAAAATGTTCTTCTGCGGTGGTTCCGGGTGCGCGCTGCCCCATTTCAAGGGCAATATCTACCCGGGCTTCAAGATAAGGATCTTTTTCTTTCGCTTCGGCACTCAATTCCTTGCGATTAATCTGGATATTGGTGACACTGTAAGAAAGTGTCTGCTTGAGTTTGCCATCAACATAGCGCCGCAAAACCGGTTTATTGAAAACATATTTGATTTTCTGGGTGATTTCGCTGGAAAGCTTGGTGTTATCTTCTGGATTTACTGCATATCTGGTGAATTCTAACGAAAGCGGATCATTGGTCGATGAAAAGGTTTCGCCTTTCGCAGCCTTAAGATCTGCGGCAAGGTGAGTGAGAATTCTGGTACTGTCCTGTTGCAGAGTTTGCTTGGTAGCAGTTCTCGACATATTTCGCCGGGCAAAGCTCCATATACCCATTGCCGAGCCGAGAACCATCGAAGCCAGAGCGGTGACGACAACAATCTCTATCAGGGTTGTGCCTTTGGTTTTGTATTTCATTTTCCAGCCCCCTTCTTCGATCCTCTAGTATCTGGTTTCAGGATTGAAGATTATTGCATAATCGCGCAAAATTCTTTCTTCCTGACCACTGGCATCCTTTTGCCCTTTATCATGCCATTTAATCTCGCAGGTAAAGGCAATTTCAACAAGCTGACCAAACTCATTTTTCGAAGCTTTCATCGAATTATCGATCCAGAATTCTTTATCTTTCTTCAGCTCTTCAAGACTGGCCTTGGTATCTGGATAAAACTTTTCAGGAATCTTGATTGGATTGCCGTCGCCAAGAGCGGGGCACTCTTCCTGATAGCGACTGAATGGCACGTGCTTGACCTCTTCCATGAACTTGGTCAGCAATCCCGAAGCTTTTGAATAGTTGCCTATTTTGGCGGTAGAAACGGCATTCGTGCTGATCAGATTGATCAACGGCAGGAAAGCAATGACGATTACCCCTACTGCGACAAGTATTTCTACCAATGACCAGCCCTTTTTCATTTTCAGTCAACCTTCCAGGCATTCCATCGTGGCGAAAGTGCCAGATAATATCGACGCGGATCATATTTGCCGGTAACCGGATGCAAACTACCAAGAGAAGAGCGCACTCGTGAAGCAATGAAGTCAACCATAACTTCACCACGCATTCGATGCTTGGCGAACTCGTTGGTAACCCAGTTGCCCTGAATATTCAATCTAGTATTTGAACCAATATACAAACCGCGGTTGGTGTAAAGAGAGCCCTCGAAAACCAGGTCTCCTTCATTGGTAGCGATCAAACCACCATTACGGACAATCAGGCTGAAGATCGTTCTTTTTGGTCCTTCATCGAGGCATTTGATATGGCAACCAAGGCTGACGTTACCTGATACGACGATCATCCCCTTGCCGGTTACATAGAAAGTATCGCCACCATCGGGATTCACGAAAGGTGTGCTGTCAGTTCCAAGAGAACCGGCGATAAAAGTGACGCCATTCAATTGCAGCGCTTTTTTACCATCGATTTCGACCATTCGGTTTGGCAAATCCTTCAAAAAGTTTTCTTCGCTGTTGTAATAATAATTTGATTTTTTCGCATACTGTTCGATCGAATAGAAGTTCGCCGGCATGTTAATCATATAGTCAGGGTCATACATCGACATGCTGCCATCGGCGGCATCATCGTCTGGATCGTAAGCCTTCATGAAAAACATGTTGTAATCGTACTTGTTGATTATCTGATCGGCAAACCAGAATGGCACCGGAATCGGTGGCACGAAGCACCATGGCGGCGGGAAAGGCAGCAATGGCAGACGATCTTTGGCAAACAGCCCGATAATGGTTACATGCCATTGGCGGTAGCGTTTTGCGATCATGCCCTCGATATCCCTTGAAAGTGTCGGATACCAGGAAAAATTGCCGAAAAGGTGTGTTTTGTTCTGCCCCCAACCAAGCGAGGGCAGACAATAATAGCTGTTACGGGTGCCCATCCAGGGCATCATCATTCGTGAAAAAGCATCGACCGGGGGCGTCGAACCAAAAGTTACGGTGCCTTTCGGCGGCAAAGTTATCGATTGCCCCATGCCGCGCAGCACCATACTGATGCCGAAAAGAATGATGTTTGAGCTGAATTTTTCAGGATCGGGCAGAAAATTGATACTCTCGGCTTTCTTTTTGAGATAATCTTCGTGCTTCATTTTGAATTTTTCGTCGTTTGCCCACCACTGATAAGAATCGTTTCGCTGTTTCAAGGCGCTTGACTGATACTGCTTACGATTTTCAACGTATTTAGGATCTTTATGCAGCATCTTGACTTTGGGTAAAGCGGTTGAGGAAAGCTGAAACCCGTGTCTGAGCGGACCGCGAGAGAATTTCAATTCCTTAGGCAGCGGACTGCCCTTTTTCGATTTCACATTCTTGGAATAAACGGTGGCATCCATGTTATAGGATGCTTTGGCGACAACCATCGACTTGGTTCTACCAAGCATCATCAGGCCATCTGTACCGGCAGCGATATTGAGAGCCCCGTTACCGAAGCCACTTTCAGCCAGTTTTGGCCCATCGAAATGTCCCATCATCGAGGTATTGATGACTATAGGAGTTCCGGGAGATCCGGCGTCGACGAAATCTTCAGGTTTGAAATTCACGCGAATCTGGCCGGGTATTTCTTTTCTGGCGTCGCGGTCAGCTTTGCTGAAAAGACGGCCAGAGCTGTTATTCACATAAAACTGACCACCGTTATCGTTGAAATTGATACGATCGTTGGTCGTATTGGCACAGAAAAAGCTGTACATCGGTGCCATCGGCTCGGTATCAGAAACCTTGAAGTCTTTGGTAGCATTGATGCGTCTTTCAGAGAAGGTGCCGTCAGTAAAACTGATTTTAGCTGTTGAAGATACTTTCAACGTGCCATATTTTTCGACATAACGGCTGTGATCATCAGGAACCTTTACCCCGCTTGGCCAAAGGTCGGCGGCCTGCATGAAAAAATCCTTGTCAAAGAAAATTTTGACCGGGTAAAACTGCGGCTTGTCGAGGATATGATGAAAAAGAGCCCGGGAAATTTTATCGAGAACGAAATAATCTTTCACGCCGATACCGTCGGGGCAGTTCATGGCGTCGGCGAGCTGGGTGCCTTTTGTCAGAGGTTTTACTGCCAAATCGATTATAGGCGCCGGATCGATAGTTGCAAGAGTGATCTTCTTATTGATCAATGGGATCCAGAGGTCGATCGGAATTGAAAAATTGAAAAGGGACAACCAGTCGGGAAACTCGATAACGAAACTCAAACGGCCCTTGTTTTCAAGAAAATCAACGACATCTTTACGCATGGCCGCTTCACAGTCAATGGCCGGAACCTCGTATTTTCCAGATTCAAGAGGTTTGGGGGTGATTCGAAAAGCCTGTTCGAGTTCGAAGGTTACGTTGACTTCATAGTCTTTGACCTTTTTGTTAGAGGCATAGTTAACCATTTCATCGAGCCAGTCTTCGCCTTCCGGCTTGATGCGCAGATCTTTCAAAGTCAGCTCAACTTTGGGTGAAAAGCCTTCAGCTTCCATTACGCTGATATCAAGCATTTCGTCTTTCCCGAGCTCTTCAGGGGAATTCTCATTGACGCTGCCGGACTTGACCGGCAAAGGATAGCGCAGCAAGACGGCAAAGCTTTGTCCGTTGGCATCTTTTTTGAAGGCATCGTCGGAGTTCATCGATTTACTCATGATGTGAATACCTCTCATGAGCCCGGCCTCTGCTAAAGATGCTGCCTGATCACCGCTGATAGCACGCTGAGTCTGGCGGGTTCGGTCAACGGTTGCGCTGCCGTAATAAATGGCAACGGCGAAAATAACCCCGAGAATACACACCACCGCAGCTAGAATGTTCCCTTTCCTGGGTTTCATTTTTTTCATAGCATTCACCCCTTTATCATCCTCCGTATCCTGGCCTCAAATAATCCGGCAATTTTGGTTCAGGTTCCTGGAGATCGGTTGGATACCATTCTCTGGTATCCTCGAGACTTTTAATCAGCTGTTCGTAAGAAATATTGGTCTGATTGGACAGATTGTATTTAACCAGATACTCTCTAACTTTGATTGGATCTGCCTTAGCCAGCTGTTCGAACATTTGCTGGGCACGGGCAATGTTATCGGCAAGTGGCCCATAGACATGCCTTAACTGCTGGGCCATGCGCACGTAATTGGAAAAAGCCTCTCTGAATTTGACGATATTTCCGGTCATTTGATAGGCTTCCATCAGGCCACCCCAGGCATACAATTCGACGAACTGATTTCCCTGGGCATTCTTCACTGCAGTGATGAACACCTTTTCCGCTTCGGCAAAGTTACCGCTGTCGAGCATCTGATTGCCTTCACTCAAGATTTCATTATCTTCGGCTTCGATCATCATTCTGGTTTCGGGCGGAACATCGCTTGGAATCCTTCGGGCCCTCGGCAGAGCCTGAATCTTGGCCCAGGCCTTGTCAAGCTCGGCATCAATTTTATCGCTGCGCGGGCTGACGCTGAAAGATGATTTTCTAGTGCCTGGCGAAGTTAGAAGAGGCTTTTTACTGGGGGTAAGATTGAAAGCTGATTGTCGGCTGACATTGGTTGAATAGCTTCTTGTGCGTTTTGACGTCTGTGGACCGGAAGAAAGCCAATAAAGGTAAATTAAAGGCAACAGCAGAAGAATCAGGCCGACCATCATCAGCCTGGCATCGCTCAAATCAACTTCGTTGAAGAATTCTTTGATTTCTTTTTGCATCAGCCAAGTGTACCTCTTTTTTTATTATACCAGATTAAAACATTTATTCTAAGGAGACCAGAGAAGTTCTTTCTTTATTGTTCTTTTCCAAGTGGTAAGATATTGAAAATTGTCGCTTTCTTTTACCACGCAGGTCAAGTTAGAATATTGCAAATATGGGGATAAGAATAAAACTGGCTTTGGGATTTGCGCTGTTAACCGTGGTGATTATTTCTTCGGTTTCTTTCTGGGCAGCGCAAAGTCTCGGCTTTTCAATCGAGAGCTCGGATATCGACAAGCTTGAATTGCTGCAAAAAAAGCTGGTTTCGTTTCTTGACCGGGAACAAAGCAAACTGGATCTTACCTGTAATGAGCTGGCCACAGCATTCAATAATCTGAAAATGCATGCAAAACCTTTCGCTGAACAGCAAAAGTTTTTCGACGCGCTAAAAATAAGCCTTGGCCTCGACTGGCTGGAAATTTTCGCGAATCAGAAGCCAGTTTTAAATGAAAATTCAATTTTGCCGCAGAATGTTCCCGGGCAATTGCAAAAACTGGCATATTCCGGCCCATATTCCTATCAGGGATATCTGACCAGCACGAAAGAACTTTCTCCGGGGAATCATCTGGTCATTGCGCAAAGACCGGATTTTTCAAGCATCGACATACCTGTTTTCTGCTTTTTCAACCAGCTGGGAATGATCGAAAAAGGCTCATTCAACGGAGATTTTAAGCTCCTTCAACGTCTGGCCAAAGAAAACATTTCAGGTGAGCTGAAAAAAGACGGTGACCTTTTCCGAATTCGGGTCTTCAAAATGAAGCCTGATTACTATATTCTTACCGGATACCTTGCCCAAAGAACGATGATTTCGCGACCGGATATCGATAAACTCATGATCAGACTGACCGTCCTGCAGGTCCTGGGACTGCTGCTGCTTGGCTATTTTCTCGGCAGCAAGCTTTTTGGCCCCCTTCAGGCATTGCGTAATGGTATCGAAAAAGTCGCCCAGGGCGACTGGAAGGAGATTCCCCTCGATCAGCCGCCAATGCTCAATAGCGGTAACGAAATCGAGACCGTAGCACAAAGCTTCAATCGTATGGTTAAAGAGCTGTCATCGGCGCAAAACCGGCTCATCGAAGTACAGAAAGAACTGGCAAAAAAAGATAAACTAGCCGCGCTTGGCCGATTTTCTGCCGGGATTGCCCATGAAATCAACAATCCCCTCGGAACAATCCTTGCCAACGCGGGGCTTCTGAAAGAATCCCTTGAAAAGGGCTGTGAAATCAGTCAGGAAGAAGTCGAAGAAATCATTTCAGAAGTTAAACGCTGCAAAAACATTATCGAAACGCTTCGCACCTATACTTCCCAGACTCGTCCCAGATTAAACGGTTGCGATTTTGTCGCAGCATTCAAAGAACTGTTGGGATTTGTTCAGAGCAAGCCAGAATTCATTTCCATGACCATCAAGACCGACTGCCAGGCACAGGGTAAGGTTAAAATAGATATAGAAGCCATGAAGCAGGTATTCTACAATTTAACCAGAAATGCCGCAGAAGCCATGAGCAGTCTTAATTACAAAGAACTGACAATCTTTGCAGAAAATGGCCAGGATCATTTGTCCATAGTTTTTTCCGACTGCGGCGAAGGCTTTGCATGCGAACCGGAACTGATTTTTGAACCACTTTTTACAACCAAGGCACAGGGCACCGGCCTCGGATTGATAATCTGCCAGGCGATCATCGAAGGGCATGGCGGAAGAATTAGCGCCGGCCGCAATGGCAATCGCACCGAATTCAAGATAGAACTGCCCTGTCAGATTGAAAATAAAGCATCAGGTGAAGACGATGAAAAATAAAATTCTTTTGGTAGACGATGAAGTCAAGCTGTTGAAGGCTCTGAAAAAATCACTTGAAATTGAGGGATACGAAGTATTTGATTTTTCAAGCCCGATCATTGCTCTTGAATTCCTGCAAAAACGCCAGGTCGATCTGGTAGTTTCTGATATTCGCATGACTGGAATGAGCGGCATTGAGCTTCTGGGAAAGATCAACGAGCTTAAATCGCCCACTCCATGTATTCTGATGACCGCCTTTTCATCGGTCGAAACGGCAGTTACCGCGGTTAAGCTTGGCGCGGTCGACTACCTGCTCAAACCGTTCGAACTTTCCGATTTCAAGACAGCCATAAAGAATGCCCTGAACCGGCCGGCCAGCGACGACGATCATGATGACAGCGAAGGCAAACTCATTGGCAACTCTCCTGAAATAGCTCAGGTGAAGAAAATCATTGACCAGATATCGGACACCGACAGCACGGTTCTTGTCTGCGGCGAGTCTGGAACCGGAAAAGAGCTGGTAGCCCGGGCTATTCACCGCAGCTCAAAACGCGCCGCCCAGCCGTTTGTTGCTGTAAACTGCAGCGCAATCCCCGATCCTCTTTTCGAAAGTGAAATGTTTGGGCACAAGCGTGGCAGCTTCACCGGAGCCATAATAGACAAGCCCGGCATTTTCAAGGATGCTGACGGCGGCACGCTATTTCTTGATGAAATCGGTGATCTTACCCTGACCAATCAGGCCAAACTACTGCGCGTTCTGCAGGATGGCAGCTTTAAACCTGTCGGCGCGAACAATTCCCTCAATACCAATGTCAGAATAATTGCCGCAACCAATAAATCTTTGAAAGACGAAGTCAAAGCCGGTAATTTTCGTGAAGATCTTCTATATCGCATCAATATTGTCGAAATAACCATTCCGCCACTAAGAAAAAGGAAAACCGACATACCTGAACTGGCCCGATACTTTATCAGCAAATTTTCCAAGCGGCATTCACGATCGATAGACGGAGGAAGTGAAGCATTTTTCGAGGTCCTGACCGATTACGCATGGCCTGGCAACATCAGGCAACTCGAAAACAGCATCGAGCGGGCCGTCATCATGAAAAGAAGCGGCAAGCTCGAAACCGATGACTTGCATCTTCCTGAATCTGGCAGCATTTCGGTCGAGCTTGAAGAAATCAATGACCTGAACAATCTGCCTCTTCAGGAAACCATGAACCGAATTGAAGAAAACATTATTCTGCAGGCTCTTGAAAACTCTGGCTGGAACTATTCACGCGCCGCTGCAAACCTGGGTATTACCAGACAAAATCTTCATTACAAACTAAAGAAGTATGGGATTAACAAAGAAAATTAGTTTCTTTTCGCTGCTGTTTCTGATAAATGCGATCAGCCTCATGGCCGTCGATTTTCAGACGGTCAGGAATGAAAAGAATGTAGTGATAAAGTTTGCCGAAGAGCTGGCGATTGAAACTCTCATTCTGCCGACAAACAATAATCAGCTGTGGGGAGAGTCGGTATCCTGTCGTGCCGTTACTCTCAATATCGCGAATCAAAATTTTATTGGCTCTGCAGGAGCCGATGAAAATACCATAACCTTTCGCCTGAACGGCTTGATTGACAAGCAACTGCTATTGACGCCGGTTTTCATCGAGCAACTTGATATGGAGACCAAAGAGGTCGAGGTTATCGCCAAGTTGGCCGAGACCAAAAGAATAGAAAACGAGATTTTCGACCTTTCGCGCCAGGTATACGAATTTCAGCAGAAAAATCGCTGTTTTTCATGCCATACTATCTTTCCCCTGGCAATTGCCTTGAACGAAGCCGACCGTGAAGGCTACAAGGTTTCACAATTGCAAATTGAAAAGCTTGGAGAAAGTATCGCGTCCATGCAACGGGCAGACGGCAGCTTCTTTTTCGCCGATCAGCCGGAATATGGAACCATTTCTCCAACTCTTTGCGCCGGGGCCGCTACAGCACTGCTGGCAAGATTCGATCGCCGCAACCTCCTGGTGATAGATCGCATTGCCGACCTTTTCCCAGGGTGGCTCGATGAAGAAAATGATATGAAATCGGACTTTTTTTTCAGACCCATGTTTCTGGGAAAACCGACTTCAGTTCTTTTTGAATCAATGATCATCGCTTCAGAATATTACTTTCGCCCCTCAATTACCGGGGAACCACATGAAGAACAATTAAGAGAAAGACTGATCAGGCTCAACAACCGCTTCGAAACGGCATCTGACACTGCCAGACTGCAGAATCTCATCATTTTGACCGGTTTGCCATATATCGGCCAATTCAACGATCAGCAAAAAGAAACTCTCTTGAACGATTTAAGAAATGCGCAAACAAATGACCCGATGCTTTCCCGGCCAGATTGTGCCGCTCTCAGCGCGCTTTTTTTCCGACGCATGAACGATGAAAAAGGTCTGCAACAGCTAAAGCTGTTACAGACCTCGGGCAAAACTCTTTCAGAAAGAATCTGGCTTTGTCTGATCAAGATCTTGCAAAATCAGCCGGGAAGGCTGTGAAAGTTATTCCTGGCTTTCTTCTTTCATCTCACGGGTTTCAATCAACTTGAACTGGCCATCCGCGAATTTAAAACGATATTCTCCGGCTTTGACCGGGTCTTCCAGGGAAGTGGGATAAATTTTGCCGCGTGCGGTCAAAACCAGATCTTCACTGATGCTCATATCGGCGCCATTTTCTGCGGGAAGATCGGAAACCATGAATTCCCGATGCATTTCGACATCGTCACTATCGGCAAATTTAACCGGAACGAATTTTTTGCCGGCGGCATCGAATTGAAAAATGTATAGAGCGCTGGCCGGGCCATAGAAAGCCGAAGCAAGCACTTCGGGAACCTGATCGCCGGTAACGTCAGCTACAGCAAGACTGGTAGCCTTACCCATTAACGAGAACAATTTGTCCTGGGTTCCGATGCCCTTCATTTCAAGAAGCTTGTTGCCTGACTTGTCGACGATTTCGACCGCGATTTCGTCGCCGAGAAAGAATTTGTTGATGGATAGTTCACCACCGGCCTGCTCAAGAGTGAATTTTTCGCTTTTGATCATCTCTTTGTCTTCGGCAGCCTGACCAGCCATTGGTAGAGAAATCAACATCGCAAACAATACTATGATAAGCTTTTTCATTGTTTTTTTCCTTCCCCGGGTCAGTTGTTGTATTCGTAAAGATTGTTGCTTCTCATAATGCTGATCAGCTTGGAAGCATACTGCGGATCGGTAGCATAACCGGCACGCTGGAGTTCACGGGCAAACTGATCCGGGTCGTTGCGGTAGCGCATGCAGTTGGCATAGCGTGAAGTCTGCAACAGGCGACTGTGATCTTGAAAAGACTCCATCCAGGTATTGTATTTACGGAAAGCGGCATTTACAGTTACGCTTCTGCCGTTGATAACTTCGCGAGTCGGCACGGTGACCGAACCGGCAGGGCCAGTGCCTTTGATTCCGAAGAGGTTTTTGGCATCGCCGATGGATGTGCTGCCCCAACCGGTTTCAAGAGCGGCCTGAGCCAGAATAATCGATGCGGGTACCCCCGAGCTCTGGCTTACGGCACGAGCAACCGGGCCAAAAAGCCTTTTAAATTCAGCCGGTGAGAGACGGCCGCCCTGGTAATTGGCTAAGGCTGCTTCGGCAGCACTGGCATCTGCAGTGTTGGTATTATTATTGGTGCCGGTGTTGTTGGTATTATTATTACCGTTGTTGTTCAGGTCTTCCTGGTCACCGGCGGTATTAACCTGAACCGTCGCATTGTTGTTGGCGTTTTGTTCGGCCGTGGTATTTGTATTGGTGTTGGTATTGGTATTATTGTTCGCAACACCATTGAAGGCGTTGCTAACCGTATCGACGACTTCTTTGATCTTCGGAATTGCCTGTTGAATTCCTTCGGCAACCTTGGTAATGGTTTCGAGTATTTTCGAAGCATCACAACCAGTCATGAACACAGCAGAAACCAGAGCCATTATCAGTGCCAGCTTTCTGAACTTTCTCATAATATCGCCCCTTAAAAATAGTTGATTTGCATAATCTACCATTATTACGCACAAAAATATCCTTTAATAACATTTTTTTTTGCCATCCTCTGGCACAACAAAATGCTCGACAATTCGTACCGCAATGACGATATTTTTAGTGATGAAACAGATTTTAAGCATGCTTGCCCTGATTTTGCTGCTGACCCTACAACCCTCGTCGGCAGCTGACTTCAACGACTATTCTCCACCTGACCTGATGAAGGAATTCGCGATTTTGCGAGAAAAAATCGGGCGAAATCCCCGGGATGTAGCTTCCTTGAATTCACTGGGCATAATTTATGCCAGATCAAATCGGGTCGAAGACGCAGTTAAAATCTGGCAGTATGCTCTAAATGTCGATCGACGCTACGTTCACCTTTACAACAATCTTGGCTCAGCATTGAAGCAGCTGGGAAAGCGCAGCGAGGCCCGGATAATTTTCCAGACCGGGTTGACCATTTCCAACTCTTACTGGATACATTACAACCTTGGCCTGCTTGAAAAAGAAGAAGGCAACGTCGTTGCTGCCAGCAACTGCTTTAAAAACGCCTTGAAGTTGAATCCTGGCTTTCAGCCGGCCCAAACCAAGCTGAGTGAACTGGGCTACAACGTCACGATGCCGCCGATGAACCGAACCACCAGACCAATGAGTATCGGCAGCTATAAACCACCGGTTTCTTTTGGCAATGTCGATCTTCAACCCCTTTATCCGAATGGTGACTGGCCAGAGGCGACGGGCAACTACCCTTCGGTCTACGGAAAATCAGGCAATAATAACATTGCCAGACCATTCGTTCCGCTAACTCTTGCTTCCTGCACGCAAATCATCAAAAATTTCCAGGCACCGGCCAAGGAAAGATTCATAGCTCTTACTTTCGATGACGGCCCGCACGGCACCTACACCCCGGAAATTCTGCGAATTCTTGAGCAAAATCAGGTTAAGGCGACTTTTTTCGTTCTCGGGAACCGGGCAGAAACATACCCAGATCTGATTATTCAGATGATCAGCTCTGGCCATGCCATCGGCAACCACACCTGGGACCACAAATCACTAGCCAAGTCTTCAAGCGACCAGGCTCTCGCTTCATTGCGGAAAACCCATGAACTGATCAGCGGTCTGACCGGCCAGTCAAGCATGATCGTCAGACCGCCTTACGGGCACACCTCACCGAGAGTAAAAAAGTTGATTCACGATCAGGGCTGGCATGAAGTCATGTGGGACAGCGACAGCCGAGATTGGGAGAACAAGAATCCCGACCGGATTCTTTACCGGGTCATGAAGTCAGTTGCGCCAGGCAGCATCGTTTTATTTCACGACATTCACCCCGGTGCGGCCGGCATGCTGCAAACTCTGATCAGCGCTTTCAAAGCCAACGGTTATCGTTTCATCACTATCCCTGAACTGATCGAGATTGCATCCTCAACAAGCTGATTCGGCCAAAATTTTGATTGACCGACAACCATCGGCAACCTTATGCTGATGAACAATGTGGATAGTAATTCTGAACTTCTGTCTTTTCGTTCTGTTGGTAAGCCTTCTCGCTTACGGCCTCAAGCATTGGCGCAATCTGATCAATGAAGCTGATGAAGAAGAAAACGAACCCCAGCCGACTGACTTTTTTTACTATCGCGCACCTTTCTGGGTGCTGATCATCGGCACGGGAATCTATAGTCTGATAAGTGACCTGATTTCATTGTTAAGCTGACCAGACAGGGGTTTTATTCGAGCAGGTCAGTATCACGGGCACAGTGTACAACTATTGTAGTTGGCAGCCATTCAAGCATTTTTTGATAGGTCTGAAGCCAGGCCTCTTCTTTTCCTGGTTCGGGAATCTCGAAACCAAGAAACACCAGATCGGCATCTCCGGATTTTTCACGGATAATCTGGTGGACCGGGCGATCAGAGGCCAGAGCAACCGCCTGACCGGTGAGACGCGCGTCGTCGAGAAGTTGCTGCAGGCTTTCCATGGCGGGAGAAATGCCGGCTTCATGTTCAACCAGGCGCAAAACTCTGATTTTTGCCTGAGACCATTCATAGTTATTCTGCAAAAGATGAGCCAGAACAATCATCAAAGAGCCGTTCTTGCGACCGCGCCACCAGACATCTATTCGCCGACTTTCAGGGTGGTGGTCAGGCAGACCGCGATCAAAAAGAAGAAGTTGCCCCATTTGCAGCAGGGCTGCCGTTCGGCATTTTTGCAGGATAGTTGCGGCGATCTTCGGATCGGTGGGCCAACCAAACATGACCAGATTCGGTCGCAACGGTCCGATTGCCGTTCCCTGCAAACAGGTTTCAATACCACCGGCAATGTTTTCGGCAATGACGACATGGGGAAAAACCCTGATATTGCGCTCGCTGCAATAATGTTTCAGCTGCTTTTCAGCGGTCTCTTTCTGTCGATGCAGATTTTGAATCTCACCCTGGAGAATATAAGCCATCATGACGATACCGCGACCTGATTCCAGCCATACCGAATAGGTAGCCAGAGTTTCACGGCTTGAAGGGTTACCGCTGAAAACAAGCAATGAGGGGCGCCAATTGCGCGAGTCTTCGGCCATATCGGCAAGAGCGATAAGATTATCACGGACATTGGTGTAGATGAACCCGCGTCTGACGTCACCAAATGCCATTTTTAAATCTTTGTTGCGAACGTAGCGAAACAGACCATAAAGAATGAGAACCGCGACAAAAGCGTCTCGGGCATCGATGAGAAATGCGGCGAAAATACAACCGATCGCACCAAGCAGGGCGAGGAACCAGTGAAAGTATTTGAATCTCGGTCTAAAAGAAGGATTATGGCTGTAAGCTTCGGTAAAAGCAGCGACATTAACCATGCCGTAAGTAAAAAGAAAGAACATGGTAATGATCGAAGCCACTATATTCAGGGCGCTGCCGCCTGTCTGCTTGGAAGCCCAGAAAATAACCAGTGCGGTAATGATTCCTGTAAGCACGATTGCCCTTTTCGGCTCGTCGGTGCCAGGTTCGCCATGGGCGAAATATCTCAGATTCTCGACGATTCCGTCTCTGGCAACGGCCTGCAAAATTCGCGGAGCGCCGAGATAACTGCCCAGGGCGCTTGAAAGTGTCGCCGCATAAACTCCGGCGGCAACCAGAAAGCCGGCGCCCAAAAAAGCATTGTTAACCAGAATATCGTAGGGCTGCTGAATCAGGTCAGCACGAAGAAAAGCGCCGCCACAAACGACAATCTGTAACAGATACACGACGAATCCGACAATAACGGCAAGAAATGTGCCGGCAGGAATGCTTTCAGCCGGATTTTTCAGATCACCGGACATATTTATGCCCGCAAGTATGCCGGTAACCGCCGGGAAATAGATGGCAAAAATCATCCAGAAATCATAGTTTCCCTGGCCGTTTTCGATTTGAGTGTAGGCACTGACCACATTGGCATTGAAAACTTCGATGGAAAAACTATTAACTGCACCAATCATGAAGGTCGCGATCGAAGCAAAAAGCACAACCATGATAACGAATTGGGTTTTTATCGCCCAATCGGCGCCGACATAGGCGACGACGAAGAGAATTGCGGCAGAAATCAGGGTTATGGCAGAAAACCAGCTTTCATGGCCTGGAAAGGTGCGCATTACCGCTTCCGAAAAACCCAGGAGATAGAATGGCACCGATAAGGCCTGGGCAAAAAACAACGCCAGTCCGATTGCGCCGCCAAATTCCGGGCCGAGCACCCGGGAAATCATGAAATAGGCACCACCACCGCGCACCTGCATGTTGGTAGCGATGGCCGAAACCGACAGGGTTGTCAGAAAAGTAATCGACTTGGCAATAATCAGAATGAGAATTGCCGAAAAAATGCCGGCCTGGCCAACGACAAAGTTGGCACGCATGAACATGATAACGCCGAAAATGGTAAGAATGCTCGGAGTAAAGACTCCTCCGAAGGTTCCGAATTTATTGGCATTCTCGTCAGCTTGTCTGGCAGGGGCCATGTTTAGGGTAACTCCTGTATATTCAGTTCGAAAAATTTATTTCTTTTCACGAAACGGGCGCTTGTCTATTGCTTTAGCAGATTATCACGAGATCTACCACCAGGCAACTGCAACAAAGTTTGAAAATACGGCAAAACTGCTATATGCTTATCAATAGAACTTTTGCTCGATCAATTTTTTTGTAAGAGAGGCAACATGGAACAGGAACAGTTTTTTCAACGCAGACTCAAGACCTTCCCCAATCTCAAGGCCGAAGACTTTCAGCACCCCTGGGATCACCAGGCCGTAAAAGCGCTGCAGGCAATTCCCGGTTTCGAATTTCTGATTTCGAAATTGATGGAGCATGGCTTTGAACAGTTTTTCAGAATCACTAACCTCGCCAGTAACGTTCAGGTTAAGGGCAAGATGTTCCCGCGTCTGCGCGAAATGCTGCGCCTGGCGACCCGCATTCTCGACATGGATGAGCCGGAGCTTTACATCACCACCGATCCGATGCCCAATGCCTATACCTACGGGCACACCAAGCCTTTCATCGTTCTGACTTCCGGAGTGGTCGAAACCATGGGCGACGAAGAACTTTTCTTTGTGCTCTGTCACGAGCTTGGTCACATCAAATGTGGACACGTTCTTTACAAAACCATGGCCCGCAATTTCAAACTGGTATTGGAAATAGCTGCCTCGGCAACCCTCGGGCTCTCAAGTCTGCTCAGCACAGGCTTGCAGCTGGCCCTTTTCGATTGGGAAAGAAAATCTGAGCTTTCCTGCGACCGCTGCGGCTTGATCGGCATTCAAAGCCAGGCAGCCGCCAATCGTTCATTCATGAAACTAGGCGCGGGTTCGCCCAAGCTTTACGACGAAATGGACGAAGGGGAGTTTTTGCGCCAGATCAGGTCTTTCGAAGAAGCCACCGATTACTCATTCATCAACAAGACTTATACCGCGCTCATTTCAGCACGAATGAGCCATCCATTTCTGATTCTGCGGGCCAAGCACCTCGACAGTTGGGTTCAGAGCGGCGACTTTTCCAAAGTTACCGGCATCAGTCACCTCGATGTCGATGAGGGAACCAGCACTTCAGTTAGAGCAGAATAGTCTTAACTTCAGCGTGTTTCTGCAGAGTGGCCAGATCGGCAGCGGTCTGGTCACTGTCATTTTTTGCGGTTTTGTCGGCTCCGGCGGCCAGCAGTTCTGCGACAATTTCTGGATACCCCTGTTGTGCAGCCAGATGCAGCGGCGTCCAGCCATCTTTGTCAGGCCTGTTGATTTCATCTTTGAGCTCGACAAGCATTTTCACGATCGGCAGACAGCCGCGAAACGCAGCCCAATGTAAGGGTCGCCAGCCGTCACAGTCGGTATCGGTAATTTTTGCACCATGTTCAAGCAAAAATTTGAAGCTTTCTGGCTTTGAGCGAGCCGCAGCCCATATCAACGGGGTAACTCCGTCGCGGTTGGCAGCATTAACATCGGCGCCGGCAGCGACCAACGCCCGCACAACTTCCATCATGCCGAATTTTCCGGCCTGATGCAAAGAGGTTACTCCGATTTCGTCTGACTGGCGAACATCAGCTCCAGACTTTATCAAAGCAAGAGCGAGTTCTGAATTCTTTTGATTAACTGCCGCAAGAAGGCTGATTTCCGGGTCTGCCATTTTTTCTCCCTTTTGAAATTATTGTATCAACCTATTGTAAATTTTACACAAAAAACATTATACTGTTAAAAACCTGCTTCTCAAGTACTGGTTTTATCAGAATTTACGGGAGGAAAAGTAAAAATGGGAATTATGGATTTCGTTAAAGGCCAGGTCAAATCGGTTATTGAGTGGGTCGACGCCGATCCTGATCTTCTGATCTGGCAGTGGCAGGGCAGCACCGACGAACTGAAAAATGCCTCCAAACTCATTATCAACCCGGGCCAGGCTGCAATTTTCGTTTACGAAGGGCAGGTCAAGGCAATTCACGATTATCCGGGCATGTTCGAACTACGCACTGCGAACCTCCCCTTCTGGACCACCATCAGCAAAATCATGCAGGGTTTTGAATCTGAACACAAGGCCAGAATCTATTTCGTACGCATCACCGAATTCCTTAACCAGAAATGGGGAACCAAATCGCCAATCAAATATTCCGATCCGGTTTATAAATTCCCGGTCGGAATGAGAGCTTTCGGCAATTTCTCATTTCATATCACCGACGTCAGAAAATTCTTCACCGAAATTGCCAGCAATCAGGCTGCTGTGCCGATCAGTGCAATTCGCAACGTTATCGTTGACCGCATCATGACCCCGCTGGCCGATGTTTTTGCCGAAGCCAGCTTCAGTTATGCAGAAATCGACAAGCATCGTCTTGAACTTTCGAAAAAGCTGACCGAACTCGTCGCTCCTGAATTCGCTCTACTCGGCTTTGAAATGAGCGATTTCCGCATCGAAAACACCGATTTTGATGAAAAAACCCAGGAACGCATCGACAAGATTTCCGACAAAATGGCTGATGCACACGCAATCAACGCCATGGGTAACATCAATGCCCAGGGTCTGAACGCTTATTCAACTATTGAAAGACTCAATGCTCTCAACACTGCCGCCGCTAACCCCAATGGTATGGCCGGTGCCGGCGTTGGCATGGGCATGGGTATGGGCATGGGAATGGGTAACGGAATGGCCGGCATGATGGGTATGGGCATGCAGCAGCAAGCGCCGATGGCCCCACCGCCACCACCGATGGCTCAGTGGCATGTCGCGGTAAATGGTCAGACCCAGGGGCCCTTCAGCCCGGCTGATCTGCAGAACATGGCTGCTAACGGCCAGTTCACCAAGGACACCATGGTTTGGACCGCAGGCCAGGATGGCTGGAAAAAAGCCGGCGAAGTACCCGGTCTTTCAGGCATGTTCAACCAGGCTCCTCCTCCTCCCCCACCGCCAATGTAAAATAACGCGATCGTAAAACAAGCTCTGATGCAATGCATCAGAGCTTGTTTTTTTAAGCAATAGTCGTTTGTTTTACTGAAAGAAAGTGGTCAAGCCCAGCACCAGGCGATAGTTATAGCCGTAGCGCTGATCGTTGGTAACCGCTATCGGCACTCCTACTTCAAGCGCAAAGTTTTCGGTCGGCGTATAGCGCAAACCCGGTGTTACATCGACTTTCATCCCTTCTGCGCCCCAGTCTTCACCGTTAACTTCAGCCATAACCGTAACATTGTGAGTATGCGGATATTCGATGCCGATGTTGTAATAAAATTTGTCGGCAAGGCCATCGGGGTAAAACTGGGTGTTGGGGTCGCCGGTCATGATGTAACCAAGATTCAGGTGAGCAACGATCTTTTCGAAGTTCTTACTGAAGGCGGTATAGATTTCGAAATCGGTTTTACCGGTGCCCAGCCCCTTGTCATCGTTTCCGGTCGGAAACTTGAAGCCAAGACCAAAGGCGCCGCGCATCTGATATTTCGGATTGTCGAAAACGCGATATTTAAAACCAAGATTTGAATCACCGGCACCCGACTCAGAAATGTCACGAGTCCAGAGAATCCGCGATTTGATCGTGTAATCGATAACCGGAATGGTATAAACTATTTCAAGATCGTCGGTAACTGCATAGTTGAAGAATATCGGCAATTCAAGCATATCACCACTTTCGCCGCTGGCAAGAACGCGGTCATAAACCCGATCGAGAGTGAACCAGCTTGAATGGAAGCCCATTTTGAAAGAGCCGGCCTTGCTGACATCAGCGGCTGTGGTATGCAACAAACCGGTCAACCCTTTGAAGTTACAGGCAAGCACCCTGGTTACAGCTTCTTCGAGTGGCACCATCATCATGGTATCATCTGAAATAGGCGGCAAAGCGGTTCGTGAAGGAACCGGCAAAGTGGTTACCGGCGGCAGATTCAGCGGTTCCTGAGAATAGATCTCATTTCCCCCGGTAGCTCGTCGGGCACCGCTTTTCACTACCGGCGCAGGGCGCTGTATTGGGGCAGCCACCTGAGTTGTCAGGCCACCTTCATAAGTTGTATTCACATTTCCGGTAATCGGCGGCAGGGTCATCTGCGGCGCAGGGCCACTGCTGTTTGCGGGAACGGTTATTGGCGGCAGAGCCTGGCTTTGCCCATAATACTCTGGGGCATTGCGGGTTTCCTGATATGGATCGGCACTTCGATTGATGGCCTGCTGCATCCCGGCACTGAAACCATTTTGCTTCAGCTGCCGTTGCGCATAGCTCTGCTGAGCCCAGACCGGCGCCGTTAACAGCCAGGCGGCCAATGCGACTATTGCGGTATTTCTTTTCATACCCAGCTCCTTTGTCGTCTGCATCAGAAGCCGGCAACGATTGCACCGGACCGAACAGACATTTTACAGCGTATAATACGCCGCGTGTCTCATCGGCAGGTGTCGAAAAATAAATTACAATTAATTAGAATTTTTTCCGACAATATTGAAGCTGAGTTGGTCATCAGCGACGGAAATCTCGACCAAACCGCCTTTGCTGAGCTTTCCGAAAAGAATTTCTTCCGCAAGGGCATCTTTAATCTCTTTTTGAATGACCCGGGCAAGCGGTCGGGCACCATGCACAGAATCATAACCTTTCTCGGCCAGCCATTGTCGAGCCGGCTCTTCAAGCTTCAATTCAACTTCACGCTCGTGCAGCTGCCCGTTGAGCTCAGCAATGAATTTGTCGACGACTTTTTCCATTACTTCCTGCGAAAGTGGTGCGAAATTGATGATGCCATCGAGACGATTGCGAAACTCCGGCGAAAACAGCTTTTCAATTGCGGCCTTGCCCTTCCATTCAACGTCTTTTTCACTCTGGGAAAAGCCGATTGAGCCCTTTGCCATTTCGCGAGCCCCGGCATTTGAAGTCATGATGACGATGACATTGCGAAAATCCGCCTTTTTACCGGTGTTGTCAGTCAAAGTTGCGTAATCCATGACCTGCAGAAGAATGTTGAAAACATCTTCATGGGCCTTTTCAATTTCATCGAGCAACAGCACCGAATAGGGGTGCTTTCTGATCGAGTCGGTAAGCGCCCCACCCCGTTCATAACCTATATAACCGGGAGGCGCACCGATAAAGCGGGCAACCGCATGCTTTTCCATGTATTCACTCATGTCGAAGCGCAGAAAATTGACGCCTAGGTTAAGTGCGAGCTGTTTGGCCACCTCGGTTTTGCCGACCCCGGTCGGCCCGGTAAACAGGAATGAACCGACCGGCCGGGTAGTGCCGGTCATGCCGGCGCGAGAAATCTTTATTGCGCGCACCATCGCTTCAATCGCCGGATCCTGGCCAAAGATGACCTTTTGCAGTTCAGCCTGCAAATTGTGGAGCTTTTCGAGATCAGAAGTCGAGATTCGCTTGGGTGGAATGCGGGCGATTTTTGCGACCGCCTTCTCGATATCGGCGGTAATAACGCATTTACGCTTCCTGAAACGCTTTGACAACTTGAGAATAGTAGCTGCTTCATCGAGAACATCGATGGCCTTGTCTGGTAAAAAGTGTTCCTGAATGTATTTGGCCGATAGTTCGGCAGCTGCACTCAATGCTTTTTTGCTGTAGGTTACGCCATGAAACTTTTCGTAAACCGGCTTGAGGCCGAAAAGAATCTTTCTGGTTTCAGCGACGGTCGGCTCATAGAGATCTATTTTCTGAAAGCGCCGCGAAAAGGCACGGTCTTTATCGAAGCTTTTGTATTCTTCGAAAGTGGTTGTGCCAATGCAGCGAAATTTGCCTGAACCAAGCGCCGGTTTGAGAATGTTGGCGGCATCGAGGGCGCCGCCGCTGACTGCTCCAGCGCCAATAATCGTATGAATTTCATCGATAAAAAGAACTACATTTGGAATCTTTTCCAGGCTTTTTATCGTCGCTTTCAACCTGGCCTCGAAATCGCCGCGATAGCGGGTTCCCGCCAGCAAAGCCCCCATATCGAGAGAGTATATCTTTGTATCCTTGAGTGTTTCCGGAACTTCACCATGATGAATGCGCAAAGCGATTCCTTCTACCAGAGCGGTTTTGCCGACCCCGGGCTCGCCGACAAAGATAATATTGTTCTTTTTGCGCCGATTGAGAATGATTACCGCCCGCGAAACCTCGTTACGTCGCCCGATCAATGGGTCAATCGTACCACGGGCCGCTTTGTCGTTAAGGCATTCGGCAAAATGGCGCAGCGGGTCTTTCACGCCCTCAGCTTCTGCACCTTCAGCGGTTTCGGCAGGCTCGACACCGGCTTCGGAGTAGCCTTCTCCACCTTCTTCAGAGGCTTTAACCACGCCATGTGAGATGTAATTGAGCACATCGAGCTGGCTGATGCTCTGCTTTTGTAAAAAGAACAGCGCATGTGATTCCCCTTCGGTGAAGATCGATACAAGAAGATCACCGGCCGTGGCCTCTTTCTTTTCGGAAGCCTGTACCTGAATAATCATTCGCTGAAAAACCCGCTGGAATCCAAGAGTAGGCACAGGCTCGGCAACTTTGTCGCCGGGAATTTTCGGCACCTGTTTGGTAAAATATTCTTCAAGATCGCTTCTGAGTTCTTCAATGTTACAGTCGCAAGCCTTGAGAATTTTTATTCCGATCGGGTCGTAAGCAATGCCGTAAAGCAGATGCTCAACGGTGAGATATTCATGGCGCCTTTTCGACGCCTCTTCGATTACTGCCTGTAGAATGATGTCCAAGTCTTTGCTTATCATTTTTTGCTTTGAATTCTTTTCTTTGAAGGTTATGGCTCAATTCTAACCTATTTTTGCCAATTTTTGCAGAACAAAAACTGTAGTCAGTTGCGCAAATATTTACCGGCAAAATCACTGAATTTAACCGAGATATCAGCATTTACCGGCATTTTTATGCTGGCGCTTCGATTAGAAGCATTTCAAACTCGATGTCGCCGTCATCAAGATGGCCGATTTGCCTGAATCCCAGGTCTAGATAAGTCTTTTTTGCCCCGAGATTTTCTGGTTTGCACATTGTGTGAATGCGGGTTGCTCCAATCACTTTCATTTCCTCGACTGCCTTTATAATAGCCTGCTTGCCATATCCTCGTCCTTGATATCTGCAATCTAACATGATCCGAAAAAGCCAGTACAAGCCTTCGATTGGCTCGTCAACTTCGGGACAGTAGGCAAGCATGCCGATTATTTTCCCCTCGAGGGTAATGGCGCGCAAAACATAGTGCGGCTCAAATTTGGATTCGGCAATTGTGGCCAGATTAGACGCCAGGTAGTCTTTCTGACTTTCATGAAGTTCAAGATGGGCGCACTTGAGCCAATTTTCTTTATTTACCGCAGTTAAATGGATTTCTGATTTCATAATGAATAATTCTTCACCTGGATTTTTAAATTTGAGTTTCCAGAAATTTGCAGAAAGGATTTCTCTAATCTAATCTTTCTTGCCTAGTTTTTTTCCCTTGCCTCTTCAATCATTTTAACAGCATCTGGGAAATCTTTTATTGCCTGAGTTTCTGGCTTGGCGCCCAGTTCAATGAGCAATGCCACCATATCGGCGAACCCTTTTCTGGCTGCGAACTGAACCGGGGTATAACCTGAATATTCTTCCCTTTGTTCAAGATCAGCTCCATTTTCAATCAAATATTTTACCAAGATCTGGTTTTTATTTGAAATTGCCAGATGGAGAGGTGATAATCCACCATTTATGGCCTTAAGATTAATGTTTGCCCCGTGGGAAATCAGCAGTTTAACGATCTCGATTTGCCCATCGGCAACGGCAAAATGTAGCGGAGACAGGCCATTCTTTTTGCCCTGAATATCAGTTTTAGCACCGTTTTGCAAAAGAATTTCTGCTGCAATCGGGTCTTTTACGTGGATGGCAAAAAACAGCGGAGAATATCCGTGAGATTCAAGAAGATCGGTTTTCGCACCGCTCTTTAAGAGAAATCTTATGAAATCATGATTTTTTGAGTATGCAACCGCAAAGTGAAGCGGGGTTTCCATACTTTTTGGATGCTTCTGGTTGATATCTGCTCCTTGTCGCAAAAGCTCATTCATCCGTTTCTCGTCACCATTCATGGCTGCAGCCCAAATTGAATCAGGAGCGCTGGGTTTTGCTTCCTTGTCATTACAACCTGTCGAGAAACAGGCCAAAAGTAGTAAGAGACCCCACGCAAAAAAACAAATATTGGTTTTGGGCCGGCATAACCTGACAATTTGCATAATCCCCCTCCCTGAACACGACTTTTTTCAAAACTGAATTTCTCGTTGGATCACATTGTCCAAGCGACCAGTATCAAGTATAATCAAAAGAATTAAATTCTGCTCGAAAAACATCCGAAAAAGATCTTCCTGAATCTATAGCGAAGAAGATTAATATGAAATCAAAAGATATAGTTTCGGCATTCTGGGAAACCATGAACGGCAACGATTTTTTCAAAGCGGCTGAGTGGCTGACGGAAGATTTCGAATGTGTCTGGCCACAGTCTTCAGAGATAATTTGCGGCCGGGAGAATTTTGCCGCAATCAACACCAACTACCCCGCCAACGGCCCCTGGAGGTTTGCAATCAACTCTCTGCTCGCTGAAGGTGATCAGGTTGTTTCAGATGTAAGCGTAACCGACGGAACCGTCAACGCCAGGGCAATAACCTTTCATACGATCAGGAATGATCGGATCTGCAGGCAGGTTGAATTCTGGCCGGACGATTTCCCTGCGCCCCAATGGCGCGCCCAGTGGGTAAAAAAGGCCATGAAAGAATGAGAGATTCTGCCGAAAAAGCCGCTCAGAAAAGCCGGGCGGCGCAAATGCCCGGAGCAGAGTTCGCGCAAAGGGAAAAAGACTGGGACAGGCGCTATTTAAGCAAAGACCATCCATGGGAAGAAGAAAATCCGAGTTTATCGCTTCTTCCTTTTTTGAAAAAATATGTGGCGAAAGGCGCCAATATTCTTGAGATTGGCTGCGGCCTCGGCACCAATGCAATCTGGCTTGCCGGCCAAGGCTTTGCCGTTGATGCGATTGACATCTCACCCGAATGCATTCGGCTGGCGCAAGAGCGCAAGCAAAATTCAGCTTCAAAAGTTGTCTTTAAGGCCCATGATTTTCTAGCTTACGCTATGCCGAAAAAATACGATGTGATATTTGAAAGAGGCTGTTTTCATTCCTTCAGCAATCAGGCAGGCCTTAACCGTTTTGCGGCAGCCGCCGCTGCATGTCTTGCAGATAACGGCCTCTGGTTAACTATAACCGGCAACGCTGACAATCCTGATGATTTGCTCAAACGCAAGGAGAATCAGTATCCGAGAGTCAGTTTAAGGGCTCTCGCACAGGCAGTTGAGCCGCACTTTGAGATTCTTGAGCTGGTCAGGCAGCCTTTCGGGGAAAAGAACGGCTTTATGGCCTGGTATGGGGTCTTCAAGAAGCGCGGCTTTTTCTATGATCGGGAAATTGCTGAATAATCAGAAGTTGAGCGCCTGATCAGGAGTAGCTCCAAAATCTTCTATTCAATTGGCAATTCACCATAACGAGGGATTTCTTCAAGACCACAATCCCAATTTGCCTTTTCATTTTGAAAAATATGTCCGGTAGGAACAATGGTTATATCGGAATCTAAACTACCTGCAGGAACTACCAATAACTTTCCATCCATTTGAATATTCGGTAATGCTGAGCTGCAATTCGGACAGAAACTTTTAATATGACCAGAATTGTTATAATTGTAAGTTCTTACCTCGTTCTCTCCCTTTAACCATTTCAACTTTGCTGTGGATGAAAAAAGATTGGATGCGTGAGCAGATCCAGTATCCTTTCGACAATATCTACAGTGACAAAAAAAGAACTTTTCAAATTCACCAATAACCTCATAAGCGATGTTTCCGCAAAGACAAGAACCATTATATTTCATTTAAACCTCCATTTTAATCAATCCTTAATTTCGGGTATTTTTGAATTTTATTTTAGAAATTCCTTGTGTGACTATTTTTTAGTCAAACGACGATTCATGACCCGAAACAGCCAGACGGCGCGGGTGTTGCGTAAGCAAGACCCGTGAACGGCCGGTTTTTCCGCGTCGACGCACTTGTTAGGCGTCTCCAATTCATTCATTAAATCATGCAGCCCAGTTAATTTTAATCTTTTTCTTTTTCTCTACACAATCTCGAAGATAGAAATTAATCAGTTGCTGATAGGGTAAACCGATTTCTTCTGCCAAATCTTTAAAGTATTTTATAATGTCTGAGCTAAGCCTGATGGTAACAGGCTTTTTTAATTCTTTTGTATATGGGTTCTTTTTTGATTCTGAAAAATCGTATTTTTTTCTCATAAAAACTCCTGGTATTGTCCAGATTCTGTCTTGGTCGCCTTTCGAGCTGAGATATCCCAACTCCATACCGCACATGCTCAGATGGACCAAAACTTGCAACCAAAAACAAATAATGGCGCCCCAGTCACAACATCTGCTGACGATCTCTAAACCTGCTGAGAAAACCTATTCTTTTTCCATATCGCATTTGAGCGGGAAACCGTTATCGCGTGCCAGCGTGTGCACCTGAGCAATCTTGGTTTCAGCGATATCGCGGGCATAAACTCCGGCCAGGCCCTTGCCATTGCGATGAACATGCAACATGATCTGGGTGGCTTCAACAGTACTCTTACCAAATACATTCTGCAGCACTTCAACCACGAATTCCATCGTAGTATAGTCGTCATTGAGCAAAAATACCTTGTACATCGATGGACGAGTAGTCTTTTGCCTGGTTTTCTCCATTACCCCACGCTGGGGTTGCTGGTCGTTTTGCGCCATTCAGCCAATTCCCTCCTTGAGTCTTTCAAGTTCAGACTCACTGCTCTGCAGATCTTTATGCAGACTTTCCCAGGCTTCAAGAGCCTGATTCAAAGATTCATTCAAATCGGAGTGCTTTAATGAAACCTCGGTAATCCTTGCCGCATCAAAATCCGCCGGGGGATTGGCAAGAACCTCCTCGAGCTGCGCAATGTGAGTCTCGAAGCCAGAGATCTCGCTTTCGTTTTCACTAATATCGCGCTTAATCCGCTGAATACGGTTACTCAGCTGCCTTTGCAATTTGGCATTTTCCCGGGCCTGCTGCTTTTTGTCCGTAACAATTTTTTGTCCCGTCGGTGAAGCATCGTCAGCATAGTCATTTTCGCGAAACCGACGCGCCCATAGATACTGACTGTAATTGCCTTCATAGGTCGAAGCACGCCCATTCTCGATTGCCAACACCCTGGTCGCAAGACTGTCTAGAAAAAAACGATCGTGCGAAACAATTATTATTGTGCCGGGAAAATCATCGAGAGCATTCAGCAAAGCTTCGCGACTGTTGAGATCGAGATGGTTGGTCGGTTCATCGAGAAGTAACAGATTACATGGGCGCAACATCATCCGCGCCAAACCAAGCCGACTTTTTTCACCACCAGATAACACTCTCACCTTTTTATCGATGTCATCACCGGAAAAAAGAAACGCCCCCAACAGCTTGCGCAGATTCGGAACTGCATCGAGCGGGGTTTCACGCAACATTCTTTCCCAGATGGTTTCGTCGCCCTCGAAGCTGATTTCTTCATCCTGAGCGAAATAACCGAAGTGCACCCGATAACCAAGCTCCAGCTGCCCGGACCAGCAATGATCTTCGCCGGCAATAATACGCATTAGCGTCGTTTTACCCGCCCCGTTTTCACCAATGATCGCCAGACGGTCGCCACGGTTGATAGAAAAATCAACACCCTTGAGAACATGGTTTTCACCGTAGCTTTTGCGAAGATCTTCGCCCTTGAGCACAATCTCACCACTGTCTTCACAATCTGGAAAACTGAAACTGAGCCTCGGAATCGAGCGAATCTGCTCGATGCTTTCCATCTTCTCGAGCTGCTTGATGCGACTCTGAACCTGCGAGGCCTTGCTGGCTTTATAACGAAAGCGCTCGATAAAACGCTCGACCCTTTTGCGCTCACGATTCTGCCTTTCCTGAGCAGCTTCGGCTTCCTGTGCCCAAACTTCGCGAGCTTCAAGAAATTGCGAGTAATTGCCACGAAAAACCCTGGCACCCTCAGGCACTATTGCCACAACCGAGTTTGCCAGAGAATCAAGAAAATAGCGGTCATGAGAAACAACTAAAATGCCACCCGCATAGTTGGCCAAATAATCCTCAAGAAAGGCGATCGAAGAAATGTCCAGATAGTTGGTCGGCTCGTCGAGCAGAAGATAGTCAGGCTCAGTCAGCAACAAACGCACAAAATACGCCCGCATCTGCCAGCCACCGGAAAAGGTTTTTAATGGATCATGAAAGCGCTCTTCCGGGAAACCAAAACCCTTGAGCAATCTCGTGGTTTTCGCCTGCCACGAATAGCCCCCTGCCCGCTCAAATGCAAGAAGCAACCGGTCATACTCATCCTGAATTGCGGAAGTAGCCTTTCCCGAGGCCATTTCAGCCTCATTTTTTTCGAGCCGGGCCTTTATCTCATCAAGGCGATCAAAAGCCTGAGTCACTAACTGCCAGAGCGTAAGTGTCTCTTTCTCTTTATCCCAGGCAGCATTCTCTCCAAGAAATATCTCTTGCGGCAAATAGCCAATACGACTGTCTTTCGGACTGGTAACACTGCCTGAATCCGGCTGCTCCCAGCCGAGAATGATTTTCATCATCGTCGTCTTGCCTGAACCATTGCTGCCAACCAGTGCTACCCGATCTCCGGGGTTGACGGCAAAAGTGACGTTAGCAAAAAGCTGTCTGATGCTAAAAGATTTTTCAAGATTCTGTATCTGCAAAGACATGTTTCACCCGCTTTTCAGCGTGCATTTTACCACTATTCCGGCTTTCTTTCAAATGCCCCGATCATTCGTGAAATACTTTTATCATTCCAAAGCAAAGCTTTTTGAAGAAAATCTTTCGACCAGTCAAAATTGCAACTAGCGCCGGCCTGAAGTGAAATCATTGAAAAAGCTGGCCGCGGCAGGGTGAAGAAAACCGTCGGGAACCCCCTTGAGATAATTATCCGGAGAAATATCTGCAGCCCGATCATGAATTTGCTTCAAATAATCAAGATTGGCGAAAAGATTTTGCAAAAGCCGATAAGCCAGATCATCTGACAACTGGTCGTTAGAGACCAGCAACGCCATCAAAGCCACCGTTTCTATTTTTTCCTTCTGATCGGGGTAAGTTCCAGAAGCAATGGATATATGTGATAGATAGGGCAGCTTACCGGTAAAATCCATAATCGCATTACTTGAAAAACTCAGAATTCTCACCCCAATTCTCTGATGCAACTCCTTGATAACACGGGTAGGAACGCCGGCTATAATTGTCGCGGCAGCAAACTCCCCGCGCTCCATTGCCTGAATTGCCTCGTCATAAGACAGAAAAACAGGTTCGAACTGATCGGCACCAATTCCGGCTGCCTTGAGCAACTGCAGCGAAGTCAATGCATTGCCACTTCCCGGAGCACCAACGACAACCTTTCTCCCACGAAGTTGCTCGATAGTTTCAATTTCTGAATCCCTCGGCACGACAATCTGCACAACTTCAGGAAAGAGCGCACTTAGAACTCGCAATTCAGGATATGAGTTGCCTGCAAAACTCCCGGTTCCCTTGACTGCCGAAAGCACGATATCGCTCTGGGCAATACCAAGACTCAACTCTTTTCGCCTCAGCAATTCAATATTATCGACCGAACCCCTCGTAGAATGAGCCATTACACTGACTTTTTCCATACGGGTCGACCAGACATTAGCGAAAGCATTTCCAAGTGGATAGTAAGTGCCAGTAGTGGCCCCAGTGCCGAGTGCAAGGAAGTCATACAAACGCTTGATTTTCAGGTCACTGCTTTCTGTCGTTTGCGCAAAAGCGCATGAAGACGCCATTGAAAGAAAAAGAACCATCAACAGCAAAGGTCTTTTAACCGCAAATTTAAAAGCTATCATTTTTCGGAAACGACTCCCATCTGATCGGAATAAATCGAAGTTCGATTGCGACCAAGCTTTTTGCACTCATAGAGAGCCGTATCAGCCTTTCTAATAAGCGCGAGCGGTTCAGAATCATGCAATGGAAATTCGGCGACCCCAATACTTATGGTTACATGCAATGGCGATTCCCAACCGGTGAATTCGTGCTTTTCAATCGCTGTACGCAAACGTTCCGCAACGACATAAGCACCGTCAGCATCGGTTTCCGGCAACAGAGCGATCATTTCTTCTCCGCCATAACGGGCAGGCAAGTCGATGTCTTCGCGCAACGATTCCTTAAAAATAGCGGCAACTTGCTTCAAAACCTCATCACCAACCTGATGCCCATAAGTATCGTTGAATTTTTTAAAATGATCGATATCAAAGAAAACAATGGAAAAAATCTTGCCATAGCGCCGCGAACGCTTGATTTCTTCATTGAGCTTTATCTTGAAGTGTCGCACCAGATACAGGTCGGTCAAACCGTCAGTAATTGCCAGTTTGAACAGCTTGGTGTTTTCAAGAACGAGCGCCGCCTGATTTGCCATGGTTTCGAGCAAATCAGTGTCTTTTTTGTCGAAATCACCACCATCTTTTCGATTTACAATGTTGATTACGCCAAAAGTGACATTCTTTACCCGCAGTGGCACACAAACCAATTGCTCAACCCGATTGTTTTCTCCCTCGTATTGCTTGAAATCAGGATGATTGTCAGGATCATTGATAATCAGCATCTGCCCCGACTGCAACACCTTTCCGGCAATTCCCTCGCCCGGTCGGATATTGATATTCTTTTTAAAATCATCGATGGCAACAGTTTTACCGGTCTCATCATTCCAGATGCGAACACGCTGCAACTCAAGAAACTCCTGATTTTCATCGATCAGCATCAGTGAGCCACGTTTGGCATTCGCGGCTTCCAGAGCTTTATCGATGATTAGATCAAGCAATCTCTCAAGATCGATGCCGATCTCGCCCATGGCCCGGCCTATTTTGTAAAGAATACTGATTTCAAATACCTTGCGGTCAAGATCAACATTGGTCTGTTCAATAGTCTGAGCACGCTTTTGCAACTCATCGTAGGCAGCGCGCAGCTCTTCCATTTTCCCAGCAAGGCTGTCGGCCATGAAATTAAAATTGTTTGCCAGCTGCCCAACTTCATCAGTATTTGCGACATTGATTCGCACGTCGAACTTTCCGGCCGCTAGCTCGTTTGCGCCGCGAGTCACCTGCAAAATCGGCAAAGCAATGTTCTGGGAGATAACCAGGGCAATAATTACGGCAATGAGAACGGTCAAAAACAAGATCCAGTAAAGGTTCTTCTGAAAGGTTTTGACCAAAGCGTAAACCTCTTCCTGATCCTGACTCAATAGAACCTGCCATTCCAGCCCAACTACCGGCAGATAAGAAACCAGCAACGGCTGCAAAAGAAACTTGGATTCGATTGAAAACACACCATATTCTCTGGCAGATATCTTGCTTTGCATTAAGCTTACATCATTTACGGATGTGTTTTCAGGAACTGAACAAACTACTTCAGAGCTTCCATCGAGAACAAAAATTCTTGCACTTTTTCCGACGACGTTTTCAGACATAAGGCTGGCTAATTGCAAAAGATTAATCTCGACGATCAACAGGCCATAAGAATTATTCCCGGCATCTTTCTGTGGGGCAATCATCGCGACACTTCGAACCTGCCCTTGTACCCGCAGGGTTTTCATCAACCATTGGCGACTTTCAAGCTGCGGCATAAGGGCTGCAGCCTCAAAAACCGCATTGTCAGCAAAGTCTCCAGACGCAGCGATGACTTTTCCGGAAAGATCTACAAGTCTGATTTTTTCAATTGCCAGATGGCGACTGCCGTATTCACGAAATAATTCTGACAACGCGGGAAAATCCTTATCAATGGCTGCCCGACTCTGGGTAAGCAGACGAATAATTTCTGTCTGAGCAGCGATAAAGCGGTTTAAATCGATTGAAGCCTTACGGGCATGAGCCATGGAATTACTCACACTAACATTCAACAGACCATCAGAAGCGTTTCTCAGCATCACATAGCTTATATAACCAAGCGGAGAAAGCGTAATCACCAGAAAGCTGATAATCAGCTTAGTTTTGATACTGTTTAAAAAAGAAAACAGCTTTTTTGAAATACTTTTTTGAGAAGATTTTTCAGTATGCATTTACAGATATTAGCATAATTGCAATCAAGATCAAACAATGTTCATCAGTAAATGATACATGATATAGAGGCATCACGACTCGATTGTCGTTTCTTTGACTCCCCCATCGAAAAAAGTTATAGTGAAGAAGTGGGAGGGCAGATAACTATGTTTGACAGCTTGCATACTTCAGCTTCTCTTTCGCTTCTAACAGACCTCTACCAGCTGACAATGGCCTATGGCTACTGGAAAAACGGCTATACAGACAAACAGGGTATTTTCAATCTCTTCTTCAGAAGGAACCCATTTGGCGGCGGTTATACCATAGCCTGCGGCATAGAACAGGCCCTCGAGCTACTCGAGAAGTTCAGTTTCGATGAATCTGACATCGAATATCTCGCTTCTTTAACCGGAAACAATGGCCAGCCCTTATTCGCAAAAGGTTTTCTTGACTACTTGCGCGAATTGAAATTTACCTGCGATGTCGACGCAGTCAACGAAGGAACGGTGGTATTTCCTCACGAGCCCATGCTGCGAATTTCCGGCCCGGTTTTGCAGTGCATGATTCTTGAAACTCCGCTGCTGAATATGATCAACTTTCAAAGCCTTATCGCAACAAAGGCTGCCAGAATATGCCAGGCTGCACGAGGCGAGCCGGTACTCGAGTTTGGCCTGCGACGGGCTCAGGGAATCAATGGAGCAATTTCCGCCAGCCGAGCGGCCTATATTGGCGGTTGCGCCAGCACTTCCAATGTTCTTGCCGGGAAACTCTTCGGCATACCGGTCAAGGGCACCCATGCCCACAGCTGGGTCATGTCTTTCGATTCAGAGCTTGAATCTTTTAAAGAATACGCCAGAGCCATGCCTAACAATTGTCTCTTTCTCGTCGACACCTACAACACCATTGAAGGAGTCAAAAATGCGGTAAAAGTTGGCCTTGAGCTGCGCAAAGCTGGCCACGAAATGGTCGGCATAAGACTGGACTCAGGCGACCTGGCTTATTTGAGTATTGAAGCCCGCAAAATTCTAGATGCCGGCGGCTTTGACAAGGCCATTATCTGTGCCAGCAACGACCTTGACGAACACATTATTTCCAGTCTCAAGCAACAGGGAGCAACGATCACTCTCTGGGGGGTCGGCACCAAACTGGCGACCGGTTATGATCAACCGGCTTTGGGTGGCGTCTATAAGCTCGTTGCCCTGAAAGAAAAAGATGGCAACTGGCAACACAAAATTAAGCTCTCTGAACAGGCCATAAAAATTACCAATCCAGGTAAGCTGCAAATACGTCGATACTTCGAAGCCGGTCAGGCAATCGGTGACATGCTTGTCGACGAGCTTCTGCCCGCGCCGGCAAACGATATAATCATAGATCCTGCCGACATGACGCGACGCAAAGTCTTCCCGAGCGGCGCAACCTTTTCGGAGCTGCTCAAACCAATGTTTGAAAATGGCAAACGCATTTATCGACCTCAGCCGGTAAAAGAAATACGCGAGCGGGTTCAACAGCAATTGCAAACCCTTCACGAAAGCATAAAAAGATTTGTCAATCCCCACCTTTATCCGGTGGGTCTTGAAGAAAAACTGTCGAATCTTAAAACTGAGCTGATTTTGCAAAACCGTGGCTTCAAAAAGTAGAAAAAAAATAAATAATCAGTTGCAAAGGAGAAGTTTTATGAAAGCACTGATTCTGGTGGATCTTCAGAATGATTTTATGCCGGGAGGCGCTTTGGCGGTCGAAGAGGGCGACGAGGTAGTGGCTATTGCCAACTATCTTGCCCCAAGATTCGATCTGGTGGTTGCAACCCAGGACTGGCATCCGGCCAATCACGGCAGTTTTGCTTCGTCCCATCCGGGCAAAAAACCAGGTGATCAGATCAAATTGAACGGAATCGATCAAATTCTATGGCCGAACCATTGTATTCAAAACACAACTGGCGCAGAATTTCACCCAAATCTTCACCACAAAAGCATCAATAGAGTTTTCCAAAAGGGAACCAATCTCAACATCGACTCTTATAGCGGCTTTTATGATAACAACCGACAAGCTTCAACCGGCCTCACTCTTTGGTTGAAAGAGCAGCGAGTTGATCAGGTCTATATAATGGGGCTGGCTACAGATTACTGCGTTAAATTCACAGCTCTAGATTCATTAAAAGAGGGTTTTAAAACTTTTCTCATTACCGATGGTTGTCGCGGAGTAAATCTGAATTCCGGCGACGTTGCACTGGCCTTGTCGCAGATGAGTGAGGCAGGAGTCAATCTGATTTCAAGCCGAGAAATCGAGATAGCCGCCTTAGCCTGATTCCTGCCAGCAAATGAAGGGAAAAAAAGCAGAGTGCTCTCAAAAGTAACCAATGCCGGGATCGCTCTGTTTTTTCTTCTTACTCTGGCCGCAATCTATCTGTATCCCGGCGGCTCACAGTTCAACGAGAAAAACCCGACTTTCAGTTGGCAAGAAAACTACTGGTGCGAACTGATGGTTTTAGAAACCGGCCAGGGCAAAACTAATCCTGGCGGCTATTTTGCCATTGCAGCCACTTTTTTTGCCGGCCTGGCGGTCTCGGCATTTTTGTTCCGTTTACCGATCATTTGCCCAACAACCAGACTTCAGCAAAGTATCGTTAGATTCGGAACGATACTTTGCAGTTTTTTTGTCCTGATGCTATTCAGCAGCTACCATCATGCGATGCTACTGGCTTTTTGCCTTTGCAGCTTTTTTACGATGTTGATTGCCCTGATAATTCTTGTCGAAGACCGCAGATATTACGCATTTCTCAGCGGCTGCATACTTTTTCTGATGACTCAGATAAATCACGCCCTCTATTATTTGCATTGGCACAAAAGTGTTCAGCCGGTTCTACAGAAAACAACCATTGCTCTGGTGTTGCTATGGATTCTTTTGCTGAACAATCTGCTCAAAGGCCCCACTTCGTGCGACTGATACTGGATGTGTCGAAATCAAAGCCATTCTGACTAGAGAGCTTTTTGAATTCGTCAATCTGTTTAACGATTTCCTGGCCGGAATTGAACAACTGCGATTTAGCGTTGTAAAGTTCCTTTATCGCGCCAGTTTTCATTTTTGAAGACCAGAATCCGCTGCCACCGCCGGCACTGACAACCTTTTGCCAGTTCAAATCGCCTTTATTTTTCATGTTTGCAAGCGCTTCTTTGACTGCTTTAGCCCTATCTTTTTGCGAACTTGAAAGTTTTCCATCCGAGCCGACATCAAACATCGCTTTTGGGTCTAGATCGAGGATATCGCCATCTATACCTTTGATGCTGTCTTCAACATCTTTCAAACCATTGAATAGATCATCTTTAACCCTCTGCAACTGCCCAACGGTCATGTTGCTGATATCGGCACCTGCTGCAGACCACTCACTGGTAAAATCCTGAACCAGCTTCTTGGCATCCTCTTTGATGCCACCCATAAGGCTGCCCTGAGAGGCGAAAAATTTGTTTACGTCGCCAACGTCACGCCAGTGTTTGTCCTTCTCAAATGCAGCATCTTCACGCATGACAATCATTTTTTCCTGGGCAAGAACGGGCGCATCGCCTTCTTTGATGCCATCGAAGAAAGACTTTGTCTTAAGGCTGACAATCAGTCGACCCGGAGCATCTGGTGAAGTCGAAATATTAAACTCTTCAACCTTATCACTTACCTGCCACTGCTTGCCGTCGAATATTCTTTTTAAATCGGGTTTAGAATAAAAATAGCGCAAAGACACGTCGTCACCTTTATCGTCGCCCTGCTTGCGAACCTTGATTTCATAAACGTCATCGCTCGGCTGTTTGAAGCTTTCTCTTCTGGCCTGACTAAGATCATGCTCCAGAATTTTCAAAACCTTGTTAGATTCCTGTTTTGCCTCTTCTTTACAGGCAACCAGAGCGCCTTTATAACTGGCATCTTTCATGACGTAATACAGGGGAACCGATATCAATGAAAGAATAAAGAAAGCCACCATCATCTCCACCAGGGTCATTCCTCTTTTTCTCATAACCATTCCTCCTGTAAATCAGGGCTTAACCAGCAAAAATGATTTGCTGCGATTAACTTCCGGACCTCGAGCACGACTGAAAGAACAGGAAATATCAGTCTGAATCATGGTCTTGTCAATTTTTCCGTCTTTAAGAATATAGCTCCAGGTGCCGACAACCTTGAAATCTTTATACTTTTGCTGAACATCGAGAACCTTGCCCAGGCTGATCGGGTAAAAACCGTCGGAAAGTTCGAATGGCCCAGGATTGTTGGTATCTTCACCTTCAGCTTCACTTCTTTCATAAAATCTTTTGAACGGTAAGGCCATCAATTCACTCTTGATACTTTCAAGGATTCGTTCCGATATCTGAATTTTCTCGGTTTCAATTGCTGTTGTAGCATCATTCGAGGACAATCGCAACAAAGGAATGATGGCGATTATCAATATAGCCAGGGCAATGGTGATTTCGACAAGTGTAATAGCTCTAGCAGATTTGATCATCAGGACATTTCTCCATCTACAACTTTTCGAACTGAAACAAGGCAGTCTGTGCACTCAAGGTCACATAATATCGGGTTGGATCCCATTTTGCAACCGGCCGGATCATCGACAACAAAGAGCTTCGGCAATGATTGGATTCATAATATACGTGCAGATCACCCTGGCAATCTTTACGGTTAAAGCGATTGACCACCAGATTGCCATGAACGGTGAGATTGGCTCCAATAGGGTTGAGAAGACCTTTGTCACCATAAAGACAGGCATAAACATTGCGCTTTCCATAATGATTAACAATAGCTCCGTTTCTGGCAACGATCGAAAATACAGTATTGTTCCCGTTAGCGTCTTTGTCTTCTCTGGTAATCTCGGCATTCAAATGAACGTTTGCCGCAGCGACGATTATTCCACGCCCCATTACGTGCATTGGTTTGGTCAACCATAGATTGTCATTGACGAAAGTTACCCCGTCGCAAATGAAAGTTTCTTTGCCATTGTAGATAATCGTGCGATTTTCAATATCCTTGTTAAAATCCTGCGAAGAAGCGTAGAAATAGCTGGCCTTCTTGAGATACTGGGTCGGCGAATAAGTGTTGGCGGGAAGATTGCCTTTATTATTCGGGTTCCATGCAGTTTTACCCTGATCATCATTTTCGTAGGGCGGCCACTGGCAAAAGCCATAGGGCTCTTTTTTGGCCTTGGCCCAGAACCATGGAATCGGAATATCCATGCCAAGAAAGCCGATGATTGGAATCGGAGGAATATATATTTTTACCAGCAACAGGTTGATATGGGTGTAAACCTTTTTCAGATAGCCTTCAACCCGCATTGACATCGGAAATTCAAGATGGAAATTGCCAAAAAGCAAAGTACGTGCAAACATTGGTGGAATCGGCAACCAGTAGGTTCCTATTCCGCCAGGGTCGCCGCCGCCGAAATAGCCCCAGTCAAAAGGCTTGCCGGTAGCCCAAAAATTGTAGGTAACGCTTTTCAATCCTGGAATAATATTATGACTCGAACCGCCATTAGGGTGATCGCCAGCACAGGCTGTTTTCTGACCATCGGGATGTGGCGTCAGCAACGCAGCTATTTCCATTTTTTTAAAAACATCCAGAGCACCGGCACCAACCGGGAACTTCTCGAACATCGTCAGCTTCAACAACATTTCTTTGGTTCCATTAACCCTTACAAGTCCTGGAAGCTGAAGATTTTGCGCCAGTTTTCTTATTTCAAATGAAAATATGTTTTTGAGGGAATTCCAGATAGCATCGAGTGAAGGCATGTTATGAATAACGATCGTTCCCATGCCCTCGTTCCATTTGATCTGATCATCACCCTCCCAGCTGTCAAAATTTTCGAGAGACTTCTCATAAAGAAGTTTTGAATTCGCAACGAAGAAGGTGTAATCAGAGGCTATCGGCTGAATATCGGCAACACGAAACTCACGGTGCATGACCAGACGCTTTTTGATCGTCGGTCCATTGGGATACTGGGGAGTATATTCAACTTCAGTGATAACTTCGAAGATTCCCTGTTTTTCAACGGTTACATCCCAGGAAACATTACCGGCAAAAGCCTGCAGAAAATCTGGGAGACAATTCTGAATCGCCTCTTCTATTCTTTTGTTAATGGCTGTGAAATCGATCTTGAATTGCAGAACATCGCCAAAAACCTTCTTGGCTAGCTTGCGCGGCGTAAGACCCAGTTCGGTCTGAATCTTATTGAAAATTGCATCTAGAGGCTTTTGCAAAATGGCCCCGACCGGAACTGGCACCCCCTGAACTATTATGGTGAGATTTGTGATATCAGGCGCCTGCAATAATGGGTCATTCGGCAGCATATTGGTAAAATCTACATTGGGGAAGTCTTTATCGAGCTTTCCGGTAGGATCGACGGTATCTTTTGCATCGGAAATCACATCGGCAGCACCAATTTTTACCTTGTCATAAAGATTGCCGAGAAAGCCGGTAACCTTACGCAAAGGAACTTCAACCCCACCAACCACGTAATCAGGATTATCGGCAAGAATGGCGAAGGCGTTTTTTATTCTCGCCGTGCAGGTTACCCTAACTCTTCCGCCCAGAGCATCGAACATGCCCTTCAATGGAGCAAGCGGAGCTTTGGGATCAGGAGAAACAGTATCATACATGTAGACGATGCCTTTTTCATACAAAGGCTTGAAAAGAGTGCTATTGAACAAATCCAGCTGCACGTCAACACCGTTGGCTTTGGCATTTTCAAAGCTGACAGGATCAATATATGCACCGGCGACCGGAGCGGGCAAACGAAAATACATAAACCAACTTTTCAGCAGGCCGTCAGGATCTTTGAATAATTTCCAGAAAGCACTGTAATCATTCATGTTGTCCTTTACGACTTTAAAAGTCAGATTCGCAGCTGACTCAGCGCATTCTTCAGCACGCTTTTCATTGCTGCTGAATATTGTCGTAAATCGCCCGGTAACCGTCATACGCGACAATGCAATGCCGACAAGCACCAAAACCGACAGAACGCCTATTGCCATCAAATATGCCGAGCCGCTTTTGCGGTAATTTCTTTTATTCACTGCTTAATTCCCCTGTTAAATATCTTTATAAAATTATACCCCATTCAGGACAGTTAGACTAGTGTAGATTTGTACAACGCCTAGAAGAAATACGATGAAGAATGGAAAAATGTTTTGCGGCAGAAAAAAAATAATCGATCTGAAAAAACAGGTTATCGATCGTTGGGAAATAACTTATCGATATTTTTCAGAGCCTCGAGGCTTTCTCGGGCTTCGGCCTCGCTTTCGCCGGTTTTCATCAAATGATTGGTTATTGGAGCACTATCACCACCACCTTTAAGGTGCTGGCTTATTTCAACCATGCGAATATACATTTGTCCGAAGTTTTCTATTCCTTTTACTCCCTCGTAACCCGGAATCTTTTTCAATTCCTTCATCAGTCGATCCTGCCACTTCAACCAGGTTGTCTTGTCTTTGCGGTTTTGCGCAATTTCCAGGAGTTTTTGCAAAGCAAAACAGCGGCCAACCGGATTCAATTGCTGATCTTCGACTGCCCGTTCATAATACAACTCGGCCTCGGAATAGTTCTCCGCCTCCCATGCCTTTACTGCGTTTGCAAATGCCGGGTTCAGATGAGCCTCATAAAGTTGCCGAGTTTCTTCAGGCTCAGAAGAATCGTTAGCTTTATCGATTAGATACTGCTGATAATTTCGATCGTAATCGGCACGAAAACTCTGAATTTCTCTGGCACCATTACTCAATGCCGCCTGATAGCCTTTCCCTGAAAGCAGTTCTCGAGCCCCGGATTTTAGGGTTCCCTTCCAGTCTTCGCTGCCAACCTGAGTCGACATGCTCTTCTGGGTCGGCATAAAATTTACTTTGGCAGTCTTGCCAGTTTTTGAAACTGTAACTTTCGTTTCTGGTTCTGAAGAAAAAAGATAATACATTACCGGCATGAAAATCAGCAAACCGGCAGCATAAAACGTTTTGAATTCTAACAAGTGCAAGTAGAGCGTTTCGATAAAAGTTTTATCGGCTTCTTCGGCCCCGACTCCGAGGATATCCGCTTCACCCACTACGCTCGAATATGAATATGCTGACTTGTCTTCAATTTTTCTCTCAGAATCAGCCTTGAAAGCTTCCCAGCACTCTGCTTCGACATTTTCTCTTGAAGTGGCAAAAAGACTTTCAGCTGAAACCAGGGCCAGGTTCCAGAGATCCTCATAACCTTCTTTTAATTCGCCTTCTTTTTTATGCGAAATGGCAAATAGTTTGTAAAGACCTTCCTTGGTCGGATTGGCAGCAACCATATATGCCGCCTGAATTTTCAACTCATTATTTCCTTCATACTTGAGCAGTCGCCAGATCAACGGTTCTGCCGACGAATAATCAAGCTGGGGAAGCAGAGAAAGGCCGACTCTTCTCGTTGGCAGTGCAGTTGAGCGAAGCATTGAAGAGAGATACTGTATCGCCCCCTCCTTGTCTGCCAATACATAGACTTCCAGGGCAGCAGATTTTATCCGCGGATCTTCGTGGGCAAGGAAACGGTTGATATGAGGTAACATGACATCAAGGTCTATGGTTCCGACAGTTTTGATAGCGGCGGCTACAATAGAGGGGTCCTGATCATCAATGAAAGAAACCACAGAACCGGTATCGATTCTGCTGCCAAACTGTCCGAACAATCTGATAATCTCGAGCTGAACATTTTTTTTCAGGTTTTCGCCAAGAAGTTTTGACAACAAATTTCGGTTTTCGTGCCAGCCTTCGTTGGTCCGGATCTGTCTTAGGAAACCTCGCTGTTCTTTGGGGCCAAGGGCGATAAAGTCTTGAACTTCATTCAGCGACTTATCAACAACCTGGGGCAAAACTTGCCCACCGCCAGTGATAGCTTCTATCGACGCCTTCACCTCTTCATCTGCTTCATTCTGCAAATGTCGGGCCAGAGCCTGAGTTATTGAAGGATATTCACAATAAGGAGCGAGTCTATCCACAGCCGAAAGCCGCATATTTTTATCGCTGTTACCCAGATCTTTCAAGGCGCATCTGATGACCAGCTCTGACCTTTTAAAGTTAATTTTCTGTTTCAATTCCTGCGTATATTCTTCAAACGTTTGTTTGAGAACCCCCGCCGACTGAATTGACTCGACAAGCTGTTTCAATATCATCTGCAGAATGTGCTTTTTGGCATCCCGCGAAAACTGAAAAATGTCGAACAGTTTTAACGGGAAATCGGGCAAAGGATTGAAAGCAATGACGAAGCCGGCTTTAACCAGAAGCAAGGTCTGGATTTCACGGCTAAGATATTGCAGAAAAATCTGACTTACCCGATCAAAGGGCACAAGCATCAACTCCCGCAAGGCCTTCTGCCTAATCAATGGATTTTTGCTGAACAAAAAAGCCTGGATATATTGTATGGCTTCTTCAAGATCGATGGAACGCAACAAATGAACCGCATGCAACTGTATCTTGAAAGACTTTGAAGTAAGGCCTTTGCGAACCTGCTGTTTGAAAAGTTCAGAATCCTGATTCAACAATAAAGACAGGGCCGAACAAACAACTTCAGAATCTGCATGTTCAAGGAACCCAACCGCACCGGCAGCGTCTTCTGCCCGACCGAATTTGCCAAGCAAAGTCAGACCAACCTGCAGCATACGCGGATTCTTTTCGGTCTTGATTCCATGTCGCCACTGATCTAATATCTCTTCTGGCGGGGCTTTCCGCAACATTTGAATCAAAACAGTCGCCAGAGAAGCATCTGCATTTTCAAGCAACATGATGATATTTATCGGACTCAATTCGAGGTTCTTCAGCTGCGGTTTCAGTTCGATGCGGGCCTTTTCAACACTTTCTATCCACAAGGCAAGCTGACGACAAACCGAAGAAGCGTCACGAGCTGAAATTTCACGAATTCGAGCCGTCAGATATGGTGGAACGCCAGTAGACGCAAGCTCTTCCAAGGCAATCTGGCGATCGATTTCTTCTTCAGAGTCAAGAGAAAACTGTATCCAATCGTTTAGATCCAGCTTTTCCGGTAACTTGCTGTTTTGTAGAAAATCTTCAGGCATTTTTACCCCACACTGACAGTTCAATTTAGTATACCCCAAACAGTTTAAAAACGAAAATTAAAAGCACGACAAAATCTTACAATTTGAACAATATTGGTGTACAATTTATAAATATTCCATTAAGGTGTGCCAATGAGAAAAACCAAACGATACTTGTATCTCAACTGGCTGTTGATTGCCCTGTTTTTTATCACCGGAACCTTCGCACCGGTTTTGGCCGACAATCATCCAGGCTCTTCACCCAACAAATCCTGGTTTTCCGCAAAGGTTGACAAATCACTTGAATTCGCAGCCAACACCCTTGATAAGACGCTTTTAACCCTCTTTAACCGACTTGATAAATCGGAAGTCCTCAAGGTTAAAGTTCATTCACACTTTTACGATAAAAAAATCCGTAGATATTTCATATCGATTAGTGGCGAAGGTTTTTTCAAAGGAAAATTGCCCTATCGCCTGAAATCTTCCGAATATGTAATTTCCTGTGAGCAGGAAGTCGCATACGATTTTCACGTCTCAGAAATCAAATATCAGGGAACCGGCTTCAGCTTCAAATATTCCGGCGCAATAGTCTTTTCTCTTGATCGTATAGCCTATGAATTGATGCGAAGCATACCCCACCTGGCAGCTTCCGGTGCTTTATCGCCCGCCGCCGACTTTCTTACCGAGCTGCTGAAAAAACTTGATATCGGCATTCTTTCAGAAGCCATTTCAGACACTCTTAAAAGCTTCAGTTCAGTAGCATTTGCAAGAATGGGCGCCGATCTTTTGAGCGCAGCCGGCAACAATAAGAAACTTTCACTGGTGATTAAGGAAGCAATGGCCGACAATTCGATACTGAGCTTTCTCGGCTTATCAATACTCAAATGCGCAGCCAAGAGCCTGGTAAATGTGGCCGGAGCTTCTCTCGGCTCGGCGGTCGGCTCAGTCATTCTCCCAGGAGCGGGAACCATGATTGGGGCCTATCTCGGCAGCAAAATTCTGTCACATCTTGCTTCAACTGTGATTTATCAGCTTTCTGTCAAGCTTCCAGTTATTAGAGATATGAACAAGTTGCTACGTTTTCATCAGATTTTGGTAAAAAGACCTGATGATGCTGTAGCTGCCGCAAACTATCAAAGGTCTTTGGAATTGATTCTGCGAAAAATCTTCCGGGAATTCAATTCTGACAAATTCAAGCTGTTTCACCTGGTTATCAATCGTATCGACAAACATACGCCCGATGAAAGAATTGCCTTTATACCTCTGCTTAAGGGACTGAAGGCGAAACTACTGTTTTTGGTTACCAATGAAGGCGACTGGCTTTTTGCCAAATATTACCACCAGCTTCGCCTGAAAGTCGAAGAATGGCAATTGCATAAGCATGTACCTTTTTCTCTTTAATTGCTGCACTCAGTAATATTTTTCATTACCATCCGCAACCGGTTTGCCACAACCCTTTGACTTTTTCAACGGTTAGTGCCATAATTGAGGCCTGATTTTGAGCACACCCAAAGGGTACATACAAGGAGATTTAAAATGACTCAGACCGCTATGGAGAAGGAAACCATGACTGACCGCCTCCCATACAAAGTAAAAGACATCGAATTGTGGCAACTTGGCCGCAAGGAAATTGAAATTGCCGAACACGAAATGCCTGGTCTGATGGCAATTCGCAACAAATATGCTGCACAAAAACCTTTGCGCGGAGCCAGAATCATGGGTTCACTGCACATGACCGTGCAGACAGCCGTTTTGATTGAAACTCTCGTCGAGCTCGGAGCTGATGTCCGCTGGGCGAGCTGCAACATTTTTTCAACTCAGGATACCGCTGCCGCCGCAATCGCCAAGCGCGGAATTCCCGTGTTTGCCTGGAAAGGCGAAACCCTGAAGGAATATTGGTGGTGTGCCCGCGAAGCACTCGTATGGCCTGATGGACAAGGACCAGACCTTATCGTCGATGACGGTGGCGATGCTACCCTCATGGTTCACCTTGGCAGCGAAGCAGAAAAAGATGCATCGGTTCTCGATCGCCCCTCTGAAGGAGAAGACGAAGCCGAGTTGAAGAAGATGCTCAAAGAAACCCTTGCCAGCGAACCCCAGAAATGGACGAACATGGCCAAAAGAATCAAGGGTGTAAGCGAAGAAACGACAACCGGCGTTCACCGCCTTTATAAAATGATGGAAAACAAGACGTTGCTCTTCCCGGCCATCAATGTTAATGATTCTGTAACCAAGTCAAAATTCGACAACCTCTATGGCTGTCGCGAAAGTCTCGCCGACGGCATCAAGAGAGCTACCGACGTTATGGTAGCCGGCAAGGTTGCCGTAGTCTGCGGATATGGCGATGTCGGCAAAGGTTGCGCCCAGAGCCTGCGCAATTTTGGCGCACGGGTAATCGTTACCGAAATCGACCCAATTTGTGCCCTTCAGGCAGCAATGGAAGGTTTTGAAGTAAAAACCGTTGAAGACACCCTTGGTTCAGCCGACATCTACGTCACCACCACCGGCAATAAAGACGTCATAACTGCTGATCATTGTTCAAAAATGAAAGACCAGGCAATTGTTTGCAACATCGGTCACTTCGACAATGAAATTCAGATGGCAAAAATTGAAAAATGGCCTGAAATCAAAAAAACAAACATCAAGCCACAGGTAGACCGCTATACCTATAAAGATGGCCACAGCATTTATGTGCTTGCAGAAGGCCGCCTGGTCAACCTCGGCTGTGCAACTGGTCATCCCAGCTTCGTCATGAGCAATTCTTTCTCGAATCAGACCCTGGCCCAACTGGACCTCTGGACCAATCCTCGCGAAATAGGTGTTTACACCCTTTCTAAAAAGCTTGACGAAGAAGTTGCCAGACTTCATCTCGAAAAAATCGGTGTTAAGCTTACCAAACTTTCTGATGAACAGGCTAACTACATCGGCGTTCCCAAAGAAGGCCCCTATAAGCCAGAACATTATCGATACTGATCATAATGAACCCCAAAAAGGGCTGTTCCTGTTGGAACAGCCCTTTTTCATTGTAAGATATGTCAGTAAAATTAAACTTGAACAGATTGCAAAATCTCAACCACCGCGTCCAGATCCTGCTGTGCCCGTCTTGTCATTTCATTAGCCTTTCGGGCAAGCTTGGCGGCAAAATCAACTTTTCGCGAAGCCAATAGGTTCAACTGCTGCTCAAGCAATTGGCGATCGATCTTGTCCGGCTCGAAGCAGAATTTCCAATTGCAGGCAGCGGCAAAGGAACTGACTTTCGGGTCATAAGCAATGCCCAACCAGGGTATGGCCTGTGCAGTAGCAATGATGCAACCATGCAGGCGCATAGATACAATCAGATCAACATCGACAAAAACAGGCTCTCCAACCCGAGCCTTTACCAATTCGTCTGACCAACCGCATTTTTGCCAGACAACCTCATCGCCAGACTGAAAAACTACAGGGATAATCTTCAAATTCTCGACTTCTTCTGCAATCTTGAGAAAGTGTCTACAGATTTCTTCCGAGTCGGAAACTGAACTACGCAAAACTACAGCCAACCGAAGATCAGAATGAGCTTCGGAAATGTTCAACTTGCCGACTTCGCCAATAAAAGCAGCATCTGCAGTAACATCAGGTTGTATTTGCGTAAGCTCACAAAAAGAATTTTGCGACTCAACGTCGCGAACGGTCAAATAATCGATTGAAACAAAAAGTTTACTCAATACCGAAAAAATCCAGGGAAATTTTTGCAGATTTTCGCCCCATGGCCCGATTCCCTGCGCCGGCATGACAACTTTAGCTCCACCAATTCGGGCAATAAAAATCAAAACCGAATAATACAACAAACTCCCCAGACTGGTTGAAGCCTGAAGAATGCCACCGCCGGGGAAAATCAAAGCTCGGCAGGAAAGCAGATTTTCAATAACCTCAAACCAGTTTCGTCGCCTTACAACCTGGCAGCTTTGGGGCACATCGATTGCATCTCCGGCTAGAACCGCTATTTCAATATCGGGAATTCGGCCCCTTAACCTGTGGAAATAATTTTGCCAGAGAAGCTCATCGCCAAAGTTATCGAAGCCAAGATACCCGGCCAGAAGTACACGCGAACGATTTTGATTCCCCAGTAGCATAAAAAGCCAGACCAGAGCTGCGAAAACAATCGTTGGAACTGAAAGAACAATTCCCAGCCAAAAGCCGTTGAATATGCGTAAAAGACTTAGATACAAAGGCGAGTGAAAATGACAAAGAGTATTTACGACTGAAACCTGACCCATTTGAACAAAAACGGCTAATAGCGGCAAAATGACCAGACAACGGCGCAGATAAAAGAAAATGAACAATGCTGCGGCCGGATAACCGATCAGAAATTCCTTATTTCTCGGCCTTGCGACCAAAGTATTTTCCAGAAATGTGCGAAAGGAATCTTCAATAGCCGAAGGTTTGACAATCGTCAAATTTCCCGATCGTAACAGGTAGACGACGAAAGCAAACCCGACTGCAGCAGCAAGCGCGGCCATAATAGGGGTGACCGGACGATTAAGCATTCCGAGAACTCCCCGGCCATATTGTTTCAAAGACCAGATAAAAACCCAGATTACCGGCAGGATAAATGCCAGTTTTATGCCGCGAAACTGAGCAAATTTCAACAAATACTCGACTTCTGAATAAAGGCCAGCAATAAGAATTCCACCTATCACCGACGGAAAAACGAGAATTGTAAAGTAATTTACCAATTTCCTGGCCAGGGTCTGCTCTTTTTCAAGACTTTTGCAAGCAACAATCACACCGAGTGAAGAATAGGCAAATGCCCCTATTAGCCCGGAAATACCGATAAAATTTTCATTGCTCAACAAAAAAAAGCCGACAACAGAGACTACGGCCATAAGTAGAAACCAGCGATCGTCAAGCTCTTCAAAAAAGCTGAATTTTAACAAAAGTGGCAAACCAAGCAGCAATGCCAGTGAAATGGCAATTTTTTCTGCTGCGCTCATATTGCCGACCAGATGACGAGGCTCGTTTACGCGCTCCTGATAACTTCTGGCAATCTTGAAACCTGCCTTGTTCAAAGATTTTTCGATTCGCGACAGATAGTCGAGATTGAATTTTACCAGATCAGGAATATAGCGCTTGTCATCCTGAAAAAAACAACGAATATAAAGCATTTTCATCGAACGATCCTTGACCGCCCTAACCCATCGGGCTACCGCGCGGGTTTTATTGTAGACCTGATCGATTTCTTTACGACTGATGCTATGAACGCGAACGAATGGCCGAGAAGCAGATAGCCTCTTCAGATATCTTTCGATTCCCTCCTGAGTATTGAACTCAATCCAGCCGATTCGATATGAGCGGTTGTTGAACAGATCGATCACGCCATCGAGGTCGCCGCGGTTACCCAGCATTTCTTCCTCAGCAAAGAGAAGTGCCGAAACACTTGCCGGAGAAGGAATAGAAGCGATGATCCGCGCCGCCGACGAAGCTGAAAGCTCTGGATAATTGAAAACGCGCACAACCAGACCAAGTCCGGCTTCATTTGCCATATCGAAATATTCGCTGGAAAAACCAAGTCCGACTCTTTCGCGAAATCCCTGGGCAGATTTATTTACCAGCAAAAAGTTTCGGTGCAGGCGATTAAGCCTGGATGCCGCTATTTTCCAGGAAAGCTGTTGTTCTATCCTGTCCAGAAGCGTTGAATCTTCAGCATGAATCCAGAGTGAACCGGGTTGATTGACCGGCAGCTCATGCTGCAAACTAGCATCCAGCGATAATTTTCGAATTTCTTTCGCGCTTAGAACAGTTATTCGCCCTTCAGATTCCAGCGAAGCCAAGGTGTCCTCGGAAATGGCAACCGAACTGGCGCCGTTTTCTTTCATTGCCGCAAAAAGATCTTTCAGTTTCCAGCCTTCTTCGCGAGACATTTGCCGCATTTCCTCGAAATCTATAACGGTTTCGACGAACACATTTTTCTGCTCAGCAATGTTTCGAAAAAGGCATCGCCAGGCTGCCACCAGCAAACCTGGTATCAGCAGAGGCAAAACGATAAAGTAAAAGCTGAACTTGACTTGGCTTTTCGGCATTTAATCAGGGATTCTCATGTTGCAGGCAGGAAGCCAGCATCAAGGATAGTTTACGGGCTTTTAGCTTATATTCAGCTGAATCTGGAACGATCAGCAAATGATTGAACGGTAGTTCCGCTCCGGTTGTCAATTCTTTCCCTGCAGTCAAATCGATGATAGCCTTACCTTTTGGACCTTCAAGAACTATCTGTCCGGATCGAACCACGATCAACGCCCCTGGTTCAGGTTTTATTTCAGCATTTGCCGGCACGACCACTGAACGAAAACGAAAAAAGTGATCGAGATAGCTCTTACTGACAAGAGGATCTCCTGCCGTTCCAGGCGATTGTGCCAAAAGAAATGCCGCCACCATCAAGAACGAAAATATTATTATAAACTGTTTCAACCTAAACATCTTTTGCTCCCTAATTTCAGCTGCCGCAAGGGTACCACAGCATTCAGCAAATGTAAAATCTGCCAATGGCAAAAGTTGTAATGTACCCTTTTTTACATTAAAATAGCCTGACTCAGAAACACGGAGGAAAATATGCCGATCAATGAAATAGAAATTCAGGGTTCATCAATATCTTTCAAATGCTGGAAAGCAGAAATTGATGATACAACTGCCGTTTTCAACCGAATTATGCAAGAAGGCGAGCAATTTGATCTGGACAACGAAACTCCGGGCTTTCACGACTGTGATTCAGACGGAACGATTATTCGCGGTTATTATTCGGGAATAGTGCCTTTCGAAGTCGAACACCTTGTCGACGGCAACACGACCAGAACCTTGTTCAAACGCATCGAAAGCTGCGAGTTTATCGCTACCGGCCGCTCTATATTTACCCAGGGCAAACCCGGGCCAGCCAAAGGGCTTTCGATGGCGCTTTCTGGCCTGACCGGCTCAGAGGTTTCCCTTATCGAATTTGATTTCCATCAACTGAGCCAGCTCCAGGAAAGAATGGCAAAGATCAAGACCATCGTCGTAACCAACCCCAAAGAAAAAGAGATAAGGCGCGCGCGCCTGGCCGGACACATTGAAAGCTACACTGACTACAATATCATCGACCCGCGAAATCACGGTATCGATTCAGTCTCTGGCGTAGTGACCACCCCTCTGGGATCAATGACCGTTACAGTTGGTAGAAAAGGCACTCTTCGCTTAGGCGTAACCAAGGGCCTGATCTTGAATGTAGAGTGCCTCGAATGGCTCCTTGACCTGATCCGGGAAGAAAAGCGCCCGGATACCGGCGAAAGTTTCAACAGTTCACTTTAAATCTTTGGGATGATATCGAAAATTCTCATCTGTTCGAACAATCGAGCGACTCTGGTGCTTACCTTACCAATTAAAAGGTAAACGTGCTGGGTTTGCAGATATTTGTGAAACTGGATTATCCCAGATACTCCGGAGCTGTCGATATGTTCGAGTTGTTCCATATTCAGAACCACTTTTTGAATACCTGAAAAATCAAGATTTTTTATCTGTTGGTCAAACTCTTTGAGAGTGTGCAGATTCAGTATTCCGACAAGACTTACTGTACCGATTGTGTCATCACAATCCAGAACGACTTTCATAATTACACCTCTTACGCAGCGGCTTCAGGTAAGATATCGCGAGACCTGGCCAGTTTTGAGTGATAGACGAAACTCCTGCAGCCCGCGGCAATGACATCGCCATCAGCCAACACCCTGTATCTAAAACGACAATTATTAATATGAATAACCTGTTTATCGTCAACTACCTCAAGAATATGAAGACCATCTTTTTCATAAATGACAAAAACGTTCTCAGCCAACCCATCTATGCTCAAGTCACATTCATCAGCCCCGCCTGCAACGAATTCCGGACTGTCGAGATAATAACGATAAATAAGGTGGCCGCCACCATCCTCATCTAACCAGCTCTCTTTTAGAATCTCCCATACCAGAGCAAGGCACGAGCCAATTATGCCGCCAATGAAAAGAAAAGCCATCAACCATTTGTGTTCAATAATCAGTAGGCGGTCGACAAGAGTGCCGGCAATGATAAAACCTGGAGTTAACCCCATCAATACGCGGCAACCTATTTTCAGACTATGATGCAGAATTGCGAAGCAAACAGACATGCTCAGCGACATGAATATCCACCAGAAAAATCGCAGCAGACCCACTGACACGAGAACATTGTCACGCAAAATTTCAGCAACGATTGCATAAATAACCGCAGCCAGCATATTTATCGCCAGTCCGACCGAGGTTGCCGAAATCCAGTAGCCACTGGCCTTGACCAACCTTTTTTCGCTTATCAAAACCGGCAAAGCAGAAACCAGGCCAATGAACATTCCCGAAAAAATACCAGTCGCCAGCAGACTGGTCTGAAAATTTTCCAATAGATCCCAGGCATTACCGGCGGGAGTTACCAGCCAGGTTGCCAACCCGGCCAAAAGCCCCGAGCAAACTACTTCTGCGAAAAATAGCCAGTTCAAGAAAACTCCCTGCGAAGAGAATTGCGGCAGGAAACCAGTTGTAACCAGACCTGCCGCAATTTAATCAGAATTTTATTCGATCGTTTCTACCAGAGTCAAATCACTGACGAAATAAATGCCATAGGCTTCTTCAACTTCATCTTTACTGATGTCGACCTTGTCATCTTCAAGATAGCGTTTGCGATCTCTGATAATATTGAGAATATCACGGGGATGAACCGCTCTCAAACCACGTTTGTCACGCTTATAAAACTCAAGGACCTGCTGAATGTTAGCCTCATTGAAGGTCAATCCCAGCTTTTCACAGACAGAGCGCCAGATATCGGTGTATTCTTCAACATTGGGATTGCGGACATTGATCTTGTAGGGCAAACGACGCAGGAACGCGTCGTCGACAATCTTCATCGGATCGAGGTTGGTACTGAAAAGAACGATTTCGTCGGTAGGCACTTCCATGCGCTGTCCACCAAGAACAAGGTAATCAACGCGGTTTTCCAGGGGTATAATGAAACGATTGAAGATTTCTTCAACTTCACAGCGCTGGCGACCAAGGTCGTCAATCAGCAAAACCCCGCCGGTTGCCTTAACCTGGGGCGGAGCATCAAAACAGCCGAATTTTTTATTGAATTTAACTTCAAGATCTTCGAGCGTCAGTTCACCACCGGCAGTAATCAGTGGCGGGTGAATGGCGACCCATCTTTCATCGAGACCATCCATATCGATGTCTTCTATCGGATGGTGACAACTCGGATCGAAAATTCTTACCAGCTGGTTACTGACTTCAACGGCATAGGGAACCACCATCGGCGGCAACAGTTTTACGACCGAGCTGCACAGGAAGGTTTTACCATTGCCGGGAAACCCGTAAACGAACGCTGGTTTGCGGGCACAAACCGCCTGCCCAATCTGGAATAGAACGTCTTTGTAACCAAGATGATGCGAAAACTTTTCCTGCATCAGACGCTGGTTGATTGAAAAGCTTTTTTTGCTCTCATCCAGAACCAGACGGGTTACGCGTATATATTCCTCAAAACTTACCGGTGCCGGACCGATGTATTGGTCGCGCTCGAGAATATTCTTGGCGCGTTCGGTTCCTTTGGGGTAAAGACCATACTGATAATCTGAACCCATGCCTGAACCGCCGACCATGCCGACGATTTCTCCTTTTTTCAAGTCAGCGATTACCTGCTGAACAATTTCGGTATCTATTTTCAAAGTTCTGGCAAGCCGTCGGGGTATTTCCTTGCCATGAACATAAAGTTCTTTAATAATAAGATTGGTAATGATCTCCTCGTCTACCTTCAGCTCATAAAGAGCCTTTGCCTCTTTGGGAATAAGGGTTTTCAAATCAACGGCCATATCTATTTCTCCTTTGCCTGATTTCGCTTCAAGATTAACAGATTTACACTTACAGCTTCAACTTTTATTGCAATATTCGCATTAACAGGCTATTCTTGAGACATACTTCGAATTTATTCCACCACCAACGGGGAAATGCTCTTGATAACTGCTGTTTGCCTTCTTGCCGGCTTCTCTTCACGCATGGGTCAGCCCAAACAACATATTGAGCTTGGCAATCAGACCTTCATCGAACGCATCATTGCTAATCTTCAGGAAAATGCCGATTTTTTCGGAAAAATTATCATGGTTGGTCAAACGGGCGATCTTCGCAGCCAAAGCCTGGCCAAGCAAGTCGAAGCATTGTGGATCAGCAACCCAGCCCCTGAAGAAGGCCCCCTTAGCTCGATCAGACTCGCGCTTGCCAAAATTGAACCCGGCTCGGCAATGCTGATGTGGCCGGTCGACCACCCAATGGTAAGTTCGACAACCATTATGGAACTCTGCCAGAGTCATCTTAAAGCACCTGAAAAGATCATCGTCCCCTCGATCGATAACCGCCGGGGGCATCCGACAATTTTTCCGGCCAGGTTATTGCACGAGTTTCATAAAATTCCTGAAAACGAGGGAGCGAGAAAGATTCTGCAACAGCATTCAGAAGAAATTTTGCACGTCATCACCGATGATGTCTGGGTTCGAAAAAATCTGAATACACCACAAATGCTAAGCGAAGCCCAATCCTGGTTGGCAAATCAAGCTCAGTCCTGAGTTGCCTCAATAACTAACAGAGAAATATCATCTGCAAAACTTTCGTTCTCGCTCCAGTTTTTCAATTCGGTAACGACGTAGTCTACCGCCTCTTTGACATCCATGGAAATGCTGGAGCGAACGAGCTCATAGAAACGGGCTTCCCCAAAAAATTCCTGGCCATGCCTCGCCTCGGTTATTCCATCGGAAAAAAGAATAACCCTGTAACCAGGCTGCAAATCGACGGTCAGTTCCTGGTAATCACCTTCCTCGCTCAAACCCACCGGAATATCACCCTCTTCACAAACCTTGATTTCGCCATCAGGGCTTTGCACCAGCAAAGGCGTATGCCCTGCCCGACAATAACGCAATTTGTTGCCGGAAGCATCCAGAATTCCGTAAATCATCGTAAAATACTGGTAATTGTTTCTCTGCAGCATGAATTCCTGGTTTAGCTCGCGCACGATCTGGGCCGGAGAGCGCATCGAGCCATCTGCATGACGCAGGATGCTGTTCTGCCCGCCCCAGGCCGACAACATGCGGTGAGCACTTACAGCAAGCATTGCAGATTGAATGCCGTGACCAGAAACATCTATGATAAAAAAGCTTAAACCATGCTCACCTACTGGAACGATATTCAGCAAGTCGCCGCCGATGGTTTCACAAGGCTCGAAATACCATGAAAAATTGAAACCGGGAACCAAGATTTCAGGGTCTGGCAACAGGCTACGCTGCATTTTTCCTGCCGCCTCCAGGTCTTCATTCAATTCATCGAGAATACGATGAAGAGCTTTATTTTTCTGATCCAGTTCCTGGGCAAGCTCTTCCAGCTCCAGCTCGTGAAATTTTCTGTGATCGGTTTCAGACTTGAGTCTCAGCATTGATCTGACACGGGCAACAAGCTCGAGTTCATTTATCGGCTTGGTAAGATAATCCACCGCTCCGGCCTCAAAAGCTTCGACAAGCGCACCTGTTTCTGAACGCGCACTGACCACCAGAATCGGAATATCCTGAAATTCCGGGCGGCTTCTGATTTCTTTAATCGCTTCTATGCCACTTATATCTGGCATCATGATGTCCATCAGTATCAGATCGATGGCAAGTTCGCCTTTAGCCTCTTCAAGCTTTGCATAGGCTTCGACCGCTGAATCGGCAAGGGTAATGCTGTTGAATCCTTCGGTTTCAAGAATCGCTTCCAGCAACAACAAATTGTCTGGCGCATCATCCACAATAAGAAGGTTCATTTTTCGTTCAACATGCTTGCTCATGAACCTTCTCCCTGTTTCAGAACAAAATTAACCTTAAAGCACGAGCCTTTGCCTGGTTCGCTTTCAACTTCAATCGCAAAACCAAGAATATGCGCAAAAGAACTGGCGATGGCCAAACCCAGACCTGCTCCACCAAAGCGCCGGGTAACTGAATTATCACATTGTTGAAAAGCTTCAAAGATAAGCTCAAGATGTTCTGGAGCAATGCCTGGACCCGAGTCTCTTATTTCAAGGCAACGAGGTCTTGAATCTTCAGAATCGATATCGAGAACAATCTGAACCTCGCCATCAGGAGAAAACTTTACCGCATTGTCGATAAGATTCTGAATGATCTGTCGCAGCTTTACCTGATCGGTCTTAATGGTTGCAACTTGCTGCGGCAGCTTTTGAATGACGCTTACGTTTCTTTCCTCGATAGAAACCTGCATTAAATCGATAATCTCTTTTATCAGATCAACCAGATTTATCTCTTCGAGGTTTATTTCCTGAAAACCCGAATCAGTGCGGGAAAACTCAAGAATGCTATTGATAAGCTTCAGCAGGGTATTACCGTTTCGCCGAATTCTATCGAGATATAGCAGGTCTTTGTCACTGAAGGAACCCGCAAGATTTTTCTGCAAAATTCCGGAAAAGCCGATGATCGAATTCAGCGGTGTTCTCAATTCATGGCTCATACGCGCAATAAACATTCCTCTGGCATCACTGTTACGCTCAGCTTCAAGCCTGGACTTTTCAAGCTCTTCCAGCATTTTTTTCTGTTCGGTAATGTCGCGAGCAACGCCGTAAATCACCTGATTAACCCGATCAAAAGCACTATTCCAAAGAATCCAGCGAAACTCCCCGTTGCTGGCACGAAACCGAAATGTTCGGCCAACGATTTGATGGGAAGAAACAATGTCTTTTATCAAATTCGGTGACTCCAGAAGATCGTCTGTATGAATGAAATCTTCAAGCTCCATTCCGGCAATCTCTTCAGGAGTATAACCCAGCAGGTCGAACCAGCGCGGGTTGGCATTTCTTATCGTTCCACGAGGTGTCAAAATACAGAAAAGATCGAGCGACATCTGGAAAAAACTGTTTCTCTCACTTTCCAGGCGAATCTGCTCGGTAAGATCCCGTATGAATCCGGTAAAAATTCTGCCACCCTCGAGTTTTACTTCTGCAACGGCAAGATCAATCGGAAAAATTTCACCCGTTGCCTTCAATGCCTGAACTTTCCTGCCTATCCCGACTATATGGGGAATCCCTGTATTGAGATAGCGCTCGATGTAGCTTTGATGCCTCGTTTTATGTGGCTCAGGCATAAGAATGGTAACATCCTGGCCAACAGCCTCTTCGATAGAAAACTTGAAAATCTTTTCTGCCGCTTTGTTAAAGTTGAGGATCTTGCCCTTGTCATTGATTATTACAATGCCATCCACCGCATTATCAAAAATGGCCGACATGGTCTTTTCGCTTATCTGCAAACGGTTTTCCGGCAAATTAACCGTATTCAGACTTAAAGCGGAATCATAAACGTTTTCCAGCAAACTTCCTCGATTGACGGCCAGAAAAGAATCTTCTGCAAAAATGCCGCCATCTATTCTCACAGCGGCCCTCGGCCCTTTTTGTTCAATCGAACAAACCACTCGTCGCTTGCCAACACGGCTATCCAGAACACTGACACCGGCCTCATCGACCGCACAATTAAATTTTCCGTTTGAATCTTCTATTCTTTCGATCAGCTCAACTGAAATTTTTGCTGATCTTTCAAGGTCGAAGGCAGCAGCGGCCTCTTCATCGGCATAAATCAGCACTAATTCTTCCAGATCGTATATTAACAGCAATTATTCTGCTCCACGAGACAAAACTATACCCTCAGTCATCATTATGGTATTATAACCTGATAAAATTTAAAACCAAAAAACTGGAGTAACACAAAATGAGTCTAACCCCTCCTCCCGGAACCCTTGGAACACCTCAGACCAAACCAACCGGCCCGGCCATCAACCGTACCGAAATAACTCCGCCAAAATGCTTTGGCACAGACTATTACGGAAAATGGAATCAAACAGGGATGACCTTTGAGTCGATGAAAATCGACCGACCTGACTATCAGCTCAAATGTGCCAATTGTCCTTTTTTTGAAAAATGCTACATGCTCAACCATATTCGCATTCTTAGAATAAAACGCTAATCCGCTCCCTTGGAAAGGAATCGAAAATGAGAGCCTACGATATTATTAAAAACAAACGTGATGGCAAGAAGTTGACCCGCCCGGAAATAGAATTTCTGATCAAAGGTTTCGTCGATAATTCGATACCCGATTATCAGATGGCTGCCTTTTTGATGGCGACTTATTTTCAGGGGATGGATGAAGAAGAAACCTACTGGCTTACCGATTGCATGCGGACCAGCGGCGATATTATCGAACTCGATGGCATTGACGGCGTTACCGTCGACAAGCATTCAACCGGTGGAGTCGGCGATAAAACCAGCCTGGTTCTCGGACCGGTTCTAGCCGCCCTGGGACTAAAAGTAGCCAAAATGTCCGGACGTGGCCTGGGACACACCGGCGGCACAATTGACAAACTGGAAGCCATCGACGGGTTCTCTTGCGAGCTTTCCAAAAAACAATTCATCGATGCCGTCAACCAAACCGGAGTTGTAATTGTCGGCCAGACAGGTAATCTGGTTCCTGCCGACAAGAAAATTTATGCGCTGCGCGATGTTACTGCTACCGTAGATTCGATTCCGCTTATTGCTGCTTCGATCATGTCCAAAAAATTGGCGGTGGCAAACAAGGTTCTTGTCCTCGATGTTAAAGTCGGGAGCGGGGCTTTCATGAAAAGCCTTGAAGATGCGCGCACTCTTGCCAGGCTAATGGTTAAAATTGGTACTCAGGCCGGTCGCAAAGTTGCCGCCGTACTTTCAAACATGGATGAACCGCTTGGCGAAATGATCGGCAATGCCGTCGAAGTTAAAGAAGCCGTCGACACTTTGCGCAACAAAGGTCCGGAAAGCTTCACCCAGCTGATAAAAGCCCTGGCTACCCAGGCGCTTGTCCTGGCCGAAGACGGTAAAATCTCTGCCGAAGAAGCAGACAAAAAAGTTAAACATGTGCTTGAAAACGGTGACGCCTATAAGAAATTCCTTGAAATGGTCAAGATCCAGGGCGGCGACACTGCCATGATCGAAGACTACGGCAAACTGCCGACAGCCAGAGAAATTGTGGCACTCAAAGCAGATAAAGATGGGTATCTCAATAGCATTCAATGCGAAGAAATTGGTCTGGCTGCAATGATGCTTGGTGCTGGCCGCGAAACGAAAGAATCTGTCATTGACATGGCAGTCGGCCTGAAGCTGGTAAAACACGTAGGTGACCAGATAAAAGCTGGCGACACTATTGCCGAGCTCCATATCAATCCAGATATTGATAATAGCAAAGCTATCGCTCGTCTACAAAACGCCATTAACATCACACCAGAAAAAATTACCGCCAAACCACTCATACTCGACGTAATCTCATGATCTATCGCAACAACGGACTGACCAGCACCGACCAGCTGCGAAGTTCATTTGAAGAGCTTGAAGAAAAAAGCCTCTCGCCCTTTGCCTGTCGCGCCCGCGCCAGCCAGGGGCGTGAAAGGCCTGAAAACGATTGCTTCATTCGCACCTGCTTTCAGCGCGATATCGATCGCATTATTCATAGCGAAGCTTTCAGGCGCCTGAAGCATAAAACCCAGGTTTTTCTTTCGCCAACCAACGATCATTTTCGTACCAGGTTAACCCATACCCTGGAAGTGGTTTGCACTGCCCGCTGCATTTCCAGATGCCTCAGGCTGAATGAAGATCTAACCGAGGCGATCGCGCTAGGGCACGACCTCGGACACACCCCATTCGGCCACGGCGGCGAAGAAGTCCTTAACGAAATCAGCGAAACAGGCTTCCATCATGCTTCTCACAGCGTCCGGGTCTGCACCAGGCTCGAAAAAAACGGTGAGGGACTGAATCTAACCAAAGAAGTTCTAGACGGCATTCTCAAGCACAGCAAGGGCAAACATGGCTCTGCGACTCTTGAACGTGAATCTTTGCCACTGACCGTCGAAGCTCAGGTAGTGAGAATAGCCGATCTGGTGGCATACATCAATCATGATGTCGACGATGCAATTCGCGCCGGAGTCATCACCACCGATGATCTACCCAAATCCACGATTGAAATGCTTGGCATAAGACATTCGGTGCGAATTCACACCATGGTGCGCGACATTATCGACAACAGCATCGATAAAGACATCATCGCAATGAGCGACCCAATCCGAAAAGCCACTGATGAATTGAAAAAGTTTCTTTACAACGATGTTTATCGTCGACCTGAAATTGACAACGCCGTGCAGAAATCCAAAAACCTTTTGCGACAAATGGCGGAATGGATGATCAAAAACCCGGACGAGCTGATGTCTCATTTGAAAGGCCCGGTTCCGGAAGACCAGACTTTTAACCGAACTCTGGTTGACTATCTGGCAAGTATGACCGATGATTATGCAATAAGAAGATTCCAGGAAATATTTGTGCCACATTACTATACTTTCCCAAATTTCAATGCGAATAACACGGAGAAGGCAGATTAAATAATGTTCTCGATCAGCAGAAAAATCATGTCTGGCTTTTTGTTCATTTTGATAATCTGTGTTGGCGTTGCTGGGTTTGCCGGCTATAACATGCTTAAACTCAGAGAAATCATCGACTTTTTGCGCGGAAATCACACCGACATTCTTCTGCATGCCCAGGAATTAATGGGAAACATTCAGATTTCTGCCAATTCAGTAACCGAAATTGCCCGAGGTGCGCAAAATGCCGATGAACTCGTGGCCCTTTATGATTCTGCCAAAGAAAGCGCATTTGCGCGACTGAAAAACATCTCAAACCTGACATCTGACCCCTATCTAAAAACAGCAGCCAGCCTCAAAGCTTTCGTTGATACCACAGAAACAAATATGTTCGAGCTTTATGACAATGCCGACCGCTATCTAGACCGCCCAGAAAACACCGAGTTTTCGACGGCAAGCTTAACCGGTATGATCGCTATTGTTCGTGAGAAGGAAATGGAAATCAATGCAAAGTGCCGCAGCCTTTCCGAGGCATTGTCTAGCCACTCAAAGCTGGTAACCAAGCGCAGCACCGACACAATGTTCGACATCATGGGCTACATCGTTAAGCTTTTTCCGGTTATCCTTATCGCCTTCGCCATCGGTTTTTCATGGTTCATATCAAATGGCATATCCCGCCCACTCGAAAGTATTATCAGTTCAATGTCCGAGGCTGAAAAAGGTCATCTTCACACCAGATTGAGTTTTGATACTCATGATGAATTTCAGAGACTGGCCGAAAGCTTCAATCGTATGCTTGAAGGTATTTGCCAGATGATTTCCAAGGTTCTCGAAACCAGTGACGATCTTGCGACCAGCTCCCAGCAACTCAGCTCGGCATCGGTAGAATCTGCAGCAACCCTGCTCGACATTTCCAAAAACGTTAATGACATCAATATTTCTTCAGTGGAAATTTCTGATAATCTTGAAAAAACAACCAATTCGGTAGACAGCTTTTCCCAATCAGCTCAAAAAGTAGCACAGCTTGCTGAAACCGCCGTTAAAGCCGCCAGCACTACCGCCGAAACCGCCGCAAATGGCGGAAAAACCGTTAAAAAATCAGTTGAAATGGTCGGAAAGATCAAAGAATCTGTCGACATCGCCACCCAGGTTATTCTTGACCTGAATTCAGCCTCATTGCAGATTAACGAAATAGTAAACACCATCACCGCCATCGCCAGCCAAACCAACCTCCTTGCACTAAACGCCGCCATTGAAGCAGCTAGAGCCGGCGAGCAGGGCAAAGGCTTTACCGTCGTTGCCGGTGAAGTTAGAAAACTGGCCGAAGAATCTGCTGAAGCAGCAGAAGCTATCGGAACACGCATCGAAAACATTCTTACCAAGACGCAAAATGCGGTCGACTCGATGACTCTCGGTCGCGGCCGCGTTGACGAAGGAATCAAAGTAATCCGCGAAGTGAGTATCAACCTCGATCAGATTATTACCAGCGTTAATGACGTTAATCGAAAAATATCTGAAATTAGCTCAATTTCGAATGAGCAATCGCAAAGCTCGATGCTCATGGCTCGTACCATTGAAGATATTACCAGCCTGACCAAAGTAACCACCGAAAGACTAGGCATCGTGGCAACCTCAGTTGAACAGCAGACAACCACAGTTTCTCAGGTGTCCAGCTCCACTGAAGATCTCGCTACGCTTGCCGATGAACTCCACTCACTGGTAGCAAGATTCACCATTATCAATCAACATTTGAAAAGCTAAACCAGATTGAATCCCGCGGCCTTCATGATCATGGGCAGAAAAACAGCCCAGGCAGCGAGAGATCCTACGGCTATGGTCAAACGAACCTGAAGCGATGCCACTTTGCTTTGATAAAAAGAAGTGAAGTAAACGATCACTGCCAGCACCAGACTGAAAATAGCTGCTGAAAGATCCCAGGTTTGTCCATAAGTAAACCACTGAAACAAACAATTCAGAGTAGAACCGGCAAGAAAAACCAGACTTAATAGACAACCCCATTCTACAATCCAGCGATAGCTGAACAGTTTCGCCGCCGTAGGCTGTTGTTTCAAGGTTTCTGGAATTTGCTCATTCATGAACCTGAATTATAAGAGCAAATAGCATTTCCTGCAAGTTTTAAATCTACAGATTTTTCCTCTCTTCAGATTTGAAAAGGCGTCGCAAATAGTCTATAATTCTTGCACTATCATTATGCGAAAGTAAAATTATGGCTAATCCAAACGCGGTATACGCTCAACGTCATTATGAAACCGCCCTCGATCTATTTGACCAGGGGCAATATGATAAAGCCCTGACTCAGATAGAAAAGGCAATTCAAAAGGCACCGGAAAACCCTGACTATTATTCGACAAAAGGGGTTTTTCTTCATCGAATGAACGACCCAATAAGAGCCATTGAAGCCTACCAGGAAGCATTGCAGGTCGCCCCGGATCACTGTTTTTCCCATTACAATCTCGGATTGATTTACATGCGCCAGAACAAAATTCTTCAAGCAATCACCGAGTGGGAAGCGGTCATAAAAATCAAACCCAACGATGTCGACGCCATTTTCAATATAGCAGTCGCTCTTTCTCACCTTGGCAAAAGCAAACAGTCGATCCCGTTTTATGAAAAAGTCATCAAAATACAACCTGAACATGTTCAGGCCCACCAGAACCTCGGCGTAATTTTCCGTGACGAAGGCGATTATACCCGGGCAAAATACCATTTAAACCGCTTGAAAGATCTTGACAGCACATACATCGAAGTCGTCGAATCGGAAATAATCAAATGCGAAGAACAGGAATTTTTATCCAGGCTCGCCCAACAAAAACAGGGCTTCGACGAACAGCAGCTTGAAGACCATGGAGACCTGAGCGTCGCCCTGATGGCAGTAATCGAAGAAGATTTCGATAAAGCTCATGAACATGCAACTGAGTTTCTGAAGAACAATCCCGATGATGTTCAGGCCCAGACGATTCTCGGTCAGGCGCAAGCAGGTCTGTCAAGAATTTCAGATGCAATTGCCACATTCATGCGAATAGTCACTGAACATCCTGACAACGTCGATGCACTATTCCATCTCGGCAATATTTTTCTAGGGCTTGGTGAACTTGAAAAGGCACTTGACTACTTCAGCCGCGTTCATAAACTTTCGGCCGAATACCCGGTTATCAAGGAAAACATTGCCAGCATCAGGGCAAAGCTTTCAATTAACGATGATGATGAATAAAAGAGGATTTTTAAAGCTCGGAATAACCGCAAAACTTACGGTTATTATCCTGGTGCTTTCTCTCTTTCCAACGGCATTCATTGGCTATAATGCCTATAATGAGCAACGGCGCATCATCACCGAAGAAGTTACCGCCAGTCACCTCGAGCTATCAAACATACTTGCCAACGGGATCTATGAAAACCTGAAATTCACCAGATCTCTGCTTTCAGCTATCACCACTGTGCATGCAATAAAAAACCTTGATGCGATAATGGCTGAAGACATTTTCAATGCTCTGCTTGCGAATTTTTCCATTTTCAAAACCATCTATCTCGTCGATAGTGACAAGAAAATCGTTTCTTCAACTGAAGCCAGAGTTAGAGTTCTATCTGATCAGATTTACTCCAATGCGATCAAAAGAAGCTACCACGGATCGCTTTCCGAAGTTTTCACTTCGCCCGATGGAAGCCCCTACATGACCTTTGAGGCAATCATAAAGTCTCCCGAAAAACATGGAATTACCGGCGTCCTGGTTTCTGAAGTGAACCTTTCCAATATCAGAGAAATTCTCAAAAAAGCCCTGCGTAATTCCCGCTCGCAAGGTCTGGTTCTAGACGAGGTCGGCACCGTCATTGCCAGGTCATCTGAAAAAACAAGAATTTTCAACATTTCCGCTGAAGAAACCATCGAAAGTGACATTACCCGCCGCAAAACCATCGATGGCGAACCCTATCTGATTACAGCAATATCTTTGAAAAAATTCGATTTCTATCAGGCGCCAAACTGGACCATAGTCTTGCAGATACCGGAAAAAGTAGCTTTTAGCGCCGCTATGACCTTCAAAACAAGAATTATCAGAATTCTTTCTTTTACCGCATTTCTTTCGATCCTGCTTTCCATATTGCTGGCACGTGGCTTTACTGCCCCCCTTTCAAATCTTATTGCCGGGGCAAGGGAAATCAGCGCCGGCGACTTTTCACACCAGATTGTGCCAAGTTCCGATGACGAAATTGGCAATCTTACCCAAACTTTCGATGAAATGCGCTTAAACCTCAGAAGCACTAAAGCAGACCTGGATTACCGAATAATGCAACTCTCAACTCTTTATGAAGTTGGCAAGGCAATCAGCTCGGTCCTCGACTTCAATAAGTTGCAGCACATCATTCTCGAAACTGTGGTTAAAGTCATCAAAGCAGAAAAAGGCTCTTTGATGCTTGTCGACGACGCAGAAAAGGTCCTTACCATAGGTGTGGCCGTCGGTCTTTCTGAAGAAGTGACCCGCGATACCCGCCTCGAAATAGGAAAATCCGTCGCCGGATGGGTAGTAGATACCCGTCAACCTCTTTTCATCAAAAACGTCGAAACTGATCAGGCATTTCTCGCAATTAAAAAGAAGAACATTCGCGGCGGCACCCTCATGTGTGCTCCGCTGATGGCCAAAGATAAACTCCTGGGAGCCCTAAACGTTTCAAGACCAGAACCTGACTCCTTCAGCGACAAAGACTTTGAACTGTTCATCAATCTCGCTAATCAGGCGGCTATCGCCATAGAAAACGCCCGACTCTACCGCTATGCGGTTACCGATGAAATGACCCGACTATACAACCACCGCTATTTTCAGCAGCGCCTCGATGAAGAACTGCTTAGAGCCGATCGCTATGATAATCATGTCTCTTTGCTGATCCTTGATGTCGACCATTTTAAAAAATTCAATGACACCTATGGACATCCCGAGGGCGACAGAGTTTTGAAAACAGTCGCCCGGCTCATCGAAAAAAGTGTGCGCGAAGTCGATATTTCGGCGAGATACGGCGGCGAAGAGTTCGTCGTAATTTGCCCGGAGAAAAACGGAGAAGGCTCCCTGGTGCCCGCTGAGCGTATCCGCAGTGCAGTCGAAAATTTCGATTTCCGCATCGATGGTAAGCCAGTGCCAATTACCCTGTCTCTTGGCGTCGCCTGCTACCCGGATCAGGCCAAATCAAAGGCCGAACTCATCCAGAAAGCGGATTATGCTCTTTATTATTCGAAAGAATCGGGACGCAATCGGGCAACCTTGTTCAATCCGATCATGAATCGTTAATAAAACCGGAATCAGTATTGAAGAAGGGCAAAAACCTTGCGCCCGGCAAATCTGTCGCGACCTTTCAAAAAGAGCAACTCTATCGCAAATGCAATCTCAATTACTTCTGCCCCAACCTGCTCAAGCAACTCAAGAGCAGCCAATGCCGTTCCGCCGGTTGCAATCAGATCATCAACGAGCACGACCTTCTCACCCGGGCGAACGGCATCTTCATGCATTTCAATTGCATCGGTGCCATACTCAAGACTGTATTCGCGCCTGATTTTTTTATAAGGAAGCTTGCCCGCTTTGCGAATGGGAACGAAAGCAACCCCCAGCTCAAGGGCCAATGCCGCGCCAATGATAAAACCTCGCGACTCAACACCACAAACACTGCTTATGCCAGAATCTCGATATCGATCCGCGAATAATTCAATCATTTTTTTAAATGCCGCGGCATCGCCAAGTAGTGGTGTAATATCTTTGAAAACTATGCCTGGTTTCGGAAAATCAGGCACATCTCTGATAAACTTCTGCAGATCCATTTCTTCCTCCACCTCGAATTTAATTTTTCTGCCCACCAGAAAGCTTTTTTTGCAACTTTTGATAAGTCAAATAGTTGCCTTCAAGAGTTTTCGGCTGAAATTCGCCAGACTCATATCTCTTGATCGCCATCTTTCCAAGTCGCAGAAAAACCTCATCACGCTTTTTCGTGAATTTTTCGGCCTGAGATGATGCCTTTTGCTGCTCCGGTGATTTGGAAAAAAGGCTTCTCAATTGGTCGAAAAAGCCCGTCGGCTTCTTTTCGGCTTCCTTTTCTTCCTGTTCAGAGTATTTTTTTATGAAAAAATTCATTCGCAAGATTTCGTGGCCAATGGTTAAAAGATCAGGCAATTCAAGCTGACCTGCCTGATAAATATCGAAGGTGGTTCGACCAACCTCTTTTAAAAGTTCATCCAGTTCTTTTTTCAAATCGGTAACGTTGAAATTGATTGCCGCACGATTCGAAAGTCCAACTGCTTCATCTTTGCCTTTTCGGAAAAACTTGCTGACAGTAGACGCAAGGTCGCTGTTTTCTCCTGACTCTGCGCTTTCTTTTTGATTTCCTTCAGCCGCATCTTCATTTTCAGAACCCTCATCGATCAAAGAAGTCTCCGGGGGATTCTCTCCGAATTTTTCCTCATGAAGTTTGAGCGCACGTAAAGCTGTTTCTTTATAAGCCCCTTCACCATTTGCAGCCAATCCTTTGAGAAAACTGAAAGAAGAAAGATCATGGTAGTTTGCCAAAGCGACAATGGCTTTTATGCGGGTTTCACTGTGTTCAGCCACCCGTGCGGTCTCGATAAGAAGTTTTATCGATTCAGCTGCCTGAATGTGAGAAAGCGCATAGATGGCGCTGCCTTTCATCCACTCTTCACTTGAATCAAGCATTCGCTTGAGTTCCTTAAAAACCTTTTCTTCACCAAAAGCCTGCAAAGCTTTGGCCGCCACAGCTCTAATGCGATTGTCTGGGTCTTCCAGGGCCGAAAACAAAGCCGGAATCGACTCTTCAACCTTGAGATATTCAAGCGCCTCGATAGTGTTCGATCTCACCCGATTATCCGAATCTTTTAGATACGGGCTGAGCAACTCTGCCTGTTCTTTCTGCAAAAAAAGCTTCAAAGCACTTATCAAACCAGCCCTTACAAAAGCGTGGTCTTCTTTTTGTAGCATCTCGACAAGCTGATCTTTATATTCTGAGAGGCCCTCATTTTTTATCTGCATCACACCCTGCAGGCGCTCTTCAAAATCTTCTGCCTGCAACATTTCATCGAGCGGAATTCCTTCATCGCCACGATTTATTTTCAATAGTTTTTCGGCACGACGAATTTTATCAATCGCTTTTCTGGCAAAAAACCGTACCGAGACATTTTTATCTCTAGTTACCTTTACCAGCTCCTGTAGGACTTCTTCTCGAACTTCGCGTTCGGCAAAATCAAGCTTCATCAATGTCATGGTCGACAAAGCCCTCAGATCATCGTCCGGATTGCTCAAATCTTTCAAAAGACGTTTTACTTTAATATCCATAATTCATCCAACTTCCCGTCTTTGTGAATTTATAAATCGATCATAGATCAGCTGAAACTTTTGTTCAAGGTCAATCTCCGGCTCCGCCGGAACGCACCTTAACCATCAACGCTTCAGCAAGTTTCTGAATTCGCTTGTTCTTTCCTGAATTTTTCACCACCTGCTCCAGCAACGCAGCTGCGGCACTAGGTTTATGTCGATGAAATTGCGCCAAAGCCAGGTAATAGCCAACTTCCGGATTGTCGGAATCTACCTTGTAAAGAGTCTCAAGCAGCTGATAGCCGCGATCATATTTTCCGACCAGAACATTGGCTATCCCTAGTTCCCGGTAAATCTGCTTTTTCATCTTGGGCGAAGCTTCTACTTCTCCACCGGTAAACCTCGAATAAACCTTGATCAGACCGTCCCAGTTCTTTAGTTCCTTCAAAACTTTCCCATAAAGATAGTTGGCCTTTGAACTATCCGGCTTGTCCTTGAGGTAGGTTTCAAGAAAAGCGCGGGCATGTTCGTATTTCTTGTTTTCCGCGTTCATTATGCCCATATAAAGGTAAACCTTACCCGGAACCTTTTCTTCTGATTCAATCAGGGCATTGAATTCTGCCAATGCTTTACTGAATTTGCCCAGATTATAAGCTTTCAAGCCGCGAACGTAATGTTGCGAAACTTTCTTACGCGGTTTCTTTTCTTTGATGTCGATAGAGGGAAGATCCAAAGCCGGCCCAGCCTTTTCTCCAGCAAAATCCCCGAGATCGGGCAGTCCGCCGTCCAGATCCAACTGCCCTGCTTCTGAATCTTCCAAAGACCCAGCCTCAGAGACTGCATCTGAAGGCTCTTCCATTTTCACCGGCTCTTCGACGACAGGCGGCGGCAATGGTTTTTCTTCAACCTCGATTGTTTCGAGACTTTTCAACAGGGGCTCAGGCATAGATTCTCCCAGAGCCAGAATTTCCAGACAAGCTTCAACAGAAGCTGTTAAAGCACTTATCTGCAATTCATTACGTGCTTGAGAAAATTTCTCAATGAGATCTTCCAGAATCTTTTTTTCGCCAGCTCTGATTAGAATATCTGTCAGCAGCCGAATTACCTTTGGATCTCTTTGATCGAGCCTTGGAGCAATGGTTTTTATCCCCGAAACACCGTTAATAGCTGCCATGGCATTCAGCAAGGCCTTAACCACCTGGTGTCGGCGATCTTTTACGTGTAGCTTCAGTGCCGACAATGCCTCAGGATTAGGATGAGAAGCGACAAAATTCATACAGGATTCTAGATTCGGCGCAGCTCGTTCGGTTTTTAGCAGCGCGATAATTTTGGTGTCAGGAAATTCAGGAATTCGACAAGCCATATCGATCGCATGCTTGCGAATCCATTTATTATCATCTGAAAGCGCCTGATCAACCTGGGTCGCTACGAATTCTGCCGGAAAATTGCGCAACGACTGAACCATTCTTTTGCGAACCGCTTCATTCTGATCTACCACCAGTTTCGTTGCCAGATCTTCATAACCGGTCGAGGGAATCATTCCCAGGATGAAAGCGGCACTGCGCCTTAGCTGAACGTCGTTTGACTCGACCATTTCCTTGATTTCAGGCTTAATTCGCTCCGGTTCACTTTTGGCAAGCGCAAGAATGGAGTTAGCTCTGATGCGGTTGTTGGGGTCACGTAGAAATGGTTCAATTCTCGATTTAATTTCCTTTTCAGGCAGATTCAAATTGCCGATGGCTTCGATCGAATTGGCCTTCAACCTTGCATCGCGCGCCTTGATTCCTTCGTCGAAAATACTGATGAGAGTTACGCTTTTAAAACGGGCCAGAAACGACACCATCAAAGCTTTGCGGCGCAAATCGTCGTCCTGATGGAACTTTTCAGTCAGAATTGGAATCGATTCATGCTCGCGCATTATGCAAAGAAGGCGCAGTATATTCATCGAGATCCATTCATCAGAATCGGAAATGTATTCGCACATTGCCAGGGCCGCGTCTCTACCGCCAATCGTATAAAGACCGTAAGCCGCCTGAAATCGCACCTGACGATCTTCATCTTTTAGCAACTCGGCAAGTTTTGGCACCCATGACTGTTTTTTGGTCAAGCCCATCTGCTCTACGATAATGTCACGGTGTGGAGTTCGATAATCACCAACTCGCTCGTAAAGGAAATTTTCAATTTCTTCACTGCCATACTTGAAGCCAGCCAGAATAGCTTCTTCATAATCAAGATGGTTCTGCAAATAACTGAAAACAGTACCTTCAAACTGCTGCAGCCTTGTGTTGGACAACAATAAAATTAACTTGGCCCTGGCAGCTTCACTAATTTCACTGCCAAGACTGTTGTTGATCGCCTGAGCAACCTTTTCGCGATAATCATTTATTCTTTTAAGTGCTATTTCGTTCATTCTTCAATCTCCTGCAGCAGAGATTTAACAAAGGCCTGATCGATTCCTTCGTCCCGCATCAGTTTCTCAAGGGACTCCTTGAGAGTGACACACCCCTCTCTTTTGGCCATCATCATTGCCGTGTTAAGCTGGTTATATTTTTTCTCTCTGATCAGATTGCGCATCGCCGAATTCACAACCATCAGCTCGTATGCAACTTTTGGCATTTGGAAAGGATCAACGCTCGGAATCAACATCTGGGAAAAAATACCAATGAGACTCAAGCTCAGCTGGCCGCGAGCCTCTTCCTGTTTGCCCGGCGGATACATGCTGACAATATGCTCGATCGTCTGGGCAGCTCCCATTGTCGGCAGTGATGAAAGCACCAGATGGCCCGTTTCGGCAGCCATAAGTGCCTGCTCGATAATTGCTCGCTCTTTGAGTTCTCCGATGATCATTACGTCTGGATCTTCGCGCAAAGAGTTGGTGAGCGCATCAGAATAACTGCCAATTACCTTGCCGATTTCGACCTGAGTGAAAACAGCCTGTTGCGGAGTATAGATAATCTCAATCGGCGCTTCCATGGTAATGATATGCCGTGCGAATCGCCGATTGATCGCATCGGCCATCGCGGCAATGGTCATCGTCTTGCCTGAACAGGCCGGGCCGGTGATCAAAAACAGACCGCGCGGTCGAGCTGAAATATTAATAAGGGATTCCGGCAGACCAAGCTGATGTATGTTGGGTACTTTCGGCGGAATGAAGCGGAAAGATCCGGCCAGCCCCTCGCGCTGCTGAAACATATAGTAGCGAACCCTACATTTGTTGTTTCTATATGAGAAAATTGAGCTGACATAGCATTTGTCTCGCAGCTCTTCCTGCTGATTGGCATCGATCAATGGCAAAAACAGATCATACATCTGCTGCGGCGCCAAAGCCTCATCTTCAGAAATGATCAAATGCTTGTTCAATCTGAATGATGGCGGAGCTCCAGGTTTTAAGATCAAATCACTCGCACCGAGCTCGAGCGCCCGCTCAAAATAATCAAAAATTTCTGGTCTCATACGACACCCCCGGAAGCTTCGCGCTCATCGATCTTGCGCTTGACAAATTCACGGTTGTTGGCCCGCATCAAAGATTCAGTCTTGTCGGCTTTGCCATCACAGACCAACTCTACCAGAGATTGATCCAGTGAAATCATACCCGAGCTCGAACCAGACTCGAGATACGAGGCGATCAAAGAAACGCGATTTTCATAAATCAAACCTCTTACCGCCGGAGTATTCAACAAAATCTCGAAGGCCGCAATTCGGCCTCGCCCTTGCTTCTTTGGCACCAGAACCTGAGTTACGACACCTTGCAAATGACTGGCCAGTCGCCCCATGATCTGCGCATGCAGATTTTGCGGAAACAGATTTACAAAGCGCTCGATCGCCTGAATTGCCGTGTTGCTGTGCAGGGTTGCAAAAACCAGCTTGCCTGACTCGGCTGCCAACAAGGTCATTTCAACCGCATCAGGATTGCGCAATTCCCCTACCATCAGCACATCACAATCCATTTTCAGCGCACCGCGAATTCCGTCCTCAAAGTTGAGACAATCTACGCCGACCTGCCTCTGACTGATCAAACTAAGCTCATCCTCAAACAGGTATTCAATCGGGTCTTCAACCGTTACTATCGTTTTGTGATAATGCGAATTGATGTGAGTTATAAAAGCTGAAAGAGTGGTCGATTTACCGGCACCTGTTGCCCCGGTCACCAACACGACGCCCTTCTGCTTGTCGGCAAGTCGCCGACCCGACATCGGCAAATCGATATCGCCGAAAGTCAAATGTTTGAATGGAATTACCCTGAAAACGGCATTGCCACCATGAAAGTCGTTGAACAGATTGACGCGAAAGCGAGCATTCTGAAAACTATAACCTAGATCGAGTTTTCGGTTTTTCAGGAAATTTACCAGTTGCACATCGTCGAGAATCGCTTCAAGCATAATTTCGAAATCCTGAAAAGTGATGACCGGCATATCCTTGATGGGCCGCATAGTACCATCTATTCTAAGAATCGGCGGGTATGCAACTTTAAAATGCAGGTCAGATGCCCCTTTTTCAATACACAGATTCAGCAGCTCAAAAATCATGGCTCCTCCAGCCTCTGTTAACAGATGAACTATGAACAGGAATAGTGTCGATAATTTTCTAAATCATAAAAGATAACAGAAATTTTAATTTTTTGCGCTAAAAAATCGTTTTTGCCTTAAATCGACTCTCCTGTTATAATCTTTTTCAAAATCAAAATTAGAAAAATAATTACCAGCCGCTATGATACAACTTCAGAATGTCTCAAGAATTTTCCCGAATGGCGTTCGTGCACTGAACAACATTAATCTCACCATTGAACCAGGTGATTTTGTTTTTCTTGTCGGCCCTTCCGGCGCCGGCAAAAGTACTTTTCTGCGCATGCTTTTTCGCGAGGATGTGCCAACCGAAGGAAAAATCTACGTTGACGGGAAAGAGATTTCGGCAATGCCCGAAAGCAGGGTTCCATACCTGCGCCGCAACCTCGGTATCGTTCTTCAGGATTTTCAGCTGCTTAAAACCAGAACCGTCGCAGAAAACGTCGCCTTCGGGCTTCGCGTGATCGGCGCTTCGAGCTCGATTATCAGCAGCCGCGTCCAGGAAGCCCTTGAACAGGTTGGCCTCTCTCACAAGCGCCGCATGTTTCCAACCGAACTCTCAGGCGGTGAACAACAAAGAGTCTGTATCGCCCGGGCTATCGTCAACAACCCACTGATCCTTATAACAGACGAACCGACCGGCAATCTCGACCCAATGATCTCCCAGGAAATCATGCAGCTTTTCCTCGAAATTAATGCCCGAGGCACAACGGTGATCATGGCCACGCACAACCACAATCTGGTCAACAAACTACGCAAACGAGTGGTGGCGCTCGTTGACGGCCAGATTATCAAAGACGAGCCCTGCGGCACCTATGCCTACGAATAGTCGAATATTGGAGACCCGATAATGTCACTGGCCAACCTGTCTTTTTTTCTTAGCGAAGCGGCTGTAAATCTGCGCCGGGCTGGAATTACCGCTTTCGTTACCCTGACGACCATCGCCATCTCGCTGATCATGATGGGAGCTTTCCTGCTGGCAACCATGAACCTCGAATCTTTTCTGCAGCAAATGCAATCAGAAGCCCTGGTAACCGCCTATCTCAAACCAGAAATAAGATTCACCGATGCAAAAGCTCTTCGATTAAGGCTGACAAGCATCGATGAAATAGAAAACATCGAACTTATCACTCCTGAAGAGGCTGCAAAAGAACTATTCAGCAACGCCGACGACCAACAACTTCTGCAAATCGGCATTACTCCCGAGTCCAATCCTCTGCCAACAACCCTGAGAATAAAAGTCAAACCTGGAACTCAGCTCAACACACTTCTTGACAAACTCAAAACCGAGCCTGAAATCGACAACATCAGCTACGGGGAAGACCTTTTTCGCCAATTTCAGGGTATTTCCGATCTTCTCTGGGCCGCCAGCCTTATTATCGTTATCTTCCTTGGCCTTGCATCCTTATTCATCGTTTACAATACCGTTCGCCTGACTTTCTTCATGAGACGCGAAGAAATCGTAATCATGAAACTCGTCGGCGCAACCAACTGGTTCGTGCGCGGCCCATTCATCGTCGAGGGCTTCATCCAGGGGACTATGGGCGCACTTCTGGCAATTCTTTTTCTCTTCGCCTCATATAAATTCATACTTGCCAAACTGGCGCTATTCACACCGTTTTTCGCCACCGACATCGGCCTTGATCAATTTTTCAAACTCGCCGTCAAACTATTCATGATGGGCACCATACTTGGTGTTTCCGGCAGCCTTCTCTCCCTGCGCGACATCAGTCGCTTCAGCAAAGCAGTCCCGGAAGGGGTTTAAAAAATGTCCAGATCCTTTTCGGCGAAAAGCATACCGATTTTTGCCGCTTGCTGCATTGCTCTTCTACTAACCTGCTCTTTTTCATGCCCGTCTTACGCTGCCAGAACAACTCCGGAAGTCACCGATCAGCTTCAGACTGAGCTAGATGCAATCAATCTGCAGATCGATTATCTCAAGCTCAAAGTGCAAGAGAATTCCGGTCAGATAAACCAGCTTGGAAAGAAAATCGCCAGCAAAAAGAAAGAAATTGCCGAGCTTAAAGAACAGATTTCGGCAATCAACATCAAAAAAGTACATTTTGCCCAACAAATTCAGGCCCTTGAAGAAGAAATTGCTCTGGGCCAACAACAAATGCGAGATTTGCTTACCCGGTTCCGCGCGCGTCTGGTGCAATTGCATAAAATAAAACAAGGCACCTTGCTCGGCTCAATTTTTTCAGCAAAAAACCTCAATTCGTTTCTCAATCGCTTTCAGATGGTCAAGTATCTTCTTGAAAACGACAAGGAATTGCTGACTGAAATGAAAAACAAAAATGAGCAACTGGTAAAGAATTCTGCTCAACTGGTTGAAAAAGAACAACAAATGGCAAGCATGCAAAAAGAACTGGATCAGAAAAAAGCCCGCGTCGATAATGAGAACCTTTCTCTTGAAGCAATGCTAAAGACCATTGTCCTCGAGAAAAAACTTTTTGTCAGCCGCGAAAAAAAACTTGCCGGAACCCGCAGCGACCTCGAAAAAGAAATTGCCAAAATCGAAGCCGGTCGTGAAGACAAAAATCAGTCTTTTGAAAAGGAACTGAAAAAAACTGCCCCAAAAACAATTCAGCCGCAAAAATTGCCCGATGATGCCCCTGAAGCAGCCAGGGTCATGAAGTTTTCCTGGCCCGCGAACCGCCCATCGATAAAGTCATTCGCAGCCAGTGGCAACGAAAAAGCTCCGGCACTGCGCATCGAACTTCAAGGCGAAGCTGAAATCCTTGCTGCCGGCCGCGGCAAAGTCCTTTACAAGGGCGAAATCAGCGGACTGGGCAATGTCATCATCCTTGGCCATGAACGTGGATTCTCAACAGTCTATGCCAATCTTGACGACATGTGGGTCGGCCTCGGCCAGATCGTAAATCAGGGCGAGACGATTGGTCGGGTTTTTTCCGGTGGCCCGGGAATGCATTTTGAAATTAGATTTGGCGGCAAAAAACAGCGCCCGGTCGAATATCTTCCACCAATCGATCAGCTATGAACATTCTATTGTGGAAGTTTAACAATTTGTTGTGATAAAATTTTATTGATAATATCAAACTTATACCAGACGAAGTAGAAGGAGCTTTTAATGAAAAGTAAGTTTTTCCGCTATGTTTTGCCATTGTTTATAGTAAGCGGGCTCCTGCTGTTTTTGTTCAACACTGCAGCTTCAGCAACTTCAACCAATCTAACCTATTTCAAGTCTCTCGATCTGATCAGAAAAGTTCTCGAACTGATCAAGTCAGATTACGTCGAAGAAAACATCGATGAGCAGAAACTGATTTACGGGGCCATCGAAGGCATGCTCAAAAAACTCGACGACCCCTACACCAGATTTATGGAACCAAAGGTCTATAAAGAAATGCAAGTCGAAACCCATGGTGAATTCGGCGGCCTTGGCATCGTCATCAGCATCAAAGATCGAATGCTCACTGTCGTTTCACCTATCGACGACACCCCAGCCGCCAGAGCCGGGATTCTCGCCGGCGACATGATTATTAAAATCGACGGCAAAGACGTCATCGACATCGCCTTGCACGATGCGGTAAAGCTTCTGCGTGGCCCGGTCGGCACCAAAGTGACCATAACCGTTCTGCGTGAAGGGCAAAAAGACACTCAGGACTACGAAATCGAACGCCAGATCATCAAACTGCCCAGCGTAAAATACTGGGTAATCTCGCCGCACATCGGCTACATCAGACTGACACAGTTCATCCAGACCTCTTCCGAAGACCTCGAAAAAGCTTTGATCGACCTCGAACGAAACGGCGCAAAATCAATCATTCTCGACCTGCGCAATAATCCCGGTGGACTGCTGAACTCTGCCGTCGAAGTTGGCAGAAAGTTCATCCCCAAAGGCGATATAGTCTCAATCAGAGGAAGGGACGGCGAAGAAAATACTTACAGTTCGTTCTTCAAATATCATCCGCTGCTGCCATTGATCGTCCTCATTAACGAAGGCTCGGCCTCTGCTTCAGAAATCGTGGCCGGTGCAGTCAAAGATAACAAACGCGGTTTGTTGCTCGGCAAAAAGTCTTTCGGCAAAGGCTCGGTACAGACGGTTATATCTCTTAATGACGGTTCGGCAATGGCATTGACCACGGCCCTCTATTACACTCCCTCAGGAGTAAACATTCACAAAACCGGCATTCAGCCTGATATAGAAGTTGAATTACCCAAACTCGAAAAAGATCAGCAGGAAGAAATCAAAACCGCTGTAGAAAAAGATCAGGACTACCTGATGAAACTCAGCAACAGCAGCGACACAGTTGAGATCAGCTCCGGAACCATCATCATTCATAAAGAAAACAATGCCTCTGAAACCTACAAACTCAGCGGCTTTGTTGAGCCCCCAGACAGCTTTACCCGCGGCAAACTGCAGGAATTCGTGATTAACCCTTATGATTCTCAGCTGCAGCGGGCGGTAGACATACTCAAGTCTGCAGAAGTCTTTCTGCCGATGATGAACGAAAACTGATCCACCAACAGGATGTATCGATGTTGCAATTGCCTGAACTGAAAATCCAAGCGCACCCCCGTCAGGGGGTGACGCTGGTTGAAATTCTCATTGTTTCGACAATAATTGCGGTAATGGCCGCCCTTTCTTTTCCGGTTTACAAAATTATTCAACAACGTGAAAAAGAGCGCAAACTCGATACGTTTCTCGGCAACTTCAGAGCGGCTATTCACGGTTATCAGGCTAACAACAACAACCGTAACCGCATCAAAAATTTTCAGGAAGGTTATAAGGGCTACATTCTCCAAAGGGGAATCAGCCAGATTGAAGATGCTCACCCCCTGCCCGCAGATAAGGCGACTTTGAATGCTGCATTGAAAACTTTTATCGATAATGCTATCGAAAACGGCCTGGCATACCCTGAGACGGTCTGGCACCTTACGCCTTTGCGCCTGCCACACACGGTTCATATCGCAACAGACCCTACGGCAGTTGATTTTGCCACGACTCCGGAGCTTTATGCCTCGGTTATCGTCGATCATCCTTTTCTGCGCAGCATTCCGCCGAATCCCTTCCAGGACTGGTACCCGGGATCAACCTGGACCTTTAAATATCATGATACTGTCAACGCTACCGGCGTAATGGAAATACGCTCTTCAGGAGCCGGTTACGCACTAAACGGAGAGAATACCAATGATTGGTAGTAGTTTGAACCAAAAAGGCTTTTCTCTTTTTGAAATGCTGATCGTGGTGGCGATAATCGGCGTCATCGCTTTGGCCGCGGTTCCCGTTGCCGAACTTTCCTTCGTCAGATCTCTCGAAGTCGATCTTCAGGAAAATCTCGACGAAATCAGGGCGGCGATAAACCAGTATAAATCTGACTGCATCAGCTTTCTCGGCCGCAACAACGTGAAACTGACCAAACTAAATATCGCCGAGAGCGAGCTCTACCCGAGACAGTTGATCCATCTGGTCAAACCCGACCCTTTAGGTGTGCCGATTCATGATCGCAACGGCAATATAGTACAAGATAAATACGGAAATGATGTATATTTCAAATCTCAACCATACCTTGCGAGAATTCCCATAGATCCCTTCGTTGGCGATGCAGTCTGGGCAATACACTGCGCCAGCAATGGCAAAGTCGCCACATATCCTGCTCAGGCTTTTAGCGGCAACCCTGCTGACCTGCTTAGCGGCACCGGCACCTACGATGTCTCGGTGGCCACCCTGACTCCTGCAGACAGAAAAGGTTTCATCATATCGATTAGTGGAACAGATTATAGAGATTGGTAGGAAATTCATGAAAAAGAACAGCTTCAAAACGGGTTTTACCATCATCGAGCTTTTGATTGTTATTATTATTATCGGCATTCTTGTCGGCGTGGCCGTACCTTATTACAATGATTACATCTATGATTCAAGACTTTCGGTTTTAAAACAAAATCTTGCTACAATGCGAAGCACTATAAATCAGTTCCGAGGTGATAGAGGTAGGGGTCCATTTAGAGTCACAGTTCAGGAGGGAAATTCTGACAAGCGTATTTTTAACAGTTCAAACCAATCAACAGGATCAGAACTTGTAGCTGGCCCATACTATCCCAAAAGTGGTGGAAGTGATTACGGTGAACAGACAAATTTGAAGTATTTAAATGCCTTACCTATGTTTGTCGACCCTGTTGACGGTTCTGATATGGTAAACACTTTAACTCCTACAGATGATTACATTTTAGCGTTTATCGATGACGATGGAGACGGTAAATTTGATATCGATACTGAATTTGCTTTTGTTGATGCCAATTTTAACGAGGAATTCAACACCAATGAAGATGTCTATTTAAATAAAGCAGGATTATCCCCGTCTGATGGAGATAGTGCCGAAAAACTTGACTATGTTGACTTCACAGTGAAGGGTAACGGAACTACATATTGATTTTTCAATTGTTTCTTTTTTTTGCTTAAATTCCCAATGAGTTGTGCCGATAGCATTCAGGAAGGACTTATCTAAACATGGCTGCAGACTTTCTAAAAAGAAAAAGAATAGGCGAAATTCTGATTGAGATGCGGGCTATCAGCTCGGCACAATTGGACCTTGCCCTGAAACGTCAACCATCTGCCCGCAGAATGATTGGCGAAATTCTTGTTGAAGACGGGGCACTGAATGAAGAGACCCTTTATCGTGGCCTGTCGATCCAGCATGGCATCGAGTATGTAAATCTTGAAAACGCCGAGCTCGATCGCGACCTGATTCGCCAGATTCCAGAAAGTCTTATAAAAACCTATAAGTTCATTCCGCTGCGCAAAGAACCGAAATCTTTGACCATTGCCGTTTTTGATCCGACCAACACCAAAATGTTCGACAGTATCAAAATGGCAACCGGCTTCATGTTCATCAAATGGGTGCTTGCCACCAAAACCCAGATCATTCACATCATCAACGATGTTCTATATCGCCCACAGAACGTTCTTGAAAACGTTGCGATCGACGACCTTCTCAACGATGTCAAACTTGAATTTTCCAAAGATGAAGGCTTCTTCCAGGATTCTTTCCAGGGAATTCACCAGACTGATTTCAACCTTGAAGAACTCAAGCGCGAATCAGACCAGACTTCGATCGTTACCCTCGTTCACAAGGTCATTCTTGACGCCGTAAAAATGCGCGCATCAGATATTCATATCGAGGCTTTTGAAAAAATCATTCAGGTCAGATACAGAATTGACGGCATTCTTTACGACATCATGCCGATAGAGCGTGCTGCTCATCAGGCAATCATTTCGCGTATCAAGATCATGGCCAACCTCGATATTACCGAGCGCTTCATGCCCCAGGACGGCTCATTCAAGCTGAGAATCAAAAATCAGCAGATCGAGTTCCGCGTCGCGATTCTGCCATCGATCTACGGTCAGAACTGCACCATCCGCGTTCTGGATTCAGGGCGCGTCAACCTTGATCTAAGCCTGCTCGGCTTCCAGGAAGAGGACATGCGCCTCTTTGAATACAACATCGGCCGCCCGTGGGGCCTTTGTCTTCTGGCTGGTCCTACCGGTTCCGGTAAAACGACCACTTTGTATTCAGCACTTTCGCTGGTTAACAGCCGACAGAAAAAAGTCATCACCGTTGAAGACCCGGTTGAATTTAAAATCCCCGGCGTTCATCAGATGCAGGTGCATGAGAATAAAAACGATCCGACCAGATCATTGACTTTTGCCCGCGGCTTGCGTGCAATTCTGCGTCTCGACCCTGACATCATCCTCGTCGGCGAAATCCGCGATTACGAAACTGCAGAAATTACCGTTAAAGCTGCCCTGACCGGTCATATGGTTTTCTCGACCATCCACGCCAATACGGCTATCGAAACCATAAGTCGTCTTGAAAACCTGGGCATCGACCCATATCTTTATGCTTCAGCACTTTGTATGCTGGTCGGCCAACGTCTGGTCAGAAAAATCTGCCCACATTGCAAAACTGAAATTGAAACTACGCCATATGTTGCAGCATCTCTGGGTGTCGAAATTGAAGAACTCAAAGAACATAAACTTTACCGGGGTATGGGCTGTAAGCACTGTAACAACAGTGGTTTCAGAGACAGAACCGGACTGTATGAAGTTATTGAAGTAGGCCACGATCTTAAAGAGCTGATCGGGCAAAGACGCCCGGTCACAGAGCTCATCGCCTATCTCCGGCAGAAAAGGGTTAAAACCCTTTCAGACTGCTGTCGTGCAAAAGTGCTTGCCGGTGAGGTTCCGGTCGAAGAATACATTATGATCAACATGGGAAGTTAATTGATGGCAAAGACTCGTAACAGGTTACAAACGGTTCTCGAAATGGGAACCTATGAAATGCGGTTGCTGATGCTTGAAAGTGCGGCTCCCGGTGACATCAGGTTGAAAAAGTGCCTGTCTACAGAAACTCCTAAAGATTTTGTTGCCTCAACCTTCATTGAATTCCCGATAATGGATGCCGAACCGGTGAAAAAAGCCATTTCTTCGCTGATCAAAGAAGCCAAGCTGCCCTATGAAAACTGCATGGTACTCATGCCTGACCACTCGACTTTGATCGATCTCATGGTTACTCCACCTCGCTATTCTCGCAAAGAGATGGAAGACGTCGTCAAAGAAGATTTCGAGCCGATCATGCCCCTGCCTATCGAAAACTGGCATATTACCCATCAAACCATCGGAGCCTGGGAAGAAGACGAAGTCATTCTGGCAATGGCGGTAATCAAGAACAATCTGCTCGAAGCCGGCGGGCTTGTGCAAAAAGCCGGTTTGAACCCGAATTTGATGGATATCAATTTTCTCAACGTCGCCAATGTTGCTGAAGACTATATCAACAACCAGGAAAACAAGGGCAAAAACATCTGCCTGATCCATCTTGGCAATGAATCTACTTCCATCGGCGTCTTTCATGATGGTCAGCTTAGAGCACTACAAAATCGACCTATCGGCGCATATGATTTCACAAAACAGATCAGCAAACATTTTCATGTTCCTGAATCTGAAGCTGATCTGTTCAAGCGCAACGAAATTTTCTTTTTGCCCGAAGCCTCACCTGAACAGGATGGACTTTACAATTTTACCGTTATAAAAAGCACGTTTGCGGCCTTGACCCGCGAAATTTTCGGCGCAATCGAGGGATATTTGACCAAATTTCGCGAGTTCAGCATCCACGAAATCATTATATCCGGCGGCGGTGCCAATTTTGAAAACATTGCGGTGGCTCTTTCATCGCACCTGAACACCAAGGTTAAATGTATTTCAGAACTATACGATCTTTACGTGAACGGCAGTCAGGTTGCCACATCTGAAAAAAATACGCTCGCTGCTGCTTGCGGCTGCTTCCTGAGGGACTAAAGATGAAATTTAAATTCGATCTTCTGCCAGATGAATACAAGAGTCTGCCCCGCGATACTCTGGGCATAGCTCTTGCCGTATTGACCATCATCGCCAGTATTTCTGCGGTAGGAACGATGTATATCAAGAACACCTCAGCCCTCGGCCAGGTTCAGACAACGGTCGACCAGCATGACAACCAGCTGCGCAGTCTGGTCGATAAAACCAGCAAACTTCAACCGCCAGTTAATGAAATCACTGCATTGAAAAACAGCATCACCTTCATCAATCAGAACCTTGACACCCCAGGCACCAGCTGGGTCGACTTTCTTGCCACCCTCGAATCGGCAGTGCCGGAAAGAGTCGTTATCAACGATATTACCCCAAAATCATTCACCAATCTAACCGGAAATTTCACTCTGGTCGGCGAAGCATCGACCATTTTCGACGCCCTCGAATTTGCCAAGCGCCTCAATCAGAGCGGTAAATTCAAAGCCTTTCTCAAGAATAATGCCAACGTCTCCCAGGACGATGGTTCGATTCAAAAGTTTACCCTGGACTTCTCATATAAACCTTGATCAATCCAAGAAGAAGGAGCAGACGTGAAGACTAAACTTCGCTCCATAATTGAAAGAGTTGTGACTTACGGTCTGATCGCTCTGGCGGTCGGAGCGCTGGTTTACTTTCTGAGTTCGGTTAACACCAAACAGAAACAGGAAATCGCGCAAAAGAACGTTGAACTGGCAGAAATCAAACAAAAGATCACTGCCGCCGAAACCGACTTTGCTAACCGGCGTAAGCAGATCGACAAAATTACTGCCGAATTGCGCGAAAAGAAGCAGGAAGTAAAAGAAAAATTTGAAAAATTGCTTGAAAGCTCAGCCAATTATACGATTTTCATCGAACAAGTGCAGCGCAAGGCAAAATCACTCGACATCCATATTCAGGATTCACAGTATCAGCCACCGGCACCAGCAGCAGGAGCAGGTTCGTCTTATCTTGAGTTCAAGTTTGACTTAAGAATTCGCGGCCCATACAACAAGGTAAAACAATTTTTATGGGAAATGGAAAATTCTCTCGGTCGCCTGGTTAAAATTGCCCAGATCGAAGTTATCCCGCCACTGAGCGATGAAGCCGGGAACATGTCGCTCAAACTGACCCTGGCGACATTCTTCAAGTCCTGACCGCAGGCAAGGAACAATAGATGAATAAGCAGGAATTTCAGGAATACTATAAGAAAAACAAGACAGTAGTCATTGGCGTGCCAATCATTGTTCTGGTTTTACTCGTCGATCTTTTGGTACTTAAACCTGCCAGACAAAGAAAACTCGAAGAGCGTAAGGCTGAAAACCGCGGAACGATGACCCAGACTACTACTCCGGCAGCCAGTCCGGCTGCAGTTCCTGGTGCCGCTACCGTTCAGGCAAAAGAACCGATAAAAATGCCCGACCCAATTCGCCCACCTTCATATCCGCCACTCAGTGAAAAAGTAGATTCCAGATTTCAGCTTACCAAGGTTTACCCCTATGCTACGGCCGAAAGAAACATCTTTACCTGGGGTGAAAAGAAGATTGAAATTATTCCCCAGGCGTTTGAAGAAGAAGTTGACACCTATGAGCGCCCGGAAATCAGCTATCACGGCTTTTTCAGTCTTGGCCCCGACAAGGTTGCCATACTTAAATCATCAGGCCAGCTGCTGCTGACCAAGGTTGGTAATATGCTGAAAAGCAGCCCGTTCCGACTCGGTTCAGTGTTCCCGGACCGCGTGGTCATTGTCGACACCAGCGAAGCCAGCCGCGAATTCGAAGTCGCTCTGTCTGAAAATTCTCCGGAAGGTGGTAGCAAAAAATGATCGACCACCCAACCCTAAAAAAATTGTTCCAGGACAGAGACAAAAACGTTAGATTGTTTTGTCTTAAATGCATTGCCAGAGATGAAATCGACGAAGTCGACGAGTTCATTCTCGAAGGCCTGAGAGATGGCCGACCCGAAGTTGTAATCGCAGCTCTAAAGGCGGCCAGAAGAAGTTTTAACGATGAAATAACCGAAATGATTCTGAGCTATCTCGAATCATCTAATGCGCTTCTGAAAAGTGAAGCTCTCAATAGCTTGATCGGCCGCCCGCCCAAAACCATAAAAAAACAGATCTGTGATTTCCTCAAACGCGAGGAAGATCCAGCACTCGTCGCCACCGGAATCAAAGTTATCGGCTCATGCAAAAACGAAGAATTTGTCCCGCTTTTGCGTGCTTTTATGAATTATGCTGATGAAAGAGTGCGGGCCAACGCAGTCGAAGCTCTTGGCGAAATATCGCACCCCGAGGTAGTTGAAATACTCAAAGTGCTGGTATCTGACCGCAACAACCGGGTTCGTGCCAATGCGATCAAAGCCCTATGGGAAAGAGGCATTCGTTATGGCCTGAATACCCTGCCCGAAGAGCTCAGATCTCCCAATTCACGAAAAAGAGCATCTGTCGCCTATATTCTCGGCGAGATTGAAGAAGAGCGATCCCTCGACCTGTTGGTCGGGCTGCTAAATGATATTTCGCCTACCGTAAGAAACCGTGCTGTCCTTAGCATAGGTAAAATAGGGTCTTCACGGGTTATGAGTCACCTCATCGATGCTTACGCCAAAGAAGACGAACCCTCGATCAGAGACGTCATCGTCTCTACTGCTCTTGATATCAATCCCGATCTGGCTATGGCCCGTCTCACTGAAAAGTTTGTCAGAGAAGAAAACACCAGAATGCGGGCAAATTTGATTAAAAGCATTGGCATGACTGCTAACAGCAAATCGGTAGTGCTTTTAACCAAAGCATTGAAAGATACCGACAGTCGCGTAAGAGCAAATGCCGTTGAAGCGTTGGGACAACTCAATGATTCGCAGCTTTCCGAACTTCTTTTTCCATTGCTGCACGACTCACACAACCGTGTTAGAAGTAATGCTGCAGCGGCCCTTTGGAAACTGGGCGGCATGGGAGCAGTCCTGACTCTCAAACAGATGCTGCGCTCTTCTCATAAGCAAATGCGGGCTTCCGCCGCCTGGGCCCTTGGAGAAATAGGCGCCCTGCAGTTCAGCGACTCTTTACAATACCTCACCAACGACTCTGACCCTGACGTTAGAAGGTGTGCACTAAAAGCACTGGCAAAACTGTCAAAAATAACATAAACTATTAAGCGGTCATACCCAGAGGAGAGAAGGACCTGATGAACCGCTTAAAAACAGTTATAATATCATTTGTTGTTTTTTCTTTGCTTACCTGCGTCGTTACTGGCGTTTTCGCACAATCTCAGCAAGCCAGAAAACTGAACCTGGATGGTCTGAACGCAATCAATAGCGGAAGATTCCAGGAAGCAATCCAATACCTTAAGCAGGCAATGCAGCTCGAACCAGGTTGGGCTGAGCCTTATTTCAACGCCGCCAAACTTTTACGTTTGAGAAATCAGCGCGATGACATGGTGAGAGCATTGAAAAAGGCCCATAGCCTCGAACCAGCAAATTCTCTGTATGCAGAAGAATACGCCAGAGTTTTGAAAGAAGACCTGGCGATTCTGGTAAAAGCCGGCAAAAAAGCTGAAGCAAGCAAACTGAGAAGTGAAATTCTCAAGGTCAATCCGGCTGAAATCGCCATCGGAATGGAAATTTTCGAGGAGCTGATGACCCAGAACCAGGCCGAAAAAGCAGTTGAACTGGCGAATGAACTGATCGAGAAAAACCCAAAACTAAGAGTTAAATACGATTCTGAGCCTATGGGCAAATTATACTTCCGGCTCGCCGAGTTAGAGCTCGAAAGAAACAACCTGCAAGCGGCGAAAGTAAATGCCGACAACGCTTCAAAATATACTTTTTCCAGCAAAGATGTTATCCGTGATCTCCTCAGTCAGATTAAAGAAAAGCAGCAGGCGGCTATCGGCCTTTTGATGCAACAGGCGAAAGAAAAGAAAACCGCCGGAGATACTGACGGAGCAATCGCCCTGTTGAAGCGTGCCCAGGAAGTCGATCCCTACAATGATGCTGTTGAGGATGAACTAAACCGGATTGTAAATACAAGTGAAGCCAAAGACGCCTTCTCCGAAGCCAAAGATATGATCAAACGCGAAAGCTGGCTTGAGGCGCGTGACATGCTCGAATACGTAGTTTCCGCCGACCCGAGCAACAAGGAAGCCAAAAAACTTCTTGATCAGGCTGTAGCCAAAGAAGAAGAACTGCTGAAAAAAATCGGGCGGGCAGTTAAACTGCCTAGATCAAGCGAAGACCGGGCTTCCATGGTTGAAGGCTACCTGCACAAAGGCAAGCGATTTGTTTCGGCCGGTAACAACCAGGACGCGGAAATCTCATTTAAACGTGGCTTGTTGATAATTGAACTCGATAGCAACCTGAAGCGCTACAAACCAGAACTCGAAAAAGAGCTCGGCAAAATTCTTGAACTGCACCGGCAGAAAGAACTCTGGCAAAAAGGCGTCGAAGCCCGTAATAATTATGAATATGAAGACTGTCTGAAATATCTGTCGCAACTTCCCAAGAGCTACGATATCCAGCTTCCCAGCTACCTGGCTGAAGCCTACTGGAAAACTGGAAATTATGAGGAAGCAATGTCAAATGCCCGATATCAGCTGACTCTTCAAAAAGAAAACAACCGCGCCAAGTTCATAATCGGTTCCATTCTCCTTGAACAGGGCGAAAAGCAGCAAGCTCACAATTATTTCAGCGAAATTTCAGCTGTAGACCCTGACTACCCAGAACTTAGAGATAAGCTTCTCGCCTCGGCAACATCCAAATGGTTGCGCTATCTGCCGCTGGTAATACTTGCTCTGCTCGCCTGGATAGCCTATGCACTTTATAAATACCTACCGGAATACAACAAAAACTCTTCTCTGCGAAAAGCACAGTATTATCTGAAAAAGGACATGATCGATGAATGTATCGAAGAATTGATGAAGATCAGAAGACTTCCGATTCTAACTGCTTTTGATGGAGCCCTTATTTCACGTATTCTCGCCCAGGCATATCTGAAAAAAGGAATTTATGACAAGGCAATCGGCGAGTGCAAACATTTGCTTTCGATCAGCCAGCAAGACGAAGACGCTCATTCCTGGCTGGGCTACGCCTATCTGGGGCGGCGAATGGTATCACCCGAAAGCCTGCCTGAACTCCTGCGACTCTACAACAAAGACTCTCGCAACATCGCCCTCGTCTCTCTTCTCGGCTCACACTACACTCAGCAGAAGGTTTTAACCGACGAAGGCGTAAAAGTTCTTGAGCAGTGGCTTAACCTCGACCCAAACAACCCCGAGGTTCTCAAGCCTCTAGGTAAATATTACCTGAAGAAAGCCCGCAGCGATGACAAAGCTGTTAAGGTTTTCCAGAAGATGATGGAATTTGGCTCACCTGAGCCTGAATTCATGCTCGGAGTTGCCAAAATTCACCTGAAACTGCGCCAGTTTGACGATGCATTGCGCCTCTGCGAGCAGGTTATCAATCTCGATGTCAATAATGAACTGGTTCATTCTGTGCTGCTCGAAGCTTACAGCAAGCAAAATCGCATCAACGACCTGCTTGAAATTTATCGAAACTTTCTCCAGAACAACCCTTTCAATGTGGCTTTCCAAAACGGCCTGAAAGAAACACAGAAGGTGGCCAGCCACGCGGCGAAAAATGCCCCGGCCCCTGCTGCTCCAGTTGTGGCGCAGATCGCTTGCCCACATTGCCAACAACTCAATCCTCCAGAAGAATATTATTGCCAGCATTGTGGTCAAAGCCTGGCATAAAGGAATGAAACTCTGAAAACGACATTTAAAATCGTTATAACAAAGTGTCTCCGGATAGCATTTCTGCTTTTGCTGCCTCTATACAGCCTTCCCGGACTGGCGCAAAACGATAACTATGTTGCTTTGCGCAAATTCCTTTCAGCCAGAATGTATGGTGAAGCATACATGGAACTGCTTCGTAATGAGATTACCCGCGATGAGTTCGACCCAAAAATCGAAAAACTCAAAGCCGACCTGCTCGAACGCACCGAAAAAAGGCTGCAGAAACAGGCAAAAATCAATCCAGATGATCCGGCTATTTTTACCATACTTGCTGATATAAGCTTTCACCAGGGAAAACTTGATCAGGCCGGAAAATACGCCGACCAGGCGCTGAGAAACCGTTCAGGGCCTATCGCGAACTATGTTTTTGCCAAAATTCTCTTCAAAAAAGGCAATATTAACCAGGCTTTCGATCAAATGGGCAACGTCCTCGAAGCAATGCCCGACTCACCGGTAGTTTTTGCCGACTTTCAGTTTCTTTATTCCTGCAAAAGCTATGGCGTAGCCACTGCCAGAAAAATTGTCAAAAACACCAATTTTTTGAAGAGAGCAACGCCAATAGCCGGCGAAAGCAATATTCCCGAAGTTCCCGAAAGTCCGTTTGAAAATGATCCGACAACACCCCCGGAAGTTGTTAATCTACCACCCCAGCAGGGAACGCAGGTCGCCGATCTTCCCGACGATATCAGCGGCGCCCAAATAAGCGAACCCGACGAAAACCCAGACGTGGAGCCGATTGACGACGCTCCACTACCAGACGATCCTGGACTACCTGACCTGCCGGATCAGCCCGGTGACGAATTTCCCGACATTGACCGACCAACGCCAATGGCTGGTCTGGACGATGATCAACAACCAGTTGAAACCGAACCGGAACCTCCCGCCGAAGACCCTGAAAAAGAGAAAATCAAAAAAGCAGAATACTGGATAGATCAGGCGAACAAGCAATATGCCAATCGCAATTATGATGACGCCAAACTGAATCTTGAGAAGGCAACCGAGATTTATCCGGGAGTTTCAGGCAAAGACGAGGTCAAAACCAAGCTTGAAGCAAAGTTCGACCTTTTCAAGCGCTATAAAGAAGCAAAGAACCTCTTCGAACTTGAAAAATATGAGCAGGCTTTGCCGACCATTGAAGAAGCCTATCGTGAAGAGCCTGCCAAATTCAGAGAAGCCCCCTTCTACATCGGCAAGATTTATCTGTTGAAGCCCGAACCGGACAGAGAAACTGCGTTGAAGTATCTCGATATAGTTTTACAGGATAAAGAGCTCGACCCACTTTTTCGCCGTGACATCGAGTGGACAAAGCTTGAGATACTCTATGAGCTCGACCGGTTTGAAGAAGCCGACGTAATTTTCAAGCAGTTTGAGGAAAAAGAACTCGATTTTGCCAAGAATCAGTCGGATTATCGCGAATTGAAATATGGCATCTGGTATCAGCTCCACAAGCTCTGGGTGCACATCGGACTCGGTATTATGGGCGTTCTTTTTCTGATCGTATTCATACTTCAGCTTTTGCCGGCAATTACTCTGGCATTTCTCAAACCCGAGAACGTTGCCAAACGATCGTTTGAAAAGGGAAATTTCAACAAAGCTGCAAATATGGCTGAAAAGGCTCTTGCCAAAAAACAGCCGGTCCAAATCGAGAGAGAAATGCTTGAAATCCTTGTAAAATCACACTTCGAAATGCGCAATTTTGTTAAATGTCAGGATTTCGCCAAAGAGATTCTCGAAAAATTTCCGGGAAATCATATCGCCTGGGGCTACCTGGCCAAGGCCTCGATCGCTACCAACGACAGTTCTTCTGAAGCGATCTCAATGTACGAGGCCATCTACCGCGAAAATCCAGAAAATTCTGAATACCTGCAGATTCTTGCCAAACATTATGCAAAAACCAAGAATTATACCGTCGAAGCGATGGGAATTCTTTTCACCTATTTTCAGACCGGCACTGAAGAGCCTGATATCCCGATAGCCCTTGCTGAAGGATATGTGCAAAACCGAAGCATGGGCAACGAAGTGATCACAATTCTTGAAGAGGCACTTAAACACCAGGATCGCACCGAGTTTCGCGAATTGCTGGCCCGTAACTACGCCAAAGCCGGAAGATATGCCGATGCCTCAAGAGAATGTCTGCGCGTGCTTGACGATAACCTGAACAACATGGGTATTCACGTCGTCTACAGTTCATCCATGAAAAAATTGAACATGCTCGATGAAGCGATCAAACAATATGAGAGCTTTCTGCAAAAATCCCCTGGCAACGCTCAACTTCTCGAAATACTCGGTGGCCTGAAAAAAGATGCGGGAAACACTGTAATTTCCGACACTGAGAACGACCTTATCGAAATGCCTGACCAGCTACCGGTCGATGAATTGTCGGTGCCTGACCTTGCGCCAATGGCCCTTTCTCCAGAAGAAATAGATATCGAAGGTTTCGTTGAGCCTCCTCCAGAAGGCTTCGAACTTGATGAAGAAACCAATATTCCGCTCCCGGATTTCCTCAAAAATGAGTCCCCGGCACAAAGCGCTTCACAAATCGACACCGATTCGCTTGCAGACATGGCGATTGAACCGGGAGAATTGCCGGAACTCGACCCATTTGCAGATTCCAGCTCTCTTCTCGATGAATTCGCCAGTGAGCTGCCAGAAGAACTTGGCGGCAACCAATCCGCAACCCGAACCCCGGTCGATATTTCTGAAAATTTTGACGAGATCCCGCAGCCGGAAATGCCCAAACCTGTCAAGCCTTCTGAACCTGCTGAAAACAGTCTGGCCCAGCTCTCAAAAGCAAGAGAGCTTTCCGGGCGCCAAAAATGGAAAGAAGTCATCGAACTACTCAACCCACTTTATGCTTCCGAAAGAAATCAGGAGATCGGCTTGCTGCTTGCCAATGCCCTGCTCGAAACCAAAGAGGCAATTATGGCCATGGAAATTGTCGAAACCCTCGACATTGACCCAGAGCTGATGCATGAGCCAATCAAGGATATTCTCTACCGAACCGGGCTTGCCCTCGAGGGAACCAAAAAATTTGACGAGGCTCTGCGCATGTATGACCTGATCTGCAGTGCCGACATAAATTACAAGGACGCCTTCGACCGCTCAGACAAAATTTACAATCAGAAGAAAAGTTAGAATTTGCCCAACAAAAGCTCTGACTGCAATGCCAGACCCTCGATTCGAACTCCGGAGCCGGCAGCAAAAGTATAGCCGGCACCAAACTCCAGAACAATGTGGCGGGATAGCGGCAAAATTCCCAGAACCATCGGCTCGAAAAAGGTAAAAGAACCCTGATTCAGAACCAGGCCAGAAGCAATCGTTCTTAATTTATAATTGCCAACACCAAAGCTGGCGCGCCATTTTACTCGCGAGTCCTCTCTGAAAGAGTCTTCAAGCGTAAATCCGCCCATTTCCAGATTGAACTTCATGCTGTTGCCATTTAGAGTCCCGGCCTGATATACCAATCCAAGCGCCGGATCTCTCAATCGACCTGCAAAAATCCGCGCACCCCAAACGGCCATATCACCACCAAAGTCGTGGGGAGCAGATATTCTTTTATATTTTATCGTCGGGCCGATCCCGTAAATTACCTCGATGCCGTCTGATTTTTTATCGCGCAGCAAAGTCGGCCCGGTTTTGGCAATAACCGCCCTTTGCCAGAACAATAGAATGACCAGCATGATGATTTTTCTTTTCATGGCAGGTTTATCGGCACGAATCAGCCTTGTTTTCACTATAAGGCAACAATTTTGCCAAAATGCTCCGCAACCGAAATTTTTATCAGCGGCATATCAACCCTTTTTACCTTAAATCCCGCGCTGTTTTCCTAAAAATTGGTTGCTTTGCCCCTATAAAAGTCGGTATTATATATAATTCAGAGAATAGGCAGTTAAAGCTATTGTCACACCAGGAAAAACTGTTAGGAGGATGAAGTGAGCAACGAATTAGGCCCGACTCCACTAGGCAAATTTGTCATGTTCGTTTTTGTGATCGGCTGTATTGCAGCCGCCGCAATTTCTTTTTCACCGGAACTGAAAAGCAAAATTTTTGGGACTGATCCGCAAACTGCGTTGACTCCGACAACCGGCAATTCTTCACAAAGTCCAGCCGGCGGTGCGAGCAATGCCAACACCGGAAAAGTCACCGTTGAATCACCTGACTCAAAGGGTATCACCAGTGTTCAGGAATACTCATACGTGCCCAAAGAAACTCTACCGCCCGTATCTGGCGTTTCCGCCTACAAATGGGATGAAAATGACAAAGTCGTTGTTTTTCCGATCAACGTCTGGTTTGGCTGGCTGCCGATCATTGCCGCCAACCATGGCTTTGCTCCAAATGAAGAAAGTGTCTTCTTCAAAAAATACGGCTTCAAAGTGAATCTCAAACTTATCGATGATCCGGTTACCGCGCGCGACACCTTTGCTGCCGGCGAATCGCACATACTCTGGGGCACTCTCGATATGATCGCCCTGTTTGCTCCCAGCCTGATGAAAGACAGCCGAACCGCTCCGAGAATTTTTCAACAGATAGACTGGTCCAACGGCGGCGACGGAATTGTGGTTCGCGGCAATATCAGATCCATCAAAGATCTTGAAGGCAAAACCATCGTTTATGCCCAGAACAGCCCGTCTCAGTATCTTATTACCAACCTGCTCATCAATGCCGGCATCCCACTAAATAAAGTCAATCACAAATACACTTCAACTGCATTTGAGGCTGCCGCGGCATTTGTTTCCGACACCAGCATCCATGCCTGCGTAAGTTGGGCCCCGGACATCTATACCATTCCCGAAAAAATCTCCGGAACGCGCATTCTTACCACGACTGCCGATGCAAACCGACTCATCACCGACGTCTGGGCCGCACGTGCCGACTTTGCCAAAGATCACCCAGAAATAATCGAAGGCCTTGTGGCCGGCATCTTTGAAGGCATGAGCATGCTCAAAGATCAAACAAAAAAAACCAAAGCCTTTCAACACATGGCTGATGGTTACGGCATGAAACTCGAAGACATCAAGTCAATGGAAGCAGATGCCTACATTACCAATTTCGCCGAGAACCAGAATTTCTTCCTCAATAAGAACAGCCCAACCAATTTCGAGAGAACCTGGAAAAATATTATTTATGTTTATCGCGAACTCGGCCTGATAGGCACACCGGTGCGCTTCGATGAAGTCGTCGATTTTTCGATCATCAAGAAATTTGCTGAAAAGAAAATGTTTGCCGACCAACGCGAAGTCCAGGTTAACCGATTCGTTTCAACTAGCTATAAAAAGGTCTCAGCCGAAGCCCCGGTTCTTACCCAGACCGTGAGAATCAATTTTTATCCGAATTCCGACAACATTTATGAACCAGAACACGATGAATTTGGCCAGGCGATTCCGAATAGCCTCTATGACCCGACAGTAGACGCTACCCTGGAAAAAATCGCCAGAATGGTCGGTCAGTATGATCGTGCAACCGTGGCAATCGTCGGCCATACCGACAGTTCGATGAAAGGCAAAGTCCCCGAAAAAGCCGTTAAAGACCTTTCCGGAGATCGCGCCAATTCGGTAAGGGCCGCCTTGGTTCGCAAATATAAGTTCCCACGAGAAAAGTTCGTCGTGACCGGCAAAGGCTGGGATGAGCCTGCCGATCCTTCAGACCCACTGAATCACGCTCTGAACCGACGTGTTGAAATCCAGGTATTTACCCCAGAAAGATAAATCGTAAAGGAGTTAGATGAATGTTCAAGCGGTTAATGAATATTATTCGAGGATTCTTCGGTCTTTTCATCAAAGGCCTTGAATCAAGCAACCCCGAAGCACTGATCGAAGCAGAAAAAGAAAACCTGAGAAATCAGATCTCCAGGTTCAACGAAAACCTGGCTAACCACGCTGCGTTCACCGAACGCCTGATGCGTCAGATCAAAACTCTTTCAGCAAAAGAAAAAGAGCTCACCGCAAAAATCACCGCCAATATCAAGGCCGGCAACAAACGCGTGGCCGGACAACTGGCACTTCAACTGCAAACCGTAAAAACCCAGCTTGAAGAAAACCAGCAGCAACTCGAGATTGCTGAAAAAACCTTCAAAGATCTTGAGCGCTCTCGTGATGTCGCTATCAGAGAAGCTCAGCACAAGATTGAAAAATTGCAGGCTCTGGTCAGTGAAACTGAAATGCTCGAAGCTCAGGCCGAACTCCAGGAAATGGCTAAAGGCATGATCAGTGGAATCGGCGGCAGCGGCGACACCATCAACCGGGTAACCGAACTTCTGCACGAAAGACGTGACAAGGCTGCAGGCAAAGCTCGCGTAGCTTCAGGCACCTATGACAACTCAGAACTGGTCATGAAAGAAAGTGAACAGGAAGCTCTTGGCGACGCTGCCCTGGCAGAATTCATGGCCATGAGCGGCATGGACGCCACCGTTACCCCAGAAGACGTCGAAACCATCGAACCAGTGCCCGAACGCGGCATGGGTCCCATGGAAAAGAACTAATCAACCGGAGGAATTATGAGAAATCTATTCAAAAATATTATTCTGGTTTTGGCTATGACCATGCTGAGCCTTGGCCTTTATGCCCAGGAAGCCCAGCAGGTCGAAGCCCCCGACACCAATTCGGTCACTACTGTTAAAGAATACAAATTTGTCCCCCGCGAAACTCTCCCGCCAGTCAGCGGAACTTCCAACTATCAATGGGACGAAAAAGAAAAAGTCGTGGTTTTCCCAATCAACGTCTGGGCCGGATGGCTACCGATTATCGCCGCCAACAACGGCTTCGCTCCCAACGAAGACAGCGTGTTTTTTAAAAAATACGGCTTCAAGGTCAATCTGAAACTGATCGACGACCCGGTTGCCGCTCGTGATGCTTATGCCTCAGGCAACAGTCACGTGCTCTGGGGCACCCTCGACATGATAGCTCTTTTCGCGCCCGGCCTGATGAAAGACAGCCGCACCGCCCCCCGAATTTTCCAGCAGGTCGACTGGTCAAGCGGTGGCGACGGTATCGTCTGCCGCACCAAGATTCGCTCGGTTGCTGATTTGAAAGGCAAAACAATCGTTTATGCACAGAACAGCCCCTCACAGTATTTCATCAGCAATCTGCTGATAAATGCCGGCATTGGCCTTGATGAAGTTACTCACAGATACACATCCACAGCATTTGAAGCCGCCGCAGCTTTCGTTTCCGACCCGAAAATCGACGCCTGCGTCAGCTGGGCTCCGGATATTTACACCATTCCTG